>NZ_JBEYUP010000008.1:0-329154 GCF_040643575.1 Streptomyces sp. NPDC047108
CGCCTTCCTCAACCCCGAGGAGATCGAGGGGTGGCGGGGCGAGATCCACGAGGGCGAAGTCGTCAGCACCGGCGAGGAGGAAGAGCCGGAGGACGCGTACGAGGACGAGGAAGAAGAGGAGCCCGAGGACGCGTACGAGGAGGAAGAGGAAGAAGACGAGGGCGAGGAAGAACCCGAGGACGCGTACGAGGAGGAAGAGGACGAAGAGCCCGAGGAGGAGCCCGAGCCTCCGCGCCGCCGGTCCCGGACCGCGCGCCGGTGAAGCCCGCCGTCCTCGCCGCTCCACTTGGCTGGTGCTGCCCGGCGTACCGCCCCCAGCAGTACGGCATGCGGTCCTCCTCGGGCCGGTGCAGGCTGGAGCCATGAGCAGAGCGCGGCATTCCGTGACCACCCAGGCGGCCCGGGGCACGGCACCGGATTCGCTCGGGATCTACCTCAACGACCATCTGGCCGGTTCCACGGCGGGCGTCGAGCTCTCCCGCCGTATCGCCCAGCGGCACCACGGCGGCTTCGGGAGCGGTGAGCTGGAACGGCTGGCGCAGGAGATCGCGTGGGACCGCGCCGCGCTGATCCGGATCATGGACGCGCTCGGGGTCCCCGTGCGCCGTTACAAGATCGCCGGGGGCTGGATCGGCGAGAAGTTCGCGCGGCTCAAGCCCAACGGACGGGTGGTGCGCCGGTCGGGCCTCGGCGTGGTCATCGAGCTGGAGACCCTGCGGCTGGGCGTCGAAGGCAAGTACCTGCTGTGGCGTGCCCTGGAGGCCGTCGCCGAGCCGGACTCGCCCGTCGACCGGGACGAGCTGCACGAGCTGAAGGACCGCGCCCGCGGCCAGATCGCGCTCGTGGAGTCCCTGCGCCTCCAGGCGGCGTCCGTCGCCTTCGCGCCGGGCCTGCCCGTGCCGCACTAGATCCGCTCGCCACCCGGACGCTCGCCCCCATCCGGCCCGCTCACCGGCCCGCCCACCGTCCGGGCGGCCCGTGGCCCGCTCCCGCGCAACCCGTAGCGAATTTGGCAACCCCCGCGGTGACCTGCAACGATCTCCCGCGCGCGCGGCCTACGCGCAACGATCACGCGCCGATGCGCAAGGTTCGTGCATTACGGGCTCACACGCCCGGCTCGTAGGGTCGTGCGCTGTACGTGGAGTGGCGGCGACCGCCTGCTCGGCGGTCCCTGTCCCGGGCTCTTCTGCCATGCCCACCGGGTTCCGCCGCCGGTCGTGTCCGCCCCGACGGCAGCAGGACCGGCAGCGACACCGGTAGCGATACCGGCAGCAATGGAGGAGCCCCAGTGGTGGAGCACGGCGCAGCCCCCGCGGCCGCAGACGGTGAGACGCGGTCCCCCCGGCCGCCGGCGGGCGGCCTCGGCGCCCGCCTGGTGCGGCGCAAGCCGGTGGAGCGGCTGGTGGCCGAGGGCGGCCACGGTGAGAACGGCACACTGCGGCGCTCCCTGGGCATGTGGCAGCTCACGATGATCAGCATCGGCGCCACCCTGGGCACCGGCATCTTCGTCGTGCTGGGCGAGGCGGTCCCGGACGCCGGACCCGCGGTCACCCTGTCGTTCGTGCTCGCCGGGCTGACGGCACTGTTCTCCGCCCTCTCCTACGCCGAGCTGGCCGGCACCATCCCCGTCTCCGGCTCCTCGTACTCGTACGCCTACGCCACGCTGGGCGAGATCGTCGCCTGGGTCTGCGGCTGGTGCCTGATCCTCGAGTACGGCGTCTCGGTCGCGGCCGTCGCGGTCGGCTGGGGCGAGTATCTGAACGAACTGCTCGACGGCACCATCGGCGTCACCATTCCGGACGCGCTGGCCGCGCCGCCGGGCGAGGGCGGCCTGTTCAACCTGCCCGCGCTGCTGGTCGTCCTGCTCGCCATGGCCTTCCTGCTGGGAGGAGCCCGGGAGAGCGCCCGCGCCAACACGATCATGGTCGCGGTGAAGATCGGCGCGCTGCTGCTGTTCTGCGCGGTGGCCTTCACCGGCATACGGGCCGGGAACTTCACGCCGTTCATGCCGCTCGGCATGGCGGGTGTGAGCGCCGCCGGAGCCACGCTCTTCTTCTCGTACATCGGCTTCGACGCCGCCTCCACCGCGGGCGAGGAGGCCAAGGACCCCAAGCGCGACCTGCCCCGCGCGATCATGCTCTCCCTGATCATCGTGACCGCGCTGTACGTGCTGGTGGCGGCCGTCGCCGTCGGCGCGCAGCCCTGGAGGGGCTTCGAGGGTTCCGAGGCCGCCCTCGCCGGGATCATGAACGACGTCACGGGACAGAGCTTCTGGGGCGTCCTCCTCGCCGCGGGCGCCGTCGTGGCCATCGCGAGCGTGATCCTCACCGTGCTCTACGGCCAGACCCGCATCCTGTTCGCGATGTCCCGCGACGGGCTGGTCCCGAAGGTCTTCTCCCGGGTCCACCCGCGGACCGGCACCCCGCGCGCCAACACCCTGATCGTCTCGCTCTTCTGCGGTGGCCTCGCGGCCGCGATCCCCCTCGGCGCCCTCGCCGACGCCACCAGCATCGGGACGCTCTTCGCCTTCGCCCTGGTCAATGTCGCGGTGGTGGTGCTGCGCCGGACGCGGCCGGAGATGCCGCGCACCTTCCGCGTACCGCTGTCACCGCTCCTGCCGGCCGTCGGCTTCGGATTCTGCGTCTGGATGATGGGCAGCCTCGACGCCGTCACCTGGTCGGTCTTCGGGATCTGGATGGCCGTCGGCCTTGTGGTCTACTTCGGATACGGCATGCGCCGCTCGCGTCTGGAAGCGGCACCGGCCCAGGCACCCGCAGAGAAGTGAACCACCCGCAGTGCGACTGAACGATCTCGACGAACGCATCGTCCACGCCCTCGCCGCGGACGCCCGCCGCTCGTATGCGGACATCGGCGCCGAAGTCGGCCTGTCCGCGCCCGCCGTGAAGCGGCGGGTGGACCGGCTGCGGGCGGAAGGGGCCATCACCGGCTTCACCGTACGGGTCGACCCGGCCGCGCTGGGCTGGGAGACGGAAGGTTTCATCGAGCTCTACTGCAGCCGCAACACCGTGCCCGAGGCGATCCACCGCGGCCTGTCCCGGTATCCGGAGGTGGCGTCCGCGTCGACCGTGACCGGCGACGCGGACGCCATCGTCCAGGTCTTCGCCGCCGACATGCGCCACTTCGAGCAGGTGCTGGAGCGGATCGCCGGGGAGCCGTTCGTCGAGCGGACCAAGTCGGTGCTGGTCCTCTCGCCGCTGCTGCGCCGCTACAGCTCGGGAGCCCCGGGCTGACGGCTCGGGCTGACGGCTCGGGGCCGGGCCGGTGAAGGGGACCGGGGCTGACGGCTCGGGGCCGGGCTCACGGCCCGGTTCGGGAGCCGGGGCGGCCGTGGATGAACACCCGGGGCCGGTGAGTTTCCCGGGACCTCACCCGCAGGTCGTTGTCCCGTCCGCCCCGCATCTGGGAGCGTGGAGGCCCGGCGATGTGAACGGACGACGGAACAGGGGGCGGTGTGGACGCCGCACTGTGGATGTACGCGTCGCTGGTTCTCGTCACCGCTCTGCCGCTGGTCCCCAACTCCGCGGTCCTGGCCACGGCCGGGGCGTTCTCCGCCGTCGGCAGGCTCGACCTCTCCGTGGTGCTTCTCGCCCCGCTCGCCGGCGCGGTCGCGGGTGATCTGGCCGTCTACGGGGCCGGGAGCCGCGCGCGGGGCCGTGTCCTCGCCTGGGTGGCCCGCCGGCACCGTCGCCGTGCGGTGATGGAGTGGGCCGCGACCCGGGTGGGGCGGCACGGGGTCCCGGCCGTGATCGCGATGCGCTTCGTGCCGTGCGGGCGGTTCATGGGCGGTCTGACCACGGGCCTCGTCGCGTTCGGCGCCCGCCGCTATCTGCTCGGCGCGGGCATCGCCGAGCTGATCTTCGTCGCCTGCACGGTCGGGCTCGGCTACGCCGGCGGCACCGTCGCCGCCACCGGTGGGTCCGCGCTCGTCATCGGCCCCGCCGTCTCCGTGGCCGTCGCCGCCGTGACCGCCGCGGTGCAACGCACCTCCGGCCGCCGTGAGTTGTTCACGGCGGGCTCGCCTCCAAGGGACGAATCACCCCAACTCCCCCCTGCCCGCGACGCGATGGGCGACCAGGGGAGTGATCTGCGTCATCCCTTTCTACTTTCAAGTAGCACAGGGCGTCCGGGCGGCTAGCGTGCAGGGACATCCTGTCCCTCTGCGCCCGGGGAGACCATGCGCAGGCGTCCTGGCCGACCCACCATCCGTACGCGGATCGTCACTCTGACCCTGATCCCGATCGCCGCGCTGCTCGCCCTCTGGGCGTCGGCGATGGTCTCGATGACCGGGGACCTGAGGGCGCTCATGCGCCTGCAGGGGGTGTACGAGCACTTCGGCACACCCGTCGACACCGCCGTCGGCCAGATCCAGACCGAACGGCGGCTGGCCGCCGCGTACGTGGCCTCGCCCGGCAGCGAGGCACGCACCGCCCTCGTCCGCCAGCACCGCGCGACGGACCGGGCCGTGGGAGCCATGCGGGACGCCGTGTCCGGTGAGGAGCGGCAGGACGAGCTGACCGGACGTCAGCGCACCGCGCTGCGGTCGATGGCGGACGCCACCGCCCGGCTGCCCGCCCTGCGCGATCAGGTGATGTCCCGCCGGATCTCCTGGGACCGGGCCGTCGACGGCTACACGGGCGTCGTGGAACCGACGTTCACCGTCCAGTCGGCGCTGACCGCCCTCCAGGCCGGGCACCTGGCGCGTGAGGCGCAGACCGTCGTCGAGCTCGTACGGGTGCGGGAGTTCGTCTCGCGCGAGGACGCGCTCGTCGCGGGGGCGCGCGCCGCCGGATCGTTCGACGCGGCGCAGTACCGGACGCTGGTGGCCACGATCGAGGACCGGCGCGTCTTCCAGCGCACGTACGTGCCCGACCTGCCCGACGACTCGCGCACGCTGTTCGAGGACTTCCAGCGCGGCCGCCGCTACCAGGAACTGACCACGGGTGAGGACGCGCTGCTGGCTGCGGGCGCGGGCGGCGCGGGGAAAGCCGTCGCCGCGGACTCCTGGCGGACCGTCATGGACTCCGCGGTGAAGCGCTACATGGCGCTCTGCACCGAGGCGGCGAAGAACTCGGCCGAGCGCGGACGCGCCTTCGCCACCGACGAGTTGATCCGCACCGCCGTCGCGGGTGGCCTCGGGCTCCTGGCCGTCGCCGGGTCCGTCGTGCTCTCGGTGCGCGCCGGTCGCCGGATCTCGGCGAGGCTCGAGGATCTGCGCGACTCGGCCGACCTGGCCACGCGTCAGCTTCCTGACCTCATACAGAAGTTGAGCCACGGGGACGGGGTGGACCCGGCCACGGTCGCCCCGCCCCTCCCCGGCGACGGTGACGGTGACGGCGACACGGAGGTGCAGGACGAGATAGGCCAGGTCTCCCGCGCGCTCGGCACCGCGCACCGCGCGGCGGTCGAGGCCGCCGTCGAACAGGCCGGTCTGCGCCGGGGCGTCTCCGCCGTACTGCTCAACATCGCCCGCCGCAACCAGGCGCTGGTGCACCGGCAGTTGAAGCTCGTGGACACCCTGGAGCGCCGTACCGCCGACCCCGACGTGCTCGAGGACCTGTTCCGCATCGACCATCTGACGACACGGATGCGGCGCCACGCCGAAGGGCTGATCATCCTCTCCGGCTCCGCCCCCGGCCGTCGCTGGCGCAAGCCCGTGCCCGTGGTGGACGTCGTGGGCTCCGCGGTGGGGGAGATCGAGGAGTACGCGCGGGTCGACATCCCCCCGATGCCCGCTGTGGGCGTCAAGGGCGAGGCCGTCGCCGACGTCGTGCATCTGATCGCCGAACTCGTCGAGAACGCCACGGTGTTCTCGCCGCCCCACACCCCGGTCACGATGCGCCTGGAGAGGACCCGGCGCGGCTGCGTGCTGCAGATCGACGACCGCGGCCTCGGCATGGACGACGTCGCGCTCGACGAGGCCAACCGGACGCTCGCGCGGGAGGGCGACTTCGACCCGGCGCTCACCGAGCGCCTCGGCCTGTACGTCGTGGGGCGCCTCGCGGGGCGGCACCGGATCGACGTCTCGCTGACCCGGTCCCCGTACGGCGGGACCACGGCCGTCGTCGTGCTGCCCGCCGCGGTCCTGGAGGACCTGCCGGAGATCGCGGTCATGAACGTGGAGGAGACCGCGGAGGCCGCGGCCACCCTGGACCCGGAGAGCCCGACCTTCGCCGTCCCGGCCTCCGTGGCCGCGGGGCCGGTGGCATCGGTACGGCCCGCGTCCGGGCTCGACGGTCCGGGGGGCTACGAGGGTCCCTCCGGCTACGGAGGCCCGTCCGGTTTCGACGACGGGTCCCGCTTCGACGACGCGTCCGGCTTCGACGGTCCGGGGGGCTTCAACGGCCCGCCCGGTTTCGACCGTGCGGGCGATCCCGACGGACCCGGTGGCGGTGACGATCCCGCCGAACTGCCGCGACGCGTGCGGCAGACCCATCTCGCGCCGCAGCTCCGCGCGGTCGGCTCGTCCGGTCCGGGCACGCAGGGCCAGTCCCGGACCACGGGCTCGTCGCCCCGGCCCACGGGCTCGTCGTCCGGGAGAAGAAGATCCTCGCTCGCGGCGGAAGGCCGCGAGCCGGACGGCGCGGGTCGTGAGGTGACACCCGAGCGCATGAGCGTGATCTTCGGGGCGTTCCAGAGAGGCGTGGAACGCGGGCGTGAGAGCGAGCCCGAGGAGCGGCCCGGCAGCCAGGGAACCCGACCGAACACGACCGAGGGGGCGGACGATGACACGCGACGACCGGGGCACTGACCGGCGGGACGGCGGACTCGACTGGCTGCTGGACGACCTGGTCGCCCGTACCGAGCACGTACGCCAGGCCGTGCTGCTCTCCGCCGACGGTCTTGCAACGAGCGCCTCGGAGGGCATGCGCGATGACGACATCGACCACCTCGCCGCGGTCAGTTCAGGGTTCCACAGCCTCGCCAAGGGACTGGCGGATCGTTTCGGCGCCGGCGGGGTCCGCCAGACGATGATCATGCTCGATGAGGCGTACCTCTTCGTCACCCCGGCGGGCGAGGGCAGCCGCCTGGCCGTCCTGGCCGGCGCCGAGACGGACACGGGCCAGCTCGGCTACGAGATGTCGCTGCTCGTCAAGCGCGTGGGACGGCACCTGTCCGCACCGCCGCGCGCGGAAGCCGGGGCCGCTGACGGATGACGCGTCCGGACGGCGAGGGGGAGGTCTGGTACGAGGGCGAGGCCGGGCCGATGGTGCGTCCGTACACCGTGACCCGCGGCCGCACCCGTCCCGCCGCCGAGCACGCCTACGACCTCACGGCCTGGGTGTCGGCCGTGGACGACGCAGGGGAGGGGGAGAAGACCGGCGCCCGGCTCGACCATGCGCGAGCCTCCCTGCTCGCCCGGATCCGCCGCGGCCCCCGGGCGCTCGCCGAACTCGCCGCCGACGCGGACCTGCCGCTTACGGTCGTGCGGGTCGTCCTGGGTGATCTGGTCGACGCCGGGCTCGTCCGCGTCGGCGACCCGCCGCAGGACGCCCGGCGCCCCGACCCCGCGCTGCTGCGCGAGGTCCTGCAGCGCCTCCGGGACCTCTGACCTTCCCTCCTGCGCTCCGGGGCATCCCACGGGGGTGGCGGACCCCATACCGGTACGAGCGCGAGCCCACCCCGTACGAGCTCGCCCGCCCCGCGCCGTACGCCGGGGGACAACGATTCGCCGCGACGCCCGCCGAGCACGCAACAGATCGCTCACCGGTGCGCAATGGACGCGCCTTGTCCGCCCGTGCGCGCGGAACGTACCGTCGTCATGTCTCCCCGAGCACGCCCGCAGCTCACCCCTGCGCCAGGCCGCTCACCCCTGCCCGCCCGCCCCACCCCGCTCACACCGCGAAGAGGTCCCATGACGCCGCTGCGCACCGCGCTGTTCCAGGGCCCCGGCGGCGTCCCGTGCTCCACCGGGGACAGCCTCGCCGCGCTCGACGCCGCCGCCCGCCGCGCCGCACTCGCCGGCGCCCGGCTGCTGCTCACCTCCGAGCTGTATCTCACCGGCTACGCCGTCGGCGACGCGCTGCCCGGTCTTGCCGAGCCCGCTGACGGTCCGGGCGCCCAGAGCGTCGCGGAGATCGCCGCAGCGCACGGCCTGGCCATCGCGTACGGCTACCCCGAGCGGGCCGGCGAGGCCCTCCACAACGCCGTCCAGCTCGTCGGTCCCGGCGGCGACCGCCTCGCCAACTACCGCAAGACGCACCTCTTCGGGGCCTTCGAGACGGCGTGGTTCACGCCCGGCGACGAGCCCGTCGTCCAGGCGGAGTTCGACGGCGTCCGCCTCGGCCTGCTGATCTGCTACGACGTGGAGTTCCCGGAGACCGTACGGGCGCACGCCCTGGCCGGCACCGAACTGCTGCTCGTCCCCACCGCGCTCATGCGCCCGTACGAGATCGTGGCGCACACCCTGCTCCCTGCCCGCGCCTGGGAGAGCCAGCTCTACATCGCGTACGCCAACCGCTGCGGCCCGGAAGGCGATTTCGACTTCGCCGGGCTGAGCTGTCTGGCCGCGCCGGACGGGACCGCGCGGGCCCGCGCCGGATCGGGCGACGACCTGGTCCACGCCGATGTCGATCCGGGATTCCTCAAGGCGTCCCGCGCCGAGAACACCTACCTCGGTGACCGCAGGCCCGGGCTCTACGGCTCACTCGTCCACGACTGAGCCCGCCCCCGCGCGCCGCCACCCCGTACCGCCCCCGCACCGCCACTGCCGTACCGCCCCCGCACTGCCCGAACCCCCGCCAGGAAAGCCCGAGCCCATGACGTCCGTGCCCACCGCAATCCACGACGACCAGCACGCCGAGGCGCAAGCGCAGCCGGCGATCACCATGTTCGGTCCGGACTTCCCCTACGCCTACGACGACTACCTCGCCCACCCGGCCGGTCTCGGGTCCGTCCCGGCCACGCGGCACGGCACCGAGGTCGCGGTCATCGGCGGCGGCCTGTCCGGCATCATCGCCGCGTACGAGCTGATGAAGATGGGTCTCAAGCCCGTCGTCTACGAGGCCGACCGGATCGGCGGCCGGCTGCGGACGGTCGGCTTCGAGGGCTGCGACGCCGAACTGACCGCGGAAATGGGCGCGATGCGCTTTCCGCCGTCCTCCACGGCCTTCCAGCACTACGTGGACATGGTGGGCCTGGAGACGCGGCCGTTCCCCAACCCCCTCGCCCCGGACACCCCGTCCACGGTCGTCGACCTCAAGGGCGAGTCCCACTACGCCCGTACGGTCGAGGACCTTCCCGAGGTCTACACCCAGGTCATGAACGCCTGGAACGCCTGCCTGGAGGAGGGCGCCGACTTCTCCGCCATGCAGCGCGCCCTGCGCGAGCGCGATGTGCCAAGGATCCGCGAGATCTGGTCCCGCCTGGTGGAGAAGCTGGACAACCAGACGTTCTACGGCTTCCTCTGCGACTCCTCGGCCTTCGCCTCCTTCCGTCACCGGGAGATCTTCGGGCAGGTCGGCTTCGGCACCGGCGGCTGGGACACCGACTTCCCCAACTCGATCCTGGAGATCCTCCGCGTCGTCTACACCGGCGCGGACGACGACCACCGCGGCATCGTCGGCGGCAGCCAGCAACTCCCGCTCCGTCTCTGGGCGCGCGAGCCGCGGAAGATCGTGCACTGGCCGTACGGCACCTCGCTGTCCTCCCTGCACGGGGGCGACCCGCGTCCGGCCGTGACCCGGCTGCGCCGCACCGCGGGCAACCGCATCACGGTCACGGACGCGGGCGGGGACATCAGGACGTACGAGGCGGCGGTCTTCACCGCGCAGAGCTGGATGCTGCTCAGCAAGATCGACTGCGACGACTCGCTGTTCCCCATCGACCACTGGACGGCGATGGAGCGCACCCACTACATGGAGTCGTCCAAGCTGTTCGTCCCCGTGGACCGGCCCTTCTGGCTGGACCAGGACGAGGACACCGGCCGGGACGTGATGAGCATGACGCTCACGGACCGGATGACCCGCGGCACGTACCTCCTGGACAACGGGCCGGACAAGCCCGCCGTCATCTGCCTCTCGTACACGTGGTGCGACGACAGCCTCAAGTGGCTGCCGCTGAACCCGAACGAGCGGATGGAGGTCATGCTGAAGTCGCTGTCGGAGATCTATCCGAAGGTCGACATCCGCAAGCACATCATCGGCAACCCGGTGACGGTGTCCTGGGAGAACGAGCCGTACTTCATGGGCGCGTTCAAGGCAAACCTGCCCGGCCACTACCGCTACCAGCGCCGCCTGTTCACGCACTTCATGCAGGACCGGCTGCCCGAGGACAAGCGCGGCATCTTCCTGGCGGGCGACGACATCTCGTGGACCGCGGGATGGGCCGAGGGCGCGGTGGCGACCGCGCTGAACGCGGTGTGGGGCGTGATGCACCACTTCGGCGGCGGAACCGACGCGTCCAACCCCGGTCCGGGCGACGTGTACGAGTCCATTGCGCCGGTGGAGCTGCCCGAGGACTGACGAGGCGTCACCGCCGGTCGTGACGCGTCGCGTGTTCAGGTGTACGGAAGGGGCGGGCCGTCGTCGTGCGAGGAGCACGGCGACGGCCTCGTTCATGTCCTGATCTCCCGCACCATCCACGAATTCATGGGGCATTGGGGTGCCAGAGGTGTGAAAGGGCCGTTGAGTTGTCAATCATCTTGTCATGAACCTGCGGCCCGACGGGCGGGCCGCAGACACCTGGAGGTGTGGGATGCACCGCAGACTCTCCACCGGCTTTGCCGCATCTGTCCTCGCCCTGCTCTCCGTCGCCGCCACCGCTTCGTCCGCCGCGGCCGCCCCTGCCGCACCGGCGGACAAGCCCCAAGTGCTGGCGAACTGGACCCAGACCAGCGCCGCCAGCTACAACACCTGGGCCACGGCGCGCGCCCACCAGTCGGACTGGGCCGCGTACGGCTTCGACTGGTCCACCGACTACTGCTCCTCGTCCCCCGACAACCCGTTCGGCTTCCCGTTCCAGATGTCCTGCGCCCGGCACGACTTCGGCTATCGCAACTACAAGGCGATGGGCGCCTTCGAGGCCAACAAGGACCGCATCGACAGCGCCTTCTACGAGGACCTCAAGCGCGTCTGCACCCGCTACAGCGGGGCGACGAAGACCGCCTGCAACAGCACGGCGTGGACCTACTACCAGGCGGTGAAGATCTTCGGACGTGAGAGCGCGGCCCCGGTGGGGTGATCAGCCCAGCGGCGTGAGCAGAAAGCGCCCGACGAGACCGACCCCCTCGTCGAGCCGCTCCGCGAACTCGCCGTACAGACCCTCCGTATGCCGGAGGCCCCACAGCACGCGGGACGCCGCCCACGCGGCGTCCCGCGCCCTGTCCAGGCTCCACGATCCCGCGAGATGGGTGAGTGGATCGGCCACATCGAGGAGGTCCGGGCCCGGCATCAGGTCCTCCCGGATGCGCTCCTCCAGCACGGCCAGGACATCGCCCACACGCTCGAAGTCCGTCTCCAGTGCGGCCGGACGGCAGGCCAGGCCCGTGCAGGTGTCCACCACGGCGAGCGCCAGATCGTGCCCGACGTGCGCGTTGATCCCTGCCAGCGCGAACTGCACCGGGCTCACCCCGGGATGACGGCGCTGCTGGAACAGCGGACGCCAGCAGGCGGGCGCCCGCTCACCGGCCGCGGCGGCCTCCACGGCCCGCAGATAGCGGTCGGCGAAGCCTGCCGCGAGAGCCGAGGCGGACGAGGGGTCCCGGAAGTACCCCGCGGCACCCCGCCGGGTGATCTCCTCGGTGACCGACAGATAGACCCGGTTGAAGATCGCGACCCCGTCGTGGGCGGGCAGCTCCGCGTCGATCGCACGCATGCGCTCCGCCGCGCGGTGCAGGTCCGCCGCCACCGCACAGGGCTGCCGAGTCGTCGTCATGTGCCCAGAGTGGCAGGGCACTTGGCCGGGGAACCGCCGCACCGGCACGGATGACCGGAACGGCGTAACGGGCGCGGCCCGCGGCTTCGTGCCGCAGGGGCGTGCACGTCCCTGGCACAGCGCCCCCGCCGCGCCTACCGTGGATCCATGGGAAGCGTCGAGGACCACCAGGGCTGGAGTTCCGCCACGTTCTCCTGCCGCGCGTGCAAGCGCCCGGTCCAGGCGGTGGCGAGGAAGCGCCGCAAGGTGTTCGGCACGTACGTCCCGGTCTGGGAGCCGGGGCCGTGCGAGAACCCGGAGTGCTCGCGGCACGCGGGCCCGCCCCCGCAGTCGCCCGACGAGGCGGAGGCCGCCGGCGCCGAGCCCGCGGGCCGTACGGAGGACGGTCCGGCCGACGGGCCGAAGGAGACCGAGCCTGGACAGGGCCCAGTGGGGAGTCCGGGGTAACGCGGGGCGTTCCCGGGCGGTCCCGCTCAGGACTCCCGCGCGCCGCCGCTCTCCCGCACGCTCCCCGCGCCCGCACGGTCCGCCTCCTGCCGAGCCACGGCATGCGCACCGCGCCCCGCGGACGCGAGCACGCCGGCGCCCACCACGAGCCCGAACGCCAGCACCGTGACCAGGCCGAACGACACCGTCAGCGACGTGGCGTCGGCGATCGACCCGATGGCGGACGGCGCGATGAGCCCCGAGGTGTACGTGATGGTGGCGACGCCCGCGATCGACTGGCTCGGCGCCGGACCGCTGCGCCCCGCGGCGGCGAACGCCAGCGGCACCACGACGGCCACGCCCAGACCGATGAGCGCGAATCCGGCCAGCGCCATCGCGGGATGGACCGCCGCGACGACCAGCGCACCGCCCGCCGTCGCGAACACCCCGCCGGCGCGCACCGTCCGTACCGGCCCGAACCGTTCCACCACGGCGTCGCCCGCCAGCCGGGCCGCCGCCATCGTGCAGGCGAAGGCGGTGGTGGAGGCCGCGGCCAGACCGGCCGACGTACCGAGCGCGTCCCGCAGATAGACCGCCGACCAGTCCAGGCTCGCGCCCTCGGCGAAGACCGCGCAGAAGCCGACCGCGCCGATGATCAGGGCGGACCTGGGCGGCAGGGCGAAGTGCGGCGGCGGGTGCTCGTCCGGATCGCTGCGCAGGTCCAGTACGCCCTGGCAGGCGGCCACGCCGATGACGGTCAGGACGGCCGCCGCGAGCGCCAGATGCGTACGGGCATCGACGTTCGCGTGGGCGGCCACGGTTCCCGCGGCGGAGCCGATGAGCGCACCCGTGCTCCAGAGCCCGTGCAGCCCGGACATGATCGAGCGGCCGAGCCGCTCCTCGATCTCCACCCCGAGCGCGTTCATCGCCACGTCCGACATCCCCGACGTCACGCCGAACACGAAGAGAGCCGCGCACAGGGAAGGAAAGTTGGGGGCGAGGGCGGGCAGTGCGAGGGCGGCGGTCCACAGCGCGATCAGCCCGCGGAGGGCGGCGCGCGCCCCGAAGCGGTGGCTGATCCGGCCGGCCAGCGGCATGGCGACGGACGCGCCGATGGCGGGGAAGGCGAGGGCGAGGCCGAGTTGACCCGCGCTGATCCCGGCATGGTCCTGGATCCAGGGGATGCGGGTGGCGAAGCTGCCGGTGACGGCGCCGTGCACGGCGAAGACCGTCGCGACGGCGATACGGGCCCGGCGCAGCCGCTGTGCGGGCACCGCGTCCCCGCGAGCCGGTACGCCCATGGCGCCGCTGCTGTCCATACAGCCAGTCCTCCCCGAATAGCCCCGGCCACGTCAATCCCGTAAATTATCAGGAACCCTGCCTGATAGATAGGCGTGCATCTGAGAGGATCCGGGGCGTGACACCGACACGCGTGCACCCGGCGGGCCGTACCGCATCGCCCAGTACCGCCCGGGCCATCAACGACCGGCTGGCCCTGCGCCTGCTCCAGACGGAAGGCCCGCTGACCGCCGGCCAGCTCAAGACGCTCACGGGGCTGTCCCGGCCGACCGTCGCCGACCTCGTCGAACGCCTCCAGGGCGCCGGACTGATCGCGGTCGTGGGGGAGGCAGGCGCCCAACGCCGTGGCCCCAACGCGCGGTTGTACGGGATCGTCGCCGACCGGGCCCATCTGGCGGGCGTCGACGTCCGCCGGCACGGAGTGACCGTCTCGGTCGCGGACCTGCTCGGCCGGCCGCTGGCCGAGGCGTCCCTGCCCGTCGAGCCCGACGGTGCGTCCGACGGCTCGCGCGCCGTCGGACGCGCGGTGGCGCTGCTGGAACGCACGGCTGCCAGGGCCGGAACCGCCGCCCTCCACACCATCGGCGTCGGCGCCCCCGGCCTCGTCGACCCCGCCACCGGCGCCCTCAGACCCACCGGCGAACTGCCCGCCTGGCACGGCCACTTCGTCGCCGAACTGCGCCGGAGACTCGGGGTCCCCGTCCTGCTGGAGAACGAGGTCAACCTCGCCGCCCTCGCCGAGCAGCGCGCCGGCGCCGCTCGCGACCGCGACACCTTCGTCCTGCTGTGGCTGGGCCACGGCGTCGGCGCGGCCGTGGTACTCGACGGCCGTCTGCGGCGCGGCGCCTCGGGCGGTACGGGCGAACTCGGCTTCCTGCCCGTGCCCGGCACGTCGGGACCTCCGTCGGCGACGGGCTGCGACGGCGGCTTCCACGCGCTCGCGTCGAGCCAGGCGGTCTGCGCCCTGGCGCGTGAGCACGGACTCGACGCCCGGACGCCGTCGGCCGCCGCGGACGACGAGGACGTGCCGGAGGAACCGGGGACGGCACGAGGCGGTGAGCCGGACGGAACGGCCGCGGTGGACGACGCGTCGGCGGCGGAGGCGGCGGTCCGGCACGCGCTCGACGCGGGGGAGCGGGGCGAGGCGTTCCTCGACGCGGTCGCGGACCGCGTCGCGCTCGGCGCGGCGGCCGTGACGGCGGTCCTGGACCCGGGCTGCATCGTGCTCGGGGGCGAGACGGGGCACGCGGGCGGCGACGCCCTGGCGGATCGGGTGTCCGCACGCCTCGCGCGGCTGTCCCCGCTGCCGACGGAGATCCGCCCGGCCGCGGCGGGCGGCACGGCGGTCCTCCGCGGAGCCGTGCTCACCGCGATGGACGCGGCCCAGGACGCGCTGTTCAGCCCGGCGGGCAGCTGATCGCGGCGGGCCCGGACGCGTCATACGCGCGTGGGTGCGGGCCGGGGCGGCGGCCCGCACCGACGTCGGGCTCTCAGCCGACCGCGTAGGACAGGACGCGTCGGTGCCCTGTGACCGCACGGACGGATTCGGCGTGGACGAACCCGTCGAGGCCTGCGGGATCCGGCAGTTGAGACCCGGAGGGCCGGGCGTCCGCGCGGGCGCGCCGGGACCGGTCCGTCCGGCCTCGCCGCCAGTGACGCCGGAACTGCGCGCTGTGAGGCAAGCCACAGAGATCGGCCGCATGGTCGTATCGCGGGCGTGGCAGACTGGACCCGTACCAGTGACGCAAGCGCACTCCGGGGTCGGTGAAAGTCCGAACCGGCGGTTACAGTCCGCGACCCGTCCGCATCCAGCGGCCGGTTGACCAGGTGAAACTCCTGGACCGACGGTTAAAGTCCGGATGGGAGGCAGTGCGCGGCGGGCCAGCACCGGTGCGCCGCCGTCCCGGCGATCGTCCGTCTCTCAGCGGACGGTCCGACCGTATCGGCCTCGGCGTCCCCGTTGTCTTGTTCCGCTTCTGTCATCTCGACAGCCCCGGAGTCCTTGCCCGAAGAGGCAGGAGGACCCGGTGGCCACCTCAGCGGCCGAAGCCGACGCGATGCGCCGAGCCATCGCGCTCGCCGCGCGCGGTCTCGGATCCACCAGCCCCAACCCCGTCGTCGGGTGCGTGATTCTCGACGCCTCCGGGGAGACGGCCGGTGCCGGCTGGCACCACCGGGCCGGCGGACCGCACGCCGAGATCGAGGCGCTGCGCGAGGCGGGGGAGCGGGCCCGCGGCGGGACCGCGGTCGTCACCCTGGAGCCCTGCAACCACACCGGCCGTACGGGTCCCTGCGCCCAGGCGCTCGTCGACGCCGGGATCGCCCGCGTCGTCCACGCCGTCCCCGACCCCAACCCGGCCGCCACCGGCGGCGCCGCCACGCTCGCCGCGGCCGGGATCGACGTCGAGTCCGGGCTGCTCGCGGAGGAGGCCGAGGCGGGCAACATCGCCTGGCTCACCTCCGTACGGCGCGGCCGGCCGTACGTGCTGTGGAAGTACGCCGCCACCCTCGACGGCCGCATCGCGGCGGCCGACGGCACGAGCCGCTGGATCACCTCGCCCGAGTCCCGCGCCGACGTCCACCGGCTGCGCGCGCAGGCCGACGCGGTCGTCGTCGGCTCGGGCACGGCCCGTACCGACGACCCCCAACTCGGCGCCCGCGTCCGGGAGTCGGGCCTGCTGGACTCCGAGGTCACCCAGCCGCTGCGCGTCGTCGTCGACAGCAACGCCGGGGTGGTCAAGCCGGGCGCCCGCGTCCTGGACGGCACGGCCCCGACGCTCGTTGCCGTCGCCGAGGACGCCGACGCAACGCACCTGGAGGGCCTCGCCCCCGTCGTACGGCTGCCGCGCGCCCCGCTCGGCCGCCGCGGCCTGAGCATCCCCGCCCTCCTCGCCGCCCTGCACGAACGGGACGTCCGCTCCGTGCTGCTGGAGGGCGGGCCCACGCTGGCCGGAGCGTTCGTCGCCGCGGGCGCGGTCGACCGGGTCGTCGCCTATCTCGCACCGGCCCTGCTCGGCGCCGGTCCCGCCGCCCTCGCGGACGCCGGAATCACCACGATCGGAGAGGCGTTGCGGCTCGATGTGGCCGAGACCGTCCGCCTCGGACCCGACCTGCGCATCACCGCCGTACCCACCCCCATCACCGCCCCGTCTCCCGAGGAGAACTGACGTGTTCACCGGAATCGTCGAAGAACTGGGTGAGGTCGTCGCCGTGGAGGACCTCGGGGACGCGAGCCGCTTCCGGCTCCGCGGCCCCGTCGTCACCGACGACGCCAAGCACGGCGACTCGATCGCCGTCAACGGCGTCTGCCTCACCGTCGTCGAGACCGGGCAGGGCGAGTTCACCGCCGACGTCATGGCGGAGACCCTCAGCAGGTCCAGCCTCGGCGCCCTCGCCCCCGGCTCCCGCGTCAACCTCGAACGCCCCATGGCGCTCGGCGGGCGCCTCGGCGGCCATCTCGTCCAGGGGCACGTGGACGGCACGGGCACGGTCGTCGACCGCAAGAGCGCCGAGCACTGGGAGATCGTGAAGATCTCGCTGCCGGAGCATCTGACCCGGTACGTGGTGGAGAAGGGCTCCATCACGGTCGACGGCATCAGCCTGACGGTCGTCGACGCCGGCCCCGACTTCTTCACCGTCAGCCTGATCCCGACGACGCTCGCGCTCACCACCCTCGGCATCAAGCAGCCCGGCGACCCGGTCAACCTCGAGGTCGACGTCATCGCCAAGTACGTCGAACGGATGCTGGCCGCGGGAGCCGTCGGCGCTGCCGGTGCCGCGGGCGCCGGGGAGCCGGGCCGTACGGAACTGCGCGCGGACGGCCGTACGGAGCCGGAGGCCGCCGAGTGAGCGCCTTCGACTGGCTGAACGGCCGGGCCTTCGAGATCTTCGGCCAGCAGCTGATCTGGTCCGACATGATCGGGAACACCATCGGCCTGATCGCCCTCGCCCTCGGCTGGCGCCGGTCCATCTGGACCTGGCCCGCCCAGCTCCTCGCCGGAGTCGTCCTCGTCGCCGCCTACGCGTCCGCGCAGCTCGGCGGAGGCGTCGGCAAACAGCTCCTGGTCATCGGTGTCGCGGCCTGGGGCTGGGCGCAGTGGCGGCGCGGCCGCCGGGACCAGGACGGGGAACTGTCCGTACGGTTCGCCACGTGGCGGGAGCGCGGCATCCTCGCCGGTGCCACGGCGGCGGGCACGCTGGCCGTCGGCGGACTGTTCACCGCCGTACCCGAACTGTCCTGGAACCCCTGGCCCGACGCCTACATCTTCGTCGGCACCCTCGCCGCGATGGTCGCCCAGGCGCGCGGGCTCGTGGAGTTCTGGTTCGCCTGGATCCTGGTCGACCTCGTCGGCGTCCCGCTCGCGTTCAGCAGCGGCCTCGTCTTCTCCGGTCTCGTCTACGTCGTGTACCTCGTCCTCGTCCTGTGGGGGATGCGCGACTGGTGGCTGCGCACGCGAAGTGCCGGGCCCGCCTTGGAAGGAGCAGCGGCATGACCGCACAGATGAGTTGGTACGGCGTCGAGGGCTCGGAGGACGAGCTGCGGCTCGACCCCATCGGCCTCGCGATCTCCGAGATCGCCGCCGGGCGGCCCGTCGTCGTCGTGGACGACGAGAACCGCGAGAACGAGGGCGACCTCGTCGTCGCGGCCGAGAAGGCCACCCCCGAGATCGTCGCCTTCATGATGAGCGAGTGCCGCGGCCTGATCTGCGCACCCATGCAGGGCAGCGAACTCGACCGCCTCGAGCTGCCGCAGATGGTCGCGGACAACACCGAGTCCATGGGGACGGCCTTCACCGTCTCCGTCGACGCGACCGCCGCGCACGGCGTCAGCACCGGCATCTCCGCCGCCGACCGGGCCACCACCCTGCGTCTGCTGGCCGGAGGTTCCAGCACGGCGGGCGACTTCGTGCGCCCCGGCCATGTCTTCCCGCTGCGCGCCCGGCCCGGTGGTGTGCTCGAACGCAACGGCCACACCGAGGCCGGTGTCGACCTCGCGCGCCTGGCGGGTCTGCGTCCGGCCGCCGCGATCGTCGAGATCGCGGCCGAGGACGGCACGATGATGCGGCTCCCCGAACTGATCCCGTTCGCCCGCAAGCACGGGCTGGCGATCGTCTCCATCGAGGACCTGGTCGCGTACCGCAGGGACGCCGAGCGCACGGCCCGCCCCGACGCCGGGCCGGCGGTCCTGCCCGAAGCGGGCGCCCGGTCCGGGGCCGAGCCCGTCGTCCCGCCCCCGGCCGAACCCGTCGTCCGGCGTGAGGCCGAGACCCGGCTGCCCACCGCTTTCGGCGACTTCACGGCGTACGGCTACCGCTCCACGGCCGACGGCGTCGAGCACATCGCCCTCGTCCAGGGCGAGATCGGCGACGGCGAGGACGTTCTCGTCCGCGTCCACTCCGAGTGCCTGACCGGGGACATCTTCAGCTCCCAGCGCTGCGACTGCGGCCCCCAGCTCCAGGCGTCCCTGGCCCGGGTCACCGAGGAGGGCCGGGGCGTGGTGATCTATCTCCGCGGTCACGAGGGCCGCGGCATCGGGCTGCTGTCCAAGCTGCGCGCCTACGAACTGCAGGAGCGCGGCCGGGACACCCTCGACGCCAACCTCGAACTCGGGCTGCCCGCCGACGCGCGCGACTACGCCGCGGGCGCCCGGATGCTGAGCGACCTCGGCGTGCACAGCGTGCGCCTGATGACCAACAACCCGGAGAAGAGCGAGGCCCTGCTGCGCCACGGCCTGCGCGTCACCGGGCGGGAGCCCATGCCCGTCCAGGCGGGGGAGCACAACCTCCGCTATCTGCGCACCAAACGGGACCGGATGGGACACGAACTGCCGTGGCTGGAGACCGAACACCTCTCGGCCTGCGGCAACCAGTAGACCGCGGGGCGAGCGGGCCCACCGTCGCCGGACGCCGGCACCGACAGCGGGTCACAGCACCGACAGCGACAACAGCACCGACAGCAACGACAGCACCGGATCCACCGAGGAGAGACGTGAGCGGCAAGGGCGCACCCGAACTGACCGTGAAGAACTGCCGGGACCTGCGGGTCGCCGTCGTCGCGGCACAGTGGCACGAGAAGGTGATGGACGGCCTCGTCGACGGCGCCCTGCGCAAGTTGCACGAGCTCGGCATCGACGAGCCGACCCTGCTGCGCGTCCCCGGCAGCTTCGAACTGCCGGTCGTCGCCAAGGTCCTGGCCGGCCGCGGCTACGACGCGATCGTGGCGCTCGGCGTCGTCATCCGCGGCGGCACCCCGCACTTCGAGTACGTCTGCCAGGGCGTCACCCAGGGGCTGACGCAGGTGACGGTCGACACCGGCGTCCCCGTCGGGTTCGGCGTGCTGACCTGCGACACCGAGGAGCAGGCGATCGACCGGGCGGGCCTGGAGGGCTCGACGGAGGACAAGGGCGACGAGGCCGTGACCGCCGCCGTGGCCACCGCCGCGCTGCTCCGCTCGGTGTCCGAGCCCTGGCGGTGAACCGGCTTCCGGGCCCCGGCCGGCGCGACCGCCGCCGGGGCACCGCGTCGCCGGGGCGAGCGCCCGGGCGAAGAGCGCCCCGCAGGACCCCGTAGGCTAGGGCCACCATGGCGAACAAGACTTTCGAGGAGCTCTTCGCCGAGCTCCAGCACAAGGCCGCCACCGGCGACCCCAGCACGTCCCGCACCGCCGAGCTGGTCGGGAAGGGCGTGCACACCATCGGGAAGAAGGTCGTCGAGGAGGCCGCCGAGGTGTGGATGGCCGCCGAGTACGAAGGGGCCGACCGTACCGCCGAGGAGATCTCCCAGCTCCTGTACCACCTTCAGGTGATGATGGTGGCCCGGGGCATCTCCCTGGACGACGTATACGCTCATCTCTGAGGCTTTCCCGCGCCCCGGCCCGTAGCGGCCGGCGTCCGCGTCCCACTCACCTTCACCACGTAAGGAAGATCAACCCCATGCTGCGCATCGCCGTCCCCAACAAGGGTTCATTGTCCGACCCTGCGTCGGCGATGCTGCATGAGGCGGGATACAAGCAGCGCAAGGACCGGCGCGAACTGGTCCTCATCGACGCCGAGAACGAGGTGGAGTTCTTCTTCCTCCGCCCCCGCGACATCGCCGTCTACGTCGGCTCCGGCCGGCTCGACATCGGCATCACCGGCCGCGATCTGCTGCTGGACTCCGGCGCGGAGGCCGAGGAGATCATGCAGCTCGGCTTCGCCGGCTCCACCTTCCGTTACGCGACCCGGCCCGGCACCGCGAAGGACGTGAAGGACTTCGGCGGCATGACCGTCGCGACCTCCTTCTCCGGCCTGGTCACCCGCCACCTCGCCGACAACGGCGTCGACGCCTCGGTCGTCCGCCTGGACGGCGCGGTGGAGACCGCCATCCAGCTGGGTGTGGCCGAGATCATCGCCGATGTCGTCGAGACCGGCACGACGCTGCGCAACGCCGGTCTGGAGATCATCGGCGAGCCGATCCTGAAGTCCGAGGCGGTCGTCGTCCGGCGTACCGGCGAGGGCACCGAGGACCCCAAGATCCAGCAGTTCCTCCGCCGTATGCAGGGCGTCCTGGTGGCCCGGCGCTACGTGATGATGGATTACGACATCCGCGTCGAGCACGTCGAGCGGGCCGTCGCGCTCACCCCCGGGCTGGAGTCGCCGACCGTCTCCCCGCTGCACCACGAGGGCTGGGTCGCCGTCCGCTCGATGGTCCCGTCCAAGGACGCCCAGCGGATCATGGACGAGCTCTACGAACTCGGCGCCCGCGCCATCCTCACCACCGGCATCCACGCCTGCCGTCTCTGAGCCGGCCGCCCCGCACCGCCACCCGTCCGCGAACGGCCGAAACGTGACCACACCCGTGCCCCAGTCCGAGTCTCCCGCTCTCCCCGAACTGCCCGTCACCTTCCGGCCGACGCGCACCCGGGTCGTCCTGCTGACCGTCGGCAGCGCGCTCTTCGCCGTGCTCACGGTGATCGCCGTGCTCCTGCCGTCGCTCAGCCCGGGGGAGCGGATGAGCTTCGTCCTCACGGGACTGCTGTTCTTCCTGGTCCTGCTGCTGCTCAGCCGTCCCAAGGTGGTGGCCGACTCCGGCGGCGTCACCGTCGTCAATCTCACGACCAAGCGCCGCCTGGCGTGGGCCGAGGTGCTGCGGGTGAACCTCCGCCCCGGCGACCCCTGGGTGCTCCTCGACCTGGCCGACGGCACCAGCCTGGCCGCGATGGGCATCCAGCCGGGCATCAACAGGGACCAGGCGGTCCGGGACGCCCGTACGCTGCGTGACCTGGCGGAGGCGTACGGTACGGGGGAGTCCGCCGTGTAGGACAGGAACACCCGCCGACCCGCACCGGCGTCGGCAGGGTGTCTTCGCAGACTTTTTCTCCTTGATTACTCTTGTCGCGGCGGCGCGCTGTGCGCCGTCGCCCCGTACACCCGCGGAGCCCGCGCACAGCCCGTGCCCGCTGGGGCACCTGCTCTTCGAGGAGTGACACCCTCCGGCAATGGACGGATCGTCCTGTAGTACCTGCGCCGCCCCCTCCCCCGAGGCGGCGGCATCATGACCACCTCCCTGCTCCTGCTCGGCGCGGCCCTGCTGCTGATCCTCGCCAACGGGTTCTTCGTGGCCGCCGAGTTCGGACTGGTCACGGTCGAGCGGCCCGAGGCCGAGCGGGCGGCCGCCGACGGCGACCGCCGCGCCCGCACCGTGGTCACCGCGCTGCGCGAGCTGTCCTTCCAGCTCTCCGGCACCCAGCTCGGTATCACCATCACCTCGCTGGTGGTCGGCATGCTCGCCGAGCCCGCGCTGGCGCATCTGCTGGCCGGCCCGTTCGCGGCCACCGGGCTTCCCGAGGGCGCCGTCCCTGGTGTGGCCGTGGTCGTCGGCATGCTCGCCGCGTCCGCGGTGCAGATGGTGATCGGCGAACTGGTGCCCAAGAACTGGGCGGTCTCGCGGCCGTTCCAGGTCGCCCGGTTCGTCGCCGGCCCCCAGCACGCCTTCTCCCGCTTCTTCCGCCCGGTGATCGCGCTCCTCAACGCCGTCGCGAACCGCATGGTGCGCGCGCTGGGCGTGGAGCCCACCGAGGAGCTCGCCTCGGCCCGTACGCCCGACGAGCTGGTCTCCCTCGCCCGCCACTCCGCGCGGGCCGGCGCCCTGGAGGAGGACACCGCCGACCTGTTCGTGCGCACCCTCTCCCTGGGCGAACTGACCGCCCAGCACGTGATGACGCCGCGGGTGCGGGTCAGCGCCCTGCAGTCCACCGCGACCGCCGAGGACGTGCTGAACCTCACGCGCGCCACCGGCCTGTCCCGCTTCCCCGTGTACCGGGACCGGCTGGACGAGGTCGTGGGTATGGTCCACCTCAAGGACGCGCTCGCTGTCCCGGCGCAGGAGCGGCTCCGTACGCCCGTGGGCCGGGTCGCCGTACCGCCGCTGCTGGTCCCGGAGACCGTGCCCGTCCAGCCGCTGCTGGAGCAGCTGCGCAGCGAGCAGCCGATAGCCGTGGTCGTCGACGAGTACGGCGGCACGGCCGGGGTCGTGACCCTGGAGGACATCGTCGAGGAGCTCGTCGGCGAGGTGCGCGACGAGCACGACGGCGACGATCTGCCGGAGCTGGCCGCTGCCCTCCCCGAGGACGGCCGCCCGGCCTGGGAGGCCGACGGCGGCTGCCGGGTCGACACCCTGCGCCGGATCGGCCTGGAGGCCCCCGAGGGGCCCTACGAGACGGTGGCCGGCCTCGTCGCCGACCTGCTCGGCCGCATCCCGGCCCCGGGCGACACCGCCGAACTGCCCGGCTGGCGGCTGCGGGTGCGGATGGTCGACCACCACCGCGCCGCGCGGGTCCGGATCGCCCGGCTCGACGGCACGAAGGCCCGGCAGGACGGCGCCGCGGGCACGCCCGACGGCGTGAAGGGCACGTCCGACGGGGCGAAGAGCCCGCTCGACGGCGCGAAGAGCCTCCTCCTGGAGGGCACCGCGGACCGGCAGGCCCGCAAGGACCGTACGAAGGCGGCGGCCCGATGAGCGCACTCCAACTCCTCTTCGCCGTCCTCCTGGTCCTGGGCAACGGCTTCTTCGTCGGCGCCGAGTTCGCTCTCGTCTCCGTCCGCCGCAGCCAGATCGAGCCGCTGGCCGCCGAGGGCTCCGCCCGCGCCCGTACCGTGCTGCAAGGGCTGGAGAACCTGCCGCAGATGATGGCCGCCGCGCAGTTCGGCATCACCGTCTGCTCGCTGACGCTCGGCGCGGTCGCCGAGCCCACCGTCGCGCACCTGCTGGAGCCGGTCTTCCACGCCGCCCACGTGCCCGACGGGTTCATCCACCCGCTCGGTTACGCGATAGCGCTCGCCGTCGTGGTCTTCCTCCACCTCGTCGTCGGCGAGATGGTCCCGAAGAACCTCGCCATGGCGGCCCCGGAGAAGACCGCGATGTGGCTCGGGCCCGCGCTGGTCGGCTTCGCGCGGCTCTGCCGGCCCGTGACCGCCTTCTTCGGCGCGTGCGCCACGCTCGTCCTGAGGCTGTTCCGGGTCGAGCCCAAGGACGAGCTGGAGGCCGCCTTCACCAGCGAGCAGCTCGCCCACCTGCTGGAGGACTCCCGCCAGGCGGGCCTGCTCGAACCGGGTGAGCAGGAGCGCCTCGCCGACGCCCTGGAACTGGGCAGCCGCCCCGTCACGGAGGTCCTCCTCGACCGTGCCGGACTGGTCACCGTCGATCCGACCGTGACGCCGCAGGAGGTCGAGGAGCTGACGGTACGCACCGGCTACTCCCGCTTCCCCGTGGTCGCCTCGGGCGCCTTCATGGGCTATCTCCACGTGAAGGACGTCCTGGACCTGGAGGACACGGACCGGGCGGTGCCGCAGCAGGTGTGGCGGCCGATGACCACGCTGCGGGCGGAACTCCCGCTCGACGACGCCCTCACGGTGATGCGCCGCGCGGCCAGCCACCTCGCGCAGGTGGCGGACTCCTCCGGCCGGGTGCTGGGGCTCGTCGCGCTGGAGGACGTGCTGGAAATGCTGGTCGGCGAGGTGCGCGACCCGGCGCACCGCGGGGTGGCCGTACGCCAGCGGCAGCCCTCGAGCCCGGCCCGCGCGCGGACCGAGCCGACCGAGCCGCCCACCGACCGGTCGCCGGTGGCCGCCGCGAAGTAGGAGACGCCTGGTCCGGGCCGCCCACCGGGGCGGCCCGGCCGGGGCACGTTGCAGGCGTCCGCCGGACGCTCACCTCCCACGCCTGCGCCGGACGCTCACCTCCCAGGCCTGCGCCGGACGCTCACGCCGGACTGCTCCGGTGGGTGCCTGCTGCTCACATCATCGGGTCCTGGGGGCCCCGCCCGCGCGGACCACGGCCCGACAGCACCTCGCCGTACGCCTGCATCAGGTCCGGCAGCCGCAGCGTCGCCAGGTCGTCCCGGCTCGGTGCCCCGTTGTAGCCGGAGAGCCGCAGGTCGCGGTAGGCGCAGCTCTTCTCGTACAGGGTCCGCAGGAAGCGGCCGTTGCCCAGCTCGTCGATCCAGCCCTGGTCGACGACGTGCCCGCTGATGCTGCGCAGCTCCTCGACCGCCTCCTCGTCCCAGCAGTCGCCGTTCTCCGCCGCCAGCACCTCACCGATCTTCGTCAGCTCCAGCGGGCGGTAGCTGGGGAAGTCGACCCGGGTGGTGAAACGGGAGCTGAGGCCCGGGTTGGTGGCCAGCAGCCGGTCCATCCCCTCGGGATAGCCGGCCAGGATCACCACGAGCCGGTCGCGGTTGTCCTCGGCCCGCTTCAGCAGCACCTGCAGGGCCTCGTCGCCGTACGCGTCGCCCTTGCTGTAGCCGGTGTTGGACAGGCTGTACGCCTCGTCCACGAAGAGGACGCCGCCCAGCGCAGAGTCGATCAGCTCATTGGCCTTCACCGCGGTCTGCCCCAGGAACTCGCCGACCAGATCGGCGCGCTGGGCCTCGACCAGATGGTCGCCGCCCAGCAGCCCGAGCGCGTAGAACACCCGGCCGAGGATCCGGGCCACGGTCGTCTTGCCCGTGCCGGAAGGGCCCGAGAAGACGAAGTGGCGCTTCGGCGGCTGCACGGGCAGACCCTGCGCCGCCCGGAGCCGCGCCATCCGCAGCTGTGCCGACAGCGCCCGCACCTGCCGCTTCACCGGCTCCAGACCCACCATCCGCTCCAGCTCGGCGAGCGCCTGGTGGAGCAGGACGGCATCGGCCGGTCCCGAGGGCAGCGACGACTGCGGGGGCTGCACGGGGAAGACGGCCTTCTCCCGTACGGAGCCGTCCGCGTCGACCGGGGCCGTGCCCGGCACCGGCTCGTCAGGATCCGCGGGAACGGTGGGCAGATCCCGGCCGTCGCCCGGGCCGTCGGGGGAGAGGAGGTCGGGGTCGGCCGTGGCGTCGAGGGCGTCCTGCCCGATCCCGGCGAGGGTGACGGAGGCCAGGCCGCCCGCCTCGTCCAGGCCGTCGCCCTCGGAGATCGCCGCCAGTCGTGCCGCCGTGTCCATGAAGGCCGGATCCACGCGGTGCACGGCGCGGTAGAGCGGAAGTGCCGCGGCGCTGCGGCCGGTGCCCTCGTGCGCGCGGGCGAGCCAGTAGCGCAGCTCCTTGCGCTGGGGCTGCTCGCTGCGGCAGCGCATCAGGGCGGCGGAGAGCAGCGGCTCGGCCTGCCCGTACATCTCCAGCCGCACCCGCGCCATGCCGCCGAACAGCCCGGCCTCGATGCCCAGCATCGGGTCGTCGATCAGCGGCTCGGTGTGGCGTACGAGCTGCTCCCAGTCCTTGACGAGATACGCGCGGCAGGCGTGCAGGAAGCGCACCTGCGGATCGGTGTCCACGGGCGGGCATCCGGCGAGGGCGCGGTCCAGTTCGGGCACGTGCCGCCCGTCCAGCCAGTGCGAGGCGTGCGCCAGGAGCAGGTCGCGCGGGCTCTCCAGGACGGGCTGGACCCACCAGCCCAGCCAGTACCAGGAGTTGAGCGCCCTGCGGTGGCGGGCGCGCTGCTCGCCGAAACGGTCGCGGTGGCGGTTCATCCGCAGCAGCGCGGTCGTGGTGTCGACGCGCAGCGCATGCAGGCCGAGCCAGCCGTCCGCCATGCCCGGGTCGATCCGGACCGCGGTTCTGAACTCTTCCTCGGCCTGCGCATAGGCGCCCATGGTGTAGGCGTCGACGGCCCGAACCCAGGCGAGATCGGCGGGGGCGTCCGAGCCCTGCGAGCCGATGTCCATCACGTCCCCCACAAACCGTGCCCCCGTGGTGTGCCGCCGGGCCTCTGCCGGGCGGCGGTCTGCTGCCGAACCGCCGCGCTGTGGACGGGAGTTGTACTCCCGGAACGCATCGTACCTGCGCCATCGCCGGTCGCCGAGGTGCGCCGCGCGACGATCGTCGAACCGGACTCTATCCGGTCGGGCGGGAAGGCGATACGGCCCTGTCGATACCGCTGGTGACCGAGCGTGAGTGACCCGCCGCGCGGTGCGCCGGAATTGGGCGATCCTGTGTGGATCGCGCACACCGCACCAAGGCAGAACGAAGCCCCCGATCACGGGGGAACAACCGGGGGCTTCGCATCTGCGGGCGGTCGTCGCAGACCGCTCATTGAGAACGTAAGACCTGTACGGCCGCCAGGTCAAGCCGAGTTGAGTCGCTCGCGGGGTGTCCCGGACACCTGTCCGGAAGGCTGTGTACGGGAGTTGTTCACTGTCCGTGAAGGGTTGGGTTGTTCATGCGGTCGCAGCAGGACCCGGGAGCACCACGTACCCCTCGAACCCCTGCCGTACCAGGACATCGGCGTACGGGCGCGAGGGATCCGCGGCGAAATGCTTCCGTTCGGCATCGGTCCAGGCGTCCCAGAATCCGGAGAGGCCCGGGCCGTCGCGACGCCGTCCCCGCTTCCACGCCAGGTGCTCCGGCACCTCCAGCCACAGCAGGCGGGCGAGGTGGGGTCGCAGGGCGCACCGGCCGCTGCCCACGCCCTCGACGATGACGAGCGGCGCGGGCGGCAACTCCTCGCGCCGGGTGAAGCCGCGCCGGACCCAGTCGTAGACGCCGTAGCGGGCGGTGCGGCCGTGGGCGAGCGGGGTGAGGACCTGGTCGTTGAACCGGTCGGTCCAGTCGAACATCTCGTCGTGCGTGGCCAGGTCGTCCAGGTGCAGCACGGGTGCGCCGCCGGTGGCCGCGGACAGATGCCCGGCGAGGGTGCTCTTGCCGGAGCCCGCATGTCCGTCGACCGCCACGAGCCGCACCGGACCGCACGACGGCTCCAGTGCGCGCAGGGCGTCGGCGAGCGCGCCGAGCCCGGCGGGGCGGGCCGGGAGAGGGCGCCGGTCGGATGCGGGTTGCGGCTGGTCCACGCGCTTCACCCTACGATTCCGGCGCCCGCCGCGGCGGTGCGAGCCCCTGGTCACGCCAGTGGTCTCGACCAATATTGGTGCCGTGACACCCGGAGAGTCTCTGGCAGAAGCACCGGAGGACCGGAGATAGTTGAGCATCTGTCGTGCACCTGTCCCACTTGAAGACGACTGGGGGACCTTCCGTCATGACCAGACCCACCCCACGGCGCACCCTGTTGTCCGCCGCCCTGGCGGCGGCAGCGGCGGGCACCCTGTCCGCGTCGTCGGCGCACGCCGCCCCCGCGGCCGCGTCCGGCTCCGCGGCGGACGCCTCCACCGGGGCCTCCGGAGCAGCCCGAAGTCCTCGACCGGGAAAGGGCGTCGCTCGCGTGGACTACCGAGGCTGGACCACGTATGCCGACTGGCGCTGCGGCACCGACCGCGGCACCCGCGCCGAGGACGGCCCCCGTCCCGGCCTGATCATCGCGAAGCCGGCCGGGCGCACCGACTACACCGACCCGCACACGGAGAAGAAGAGCACCTGGGAGTACGCGACCTGGACCTCCCCGGTCCACGAGCCCCAGGTGCCCGCGAGCGAACTCGTCGCCTCCTGGAACGCCCGCACCCCGAGCGGCACCTGGCTGCAGGTCGAACTGCTCGGCACCTACACCGACGGCAAGAAGACACCGGTCTATGTGCTCGGCCGCTGGGCTGCCGGTGACCGCGAGATCAAGCGCACCTCCGTCGACGACCAGACCGACGGCAAGAGCACGGTGTGGACCGACACGTTCTCGATGGACGACACGTCCAAACCGCTGCGCCTGGCCTCGTACCGGCTGCGGCTGACCCTGTACCGCAAGCCGGGCACCGACCTGACGCCGATGGTGTGGCGCGTGGGCGCCATGGCCTCCGACGTCCCGGACCGCTTCGAGGTGCCCGCGTCGAAGCCGGGGGAGGCGGCGGGGCGCGAGCTGAAGGTGCCGCGCTACTCGCAGAACATCCACAAGGGCCAGTACCCGGAGTACGACAACGGCGGCGAGGCGTGGTGCAGTCCCACGTCCTCCCAGATGATCGTCGAGTACTGGGGCCGCAAGCCCACGAAGGCGGACCTGGCGTGGGTCAACAAGGACTACGCCGACCCTCAGGTGTGCCACGCGGCTCGCTACACGTACGACTACCAGTACGAGGGCTGCGGGAACTGGCCGTTCAACGCCGCCTACGCCTCCACGTACAAGGACATGCAGGGCGTCGTCACCCGGCTCGGGTCCCTGAACGACCTCGAGCGGCTGATCGCCGCGGGAATTCCGGTCATAACGTCCCAGTCCTTCATCGAGTCCGAACTCGACGGGGCGGGCTACGGCACGGCGGGCCATCTGATGTGCGTCGTCGGCTTCACGAAGAGCGGTGACGTCGTGGCCAACGACCCGGCGAGCGACAGCAACGCCGAGGTCCGCAACGTCTACAAGCGGCGGCAGTTCGAGAACATCTGGCTGAGGACGAAGCGGAAGGACGCCGAGGGCAAGGTCAAGAGCGGCACGGGAGGCGTCGCGTACCTGTACTGGCCGGCCCGTTCCACCGCGGTCCAGAAGCGGGCGCTGGCCGCGCTCGGCATTCACTGATCCGACCGCCTCCGCACCCCGTGTGACGGCGCGGCGACAGGGCCCCGGACCGCTTCGGCGGCCGGGGCTCCGCCGTGCCCGGGGCCCGATGGGCGGCCGGATGCCCGTGCGGGGTCGACTGCTCGGCGGATCAGGCGACTTGAGCCCGGACCGGCCCGGAGCGCGGTCGTGCGCAGACGTGTCCGCGGCGTCCTCGGCGGCCGTTTCCGCGCGGTCCCGGAATCGGTTCAGAACTCTTGCCGTTCGTCTGTTTGGTCGTGTCCGTCAGGGGCAGGCGCCCCATCGTGCTTCGGACCGCAGGCACTCCCGTGGGAGCGGTGTGTCTGCTGGGGCGTCCCCTGTGCGGTCCTTCGAGCTCCTGCGGTGATCCGGACGCCGCAATGGAGTTCCCTGATGACGACCGTACGTGCACAGTCCGCCGCACCCCCCAACGCCCGGCGCCGTACTGCGAAGCACCCGCATGACGACGCCCCCGACACCACCGCCGAGTTCGAGGAGATCTCGCATCTCCCGGACGGCCCGCAGAAGGAAGCGTTGCGACAGCAGGTCGTGCAGGCGTGGATACCCATGGCCGAGCGTCTGGCCCGGCAGTTCCGCAATCGCGGCGAATCCCTGGAGGATCTTCAGCAGGTCGCCGCTCTCGGTCTGGTGAAGGCCGTGATCCGCTACGACCCGGAGCGTGGCTCGGCGTTCGAGAGCTTCGCCGTCCCGACCGTGGTGGGCGAGGTGAAGCGGCACTTCCGCGACCACATGTGGGGCCTGCACGTGCCGCGCCGGGTCCAGGAGCTGCGCAACCGCGTACGGACCGCCCACCGCGAGCTGTCCCACTCCCTCGACGAACGCGGACCCAGCGTCGGGGAACTGGCCGAGCACACGGGACTGACCGAGGACGAGGTCCGAACGGGGCTGGAGGCGCTCGACAGCTACGCCACGCTCTCGCTCGACGCGCAGGCGTCCGCCTCCGCCGACGACGGCTTCGCGCTGGTGGACGTCCTCAGCGACGAGGAGTCCGGCTACGACCGGATCGTGGACCGTGAATCGCTCAAGCCGCAGCTCGCGCTGCTGCCCGAGCGGGAACGGCAGATCCTCTACATGCGGTTCTTCCACGACATGACGCAGAGCCGGATCGCCGACGAGCTCGGCATCTCGCAGATGCACGTCTCCCGCATCATCAGCCGCACCTGTGACGCGCTCTGCCGTCAGGTGATGGCGGACGCCAACTGACGGGGCCGGACCACCCGGGCTCCCGGCCGGAACCACACACCGTGGTTGCGGCCGGGGGCGCCGGTTACTCTGAGCCCATGCCGCCCGGACGCCGTACAGCCCGCCAGACCGACCTCCTGGAGCGGCTGGTCGCGCTGCTGGCGGCGGAGGGGTTCGCCTCGTTCACGCTCGACGACCTGGCCGAGCGGCTGCGCTGCTCCAAGACCACGCTCTACCAGCTCGCCGGGAGCAAGCAGTCACTCGTCCAGGAAGCGGTGAAGCACTATTTCCGCACGGCCGCAGAGGCCGTCGAGAAGCGGGTGGCCGACACCTCGGAGCCCTCGGAGCGGGTGGTCACCTATCTGAACGCGGTGGCCGAGCGGCTCCGCCCGCTGTCGCGGCAGTTCCTGGACGACATGGCCGCCTTCGAGCCCGCGCGTGAGGTGTACGAGGCCAACACGCGCCTGGCGGCCGAGCGGGTCCGGCAGTTGATCACCGAGGGCGTCGCCGTCGGGGCCTTCCGCGACGTGCACGCCGCGTTCGTGGGCGAGGTCGTGGCCGCCACGATGCAGGAGATCCAGCGGGGCGAGGTGGCGGCCCGTACGGGGCTGAGCGACTCGGCCGCCTACGCGGAGCTGGCCTCGCTCATCGTCCATGCCGTCTCCTCCTGAGCGGCGAGCCGTCGCCGTCGTCTCCTCCTGAGCGGCGAGCGGCCGACCGTCCACGCTCTTTTCCGCCGACCACCCGATCGGCCCACGCCGTCGCCTCCTGACCTGCCGGCACCTCCTCCGCGTACCGGTGCGCGGCCGATCCCGCCCCATCTGTCCGATCAGTGCTGTTCCTGCAGGTCACAGCCGTACGCATCAAGCTGTCGTGGCCGATGTCACCGGGTGTCGGCAGCGCCGTCGGCGTACCAGGACTGATACTGTCGTACGCACCCCAGTATCATTTTCGTGGAGGGTCCGGATGCCTGCCAGCCGCACGGTGCCCACTCAGGAAGCCGCTGATCTCATCTCCCTCACCCGCGAACTCGCGGAGAAGGAGCTGCTGCCCCGCGTCGCCCGGGCCGAGGCCGACGAGGAGTTCCCGCGCGACGTCTTCCGCACGCTCGGCCGTGCCGGGCTGCTCGGGCTCCCGTATCCGGAGAGCCACGGCGGCGGCGAGCAGCCGTACGAGGTCTATCTGCAGGTGCTCGAGGAGATCGCGTCCGTCTGGGCCAGCGTCGCCGTCGGCATCTCCGTCCACGCCCTCTCCTGCTTCGGCCTCGCCACCTTCGGCACCGAGGAGCAGAAGGCCGCATGGCTGCCCGACATGCTCGGCGGCGAACTCCTGGGCGCCTACTGCCTGTCCGAGCCGCACGCCGGGTCCGACGCGACCGCCATGCGGACCCGCGCCGTCCGGGACGGCGACGCCTATGTCCTCAACGGCGCCAAGGCCTGGACCACCCACGGCGGGCACGCCGACTTCTACAAGGTCATGGCCCGCACCTCCGACGACCGCAACCACGGCATCTCCTGCTTCCTCGTCCCCGCGGACACCCCCGGCCTCAGCGCCGACCCGCCCGAGCGCAAGATGGGCCTCACCGGATCCGCGACCGCCACCGTCCGGCTCGACGACGTACGGGTCCCGGCCGATCGCCTCCTCGGCGAGGAGGGGCAGGGCCTGCAGATCGCGCTCGCGGGGCTGGACGCGGGCCGTCTCGGCATCGCGTCGGTCGCCACGGGCCTCGCCCAGGGCGCCCTGGACCACGCCGTCCGCTACGCCCGCGAGCGCGAGACCTTCGGCAAGCCGATCATCGAGCACCAGGGGCTCGGCTTCGTCCTGGCCGACATGGCCGCCGCGGTCGAGTCGGCGCGGGCCACCACCCTCGCCGCCGCCCGCCTGAAGGACCGGAAGCTGCCTTTCGGACGCGAGGCGTCCATGGCGAAACTGGTGGCCACCGACAACGCCATGCGGGTCACCACGGATGCCGTTCAGGTGCTCGGAGGGTATGGATACACCCGTGACTTCCCGGTGGAGCGCTACATGCGCGAGGCCAAGGTCATGCAGATCTTCGAGGGTACGAACCAGATCCAGCGCATGGTGATCAGCCGCGCGCTGACCAAGGACACTCAGGGCGTCATCGCCGTACAGGGCAAGGAGTACTGATGCAGCTCGACAACACCGCCGCGATCGTCACAGGCGGGGCCTCCGGGCTCGGCGGCGCGACCGCGCAGGCCCTGGCGAAGCAGGGAGCGGCGGTCTTCGTCCTCGACCTCCCGGCGAGCATCGAGAAGGCCCCGGACGTCGACAACGTGACGTACATCGGGACCGATGTCACCGACGGCGAGCAGGTCCGGGCCGCCGTGGAGACCGCGGCGTCGAGCGGCGCCCCGCTGCGCACGGTGGTCAACTGCGCCGGGATCGGCCCCTCCATGCGCATCCTCGGCAAGAAGGGCGTGCACGACCTCGACTTCTACGCCAAGGTCGTCCAGGTCAACCTGATCGGCTCGTTCAACGTCCTGGCGGTCGCCTCCGAGGCCATCGCGCAGACCGAGGCCGACGAGCACGGGCAGCGCGGCGTCATCATCAACACCGCGTCCATCGCCGCCTTCGACGGCCAGGTGGGCCAGGCCGCGTACGCCTCCTCCAAGGGCGGCATCGTCGGCCTGACGCTGCCCGCCGCACGTGACCTCGCGCAGTACGGCATCCGCGTGTGCACCATCGCCCCCGGCATCGTCGAGACCCCGATGCTCGCGACCGTCTCGGACGAGTTCCGGGCCGGGCTCGCCGCCGGCATCCCGTTCCCGCAGCGCCTCGGCCGCCCCGAGGAGTACGCCCAGCTCGCCCTGTCGATCATCGCCCACGACTATCTCAACGGCGAGACGATCCGCATGGACGGCGCCCTGCGCATGGCGCCCCGCTAGGTCGTAACACGGCCTGGCCGCGCCGCGGCATCCTCCGCGGAGGTCGCGTTCGCCCGCTCACAGCGGCACGAGCGCGACCTCCGTCGCTTTGACGCTCGTGAACACCGGTGCGCCGTCGGCCAGTCGGAGCTCGGCGGCCGCCGCCGGAGTGATCTCGGCGACGAGGTCGGGTGCCTCGTCGGAGGTCACCAGCACGCGCAGACGGCTGCCGACGGCGGTGATCTCGCGCACCGTGCCGGGCCAGACGTTCCGCGGGCTGCCGCTGGGCCGCTCACGGTGCAGCGCGACCGCCTCCGGGGCGATGACCGCGAGCGCTTCCGCCCCCGGGGCCACCGGCTCGGCCGCCACGATGCCCGCGCCGCCGGCGAGCCGCAGCCCGTCGGCCGTGGACGTCCCCGGCCAGGCGTTGCGGCCCAGCATCCGCGCCACCCACGGGGATCGGGGATGGCGGGTGACCTCCAGCGGGGGAGCGTCCTGCAGGGCACGGCCGTCCTGGAGGACGAGCACGCGTTGCGCGAGCGACACCGCCTCGACCGGATCGTGGGTGACGATCAGGCAGACGCCGCCGAACGCTTCGAGGTGACGGCGGAGCAGATGCCGTACGCGGGCGCGCGTCGACTGGTCGAGAGCGGCCAGCGGCTCGTCCAGGAGCAGCAGCCGCGGGCGGGCGGCCAGCGCGCGGGCGAGCGCGACGCGCTGGGCCTGGCCGCCGGAGAGCTGCGCGGGACGGCGGTGGGCGAGCGGGCCGACGCCGAGCCGGTCGAGCCACTGCTGCGCGGTGCGGCGGGCCTCGGCGCGCGGCACGCCACGGGTGCGCAGCCCGTACGCGGTGTTGGCGAGGGCCGACAGATGCGGGAACAGCGCCCCGTCCTGCGGCACCCACGCCACACCCCTGCGGTGCGGAGGAAGCGCGCCGACGTCGGCGTCGCCGAGGCGCAGCGTGGCGTGCGAACGGTCCGTGAGGCCGAGCAGGGCCCGCAACAGGGTCGTCTTCCCCGCGCCGTTGGGGCCCACGACCGCGATGGTCGTCCCCGGAGCGGCCTCCAGGGTCAGCCGGTTGAAGCCGGTGACCTCCGTGCACAGGGACGTGGGGGGTGTGCCCTTCTCCGGCTCCGGTACGAGGTGCGCGCCGGCCCCGTCCGGAGCCGACGCCTCGTCCGCCGGCCCGGAGCGCCCGTACACGTCGTCGCCTGGCCGCCCGTACGCATCGTGCCCGTACGCGTCGTCGTCCCCGTCCGGGCGCTCGTGCGCAGCCGCGGGCGCGGGGAGGGCCGTCGCGCCGGTCCAGCGCCCGCGCAGCGCGACCAGGACGGCCATGGCGACCACGAGCAGCAGCAGCGAGACGGACGTGGCCGCCTCCGGCCGGTCCTGGAGCAGCAGATAGACCTGGAGTGGGAGGGTCTGCGTCGTGCCGGGGAGATTGCCGGCGAACGTGATCGTCGCCCCGAACTCGCCGAGCGCCCGCGCCCAGGTCAGCGCGGCCCCCGCGGCCAGCCCCGGGGCGACCATCGGCAGAGTGACGGTGACGAAGACCCGTATCGGTGAGGCGCCGAGCGAGGCGGCCGTCTCCTCGTACCGGCGGCTCAGCCCCGCGAGCGTGCCCTCCAGGCTGATGACCAGGAACGGCATCGCCACGAAGGTCGCGGCCACGACCGCGCCCGAGGTGTGGAACGGCAGGGTGACGCCGAACCAGTCCTCCAGCCACGGCCCGAGCAGCCCGCGCCGCCCGAACCCGAGCAGGAGCGCGACACCGCCGACCGTGGGCGGCAGCACCATCGGCAGCAGGACGAGCGACCTCACCACAGCCTTGCCGGGGAAGTGGACGCGCGCCAGGAGCCAGGCCAGCGGAACGCCGAGGACGAGGGAGAGCGCCAGGGCCCACACCGACACGAGCAGGGAGAGCCGGAGCGCCTGGACGGACTGCGGGCTGCCGAGGTGGTCGCCCAGCTCGCCCCAGGACGTCCGCGCCAGGATGCCGATGAGCGGCAGCAGCAGGAAGGCGATCGCGAGCAGGCCGGGGATCGCCAGGGGCAGGGGCGCGCGCGGTCGGCGCACCTGCGGGCGTACGCCGTGGCTGGATCTCATCGTGGTTCCCGGGGGCGGTGTACGGGGGGAGTGGTGATGCCCGGAGGCTGCGCGCCCCCCACAGGCGAGCAACCCCCGGGCGCGGGGCCGGGTCAGGGCTTCTGGAAGCCGGCGTCCCGGAGGATCTTCTGGGCCCCGGGCGTGGACAGCCAGGCCACGAAGGCGTCCGCGGCTTTCGTGTGCTCCGACTGCTTCAGCGTGGCCGCCGGGTACGCGGCCACGGCGTTCTGGTCGTCCGGGATCGTCACCGCGTCGACCTTGCCGGTCGCGGTGGCCGCGTCGGTCCTGTAGACGAGCCCCGCGTCGGCCTCGCCGAGTTCGACCTTGCTGAGGACGGCACGGACGTTCGGCTCCTGCGAGACCGGCTTCACCGTGATCTTCTGCGCGTCCAGGATCTGCCGGCTGTAGCGCCCGACGGGGACCTCGGGCGCGGCGAGGACGACCTTGAGCTTCGGGTCGGCGAGGTCCTTCAGGTCGTCGATCTTCTCGGGGTTGCCCTCGCCGGTGGCGATCACCAGGCGGTTCCTGGCGATGACCGTGGGCTTCCCGGTCTCGCCCTTCAGCCCGTCCATGGTCTTGGTGTCGGCCGTGACCAGGGCGTCGGCGGGGGCGCCCTGCTTCACCTGGGCGGCCAGCTCCTGCGAGCCCGCGAACGAGAACGTGATCTTGGTGCCCGGGTGCCGCTTCTCGTAGGTGTCCGCGGCCTTCTCGAACACGTCGGTGAGCGACGACGCGGCCAGCACCGTCAGGTCGGCCGCGGGCGGGGACGTGCCGTCGCCGGCCCCGGAACCGGTGTCCTTCTGTGCGTCGCCGCTGCCGCAGGCGGTGAGCGGCAGGGCGAGCGCGGCGGCGAGGACGGTGGCGGCGGCGCGGTGCCGGGTGACGACGAGGGGCATGGGACGTGCCTCCTGGGTGAGGTGTCGCGGGCCGGCGGCAGCCGGGGCGAGGGACGAAGCCGGGGACGGGGTGGGACAGGGACGCAGGACGGGCCGGGTGCGTGCGGCGTCGTCGCCGCTGCCCGGGACGCCCGGACGTGACCCGGGCTCAGGCGCGGTCGATGTGCACGCTGGTGGACTTCACACGGGCGGTGGCCTGCATGCCGACCTCCAGCCCCAGCTCCTCGACGGCCTCCCGGGTCAGCAGCGAGACCAGCCGGTGCGGTCCTGCCTGGATCTCGACCTGGGCCGCGACGTCGCCGAGTTTGACCGCGGTGACGATGCCGGGGAACGCGTTGCGGACCGAGGTGTACGAGAACTCCTCCTCGCCGGTGCCGCCCTGCGCGAGTTCGATCGAGAACGCGGCCAGATCGCGGCCGTCGATGAGGCGGCGCCCGCTGTCGTCGCGATGGGTGGCGACGCGGCCTGCGTCGGCCCAGCGGCGCGCGGTGTCGGGGCTGACACCGAGGAGACGGGCCGCCTGGCCGATGGTGTAGGACTGCATATGCGCCACCGTAGAGCGGGGAGACTCGCATCTGCAATGAGTCACGGCGATTCTTGTAGCAATTGCGAGCCCGCTTGGAGGAACGGCCGAGCGGGGCGCGGTCGGCCGGTGCGGGGGTCGGGCCGCCCGCGGGCCGTGGTGGCGTCCGATCCGTGACGGGAATGCGAAGATCTCGGGTGAAATGTGACATGCACTGAGAAGATGGGGCGTTCCACGATGGGTTTGAGCATCCGCAATCAGATGGCCGGCACCGTCGTCTCCGTGACCTCGGGGGAGGCCATGGCCGTCGTCAAGGTCCGCCTCGCAGGAGGGCGGGACATCACGGCGGCGATCACCGTCGAGGCGGTACGGGACCTGGGCATCGCGGACGGCTCCTCCGTGCAGGCGCTCGTGAAGTCGACCGAAGTCGCCCTCGCCACCGGGCCCGTCCCCGGCATCAGCATCCGCAACCAGCTCCCCGGCACGGTCACCGGTGTCACCGCGGGCGGCGCCATGGCGGCGGTGAAAGTGGACGTGGAGGGCGGTGCGACGCTGACCGCCGCCATCACGCATGACGCGGTCGCCGATCTCGGCCTGACGGTGGGCAGTTCCGTTGCCGCGCTCATCAAGTCGACCGAAGTCTCCCTCGCCACGGCCTGATCGGGCCCGCGGGCCGAGTCGGTCCATGCGCTGCCCTGTGCCCACACGCGATCCGGGCACCCGCTGCTGCCCGTCGGTGGAGGCGAGGACGGTGCCCGAGACTGAGCGTTCACCTAGCCTGCCCCTGGCTATCGTCGAGATCGATCCGGGCCCCGCCGGCGCGCACGGTCCGCGCCGGCCGGTCGGAACCCGCCGTGAGGAGGCTTCGTGACCGGCCCGAACCAGGGGGGATTCTCCGCGGGTTCGCCCTGTGTCTGCGCCGGGAACCCGTCTCACGCGGTGACCGGACCGATTTCCCGAACCGGCTGATACGACGGGCCTTTCGGCGAGGCGGGAACATCGCGGTCGCGCATGCGGCAGTATCGCGCTCAGCACAACCACGAGAAAGGACCGTCACGGTGATGAGGCTCAACCCTGCCACCGAAGCGCTCTACGAGAGCGTCGTGGGGCGCAACCCCGCGGAAGCGGAGTTCCACCAGGCCGTTGCCGAGGTGCTGCAGAGCATTCAGCCCGCCCTCGACAGGCGTCCCGAACTCCGCGAGGCGGCACTCCTCGAGCGGCTCTGCGAACCCGAGCGCCAGGTCATGTTCCGGGTCGTGTGGACCGACGACAGCGGCAGGGCGCACGTCAACCGCGGTTTCCGGGTGGGATTCAGCTCCGCTCTCGGGCCGTACAAGGGAGGGCTGCGCTTCCACCCGAGCGTCAACCTCGGAGTCGTCAAATTCCTGGCATTCGAGCAGATTTTCAAGAATGCGCTCACGGGGCTCGGTATCGGGGCGGGAAAGGGCGGATCGGACTTCAACCCCGCCGGGCGCTCGGACGGCGAAGTCATGCGCTTCTGCCAGGCGTACATGACCGAACTGCACCGGCACATCGGCCCGCAGACCGATGTGCCCGCCGGGGACATCGGCGTCGGCTCGCGTGAGATCGGCTATCTGTTCGGCCAGTACAAGCGCCTCACCAACCGTTTCGACGCCGGCACGCTCACCGGCAAGGACCTGCTCATCGGCGGCAGCCTCGTCCGCCCCGAGGCCACCGGTTTCGGCACCGTCTACTTCCTCGACGCGATGCTCGCCGCCCGCGGCCACTCGCTGGAGGGCAGGACCGCCGTCCTGTCCGGCTCCGGCAATGTCGCTTACCACGCCATCGCCAAACTGCATGAGTTGGGCGCCACGGCCGTCGCCTGCTCCGACTCCAGCGGTTACGTCCACGACCCCGAGGGACTCCGCCTCGACGTGCTGCACGAGGTGAAGACCGTGCAGCGCCGCAAGCTCGACGCGTACGCGGAGCAGGTGCCGTCGGCGACGTTCGTGCGCGGCAGGGTTCCGTGGGACGTTCCCTGCGACATCGCCCTCCCCGCCGCCACCCAGAACGAACTGGGGGAGTCCGACGCGATCTCGCTCACCAAGAACGGGCTGCTGGCCGTGGCCGAAGGGGCCAACATGCCCTGCACCCCGGAGGCCATCCGCATCTTCCAGGAAGCCGATGTCGCGTTCGCGCCGGGCAAGGCCGCCAACGCGGGCGGAGTCGCCACCTCCGCACTGGAGATGCAGCAGAACGCCTCCCGGGACCGCTGGTCGTTCGCCGAGACCGACAAGCGCCTGGGCGAGACGATGCGCGCCATTCACGACACGTGCCTGGCCACGGCGGAGGCGTACGAGCAGCCGGGTGACTACATCAGCGGGGCCAACATCACGGGCTTCCTGACCGTCGCCGACGCCATGACCACGCTCGGGCTGGTCTGAGGCGTCGCTCGGGCCGGCTCCGAGGTGTCCGAGGAGCGCGAGACGGCCGGGCCCGGCGGTTGACACCGCCGGGCCCGGCCGTTTGCCGGTGGCCGCTCAGCCCAGGAACGGCCCGTAGTACAGGCCGAGTTGATCGCGGTAGCCGGTGTCCTCGGCGTGCCGGTCCTGCTCGAACTCGGGGGCGTTCTTGATCTCGTCCCTGGTGCAGGCCACGAAGATCATCTCGGACGGGATGTCGACGGTCGTGACCAGCCCGGCGGGCAGCAGGACGCGCTTGCCGAAGATCCAGGGCCCGGTGTCCACGACCAGATACGAGGACCCGACGTCGTCGGAATGCCGGTCGACCTTGCCGATGCCTCCGTCGGTCGCCTCGACCCGGTATCCGATCAGATCCGTCCCGGAACGGTGATTCGACGCCGTCGTGTAGTTCCACAGATTATCGGCCATGGTATTCCTCCCCGGGTTTCCACGGTGCGGCGAGAAGTCACCGAACCGCCGGCTCCTTGTCGCCGTCATCTTTTTCCGTGACGTCGGCTACCCGGACCGCGCCGCGCAATTCCCCGTTCATCCGGCCGGAATTGGGGAAAGGTGGTGCGGCCGGTGACGACACCGGCCGGACCACCCTTCGTTCTGCACTGGTGATGCACTCACCAGCAGATAGCGGTTCCCCCTGTGGTCGCCCACCGTAATGGGCTTTCGAACACCTCCTGGCCTCCATTCATGCGGGTGCCCGGGCAGCGCTGTTCAAACCGCCCTGAATTGCTGTTTGTTGCATCGCGTACGGGGTATCCGAGGGCCTTTCGGTAGGCCGTTCTCGTGCTCGCCGGGCGAATGCTCCCGGGAGCGTGTGGCTTTCACTCCGTATCGCGCAGGCAGAGGACGTCGACCCGCTGCACGGCGTTGTTGGCGAACCCTCCGCGGTTCCAGGGCGGGTCGACGGGCTGAACGTTCCCCTCGGCGTCGTGGGCGCGCGTGCTCAGCACATGGCGACCCGGGACGGCCGTCCAGGCGTACTCCCACCGCCGCCAGGCCCAGGGAGCGTCGTGGACGGGCGTGAGGCCGGCGGTGTCCCAGGTGCGGCAGCCGTCCGTACTGACCTCCACCGCCGTCACGGGTGCGCGGCCCGACCAGGCGCGTCCCTCCACCCGTACGGTGCCGGGCCGCACCACACGCGTCCGCGACATGAAGTCGGGGAACCCGGGCGGGACCAGAAGCGAGCGGGGCGCGATCCGTGTCACCGGCTCGCCCTCCTCGCCCGCCTCCTGCCGCAACCGGTACGCCTCGGACTGCTGGAAGCCGGTGAAAGGCGTATCCGTGACGGCGATGTCGCGCAGCCACTTCACATGCGCCATGCCGTACCAGCCGGGGACCACCAGCCGCAGGGGGTGGCCGTGCTGCGGCGGCAGTGGCTCGCCGTTCATGGCGTACGCCAGCAGCACCTCCGACTCCTTCCCGGCCGCCACGGAGAGCGGGAGGCTGCGCGCGTAGTCCTGCTCGACGCCGCGCTCGACGCCGTGATCGGCGCCGGTGAAGACCGCCTCGACCGCGCCGGGGCCGGGTACGGCGTCGGCGAGGAGCGTGCGCAGCGGCACCCCGGTCCACTCCGCGGTGCCCACGGCCTCGACCAGCCAGGGCTGGCTCACCGGCCGCGGCGCCAGCCCGGCCCTGCCGTTCCCGGCGCACTCCATCGTGACGCGCACCGTCGCCGAGGGCAGTGACCGGAGGTCGTCCATCGTGACCGTCAGCGGGCGGCGCACGTCCCCGCGCACCGTGAGCTGCCAGGACGAGGCGTCGGCGACCGGGATGTCGTAGTGGGTCAGCACGTAGTGCAGGCCGGGCGGGGTCACGTCGTAGCGCAGGGCCTCCAGCGGCAGCCCGTGGTTGCGGGCGGCCAGCGCGAGTTCCTCCGGGCCGATCCCTTCTCCGGGCCCGGCGATCCGCGCCGATGCACTGACGTCATCGAGGGGCGGCGTCATACGGCCATTGTCCGTCCGCGGCGCCGCAGGGGCAGCGGGGCGGGGGTCGGGACGGGGGAGAGGCGGGAGGCCGGTCGTGGGTGCCGGGCACCTTCGATCTCCCTGATCTCCCCTGATCTCCCCCGATCTCCTTCGGTCTCTCGCGACCGCCTCGCTGCCTGCGCCGCGGTGCTCAGCCGTACATCAGCGATCCGGGCGTCGTGAGCCGTTCGCCCGTCTCCAGCCAGGTCTTGAGGCCGGAGAGGATCATCGGCCAGCCGCCGTACAGCTCGTCGTTCGCGCCCTCGCGGAGCTGGTCGTGGGTCACGGTCAGCCGGCAGGAGTCGCCGACCGGCTCGATCTCCCAGGTGACTCTCGAGGTGCCCTCGCTCTTCACGTCGTCGCTCCAGAGCGCGACCATGCTCTGGACCAGCCGCCGCGGCGGATCGACCTCGAGGTTCTCGCCCTCGCCCAGCAGGCCCTCGGAGCCCGGGTGGGCCATCTCGAACCGGGACCCCGGCGTCCAGTCCGAGGAGACCCGGACGCCGAACTGGTACGTGCTCCGGATCGCCGGGTCGGTGATCGCCTCCCAGAGGCGCTCCGGAGTCGTGCGGATGTAGATCTCGAAAACCTTCTCCATGGGTCTCTCCAGTCTGCTCTTGAGACCGCTGAGCGCCGCCGCCCAGGGCTCGGCGTATTTGCTCACCCACCGGTCGTGGACGAGCCGTATCGGGACCGGATTGAGGAAGTGGAGCTTTTCGCGGCCGCGGCGCCGGGTGACCACGAGTCCCGCTTCTTCGAGCTGCTTCAGGTGCTTCATCACGCCGAAGCGCGTCATCGACCCGAAGCGTTCCGCGAGCGCGTTGAGGGTCTGTCCGTCCTCGCGGAACAGCTCGTCGAGCAGGTTCCGGCGGGTCGGATCGGCGAGTGCCCGGAACACGTCGTCCATGCCGCCGATGATAGGTGACCATTTGGTCACCTATCAAGGGTCTCGCGCCGCCCGGCAGGCGCGGGGGCTCGCCCGGAACCCGCGCGCGACCCGACCGGAACCCGCCCGGAACCCACCGGGAAGCTCAACACCCCTTCGCCCAGGCCGTGTTGGGGGCGGGCACTCCGAGGAAACCCGCGGACGGCAGCCCGGAACCGGCCTACGATCTGATGATCGCCCCCCACTTCCGAGGAGAGTGCATGGCAGCGCACGGATCCGGCGGCCCGGAGACGGAGAGCGGAGCCCCGGGCCCGCGTCCCCAGCGTGACCTGCGCGTGGACCGGCCGCACAGCGCCCGGATGTACGACTTCTACCTCGGCGGCAAGGACAACTACGCGGCCGACCGCGCGGCCGCCGCCAAGGTCGTCACGGTGTATCCGGGCATCATGGCGTGCGCCCGCACCAACCGGGAGTTCATGCACCGGGCGACCCGCCTCCTCGCTGGGCGCGGCATCCGCCAGTGGCTCGACATCGGTACGGGCATCCCCACGAGCCCGAACCTGCACGAGGTCGCCCAGTCCGTCGTACCGGACGCCCGCGTCGTCTACGTCGACAACGACCCGATCGTCCTCGCCCACGCCGAAGCCCTGCTGGTCAGCGCGCCCGACGGCCGCACGGAGTACATCGAGGCCGACGCCCGGGACCCCGAGGCGATCCTCTCCTCCCCTCAGCTCGCCCGGACCCTGGACCTGACCGAGCCGGTCGCGCTCAGCCTCAACGCCCTGCTGCACTTCATCCCCGACGAGCAGAACGCCTACGGGATCGTCGAGCGGCTCATGTCCGCGCTGCCGTCCGGCTCCGCGCTCGCCCTGACCCACTGCACCCCGGACTTCGACCCGCCCACCTGGGCGAAGGTCACGGAGATCTACCGCAGCGGCGGCACCCCGGCGCAGGTGCGCAACAAGGCGGAGGTGGAGACCTTCTTCACGGGGCTGGACCTGCTCGACCCCGGCGTCGAGGTGCCGCACCGCTGGCATCCGGCGGAGGGCGGTGCCGACGCGGTGGCGACGAGCGACCTGACGGACGCCGAGGTCAGCCTGTGGGCGGGCGTGGGCATCAAGCCCTGAGGCGCGACGCGCGTACCAGGCCCTCGGACGCCGCGCCGCCGCGCGCACGTCACGCCGTGACGCCCCGCCCCGCGCGGGTCAGGACGGCTTGCGTGCCACGCCCGCCCAGTAGTACGCCGCGTTGGGGTCGTCCGGGAGGTCGCCGTCCGGCCGCCAGCCCATCACCGGCACCACACCCGGCTCGACGAGTTCCCAGTCGCCGAAGAACCGCTCGACCTGGCTCCGTTCACGGGGCACCAGCGTCATGTGGCCTTGCTCCGCGGCCTTGACGACCTCGCCCATCGCCGCCGGGTCGAAGTCCTGGGTCGGGTGCGTGATGGCGACCTGACTGCCGGGCGGGAGGGCGTCGAGCAGTGTGGCCGTGCTCGCCCAGGGGTCGTCCCGGTCGTCGAGGAGCATCAGCACCGCGATGAGCAACAGCCCCACGGGCCGGTCGAGATCGAGCGCGGCGGTGAGCTCCGGGGCCCGGAGGAGTTCCTCGGGCCGCCGCAGGTCGGCCTGCACGTAGACCGTCCGGGAGGGTGTGCCCTCGGCCGCCGTCCTACGGGCGTGAGCCTGGGCGTGAGCGTTGACGATCGGGTCGTTGTCCACGCAGACGACACGGCTGTCCGGCGCGACGATCTCGGTGACCGAGTGGGTGTCGCCCGGCGCGGGGATGCCGGTGCCGATGTCGAGGAACTGGGTTGTCCCGGCCTCTTCGACCATGTGGCGCACGGCCCGTCCGAGGAACCGGCGGTTCTCCCGCGCCATGGTCCTGATGCTGGGGATCGCCTGCTCGAAGGCCTGGCCGAGCGCCCGGTCGGCGGCGAAGTTGCTGCTCCCGCCGAGCCAGTAGTCGTACATGCGGGCGGAGTGGGGCAGGCTGGTGTCGATGCTCGGCGGGGGAACCTGATCATTCGTCATGGCGCCCAATCTGCCGGATCCCGTCCCCGGCGGTCACCGGAACGCTGACGAATTCCCCCCGTGCCTCGGCGTGTTGGGGATGCCGTGTCTGAGGGTGCGCGGCTGCTAGCCCGCGGGCTCCACGGCAGCCGGTGTGCCGAACAGCGTGGGCACGCCCGGGGCGTGGAGCACACTGCACGGCGGGCCGACCGGCGCCGGAAGACCGCCCGAGACGATCAGATCCTCGTCGAGGCGGAGGACGGTGGCCCGGTGCAGCGGCCATGCGGGGTGCGCGTTCGGCAGGCGGAGGGTACGGCCGTACCAGTCGACGTGGAGGGCCCAGCGAGCGGTGAGGAACGTCTCCAGATCGGTCGGTTCGTCGAGCGGTGCGCCCACCTCGACCTGCACGTGGTACGACGCGGCCCTCTCGCCGCCGGTCCGCCGATCCTGAGTCCCCGGCCGCGCCCCGGGGATCCGACGCCGTGTCCCGGTGTACGTGATGCGGTTCCCGTCCCGGGATATCCGCATCGACGACCAGCGGTACGGCAGCCGGAATCCGGCCCGCCCCGCGAGGGCCGGCAGCAGCCGGGCCGCGTCCAGGCTCAGGAAGACCACGCCTCGCCGTCCGTGCGCGTCGACGCTGTAGAGCCGGACGTTCGTCTCCGCGAACGTGCCCAGATAGGGGAGCGCCGGGCGGCGGCCGATCGCGACGCGCTCCATGCGGAAGGGCACGAGCCCCACATACGTCCTGCCCTCGAAGAGGTCGGGGCGGGTGCCGCGGGGGAGCAGCGGGGCCACGGCGGCGGGGTCGGCGGGCCAGTGCAGAAAGGTCACATCGGTCCACCACTGCGAGGTGATCGGACGCCGGACGGTGTGCGGGGCCGTCGCGGTCACGGGTTCATCCATGGTGAGACGGACTCCGGTTCAGCTGTGGGATGTTGTCCGGCGGCCCCACCGTATCCCGGGGGGTGGTCGCTCCCCGAGCCCCGGTCCGTTCCTCCGTTCTGTCCCGGCGGGGGCCCTTCCGGCTGCCGCCCCGCATCCCTCCGACCCCTTCCGCCGGTCTCCCGGCGTCGGGTGAAATCCGGGGGAGAGCGGCGGCATACGGCGGCGCGCGGGGCACCTGTCCTCGTAGGCCGTCCCCGTCCTCCGCCCAGTCCCGGTCTCCCGCCGGCCCGACCCAGGAGAAGAGCGCTCATGCGACACCCCCGCACCGCTCCCGCCGTACGCGCCGGAGCGGCGGCCCTCGCGGTGGCCGCGATCGCGAGCCTGGCAGCCGGCTGCGACGCCGACCAGGATCCGGCCACGAAGGCTGCGGCGTCCTTCCTCGCCGCCTGGGCCGACGGCGACACGAAGAAGGCGGCCTCGTACACCGACGACCCGAGCACGGCCGAAGCCGAACTGACCCGGCTGTGGCGCGAACTCGGGCTGAAGAAGGCGCAGTTCACGCCCGGGCAGAAGAAGGACGGGAGCAAGGAGGGGACCGCGCGCGTGCCCTTCCGCGTCCGGCTCACCCTCGGCGGAGCGGGCACCTGGGCGTACGGGTCCGGTGCCGAGGTACGGAAGTCCGGCGACGAGTGGAAGGTGCACTTCGCCCCCTCGGTCCTGCACCCGGCGCTCGACGAGCCCTTCATGCGGCTGGTGCGCGAGCGCGAGCTGCCGCGCCGCGCCGGGATCCTGGCCGCCGACGGGAAGAACCTGGCGCCAGAGGGCAGCGTGTGGAACATCCGCATCTGGCCGGCCAAGCTCAGCGATCCCGACCGTGCCTACCGGGCACTGAAGAACCCCGACCTCGGCACCGAGATCGACACCGGCGCCCTGAAGTCGCGAGTGAAAGCGGCGAAGCCGGACCAGGCGGTTCCGGTGATCACTCTCCGGGACGACGTGTACCGCAAGGTGAGAGAGGACCTGCTGCCCATCCCCGGGTTCCAGTTCTACGAGCACCCGCGCGCCGTCGCCACCACGGCCCGGCCGCTGATCGGCACGGTCCAGCCCGCCACCGACCGTACGCTCACCCACGCGGGACCGTACGCCGAAGGCACCGACGAGGTGGGCACGTCAGGACTCCAGTACCGCTACCAGAGGCAGCTCGCCGGCCGCCCGTCCGTCGTCGTCCGCGCCGTCAACGAGGTGGAGGAAGCCGGGCGCCCGCTCTACCGCAGCCCCGCGAAACCCGGGAAGCCCGTCCGGACCACGATCGACCCGGACACCCAGGCGGCTGCCGAGAAGGCCCTCGCCAAGGTGAGGAAGAAGGCGGCCCTGGTGGCGCTGCGCCCGGCGAACGGCGAGATCCTGGCCGTCGCCAACACCCCCGACTCCGCGGAGAACCGGGCCTTCGGCGGCCGCTACGCCCCGGGCTCCACGTTCAAGGTCGTCACGACGGCGGCGCTGCTGCGGTCCGGGGTGAAGCCGACCAGTACGGTGCCCTGCCCGCGTACGGTCACGGCGGGCGGCCGGGCGTTCCAGAACCAGGACGAGTTCGGCCTGCCCTCGGGCACCACCTTCCGCAAGGACTTCGCGCAGTCCTGCAACACGGCGTTCATCGGACTGGCGGACCGGCTCGGGGACGGTGGACTGGCCGAGACCGCCGGGCAGTTCGGCATCGGCGGCACCTGGGACGTCGGGGCGGCGACGTTCGACGGCAGCGTGCCCGAGGCCACGACCGACGAGGAGAAGGCCGCGAGCATGATCGGCCAGGGGAGGGTGGAGGCGAGTCCCCTCGTCATGGCGTCCGTCGCGGCCACCGTACGGTCGGGCTCGTTCGCGCAGCCGGTGCTGGTGCCCGATGCGGTGAAGACCCGGCACCGGACCACGAAGGCCCTGGACCCGGCCGTCGTACGGCAGTTGAGGTCGCTGATGGGTGCCGTGGTGACCGAGGGCTCGGGCTCGGCGCTCCGCGGGATCTCCGGCCGTCCGGCCGCGAAGACCGGGACCGCGGAGTTCGGCACCAGGAACCCGCCGCGGACCCATGCCTGGATGATCGGCTACCGGGGCGATCTGGCCTTCGCCGTCCTGGTGGAGGACGGCGGCTCGGGCGGCAAGGACGCGGGGCCGGTGGCGGCGGCGTTCCTGCGGGCTCTGGACTGACGGTTACGGCGGGTGCGGCTCCGTACCGCTGAGGCGCGGGCCGGACCCGGGCGGGGCTCAGTCGCGCAGGCGCGGGCTGAGGGTTCTCACCCCGCGGCAGGGTGGCGAGCCGTCCGGCCGCGGGGCCGGCCCAACGGGCGGGCGGTCAGGCCGAGTCGGTCACCACGTCGGTGGCCGCCCGGGCGGCGGCCTCCACCTGCTGCACACCGACGTCCATCGTGCGGTGCCCGTCGGAGACGACGGCGACCAGCAGCCGGTGGCCGTCGTGGCGCACCTCGCCGATGCTGTTCACCACCCACAGCCCTGTCGCGGTCCGCGGCAGCCAGCCGTTCTTGAGCGCCGTGACGGAACCGGGGTCGGCGGCGGCCGAGACGCCCCACGCCTGGTCGGTCTGCACGCGGGTCATCAGGTCGTGGAGACGGGCGCGGTTCTCGGGGGTGAGCGGGGAGTCGTCCGTGGTGATGGCCCGCAGCAGTTCGAGCTGGTCGGATGCGGTCGTGGTCGTCACGCCCCAGGTCGGGCCGGGGGTGGTGGCGAGGAGCCCGAGCCGCTGGTTGGCCCGCGTCAGACCGTCGCCTCCGCCGATCCGGTTCCAGAGGCGGTTGGCCGCGTCGTTGTCGCTGACGCGGATCATGCGATCGGCGTCGGCGCGCTCGGGGGCGGTGAGCGTACGGCCTTCGTCCTGGGCTTTGAGCAGAAGGGCGGAGAGAATATCGGCTTTGACAATGCTGGCGGTGGCGAAAACACGGTCCGACGGCGCGTACTGGTCCGACGCCCCGCTGTCCAGATCCAGAACGGCGACCGAGAGATGTCCTGACGACAATGCTCCCGCCTTCTGCAGCGCCGTGGACATCGCCGGGGACATCCCCGCGTCGGGGCGCTCCGCCGCATTGCGGCCACCGGCCATCGCGGACGGAGTTCCCGGCCCGGACATCGTCAGCGGGAGAAGGGCGGCGCACAGGGCGGAGAATGCCGCGGCTCGTCCGAAGGGGCCCATGGTCTGTCGCGCCTTTCTGCCTTGCGGTCCGCCGGGAGCGATCCGCGGCGGAATCCGGCACGGTGCCAGGGCTGGGTGCTGGTGCCCGGGCTCCTTGCCCGGCCCCCGACCTCCGCACGCCCCGACCTCGGACCGCGGCGCCCCGTGGCCGCCGCAGGGCTGCGACGTACGACGGCTGGACGTGCACGGTGTGCGGTGCGCGGTGCTCCCTGGAGCGGACCGGCGGATTCCGGTGACTGCCTCAGCCTGCTGCCCCATCACCGCTTCACGACGCGGTCCGGGGCTTGATGTGGCACGCCTCACAGGGGCAAAGCCCTGTGAAATGGATCAAAGGTGCGGTGAGTGGCCCTGTGAGACGATGTACGCGAGGCCGTCCGCCAATGTGTGTGCGGAGCATCTTCATGATGGATCACGGTCACCGGCGGTCAGTGCACGCCGGCCGCAGACAGCGATCGCCCGGGCCGCAGACCGTTGCGCAGCGCCCGGACGTGGCTCTGGCCGCGGTTCTGCGCCCGGCCGTTGACCGTCTCCGGGCGAGCAGCGCCATCACCTACGTCCCTGTCGACAGCGGCAGGGCGCTCTCCGCGGCCGTCGTCGTCGGCGGCCCGCTGTCCATCTTCACGACCGTGGAGCGGATGTCCGTCGAGGACGAGAGGTACACGGCGGCGCAGGCGAAACGCACCGGAAAACAGGCCGTTCTCTCCCACCCGGAATCGCTGAATTTCCCTTCCCGGCTCGACGTGACCATGCCTTTCTCCTACACCGTGGTCTCCACGCCGGTCCGGGTATTCGGCCGTATTTCCGCGGTGCTCACCATGCTCTGGGTGCCGCCGCGGGGACCGCGCGACATTCCATACGAGGAATTGTCCTATTGCTTGGGGGTGGCGGCGGATCTCGCACGCGAATTGGAGAGGATCGGGGAACACTACGTCGCGGTGCGCGGGTCCTCGGCCCCCGTTTTCCTCCTGCCGGAGAACCGGCAGACCTCCGACCGGGGGGAGTACGCGGATGCGGAGGCGTCGGGGGTCTCGCTCCTCTACCACGTGTACAAGCTGGCGTCCGCGCTCGCCGAGGCGTCCCGGCTGACCGATGTGATCGAGGCCGTGGTCAACCGCATCATGGAGCCCGTCGGCGCCCAGTGCACGGCCGTCCTCACCTTCGACGCGGGCCGCCCTCATGTGGTCGGGTACGCCGGGTATCCGCCCGACACCATCCGCCCCCTGGCCCGTGTGTCCCCCGGCGGTGACGAACTCGACCAGCACGTGCTGGCGCCCGAGGAGCCGCTCTTCCTCGAGGACGAGAGCGCACCGGCCCGCGACCGGCTCGGCCCGTTCGCGCAGGACATGGAGGCGAGCGCGCTGCTGCCGCTGGTCAGCGGGGGCCAGCGGATCGGGACACTCGTCCTGGGCTTCGCCTACCCCCGACGCTTCGGCGCGGAGGAACGGTCGGCGCTCGTCACCATGGCCGGGCTGCTGGCCCAGTCGCTGGAGCGCGCCCGCCTCTTCGAGGCCGAACACGCCCTGGCCCAGGGCCTCCAGCAGGGTCTGCTCCCGCACAAGCTCCCGCACATCGCCGAACTGGACACCGCCGCCCGCTATTTCCCCGCCGCGGCCGGGGGATCGGTCGGCGGCGACTGGTACGACGTCCTGACCCTGCCGGACCGCAAGGTCGGGCTCGTCGTCGGCGACGTCGAGGGCCACAGCCCCACCGGCGCCGCCGTCATGGGCCAGATCCGCAGCGGCGTACGGGCCTACGCCGCCGAGGGCCACGGCCCCGCCGACGTCCTGGGGCGGACCAGTCGGCTGCTCGCGGAGCTGGGTACCGACCTGTTCGCCACCTGCTGCTGCGTGTGGATCGACACCGCCGCGGGCACCGCCGAGGTGTCCTGTGCGGGGCACCCCGCCCCGGTGATCTGCAGCCCCGGCGGACAGGCCGTGACACCGGACGTCCCGACGGGCGTCCCCCTCGGTGTCACACCGGACATCCCGTACCGCTCGGGCGAGTTGGTGCTCCCGCCCGGCACCGTCATGGCGCTCTACACCGACGGCCTGGTGCACTCCCACACGCTGGACCTCGCGTCCGGCATGCGGCGCGTCGGGGACGTCCTGCACGACGACGGCGGCCGGCGCCTGGAGGATCTGGCCGACCGCCTCACCGCCATCACCGGTGGCGAGGCCAGGCGGCGGGACGACGACGTCGCGCTGCTGCTGGCGCGCTACGACGGCGCGCTGCCGGGCACGCAGCGGCGCGTGACCCGGATGTCCGTCCAGCGCCACGACCTGAAGGCCGTCAAGGAGGTCCGGCGCTTCGTCAACAGGGCGCTGATGCACTGGGGGCGGGACGATCTCTGCGGGGAAACCGAGCTGCTGACCACGGAGTTGGTGACCAACGCCCTGATACACGCCGACAGTGACGTGGACGTACGGCTCCGCGAGTACCCCGACCGGATACGGGTGGAGGTACGCGATTCCGACCCCCGGCCCCCCATGCCCGCGCCCATCACGCTCACGGACGAGGCGGACACCGACTCCGAGCACGGCCGCGGCCTCGTCATCGTCGAGACCATGGCCTCCGCCTGGGGCAAGTCACCCAGTGGGCGAGGGAAGTCGGTGTGGTTCGAGGTCAGCGACTGACCGCGCCGCCTGGGCGATCGGCGGCGGCGCGCCGATACAACTGCGCCTCATGGAAAGGCCGTTGCCCGGAACGGCATGATGGCAGCCGACGACGCGGGGAGGCGGAACGTGACGGAGAGCGGCGGGGGACCGGGGGAGCCGGCCAGGGGCGCGGGCGGTCTCGCGCACAACGCCCGGGTGTGGAACTACTGGCTCGGCGGCACGGACTACCACCTCGTGGACCGCGAGGTCGGTGACCGGGTGACGTCCCTGTACCCCAGCATCGGCGAGGTCGCGCGGGCCGACCGGGCGTTCCTCCGCCGGGCCGTGCGCCATCTGGCGGGTGAGGCCGGGATCCGGCAGTTCCTCGACATCGGCACCGGCCTGCCCACCGCCGACAACACCCATGAGGTCGCCCAGCGGATCGCCCCCGAGTCCCGGATCGTCTACGTCGACAACGACCCGATCGTCCTCGCCCACGCCCGCCGCCTGCTCACCGGCTCCGCCGACGGCGCCACGGACTACGTCGACGCGGACGCCCACGACCCGGACTCGATCCTCCGCGCCGCCGCACGGACCCTCGACTTCGGCCGGCCGGTGGCCGTGATGATGCTGGGCATCCTCAACTTCGTCCTCGACACCGCCGAGGCGCAGGCCGTCGTCGACCGGCTGCTCGACGCCGTACCTCCGGGCAGCCACCTCGTGGTCACCCACCCGACGCTGGAGCTCGGAGGCGAGGGGAACGCCGAGGCCATGCGGTTCTGGAACGACAACGCCACGCCGCCGATCGTCGCCCGCGGCAGGGAGGACCTGGCGCGCTTCTTCCGGCAACTGGAGATCCTGGATCCGGGGATCGTCTCCTGCGCCCGCTGGCGGCCGGACCCGGATGCGGCCGAGGGGACAGGCGAGGTGGCCCAGTACGGGGTCGTGGGCCGCAAGCCCTGACACCCCGGTACGGCGCCCGCCCCGGCTCCACGCCGAGCCTGATCCCGCGCCGAGCCCGGCCCCTGACCGGCCGGCAGGCGCCGCACCCTGAAGAGCCGTTCGGGTGGCATTGGGCGTCTCGTGGCCGCCGACGGGTGTCGCGAAGGAGTGTCACACCGTTGGCCTCATGTGACCGTCCCCGGTGTTCGACCCTGGTTCCTGCCGCCCAGTCTCGCGGCGTGGCTCACGGCAGAGATGCCGGGCGGGCCGACCGCTCCCGAGCCGTACGCGGATCCGGTCCGCGACCCGCGGCCCGTCGCTCCGCGAGCGGCCGACGAGCCCGGCGGAGACGAGCCGGGCAGGCCGCCCGCGTCGTAGACGGCTCCCTCGCCGCGAATTCCGCCTGGTGGTGGACCGGGCTCTCGCCGTGGATGCGGAACGGTCGCGGGGCGCGTACGGTGCGCACCCGTTCGATCACGAAATGTGGCGAGCGGTTCAAATCGGTCATAGCTTCGCTTGCATGACTAAACGCCGCATTAAGTGCCTCGGTTGGACCACTGCCGTCATAGTGACGGGTCTGGGCGCAGCAGCGCCCGCGGACGCGAGCCCGGCGCCCAAGACACGCCACGACACGCACATCGTGCGCCCCGGCGAATCGATCCAGCGCGCCGTCGACCGCGCCCGGCCCGGGGACACGATCCTCATCAGGCCCGGCACGTTCCGCGAGAGCGTGCTCATCACGACGTCGCATCTGACGATCCGCGGTTCGGGCCGGGACACGGTGCTCACGGGCGCGCCCCGCAGCACGTCCACCCGGTCCGCCCACACCTGCGCCACGGACGGCAACGGCATCTGCGTCATCGGCAGGTCCAACCGTCCGGTCGAGGGCGTCAGCATCGGCGATCTGACCGTCACCGACTTCCGGAAGAACGGTCTGTGGGCCTCCTGGACCGACCGGCTGAGTGTGCACCGGGTCAACGCCCGGACCAACGGCCAGTGGGGCATGGCCCAGCAGTGGTCGACCCGCGGCCGGTTCCGGGCCAACGTCGCCCGGGACAACAAGGAGTCGGGCATCTTCATCGCCAACACCGTCGACCGTGAAGGCGGGGGCCTCGACACCCGGGGCGCTTCGGTGACCGCGAACCGCCTGGTGGGCAACCGGATCGGCGTGACCCTGCGCCGCGTCAGGAACCTCACCGTGCAGGCCAACAGCATCAGCGGGAACTGCGGCGGCGTGTTCGTCGTCGGCGACGAGGGCAACCCGCCGGCCGGTGACATGACCATCCGCCACAACGTCGTCGAGCGGAACAACCGGTACTGCCCCGGCAACAGCCGCCTCCCCTACATCCAGGGCTCCGGCATCGTGCTCACCGGCACCGAGCAGACCCTGGTGACGCGGAACGTCGTCCGCAACAACCGCGGCGAATCTCCGCTGTCCGGCGGCATCGTCCTGTTCAAGAGCTTCGTGGGTGCCACGAACGAGCGCAATGTCATCAGCGACAACGTGGCGTTGGGCAACCGTCCCGCGGACCTGGTCGACCAGCAGCCCGGGAACGACAACCGGTTCATCAACAACGTCTGCCAGGTCTCCAAGCCCTCCGGCCTGTGCCGACTCCCGTAACGGGTCTCCCGTAGCGGGCTTCACCGGAAGAATGGAAGCGGAATGACCACCGTAAGTCCCACCCCCGTACCGGCGATGCGCCTGCGCGAGCTGGTGTTCGGGGCGGCGTGTGCCGCGGCCGTACGCGCCGCGGCGCGACTGGGCGTCGCTGATGCCCTGGACGAGACGCCCGCGGAGGCCGAGGAGCTGGCGGCGGCGATCAAGGCCGAACCGCAGCCGCTGCGACGGCTCCTGCGCACGCTGTCCTGCTACGGGATCTTCGAGGAGACCGGGGACGGGCGGTTCGTCCACACGGAGATGTCCAGGATGCTGCGGGACGATGCGCCGAACAGCCTCCGCTACATCGCCCTGTGGTGCACGGAGCCGTGGACCTGGGACGCCTGGCCGCGGCTGGACGAGGCGGTGCGGTCCGGGAAGAGTGTCTTCTCGGACCTGTACGGCAAGGAGTTCTTCACCTACCTCCACCAGGACGCGCCGGAGTCGGCCCAGGTGTTCAACCGGGCCATGACGACCTCCAGCAGGCAGTCCGCGGAGGACGTCGCCGAACTCCTCGATCTCACCGGGGTGTCCTCGGTCGTCGACATCGGCGGCGGCCAGGGACACGTCCTCGCCAGTCTGCTGGAGAAGCATCCGCAGCTGCGCGGGACGCTGCTCGATCTGCCCGGAGTGGTGGAGAACGCGGACCCCCGGCTCAAGGACGGTGGCCCTCTCGCTTCCCGCGCCCGGATCGTTCCCGGCGACTGCCGCCGGGAGGTCCCGGTCCAGGCGGACATGTACATCATCAAGAACATCCTCGAGTGGGACGACGACAGCACGTGCAGGACCCTGCGCAACGTCGTCGAGGCCGCGCCCCCCGGGGCCCGCGTCGTGGTCATCGAGAACCTCGTCGACGACACCCCGTCGATGCGGTTCACGACTGCCATGGACCTGCTTCTGCTGCTCAACGTGGGCGGTGCGAAGCACACCCGGGAAAGCCTGGTCAGCCGGATGACGGACGCCGGCCTGCAGGTCGGCGCGGTCCACCCGGTCAACGCGTATCTGCACGCGCTCGAGAGCACCGTGCCCGGCGGCTGAAGCCGGGCGGCGGAGGACGCAGCGAAGAGGCCGGGTGCCGGAGAGTTCTCTCCGGCACCCGGCCTATGTGTTCCGTGCAGCCGTTACACGGCGGTCGGCTCCTCCGCCGTGCAGCGCGCGTTCCCGCTCTCGTCCTCCTCGGAGTCGAGCATCTTCCCCACCAGTCCCGTCGTGTGCTGCGCGGCACGGAACTCGGCGCGCGCCAGCGTGCGCCGCAGGAAGCCGATCGTGGTCCGTACGCCGTGGCCGTCCACGCGGAACTCCTCCAGGGCACGGTCCATGCGGGCGATGGCCTGTTCGCGGTCCGGCGCCCAGACGACGGTCTTCGCCAGCAGCGAGTCGTAGTCCGGGCCGATCAGCCAGTCCGGGTAGCTGTGGGTGTCCACCCGTACGAACGGCCCGCCCGGCGGGACGAATTCGGTCAGGCGGCCGGGCGTGGGCGCGAAGCCGCGGGCCGGGTCCTCCGCGTTGACGCGGCACTCCATCGCCACCCCGCGCCGTACGACGTCCTCCTGGCTCATACCGAGCGGCAGGCCGGCGGCGATGAGGATCTGTTCCCGGACGATGTCGATCCCGGTGAGCATCTCGGTGACCGGATGCTCCACCTGCAGACGGCAGTTGATCTCCATGAGATAGAACTCGCGGGACGGCGTCACGACGAACTCGAACGTGCCGGCGCCCACATATCCGGCGGCGACGGCGCCCCGTACGGCCGACTCGCACATCGCCGCCCGCAGTTCCTCCGGCAGGTTCGGCGCCGGTGCCTCCTCGACGAGCTTCTGGTGCCGGCGCTGGACCGAGCAGTCCCGCTCGCCCAGGTGGACGGCGGCGCCGTGCCGGTCGCAGAGGATCTGCACCTCGACATGGCGCGCGTCCTCGATGTAGCGCTCCAGGTAGACCCGGTCGTCACCGAAGACCGCCCGTGCGTGCGCGCGGGTCTCCCGGTATGCGGCGAGCAGGTCGTCGGGGTCGCGCACGACCGCCATGCCCCGGCCCCCGCCGCCCGCAACGGCCTTGATGATCACGGGATATCCGGTCTGCTGGGCGATCTCCTTGGCGTCCGCGGCCGTGGCCACGGCACCGGTGCTGCCCGGCAGGACCGGCAGGCCCGCCTCCGCCATCGCGGCGCGGGCCTCGGCCTTGTCGCCCAGCCGCTGGATGACTTCCGGGGACGGTCCGATGAAGGTGATGCCGTTGGCCTCGCAGATCTCGGCGAAGTCGGGGTCCTCGGACAGGAATCCGTAGCCGGGGTGGATGGCCTGGGCGCCGGACAGCTTGGCCGCCTCGATGATCGCGGGCGCGTTGAGATAGCTGGCCTTCGAGGGCGAGTGGCCGATGTGCACCGCCTCGTCCGCGAAGCGCACCACGGACGAGTCGAGGTCCGCGGTGGAGTACACAGCCACCGTTCTGATCCCGAGTTCACGGCAGGCGCGGGCGATCCGCAGAGCGATCTCGCCCCGGTTGGCGACGAGTACGGTACTGAACATGGGATCAGGCCTCCGCGTCGGAGAGCGGTTCCAGGGAGACCAGCCGCTGCTGGAACTCCACCGGGCAACCGTCCTGCACCAACAGCTCCTTGACCCGTCCTGCCGCTTCGGCCTCGATGGTGCTCATCATCTTCATGACCTCGAGGATCCCGATCGGCTGGCCGGGCCTGACCATGTCGCCGACCGCGACGAACGGCGGGGCGCCGGGCTCGGGTGCGTGGTAGAAGGTGCCGACCGTCGGCGCCAGGAGGTACATCAGCCCCTCGTCGGCCGGCGGGATCTGGGCGGCGGCCGCGGCGTCCACGGCGGCAGCGGCCGCGGCGCCGGACGCGGACCGCAGGGCGGCCGCGGGAGCCCCGGGCGCCTGCGGAAGTGCCGCGTCCGGGCCCGCTCCGTCCACCGTCACGGCCGAAGCAGGCGCGGCGGGGTCGGGCCACTCCATCTCGACGGTCATGTGCCCGTGCTGCAGCTTGATCTTCAGGGGCGGCCGCGGCGCGGCCTTCGCCAGCTCCATCACGCTCCGGCAGACGGACTCCAGATTGGCGTGGCCGAGCGGCGTGAGATCGGCGCCGGTGAAGCCGTTCCCGGTGAACGACAGGCGCTGACCGTTCTCATGGTGCTCCTTCTTGGCGTCCAGCGTCATGATGAACCTCCTCCGGTTCCGACGGGAATGGTCGCCTCGACACCGAAGCGGTCGAACCGGCTTCTCCGCTCGCGGATCAGCCGGCCGGGCTCCCAGGGGGTGAGTTCGTCCATGGCGGTGTGCAGCGCGGCGCCGAGCAGTGCGGCCGCCTTCGCGTGGTCCTGGTGGGCGCCGCCCTCCGGTTCCGGTACGACACCGTCCACGATGCCCATACGCAGCAACTCCCGTGCGTCCAGGCGCAGTGCCGCCGCCGCCGTGGGGGCCGCGTCCGCCTGCTTCCACAGGATGGCCGCGCACCCTTCGGGACTGATCACCGAGTACACGCCGTTCTCCAGGACGAGCACCCGGTCCGCGACGGCGAGCGCGAGTGCCCCGCCGCTGCCGCCTTCGCCGATGAGCGCGGCGACGACCGGCACACGCAGCTGGGACATGAGCCGCAGATTCTCCGCGATGGCGATCGCCTGGCCGCTCCGCTCGGACTCCGGGCCGGGGTTGGCACCGGGCGTGTCGATCAACGTGACGACCGGCAGCCCGAGTTTGTCGGCCATCCGCATCAGCCGGGCCGCCTTGCGGTAGCCGGCTGGGGTCGCCATGCCGAACTGGTGGCGCTGCCGCTCGGCCAGCCCCGGACCGCCCTTGTGATGTCCGATCAGCATCACCGGGCGCCCGCCGAGGCGGCCGAGGCCGCCGACGATCGCGGTGCAGTCCGCGGCGAGCCGGTCGCCGTGCAGCACATGGAAGTCGTCGAGCAGGTGGTCCGCGTAGTCGGCCGCGGTGGGACGGTTGGGGTGCCGGGCGAGGCGGACCGCGTCCCACGCCTCCCGCGGCCGCACCTCGTCCGTGCCGCGCACGATCGCGCCCGCACCGGCGGGCGAGGCTCCCTGAGCCTCCGCGTCCGGGCGGGCGGGGGACCCCAGCGACAGCAGGCGCCCCAGCGTCGGGCGCAGGGCGGACCGCGGTACGACGTCGTCCACCATGCCGTGTTCGAGCAGGAATTCAGCGGTCTGGAAACCTTCCGGCAGACGCTCTCCCGTCGTCTGCTCGATCACCCGCGGCCCCGCGAAGCCCAGCCGGGCCCCCGGCTCGGCGATGATCACGTCGGAGAGCGTGGCGAAGGAGGCGGCCACACCGCCGTACGTGGGGTCGGTGATCAGCGAGATCGTGAGGATGCCCGCCTCGTCCAGCTCCGCCATCGCCTGGGACGTCTTGGCCATCTGCATCAGCGACAGCACGCCCTCCTGCATGCGTGCGCCGCCCGACGCGGTCACCAGCAGGAGCGGGGTGCGCTCGCGCACGCATGTGCGGGCGGCCTCGGCGATCAGCGCGCCGACTCCGCACCCCAGGCTGCCGCCCAGGAAGCGGAAGTCCATCACGGCGGCGACCACCGGACGGCTCTCGATCCGGCCCCGTACGCAGATCATGGCCTCACGCAGACCCGTGGTGGCCCGCGCGTCCTCCAGCCGTTCCGCGTACGGGCGGGTGTCGTGGAACCCCAACGGGTCGTGCACCGGCTCCACATGGTCCACCGGTGACGCGGAGCCCGGGTCCAGCAGCTGGTCCAGGCGCTGAGGGGCCGTCAACTGGGCGTGCCAGCCGCAGTCCGGACACACGCTCAGGGTCCTGCCGAATCGCTTGCCGTACACCAGCCCGGCGCAGCGCGTGCACCGCACCCACTCCTGCGGTCGCTCGGCCGGCGGGTCGGCCGGTCGGTCGTCGTAAAGCACCATGTCGGGCGTACCTCCAAGCTCTCCGGCTGTGCCTCACCCGGTTCCGTCGCGCTCCCAGCGGTAGAACTCACGGGCCATGGCGTCCTTGGGGCTGCGCCAGGTCGCCGGGTCGTAGGGGTTGATGAAGGCCGACAGCCGGTCGCTGATGCCCCGGAACTCCGGGTGGTCCGTCATCTTGGCGACGGCCGGGCCGGGTTCACGGTCGGCCTCGATCAGATGCAGGTACACATCGCCGAACTGGAACAGGCTGCGCCCGGTGACGCCGATCAGATGCGGCAGCTCGCCCCGGTCGGAGTCCGCGAAGATCTCGGCGATGTCCGTCGCCGAGTGCTCCGACATCCGGGCGACGATCAGTGCACGGTGCTGCATGGAGAGTCCTTGTCTGTACGGGCCTGGTAGGGCTGGTACGAGCACGGGCCCGGGACCCCGACAGGCCCCGGGGCAGCGGGACCGGCCGGTGACGCCGCGCGGAAGGGGTGCGGCGGCCGGCCGGTCCCGCCGGCTTCAGTTGGGAAGGACGGGCGCGCCCTGCACACCGCGTTCGCGGGCGCGCTGCTCGATCTTGTCCCGGATCAGCTCCATCTGGATCTTGGAGTTCCGGTTGATCATCTCCGTCATCCCGGCGTCGTCGACCGGCGCCTCGGGGCGCATCGCGAAGTCCTGCGTCCAGTGCATCCGCGTGCCGCCGGGCACCTCCGCGTACTCCCACTTGATGTCCATGTGCTTGAACGGACCCGGCTCCACGCGGCGGGCCTTGACGTGGAGGCCCTTGCGGTTGGTCGTCCGCTCGGAGACCCAGGACCAGACCTTGCCGTTCTCGTCGGGGTGCATGGTGAGGCGGAAGGTCGTCTTCTGGCCCTCGCGCTTGATCACCTCGACCGACGCGTATTCGCTGAACAGCTGCGGCCAGTTCTCCAGGTCGTTGGTCATGTCCCAGACGAGGTCCAGGGGAGCGGCAATCGTGATCTCGTTCTCGGTGTGTCCGGGCATCTCAAGCTCCTGAGGTCAGTGCACTGTTGACGAGGTCGATGAAGTCCCGCGGGGTCTTGCTCTTCTCGGCGTCCTGGGGCATCGATACGCCGTACCGGTTCTCCAGTTCGCCGACGATGCCGAGGAGGCCGAGCGAGTCCAGGCCGTATCCGGCGAAGGTCGCGTCCGGCTCGTTCTCCAGCTCCCTCGGGTCGACGGTGAGGCCCGCGCCGGACTTCATGAGCGCGGCCAGCTCGTCGAAGGTCAGTTGTGCGTTCATGACGTGTCTCCTTCTTCGCGAGTCGCGACGGTTCTCACGCAGGGGTGTCGGCGGCGTGCCGAATCACCAGGGCGGAGTTGCTGCCCATGAGCCCGCGACTGAGCACCAGCGCCGTACGGAGTTCCGCGACGCGTGCGACGCCGGTGACCAGATCGAGGTCGTGGCACACCTCGACGACATTGGGGGTGGGCGGCACGACGCCGTGCTCCATCGACAGGGCCGCGGCGACCGTGTCCAGCACCGGAGCGCCGCAATAGGCCCTGCCGGTACCGGTCTTGGGGGCGGTCACCGGTACGCGCCGCGCATGCGCGCCCAGCGCGTCGGCGATCGCCAGTGCCTCGGCGCGGTCCGCCTCCGGCACGCCGAGCGCGTCCGCGAAGACCACGTCGACGTCCTCGGGAGCCAGCCCCGCGTCCTCCAGCGCCAGCCGGATCGCCTGGGCCAGCCCCTCGCGGGACTGCTCCCACCGGGACGCGCCGGTGAAGGTCGCGGCGTGCCCCGCGACGACACCCCGCACGCGCGCGCCGCGCCCGCGGGCCACCGACTCCTCCTCGACCACGACCATGGCGCCGCCCTCGGCCGGGACGAACCCGCAGGCGTCGGCCGTGAACGGCAGATACGCCCGCGCCGGGTCACCGGCCCGGCTCAGATCGTTGTAGCCGAGCTGGCAGACCATCGAGTACGGGGCGAGCGGCGCCTCGGCCGAGCCCACGACGACCGCCTGGGTGCCGTTGCGGATGATCCTGCCCGCGTGCGCGAACGCGTCGAGACCACCGGCCTCGTCGCTGCACACCACACCGCACGGCCCCTTGAACCCGCCGCGGATCGACACCTGGCCGGTGCTGGCCGCGTAGAACCAGGCGATGGACTGGTACGGGCCGACGTACGTCGACCCCTTGCCCCACAGACGCTGCAGCTCCCGCTGGCCGAACTCGCCACCGCCCGAACCGGCGGCGGTCACGACCCCGACGGCGAACGGGGAGCCGCCGTGGTCGGCCCGGTGGAGCTCGGAGTCCTCCAGGGCGAGATTGGCCGCGGCCATGGCGAAGTGCGTGAACCGGTCCGTCTGCACGAGGAAGCGCTCCTCGATCAGCAGCGCCGGGTCGAACCCGCGGACCTCGCCCGCGATCCGCAGGGGCATGTCCTCGCACCCCTCGCGCGTGACCCGGTCGAGGATGCTCACGCCTTCCCGCGTCGCCTTCCAGAAGGCGTCGGTGCCGACCCCGTTGGGGGCGACGACGCCGATGCCCGTGACGACCGAACGGCGCTTGTGCTGGGGACTCATCGTGTCCTCCCGCCTTCTCGCGTCATGACCACGGCGGACTGGAAGCCGCCGAATCCGCTGCCCACCGAGAGCACGGTGCGCAGCGAGAGCGGACGCGCCGTCCGGGGTACGTAGTCCAGATCGCACTCCGGGTCGGGCGTCTCGTAGTTGGCGGTCGGCGGCACGACCTGCCGGTCGAGGGCCAGGGTGCAGGCCACGACCTCGATCGCGCCGATCGCGCCCAGCGAGTGGCCCACCATCGACTTGATGGAGCTCATGGGCACCTCGTAGGCGTGGTCCTTCAGCGACCGCTTCACCGCCGCCGTCTCGTGGCGGTCGTTCTGCTGGGTGCCGGAACCGTGGGCGTTGACGTAGTCGACGTCCGAGCTGTTGATCCGTGCGTGGTCGAGGGCGACGTTGATCGCCTCGGCCATCTCCAGGCCCTCACGCGTCAGTCCGGTCATGTGGTACGCGTTGCCGAACGTGGCGTAGCCGCGGAGTTCGCAGTAGACGGTCGCCCCCCGTGCACGGGCGTGTTCCATCTCCTCCAGGATCAGCACGGCGCCGCCCTCGCCCATGACGAAACCGTCGCGGTGGGCGTCGAAGGGACGGGAGGCGTGCTCCGGGTCGTCGTTGTTCGGCGACGTCGCCTTGATCGCGTCGAAGCAGGCCACCGTGATGGGGGAGATCGGGGAGTCCGAGGCGCCCGCGACGCAGACGTCCATCGTGCCCTCCTCGATGGCCTGGAAGGCGTACCCGATCGCGTCCAGCCCGGAGGTGCAGCCGGTGGAGACCGTCTGCACCGGACCGCGGGCGCCGATCCGCTCGGCGACCTCGGAGGCCAGCGCGCTGGGCGAGAACGCCCGGTGCAGATGGTCGCCCGCCTGCCGGTGGTCCACGTCCCAGCGCTGCCCCGACGCGCTGACGGCGACGTAGTCGTGCTCGAGCCGCGTGGTGCCACCGACCGCGGTGCCCAGGGACACCCCGATGCGCCAGGGGTTCTCCGCCTCGGGCTCCAGGCCGGAGTCGCGCAGGGCCTCGTCCGCGGCCACCATCGCGAACTGGACGTACCGGTCGGCGCGTCGGATCGTCTCCTCGTCCAGGCCGTGCGCCGTGGGATCGAAGTCGCACTCGGCGGCGATACGGGAGCGGAAGCCCTCCGGGTTGAAGAGGGTGATGCCCCGTGTCGCCGTACGCCCGGCCGCGAGCATGTCCCAGAACGCCGGTATCCCCACGCCGCCCGGGGCGACGACGCCGACGCCGGTGACCGCCACGCGGCGGGTCACGAAACCTTCTCCGCTCGTTCGGGCGGACCGGCCTGACCCGTGTCCTCGGTCCCCTCGGTGTCCACGTGGCCGAGTTCCGGCCGCGGGGCAAGCGGGCCGAGGTGGAACACCATGCGGGCCTCGGTGTCACCGATGTTGCGGAACCGGTGGCGCATGTGAGGGGGGATCAGCAGCCCCTGGTCGGGCTTGAGCGGGTGCGGCTCGCCGTCCAGGTCCACTTCGAGCTTGCCGCAGACGACGTACACGAACTCCTCGGAGTACGGGTGGTAGTGCTCGCCGATGCGCTCACCCGGCTCCATGATGGCCAGGCCCATGAAGCCGCTCGTGGCGCCGACCGCCGTGGGGGTGAGCATGGCGCGCAGGTCGCCACCGCGCCGGCGGTTGGGCTGGGTCTCGCTGAGGTCCACGATGCGTGGGTCGGGCTTGGTCATGATGGCCTACCTCCAAGGTGGCGTTGGGCTGACGACGTGAGGGGCGGCGGCGCCCGCGGGAGCCGGGGTCGCCGGGGAACCGGGGAGCGGTCCCGCGTACGGGACTCCCGGCTCAGGAAGTGGGAGCGGGGCGGTCGGTGATCAGCTTCATGTCGGCGCGTGCGAGGAACCGTGCGATCTCGCGGTCGGTCGACAGCTCGCCGTCGCCGCCCGTGTCGACGAGACGGCCCAGGACGGGGCCCTTGCGGGTGCCGCTGATACCGAGCGCCCGTACGGGGTCCTTCTCGAGCGGAACCCGCAGGTCGATCTGCCGGACAACGATGTCATCGCGCTGGTAGACCGTGCTGCCCATCACGGGACTGGTGGGGTCGTCCGCGGCCAGCTCGTCCTGACGGGCCAGCAGCCGGGCCACCGCCATACCGCAGCCCTCCCGGGCCGCGTAGTAGAGCGCGTGACGCTCCCCGCCCTCCGACGGGCTCCCGGAGTAGCCCACGTGGTGCACCGCGGGAAGGGCGGCCCGGGTGAAGAACACCCGCGCGGAGTCGGGGTCGTGGAGATCGCGGGGGAGCTCCAGGAACGGGTTGATGGCCTCCTCGACCGCCTGCACCTCGGGCTGCCGGGCCACATGACCGAGCGCGGCGACGAGGTCGCCCTGCACCTCGATGGCCCGGACCACGAGGTTGCCGTGCATGAAGAGGGTGGTGCGCAGCAGACGCGTGGAGTCGTCGACGTACGCGGGCGGGGAGACGTATCCGGACAGGATCTCCGCGACCTTGTCCTCGCTCCCCGGCTTGACGGTGAAGGTGAGGGCGTGCCGGACGATGCCGTCGCCGATACGGGGCTCGCGCTGGAGCCGCCCGAACTTGGCCGGGTCGGAGGCGAGGGAGGGGAGTTCGGGCGTCTCGCGCAGCACGCTGAACCGCAGCGAGCGGGTGTCGCGGACGCAGCTGTGCAGCGGCCGCACCATCTGCACGTGATCCTCGCTGTTGACCCACTCCAGGAACGGCGGTGCGCTCTCCCACTCGCTCGTGATGAGCCACTGCGAGGGGTTCTCGATCGACTGGCACAGCTGGTCGCTGATGTGCCCGGGGACGCTCGCCACCTGGCTGCACAGGTGCTCGTACGCCTCCAGGAAGCGCTGCTGCGCACCGTCCTGAAGGTCCAGCAGCAGAATGACCCGGAGCCTTGAACCGTCGAAGGCCGACTGGGACACCCGTTCCGACAGCGTTGTCATCTTGGCAACTCCTTCGCGAGCGAAGCGGCCCCCTGCTCCCCGCGCGGATGAGGGGCATCGAAATCCTGGTAACGGAATCGATCATGTGCCGGTCCTACAGGCGGCGCGAATGGTGTGGTCCAAGCGGGTGAAACGGGTGAACGAAACATCTCCCGTCGGGCATGGAGATTTCATTGCCAATCCATTGCCAACCCCGGCGGCTGGAGCTTGAGCACATGAATCACAAGGTCGAAGACCGCGTGCCGGTCCTCATCGTGGGCGGCTCCCTCGTGGGCCTGTCCGCCTCGCTCTTCCTGGGGCGTCTCGGCATCGGGCACATGCTGGTCGAGAAGCACTCGGACACCTCGAGACACCCCCGCGGACGGGGCAACAACGTTCGCACGATGGAGTTGTTCCGCGTCGCCCGTGCGGAGGACCAGATCCGTGAGGCCGCCTCGATCCTGGCGGAGAACCACGGCATCCTCCAGGCGGGATCACTGACCGGCGACGACCAGGAATGGCTGTTCAAGGAGATCGATCCGGGCGGCGGGCTGGCCCGCTTCAGCCCGAGCGGCTGGTGCCTGTGCAGCCAGAACGACCTGGAGCCGGTCCTGGTGCGCTGCGCGCGCAAGCTCGGCGGCGACCTGCGCTTCTCCAGCGAGATGCTCTCGTTCGACCAGGACGAGGACGGCGTGACCGCGGTGGTCAAGGACCGGGAGACCGGGGAGCACCACACCGTGCGCGCCGACTACCTCATCGCCGCGGACGGACCGCGCAGCCCCGTACGCGAAAAGCTCGGCATCGGCCAGTCCGGCCCGGGCGACCTCTTCCACAACGTGAGCATCACCTTCCGCGCCCCCGGCCTCGCCGACGTGGTGGGTGACCGCCGTTTCATCGCCTGCTACCTGACCAATCCCGAGGCCGACGGTGCGTTGCTCCCCGTGGACAACCGCGAGCACTGGGTCTTCCACGCGCCCTGGCACCCTGAGACGGGCGAGACCCTGGAGGACTTCACCGACGAGCGGTGCGCGCGGCACATCCGTACCGCGGTCGGCACCCAGGACCTCGACATCGAGATCACCGGCAAGGCCCCGTGGCACGCCGCGGAGCGGGTGGCCGAGCGGTACGGGGCCGGCAGGGTCTTCCTCGCCGGCGACTCCGCCCACGAGATGTCCCCGACCGGCGCGTTCGGCTCCAACACCGGCATCCAGGACGCGCACAACCTGGCCTGGAAGCTCGCGGCCGTGCTGAACGGCTGGGCCGGCCCCGGGCTCCTGGACAGCTACGAGGCCGAGCGCCGCCCCGTCGCGGAGGCGACCAGCGCACGCGCATCCGCCCGGTCCGCCGAGCACAGCCACCCCGGCTACTCCCCGGCGCCCGGGGCAGGAGCCGGCAAGCAGAGCGGCGTCCTCACCGTCGCCCTCGGATACCGCTACCTCCACGGTGCGCTCCACGGCGCGGACCGCGACCAGCCGGTCGTACCGGACCGCATGCAGATCGACGGCGCCCCGGGCACCCGTGCCCCGCACATGTGGCTGCGCAGGTCAGGGGAGAGGGTGTCAACCCTCGACCTCTACGAGGAGTCGCCCGTTCTGCTCACCGGCCCCGAGGGTTCCGCGTGGCACGCGGCCGGGCTCGCGCTCGCCGACCGGCTCGACATGCCACTGCGGTGCTTCCGCGTGGGAGACGGCGCGGACGACGATCTCGCGCCCGAGGACGGAGCCGACTGGGCCGAGGTCCACGGCACCAAGCCCGACGGCGCGGTTCTCGTGCGCCCGGACGGATTCGTGGCCTGGCGCGCCGACGGTCCGGACCGCGATCCGGAGCGCACGCTGCAGGAGGTGCTGGAGTTGGTCTTCCGTCCCTCCGGACGGCGCTGACCCTCGGGGCCGGACCGGCCCCGCTCCACGACGGCGGCTCCCCCGGCGAGGACCGGCCCACAGTGTGGGACGGCTCACCGGGGGAGCCGCCGTCGTCCGTTCCGCCCGCGCGGCGCCACGGCCAACTCCGGCCGCCAGCAGCGCTGTTGAGTGAGCGTTTGCAAAGCCGGGCCGTCCTTCCTGCCCGGTCCCGGTCGCCGCCCGAGGTGAACGCCACGCCTCCGCGGTACGTACCTGGATGAGTCGCGATGGCAGGTATGGTGCGAAATCCAGCTCGATTCCGGGGAGGCGGTTGTGTGACGGACAGCGCGGCGCGGGAACAGGGAAGCGGACGCGACCCGTTCTTCGACAATGCGAAGCTGCTGGCGATGGTCCTGGTCGTCGTGGGCCATGCCTGGCAGCCTCTCAAGGACAGCCGGGCGGTCTGGGCGGGGTATCTCTTCATCTACAGCTTCCACATGCCGGTGTTCATCGTGCTCTCCGGCTACTTCTCGCGGACCTTTGCTTCCAAGCCGGGCCAGGTCAAACGACTGGTGACGGGGATCGCCATCCCGTACGCCGTCTTCGAGACGATCTACACGCTCTACGGCAATCTCGTGGACGACCGCGGCAACGACATCAGCCTGCTGACGCCCTGGTATCTCACCTGGTTCCTCGTCGCCCTCTTCGTCTGGCGGCTCACCGCGCCCCTGTGGCTGGTGATGCGCTGGTGGGTCGCGCTGGGACTGTCGGTGGCCATCGCCCTGACCGGTGCCGCGAACGAGATCGGCGCCGTCCTCAATCTGGACCGGATCCTGCAGTTCCTGCCGTTCTTCGTGGTCGGTCTGCTCATGCGTCCCGAGCACTGGGAGATGCTGCGCGCCCGGTGGGTGCGGATCGCCGCGGTGCCGGTGATGGTGGCGGCGGCGGGCGTCGCGTACCTGGCGAAGGGGCGGATGACCTCAGAGTGGGCCGTCCGCAGCAAGAGCTGGGACGAGCTGGCCGTGCCGTGGCCGGTCGGGGCCGCCATGTCCCTTGCGCTGCTGCTCTGTTCACTGCTGCTGGTGGCCGCCTTCCTGGCCTGGGTGCCGCGCCGTCGGACCTGGTACACCGCGCTCGGGGCAGGGACGCTCTACGCGTATCTGCTGCACGGGCTGGCCATTCGCACGGCGGCCTGGGAGGGCTGGTACGACGGGGCCTTCTGGCACTCGCCGACGGGCCGGCTGACGGTCACCGTGCTCGGGGTCGGTCTCGCCCTGTTCCTCAGCTCGCCGCCGGTGCGCGCGGTCTTCCGGCCGCTGGTGGAGCCGCGCCTGGACTGGGTGTTCGCCCCGTCCCGCCGGACCGGGACGGGCGCGGGCCAAGGCGTGCGTACGGGCCCCGGTGCGGGTACGGGCGGTGCCGGCGCGGGCTCGAGTGCCGGTGCCGCCAACGACGGTACGAGAAGCGCCAACGACCGTACGAGAAGCGGGGATCAGGTCGGTGCTGGCGTCGGCGGGTCGGCGACGACCACCTCGGCGGGGCGCAGCAGCTGACCGCCCACGCGGTAGCCGCGGCGGACGATCTCCGTGCACGTCATGCCGGTTGCCCCGGTCGCGCTCGTCGGTTCGGACGGGACCGTGCGGGAGATCGCCTCGTGCCGCGTCGGGTCGAACGGCTCGCCCGGCTCCCCGAAGCCCTCCAGCCCGAGTTCGGCCAGACGGGACTCCAACTCACCGGCAACGGCGCCGAATCCGCCCGTGACCTCGCCTTGCGCGCGGGCCTGGGCGAGGGCGTCGAGGACGGGGAGGAGTCCGCGCAGCACATTGGCCACCGCGACCTCGCGGACCGCGAGACGGTCCCGGCGCACCTGCTTCCGGTAGTTGTCGTACTCGGCCTTGACGCGCTGCAAGTCCGCCGTACGTTCGGTGAGTTGATCCAGAAGCTCCTTCGCCCGGGGCGCAGCGGCGGACTCGTCGGACGGCGTGGCCGGCGGCGCCTCGGGCGGCCGCGGCCTGGCCGTTCCCGCGGGATTCTGTCCGCGCGGCGTCCGCGCGGGCAGGCCCGCCGGGTCCGTACGCTGCCCGCCGCGGACGGATACGGGTGCCGGTCGCCGCGGCCCGGAACGGGAGCCGGACGCTGTGCTCATGCCGTGTCTCCCTTGTCCTCGTCGACGATCTCGGCGTCCACGACCTCGTCCTCGGCCTTGCCGCTCTCGCCCTCGGCACTCCCGGCCTCGCCCGCGTCGGCGCCGGCAGCTCCGGCACCGCCCGCGGCGGTGGCCTGGCCCTGGGTGTCGGCGTAGATCGCCTGGCCCATCTTCTGGCTGACGGCGGCCAGCTTCTCGGTCGCCGTACGGATCGCGGCGGTGTCGTCGCCCTCGAGCTGCTGCTTCACCTCGGCGACCGCTGCCTCGACCTCCGACTTCACCTCGTCCGGGATCCGCTCCGGGTTGTCGGCGAGGAACTTCTCCGTCGAGTAGACGAGCCCCTCGCCGTTGTTCCTGGCCTCGGCAGCCTCGCGCCGGGTGCGGTCCTCCTCCGCGTACTGCTCGGCCTCCCGCACCATGCGGTCGATGTCGTCCTTCGGCAGCGCGGAGCCGCCGGTGACGGTCATCTTCTGCTCCCTGCCGGTGCCCAGGTCCTTGGCGGAGACATGCATGATGCCGTTGGCGTCGATGTCGAAGGTCACCTCGATCTGCGGGACGCCGCGCGGTGACGGCGGAAGGCCGGTCAGCTCGAACATCCCGAGCTTCTTGTTGTACGCCGCGATCTCGCGCTCGCCCTGGTACACCTGCACCGAAACCGAGGGCTGGTTGTCGTCCGCCGTCGTGAACGTCTCGGCGCGCTTGGTCGGGATCGTGGTGTTGCGCTCGATGAGCTTGGTCATGATGCCGCCCTTGGTCTCGATGCCGAGGGACAGCGGGGTGACGTCCAGCAGGAGGACGTCCTTGACCTCGCCCTTGAGGACACCGGCCTGGAGCGCGGCTCCGATGGCCACGACCTCGTCCGGGTTGACGCCCTTGTGCGGGTCCTTGCCGGTCAGCTCCTTGACCAGCTCGGTCACGGCGGGCATCCGGGTCGAGCCGCCCACCAGGATCACATGGTCGATGTCGGAGACCTTGATCTTCGCGTCCTTGATCGCCTGGTGGAACGGCCCCTTGCAGCGCTCCAGCAGATCCTCGGTGAGCTGCTCGAACTGGGCGCGGGTGAGCTTCTCGTCCAGGTGCAGCGGGCCCTCGGCGGACGCCGTGATGTAGGGCAGGTTGATCGTCGTCTCGGTGGCGGCGGACAGCTCGATCTTGGCCTTCTCGGCAGCCTCGCGCAGCCGCTGCACCGCCATCTTGTCCTTGGAGAGGTCCACCCCGTACGCGTTCTTGAACTGCTTGACCAGGTGATCGACGATCCGCTGGTCCCAGTCGTCGCCACCCAGGAGGGTGTCGCCGTTGGTGGCCTTCACCTCGACCAGGCCCTCGCCGATGTCGAGCAGTGAGACGTCGAAGGTGCCGCCGCCCAGGTCGAAGACGAGAACGGTCTGGTCGTTCTCCTTGTCCAGGCCGTAGGCGAGCGCGGCCGAGGTGGGCTCGTTGATGATCCGCAGCACGTTCAGGCCCGCGATCTCGCCGGCCTCCTTGGTGGCGGTGCGCTGTGCGTCGTTGAAGTACGCGGGCACCGTCACGACGGCGTCGGTGACGTCCTCGCCGAGGTACGCCTCCGCGTCCCGCTTCAGCTTCTGCAGCACCCGCGCCGAGATCTCCTGGGCCGTGTACTGCTTGCCGTCCACGTCCCCGGTCTCCGGGAACCGCCAGTCCGGGTCGCCGACGTGGCGCTTGACCGACCGCGCCGTGCGGTCGACGTTGGTCACGGCCTGGCGCTTGGCGACTTCGCCGACGAGCACGTCGCCGTTCTTGGCGAAGGCGACCACGGACGGGGTCGTACGTGCCCCCTCGGTGTTGGGGATGACGGTGGGCTCACCGCCCTCCAGGACGCTGACCACCGAGTTCGTCGTACCGAGGTCGATACCGACCGAGCGTGCCATGTCAGCTCTCCCATCCACACGGCCTTGCCGGCGCACGCCGCCCGTGCGCCGGTCCACCTACCGTGAAGGGCCGTGACCTGCAGCTATGGAGATAGCCCCTCAACTTCAGAAAAGGATCCAAAACGGGCAGTTGTCAAGTTGTCGGGGCAGGTGGAGGTCCGGCGGGTGTCCGGTGGGGGTGCCGTCCACGCCTTCCGCGCCCGCTCCGGTGCCCGGCGGCGGGGGGATCCCGGCGCCGCCGACCCGTGGCCCCGGCCCCCGGCCCCCGGCGACCGGGGAGAAGAACGCCCGGATGCCGGGGGCCGGACGGCCTGGGCTCCTCCACGGCGACGACGCGGCCGCCCGGATTGCCCTCCGGCCGGTGCATGATCTCGTTGTGGCGCTCCGAGAGGGCCCGAACAGGCCCGCCGCTGCGAACCCAGGTCAGCACCTCCGCCTGGCACCCGGCCGGAAACGAAGTGGTCGCTGGTCTCCGCAGAGCGCCCTGAGGCGGGAGGGCGTCAGTCGAGTCCGAGCGACGCGAGCTGCTGCTCGAACGGGCTGACGGCGACAGCCGGTTCGGCGGTACGCGGCAGGTTCGTCAGCAGCGCCGCCAGCTGACCGGCCGCACGGTCGATGCGGGCGGGCAGCCCCTCGGTCTGCGCGTCCCCGGCACCCCAGTCCTCGGACGCGGCGAAGACCGCGGTCGGTACGACGAGGGCGCGCAGGTGGACGAAGAGCGGGCGCAGGGCGTGTTCGAGGGCAAGCGAGTGGCGCGCCGTCCCGCCCGTCGCCGCGATCAGGACCGGCTTCCCTTCGAGCGCGGCGGGGTCGACGAGGTCGAAGAAGGACTTGAAGAGACCGCTGTAGGAGGCGGTGAAGATCGGCGTGACGGCGATGACGCCGTCCGCCTCCGTCACCGCGTCGATCACCTCGCGCAGCGTGCCCCCGGCGAATCCGGTCACGAAGTGGTTGGCGATCTCCGTTGCCAGATCGCGCAGTTCGACGACCCTGACGTCCGCCGTGCGGCCGGTGTCGTCCAGGTGCTTCGCCGTCGCCTCGGTCAGCCGGTCCGCGAGCAGGCGGGTGGACGAGGGCCGGCTGAGGCCGGCCGAGACGACCACGAGCCGCAGCGGTTCCCTGACGTCCTCGGTCTGCTGCATGGCGTCCTTCCTCTCGGTTTCCTGCGGGGGTCGGGGGGTGTGAGGGGGATACGGCGGCGTCGCGTGGTCCGTCGTCACGGCCTTCGGCCTTCGGGCTTGGGCCTTCGGGCTTGGGCCTTCGGGTTTGGGCCTTCGGGCTCCGGGCGGGCGCCGGCGCGGTCCCGGGTCCGACGCTCAGGCGGCCGGGTCGCCGGAGGCCTTTTCGGCGTCCCGCCGGGCGACGCGCGCCGCGTGCGTGGGTGCGTCCGGCACCTCGGGCGGCCTGCCCGCCGCGAACTCCTTGCGGAGCACCGGCACGACCTCTTCGCCGAGCAGGTCGAGCTGTTCCAGGACGGTCTTCAGCGGCAGCCCGGCGTGGTCCATCAGGAACAACTGCCGCTGGTAGTCGCCGAAGGACTCGCGGAAGGTCAGGGTCTTCTCGATGACCTCCTGCGGGCTGCCGACGGTCAGCGGCGTCTCCCGCGTGAACTCCTCCAGCGACGGCCCGTGCCCGTAGACGGGAGCGTTGTCGAAGTACGGGCGGAACTCCCGTACGGCGTCCTGGGAGTTCCTGCGCATGAACACCTGGCCGCCGAGTCCGACCACGGCCTGCTCGGGCGTGCCGTGGCCGTACTTCGCATACCGCTCGCGGTAGAGGCGGATCAGGTTCTGGAAGTGCTCCTTGGGCCAGAAGATGTTGTTCGCGAAGAACCCGTCGCCGTAGTACGCGGCCTGTTCGGCGATCTCCGGGCTGCGGATGGAGCCGTGCCAGACGAAGGGCGGGACGCCGTCCAGCGGGCGCGGTGTCGAGGTGAACCCCTGCAGCGGCGTCCGGAACCGGCCCTCCCAGTCCACGACGTCCTCGCGCCACAGCCGGTGCAGCAGCGCGTAGTTCTCGATGGCCAGCGGAATGCCCTGGCGGATGTCCTGGCCGAACCACGGATACACCGGGCCGGTGTTGCCGCGGCCCATCATCACGTCGACGCGGCCCTCGGCGAGGTGCTGGAGCATCGCGTAGTCCTCGGCGATCTTGACCGGGTCGTTGGTCGTGATCAGGGTCGTCGAGGTGGACAGGACCAGACGTTCGGTCCGGGCGGCGATCCATCCGAGCAGCGTGGTGGGGGAGGAGGGCACGAAGGGCGGGTTGTGGTGCTCGCCCGTGGCGAAGACGTCGAGGCCGACCTCCTCCGCCTTGAGCGCGATGGTGACCATGGACCGGATCCGCTCGTGCTCGGTGGGGGTCCTGCCGGTGGTGGGATCGGGGGTGACATCACCGACGGTGAAGATCCCGAACTGCATCATGCTCACCCGTCCTCTGTAGTTGCGCATTCAACTAATGCGTGCAACGGCCCTGAGGGCGCTCCTATTCCCGTCCGTCGGCCGTTGTGTTCTCGCAGGTCACCGCATGATCGACGTCCCTCGTGCGGCACCTGCCCCACCCCGCTAGCGTGGGTGGGAACGGGAGGTGATGTCCATGAACGGGTCGTCCCTGGCGAGACAGCTCCCGCTCCGCCTGAGTGCCGGAGCGTTCCTGCTCAACTCCGGGCTCTCGAAGTCGTCCGCGGACGAGGAGACAGCCCAGCAGCTCCAGGGCTTCGCGGCGGGCACCTACCCGTTCCTCGGCAAGCTGGACGCACGGTCGTTCCTCGGGCTGCTCTCCAAGGCCGAGGTCACGATCGGCGCGGCGCTGCTGCTGCCCGTCGTCCCGGCCGCCGTGGCGGGTGCCGCCCTGACCGCGTTCTCCGTCGGCACGCTGGGCCTGTATCTGAAGACGCCCGGCATGCGCCGGGAGGGCAGCCTCCGCTGGACGGAGCAGGGCCTGCCGCTGGCCAAGGACGCCTGGATGCTCGGCATGGGTGTCTCCCTGCTGATCGACGGTCTGCCGAAGCCCGGCGGCGGGCGGCGGTGCCGATGAACGGCGCCGCGCCCGACCCTCACCTGTCGATGATCCGGCCGGTCGAACCGCGCACGCCCGAAGGGTGCGAGGAGTGCTTGCGGCTCGGTACGACGTGGGTCCATCTGCGCCTGTGCCTCACCTGCGGCCGGGTGGGCTGCTGCGACTCCTCGCCCAACCGCCACGCGCGCAGCCACGCGGACGAAGCCGGTCACCCCATCGTCGCCTCGATCGAACCGGGCGAGGACTGGCGCTGGTGCTTCGTGGACGAGGCGCTGGTCTGACGTAGGTCCGACGTACGAGTGCGAGGTGCTCGTACGGAAAACGGGCGCGCGTGCGGCCTGCGCGCGTGAGGGGGACGACGTACACGGGGCGTGAGGGGACGACGTACGCGGGGCGTGAGGGGACGACGTACGCGGGGTGTGAGCGGGCGATCCGCGGGGGCGTCCCCGCGGTACGGGTACGGGCCGTCCGTCAGCGCGGACGAGCGCAACCGGGCCGGGCCCCTCAATCCGCGATCAGCCCACCACCCGCGGCTACGGTCCGTCTATGGGACTGGGCATCGTCTTCGCACTCGCCGCCGCCGTCACCACGGGCACCGCGACCGTCATGCAGGCCATGGGCGCGCGCATGGCCGCCGAGGAGTCCCCGGAGACACAGGGCGTCGGCACCTTTCTGCTGGCCCTCCGCCGCTGGCCGTTCATCGCCGGGGTCGGCCTCGACATGCTGGGGTTCGCGGCCGAACTGCTCGCGCTGCGCACGCTCCCGATCTTCGTGGTCGAGGCCGCGCTCGCCTCCGCCCTCGCCGTCACCGCCGTCGTGGCGGCCTTCGTGCTGCACATCCGACTCCGCCGGATCGAGTGGACGGCCGTGGTCGCCGTCTGCGCGGGCCTTCTCGTCCTCGCCCTCTCCGCGGGCCGCGAGGGCGAAGGCGACGGGGACGAACTGCTGCGCCTCGCCACGCTCCTCGCGTCCTGCGGGCTCGCGGTCGTCGGCTTCGTCACCGGACGCGTCCTGACGCACCGCCGGGCGCCCGTCCTCGGGATGATCGCGGGGCTCAGCTTCGGCCTGGTCGCGATCAGCGTGCGCATGCTGCCGGGCTTCGGCCTCCCCGGGCTGCTCTCCGAACCGACGACGTACGCGGTGGTCATCTCCGGGATCACCGGCTTCATGTTCCTCATCGACGCGCTCCAGTCGGGCTCGGTCACCTCCGCCACGGCGGCCATGGTGATCGGGGAGACGATCTGGCCCGCGGTGTTCGGGGTCGCCTGGCTCGGCGACAGCACGCGGCACGGTCTCGCCCCGCTCGCCGTCGCCGGGTTCGTGCTCTCGATCGCGGGGGCGCTGGCCCTGGCGCGGTTCGGCGAAGCGGAACAGACGGAGGAGGCCGCGCCCCAGCCGGAGCCCGAGTCGGAGTCGTAGCGGGTCCGTGTCCGTGGACCGGCCTGACGGGCGGACAGGCACGTGCGGGGCGCCCACTCCCTGCCGGTGAGTGAGCACCCCGCCTCTGTGCGCCCCGGCGCTCAGCGCGTGGTGCTGCTGTTGAAGAGCGACCGCGACCAGACGTAGCCGACCAGGGCGATCCCGGCGCACCAGGCGAGCGAGATCCAGCCGTTGCTGCCGATCTCCGAGCCCGAGAGCAGGCCTCGCAGTGTCTCGGTCATCGGTGTGAACGGCTGGTGCTCGGCGAACCAGCGCAGGCCCGGCGACATCGACTCCGCCGGCACGAACGCCGAGCCGAGGAACGGCAGGAACTGGACGAGCAACGGCTTGTTGCTTGCCGACTCGACGGTCTTGGAGATCAGGCCGAGGGCAGCGGACAGCCAGGTCACCGCGATGGCGATGGCCATGAGGAGGCCGGTCGCGGCCAGCCACTCCAGCGGGGTCGCCCCGGACCGGAAGCCGACGGCGAGCGCGACGCCGATGACCAGTACGGTGCTCAGCATCGTCTGGATGACGCTGCCGATGACATGCCCCGTCATGAACGACGCACGCGTGATGTTCATGGTGCGGAAGCGGTTGATGATGCCCTCGGTCATGTCCGTGCAGACCGCGATCGAGGTCGACATCGAGCCCGCGGCCACCCCCATGATGATGATGCCGGGCGTCAGATAGTTCAGATACGCGTCCCGGCCGCCGCCCATGGCGGCGCCGATCGAGTCGCCGAAGGCGTACACGAACAACAGCAGCATCAGGATCGGCGTCATGGCGGTGCCGAACCCCACGGCCGGATAGCGGATCGCGTGCTTCAGGTTGCGCCGCAGCATGGTCGTCGAGTCGTGCACGGCGTAGGTGAGGGTGCTCATCGCAGGGTCTCCTTCAGGTGGAGCGCCGTGTCGGTGCTGCCGTCGCCGGTCAGGGCGAGGAACACGTCGTCGAGGTCGGGGGTGTGCACGGAGAGGTCGGCGGCGCGGATGCCCGTGGCGTCGAGCCGGTCGAGCAGGGCGCGCAGCGCGTCGAGCCCGCCGTCGCCCGCGATGCGCAGGGCGAGCTCCTCGTCGTCCCGGGCCGCGCCGGGGAAGGCGGCGGCCGCACGCTCGTACGCGTCGGGGTCGGTGAACCGCAGGCGTACGTGGCTGCCGGGGATCTGCGCCTTGAGCTCGTCGGCGGTGCCTTCGGCGACGATCCGTCCGCCGTCGAGCACCGCGATCCGGTCCGCCAACTGGTCGGCCTCCTCCAGGTATTGCGTGGTGAGGAAGACGGTGGTGCCGCCGGCGACCAGCGAACGCACGATCTCCCACATGGTGCGGCGGCTGCGCGGGTCCAGCCCGGTCGTCGGCTCGTCGAGAAAGATCACCTGCGGGTCGCCGACCAGTGTCATGGCGAGGTCGAGCCGGCGCCGCATCCCACCGGAGAAGAACGCGGCGCGCTTGTGCGCGACGTCCGCGATCGTGAACCGTTCCAGCAACTCCCTGGTCCGGTTGTGTCCTTCCCGTTTGCCGAGGCGGAGCAGGTCGGCCATGAGGAGCAGGTTCTCCTCGGCGGTGAGCAGGTCGTCGAGCGCGGCGAACTGCCCGGTGACGCCGATCGCGGCGCGCACGGCGTCCGGCGCCGTGGCGACGTCGTGGCCGGCGACCTGGGCCTGTCCGCCGTCGGCGGAGATGAGTGTGGACAGGATCTGCACCGTGGTGGTCTTGCCGGCGCCGTTCGGCCCCAGCAGCGCGAACACGGTGCCGGACGGGATCCGCAGATCGATGCCGTCGAGGACGGTCTTGTCGCCGTACGACTTGCGCAGATCGGCGGCGGAGACGGCGGCGGGCGGCTGCGGGCCGTCCCCGTGTCTGGGCGTGGGCATGACAGATGAGCGCATGGGGCCCTCCCCTTCGGAGGCGTGGTGAGCGGTGAAGTGACTCTGGTAGGCGAGGAGTTCGGGCGGGTCAGGCCCGGGCGCGGCGGATGTCGATGTTGCCGTAGCGGGTACGGGCCCTGACCTCGACCGTGTCCTCGGTCTTCTCCGGGCTCTCGGACGCGGTGAGTGCGTTGTGCACCTGGCCGGCGCCCGAGCTGACGTCGAGCCAGGCGGCCGCGCCCTCGCGGATGCCGACCTCGATGGCGCCGTAGGCGGTCTCCAGCTGCACGGTGCCCCGGGCTACATCGGCGATGCGCAGGGTGCCATGGGCGGTGGTTGCGGCGACCGAGCCTTCGGCGCGCTTGACGGAGATGTCGCCGTTGGCGCCACTCACCCGCAGATCGCCCAGGGCGTCGCCGACGGTCGTGGTGCCGTGCGAGTTCTTCAGCACGGCGGTGCCGTCGACGGCGCCGACGCGCAGGCTGCCGGAGCTGGTCGTGATCTCGGCAGCACCCTCGACGCGATCCACGGTGATGGTTCCGTGGGAGGCGGTCAGGTGCAGCGGCCCGGTGGTCTCGAGGCGTACGTCGCCCGACGAGGTCTTCACACGGACCTCGCCGAGCCGACCCTCGCCGTACACCTGCGCCCAGGCGCCGGTCATCTCCACCCGCGAGCCCGTGGGCAGTTCGACCGTCACGTCGACGGTGCCCGTGCGCCCGACGAGAGAGCGCTGCTTGGGCGTCCTGATGGTCAACAGGCCGCCCGCGTACGCGACTTCGGTCCGCTCTGCCGCCCGTACGTCCTGGTCCTTCTTCGGGTCGCGCGGCTGCACCTCGACGAGCGTGTCGAGCCGGTCGGCGGCGACGAACCGGATGGAACCGGCTTCCACGTGGGCGGTGGCCGAGATCGTTGCGGGAGTGTCGAAAGAAGGCATGGCTGTCCCGTCCTCTTGGGTCTTCGTGGCGTCCCTGCTGGTGGGACGTGGTGTGGGTGAAGTGGGCGCGGGCGGGGGCGGGGGCGGCTAGCGCACCCAGCCGGTGAAACTCTGTCCGACCGTGCGGGTGGTGCGGGTGGTGCGGGTCTGCTCCGTCGTACGTGACGGGGTGCCGCCGTCGACCGCGGCCGACACGGCTCGTACCAGCCATGCGTTGACCGACAGGCCCTCGCGGCCCGCGGCCTCCTCGGCGCGCGCCTTGAGGTGGGCGGGCAGGCGCAGATTGACGCGGGCGGTGCCGCCGTCGTCGCCGTCGGCGGGTGCCGGGGCCCTGAGCGGCTCGGTGGGCCCGCTCTCGTCCTCGTAGGCCTCGTCGCCCGCCGGCCGCGTCACCACGAAGTCGGGGTCGAGCCCGCGCAGCCGTACGTCGACCGACCCCGGGGCGAGTTCACGGGTGATCTCGTCCATGGCGGCGGAGAGCACGTGGAGCATCGTCAAGCGGGTCGCCGACTCCAGGGGAGCGGTCAGCCGCTCGGCCAGCTCGCGGGCTTCGTCTCCGCCGGCTTCGGCGGCCACCGCGAGTTCGCGGCGGAGGTTGTCGACGTACGGCGTGAGGTCCATGGCGCCATGATGGCACCACTGTGGCGCCATGTGCAAGCCCGTCGTGTGCGTCGCTTCCGGCAGGTGCCTGGCGGGTGGGGCGGACCTGCGGAAACGTGTCGCTGTCGGGTTTGTGCCAACGGTGTGCCGCGGGGATCTTGATGCGCCTGATGGTGTCACGTGGTGCCATTGATGGTGCCACGATGGCTGTGCGGATTCGGAGCCGGATCGCTGTCACGGTGACGCTTGCCGCGGGAGACGTTGGCGCGTTCGCCGAACGTGGTGGCAACCGCCCCGGAGGGGCAGCGCCGAGGATCCGGTCCCACCTGCCGTCCGCCGGTCGGCGCCCGTGCCGCCCGTACGCGCACGGGGCCGGGGCGGGCGGGATACCGTCGGTCCACGGATGACCGATCCCTCGGCGCGTCCCGCGGCCGGTGCCGCCGGATCCCCGAGGCGGGCGTGGAAGCAGGTGGCCAGGGCGTGAGGCTGACGATTCTGGGCGGCGGCGGATTCCGTGTGCCGCTCGTCCACCGGGCCCTGCTGGGCGACCGGGCCGAGGGCCGGGTCACGCAGGTGACGCTCCACGACCTGGACGCCGGGCGGCTCTCGGCCATCGGGCGCGTCCTCGCGGAGCAGGCCGATGGCATCGCCGACGCTCCCCGCATCACCGTCACCACCGACCTCGACGCGGCCCTGAGGGGAGCCGACTTCGTCTTCTCCGCGATCCGTGTCGGCGGCCTGGAGGGGCGCGCCGCCGACGAGCGCATCGCCCTGGAGGAGGGCGTGCTCGGGCAGGAGACGGTGGGCGCGGGCGGCATCGCGTACGGCCTGCGGACCGTCCCCGTCGCCGTGGAGATCGCCCGGCGGGTCGCCGCGCTCGCGCCGGACGCCTGGGTCATCAACTTCACCAATCCGGCCGGGATGGTGACGGAGGCGATGTCCCGTCACCTCGGGGACCGCGTCATCGGCATCTGCGACTCACCCGTCGGCCTCGGCCGCCGGGTCGCCCGAGCCCTCGGAGCCGATCCGGCCGAGGCGTGGATGGACTACGCCGGGCTCAACCACCTCGGATGGCTGCGCGGTCTGCGCGTCCGCGGACGCGACCAACTGCCGCGCCTGCTGGCCGACTCGGACGCCCTCACCTCGTTCGAGGAGGGCAAGCTGTTCGGCGCGGACTGGCTGCGCGCGCTGGGCGCGATCCCCAACGAGTACCTGCATTACTACTACTTCGGCCGCGAGGCCGTGCGCGCCGCACGGGAGGCGCGGCAGACCCGCGGCGCCTTCCTCCGCGACCAGCAGCGCGGCTTCTACGCGCGGACGGAGTCCGGCGACGGGCCCGCGCTGGAGGCGTGGGAGCGCACGCGGGCGGAGCGCGAAGCCACCTACATGGCGGAGAACCGCGAGACCGCGGGCGCCGGGGAACGCGCCGCCGACGACCTGGAGTCCGGAGGGTACGAGCACGTGGCGCTCGCCCTGATGCGTGCCATCGCCCGGAACGAGCGGGCCACGCTCATCCTCAACGTCCGCAACGGCTCCACGCTCCCCGTGCCCGACGCCGACGCCGTCGTGGAGGTGCCGTGCCTGGTGGACGCGGGCGGCGCCCACCCGCTGCCGGTCTCGCCGCTGCCCGGCCACGCCGCCGGGCTGGTCTGCCAGGTCAAGGCGGTCGAGCGCGAGGTCATGGCCGCGGCGGACAGCGGCTCGCGGGCCGCCGCGCTCAAGGCGTTCGCGCTGCATCCGCTGGTCGACTCGGTACGGGTGGCCGGGCGGCTGCTGGACGCGTACGCGGAGGAGCATCCGGGTCTGGCGTATCTGCGTCCGTGACCGGGCCCTCCCGGCCCGCTGTCGCAGGGGTACGTCCGCGCTCAGGCGACGTCGTGCGGCCGGTACTGGATGCTGATCCTGGGGCCGACGGCCTTGTTCGTCTTGGGAATCGCGTGCTCCCACGTCCGCTGGCACGAGCCGCCCATGACGATCAGATCGCCGTGCCCCAGCGAGCGCCGCACGGCCGCGCCGCCGCCCTCCCGTGGCCGCAGGAGCAGGGAGCGCGGCTCGCCGACGGACACGATGGCGACCATCGTGTCCTCCGTGTCGCCGCGCCCGATCCTGTCGCCGTGCCAGGCGACGCTGTCGTGCCCGTCGCGGTAGTAGCACAGGCCGGCGGTGGTGAACGGCTCGCCCAGCTCCTCCGCGTAGTGCTTGCTCAGTGCGGTACGGGCCCGGGTGAGCACCGGGTGGGGGAGCGGGTCGTCAGCCCCGTAGAACGCCAGCAGCCGGGGGACGTCGACCACGCGCTCGTACATCCGGCGCCGCTCGGCGTGCCAGGGCACGGAGCCCACGAGTGCCTCGAACAACTCGTCGGCCCCGGTCAGCCAGCCGGGCAGGACGTCGATCCAGGCGCCCAGGCCCAGCTCGGTACGGCGGACGGGCGCCAGCGCGCGCAGGCCGACCTCGTCGGTCTCGTCGAAGAGAGAGCCCTGAAGGTGAACAGCCATGCGTGCAGTCTACGCCTGGGATTAGAACATGTGAGCTAATGCTGTCGCCTCAGGCGAAGTAGTCCCGCAGCACCGGGCCGGCGCCTCGGGCGACACGTCGTGCGTCCGGCCCTCCGACGTGCGGTGCCGCCCGCCCGGGGGTCGCGGCGGCGATCGCCCGCGACGCCTCGCGCAGCCACGGCGGGCTGTCGCCGCCGTCGATGACGAGCGTGGGCACGCCCACCGCTCCTCGCGCAGCACAGGCCGCAAGTCCTGCCCCGGACCGAACGCGAACGGCGGGCTCTGCTGCGCCGACAGCCCATGGTCTCGTCCTGGCGGCTGCTGCTGATTCGGGACGGGCGGAACACGGGCGAGCCCGCCCGGGTGCGGCGCTGCCCGGCCCCGCCTCCGCGGCGGCTGAATCCCGCGCACCTCGGAGAGCAGGCGGAGCCAGGCCTCCCGTTAGCGCGACTCCCACCCCGGTTGCGATCCGGGTCCGCCCGACGGGCCCAGGAGCGAAGCCGGGCGCCGTTCCGCGTGCACTCCATCGCGTGGGACTTCCGCTCAGGAGAACGGCTCCGACCGTGGAGTTCGGGAGAACGACTCCGACCGTGGAGTGACGTCGGCCGGTCAGGGGCCTTGAGCGTGCGTGGGGCGGCAGTGCGCCTGGTCGCGGGCTGGTGCGGCTGCCCGTACCACGAACCCGCATGAGTTGATGGATCGTCAGCTTCGCAGTGCGGCTGTGATCGCCTCGGAGACCGGTGTGGTGGGACGGCCGATGAGCCGGGACAGGTCACCCGTGGTACGGGCCAGCAGCCCCCGCTCGATCGCCCTGTCCACGTCGACATAGAGGTCGGCGAGCGGTCCGGGTAGGCCTGCGCCGGTCAGGATCTCGCGGTGGGTGGCGGCGGGGACGTCGCGGTACGCGATCTCCTTTCCGGACTGCCTGCCGACCTCGGCGGCGTACTCGGCGAAGCTCCATGCCGTGTCGCCGCTCAACTCGTAGGCCCTGGCCTGATGTCCGTCGCCCGTCAGGACGGCGACGGCCGCGGCGGCGTAGTCGGCGCGCGACGCGGAGGCCACGCGGCCCCCGCCCGCACCGGCGACGACGGCGCCGTGCTCCAGTACGGCAGCGAGGCGTTCGGTGTAGTTCTCGTGGTACCAGCCGTTGCGCAGCAGAACGTAGGGCAGGCCGGAGCCGAGAATCGTCTGCTCGGTCACGCGATGCTCGGCGGCGAGTTCGAAGTCGGCCTCGGGCCCGCCGAGAATGCTGGTGTAGACGAGCAGGGCGACGCCGGCCTCCGCCGCCTCGTCCACGACGGCCTGGTGCTGCGGTACTCGGCGCCCCACCTCGCTGCCGGAGATCAGCAGCACCTTGTCGCCGGACCGGAAGACTCCCTTCAAGGTTTCCGGCCGGTTGTAGTCGGCGATGCGCAGCTCGACGCCGCGTGCCGCGAGTTCGGCGGCCTTTTCCTTGTCCCGGACTACGGCGGCGATTTCGGAGCCGGGGACCTTCTCGAGCAGGCCGTCGATGACATGGCGGCCGAGCTTTCCGGTGGCTCCGGTGACGACGATCATGGTCTGAGTTCTCCTTCTGATATCGGACTCGGCCTTACCCTAGGAGAGTTGCTAACTTCTCGTTAGTACCCACTTTGAAGTAAGGTACGGGCATGGACGTAAGGGGCGAGGAACCCATCGATGTCACGGCAAAGCTGCGCGCCAAGCCGGATGTGAACGCGGCGATGTGCCCGTCCCGCGGCGTGCTCGAGCACGTCACCAGCCGCTGGGGCGTGCTCGTGCTGGCCGTCCTGCTCTCCGGCACGCACCGGTTCAGCGAGCTGCGCCGGACGGTGGGCGGCGTCAGCGAGAAGATGCTCGCCCAGACGCTGCAGAATCTGGAGCGCGACGGTTTCGTGCACCGCGACGCGCATCCCGTCATCCCGCCCCGCGTCGACTACTCCCTCACGCCGCTCGGCGAGGAGGCGGCTCGTCAGGTGTGGGCGCTGGCCCGGTGGACCGAGCAGCACCTGGCGGACGTGCTCCAGGCGCGCGAGACCTTCGACGCGGCCCGCGCCTGAGCCGTCGCCGGGTGCGAGTCGTACGAGGTGAGCCGGCCGGTTGTGGCCGGGCGCGTCGGGCCGGGGTTCGTCCAGCACCCCTTGGACCGCACCACCAGGAGGAACCAGTGTCGTACCCGCACCTGCTCACCCCCGAGGGGAAGCTCGCCGCCGCGAAGAAGCTGTTGAGCCTCCCGCGTATCGTCGTGATCTGCGGCTCCACCCGCTTCATGGCTGAGATGAACGAGGCCGATCTGCGGGAGACCAAAGCCGGAAGGATCGTCGTCAAACCGGGCTGTGACCTGAAGTCGCCGCACCAACTCTGGTCCGATCCTGTCGAGGCCGAGGCGCTGAAGGTTCGACTCGACGATCTGCACAGGGCGAAGATCCGGCTCGCTGATGAAGTGCTCGTGGTCGGCGACTACATCGGAGACAGCACCCGAGCCGAGATCGCCTACGCCCGGTCGCTGGGCAAGCCCGTGCGGTTCACGCACCCCGAAGTCGACCCTGACGCCTGACCGTCCGCTGCCACCTCGACAACCAGAACCGGCAGCCCGCCGCCTGACCGTCTCGCGGTGGCTTCGGCCGCCGCCCACCCCGCACCCTCCGCAGGCTCCCTCGGCGGTGCAGAACTCATCGCCCGCCGCGGAGAATTGGTGATGCCGGTACCCGGTCCGCTCCTGCACGGGCCGCGCGGTGGCCGCCCGCTCTCCTACACGGGCCGCGGGGTGATCACGGCGAAGACCGCGCCCTGCGGATCCTGGACCACAGACATGCGCCCCGCCGGCATGTCGAACGGCGGCTGGATCACATTGCCTCCGGCCTTGATCAGGGCGTCCACCGTGGAGTCGGTGTCGTCGGCGGCGAAGTAGGTGAGCCAGTGTGCGGGGACCTCCTTGGGGGTGTCCTCGCCCTGGACGGACATGCCGCCGACCGTACGGCCGCCCGCGTTGATCCCGTAGTAGTCGTCCATGCCCTCGACACCCTCGATCTCCATCGGGGCGATGTCGATGCGCAGGGCCGCCGGGTAGAAGGCGCGGGCGCGGGCGGGGTCCCGTGTGGCCAACTCGCTCCAGATCAAGGCCCCGTGCTCGTTGGCGATCCCGGCACCGGGGAAGTCCTTCGCCTGCCAGATGCCGAAGACGGCACCGTCGGGGTCGGCGGCGATCGCCATACGGCCGAGGGTGGCGACGTCGTCCGGCGGGAACAGCACGGTGCCGCCGTTCTCCGTGATCGCCCGCGCCGTGGCGTCGGCGTCCGGGGTCGCGAAGTAGGTCGTCCAGGCCGTCGGGGGCGGCGGTTGGTCGCCCATCGGCTGAGCGGACATGATGCCGGCGACCGACTTGCCGTGCAGTTCGCAATTCGCGTAGCCGCCGAACTCGGGCGGTCCGATCTCGCCCTGCCAGCCGAACAGATCGCGGTAGAAGTCCAGTGCGGCCTGCTGGTCGGGAGCGCTGAGATCGATCCAGCACGGAGTCCCGGGCGCGTACGGAGTGGTGATCTCGGGCATGGGCTGCCTCCCGCTGACACGAATCACGCCCCCGGGCCGCTGTCCGGCCGCGGGGCCGGCGAACACCCCCGCCTACGGCCCACACTCCCGGAGTCCGGCCGCCCCCGCCACTCGGCGCGGAGCCCGGCCCTGGCCCAGAGCCCCGTGCCCGGCGTGGCACGGGACGGGGCCTGCCGCGGCGGCCCCGGCCACGGCTTCGCCACGGTTGCGAACCGCCGCTGTGCCGGGGTCGGGATTGCCGCCATGATGAGGCTCAGTACGCGTCCGTGGGGGGTCGCGCACCAGGGGCGGGGGGAGCTTGCGATGAGCGGGGTGCTGGAGAGCGGCGATCCACGCCGGGTGGGGCCGTACGACATCGTGGCGCGGCTCGGCTCCGGCGGCATGGGCCGCGTGTACCTGGGGCGCTCCCCGGGCGGCCGTGCCGTCGCCGTGAAGGTCATCAGGCCGGACCTGGCGGCGGATCCGCAGTTCCGGACCCGATTCGCGCGCGAGGCGGAGGCGGCGGGTGCGGTGAGCGGAGCGTTCACGGCCGCGGTCGTCGGGGCCGACCCGTACGGAGAGCCTCCGTGGCTGGCCACGGTCCACGTGCCGGGCGTCTCCCTGACGGACGCGGTCGCGCGCCACGGCGTTCTCCCGGAACCGTCGTTGCTCGCGCTCGGTGCGGGGCTGGCCGAGGCGGTGCAGGCGATCCACGCGGCGGGTCTGGTGCATCGTGACCTCAAGCCGTCGAATGTCCTGCTGGCGTCCGACGGCCCGAAGGTGATCGACTTCGGCATCGCCGTCGCGGCGGAGTCCAGTGCGCTCACGCGCAGCGGCGTCGTCCTGGGTACGCCCGGCTACATGGCGCCCGAGCAGGTGACCGGCGGTCGGGCGGGCCCCCTCTCGGACGTCTTCGCGCTCGGCGCGGTGCTGGCCTTCGCCGCGACCGGCCAAGGGCCTTTCGGCTCAGGGTCGTTGCACGCGCTCGGCTATCGCGTCGTGTACGAGGAGCCCGGTCTCGACGCCGTACCGCCGGGGTTGCGGCCGCTCGTGGCGCGCTGTCTGGCCAAGGACCCGGCGGCGCGGCCCGCGGTCCCCGATCTGCTGGATGAACTGGCGGGGAGGCTCGCGCCGGCGACGGGCCGCGCGGCGGCCGGGGGCACGGACACGGTGACACTGGGCCTCAGGGGCAGCCAGTGGCTCCCCGCGCCGCTGGCCCGCGCCGTCGACCGGGTGGGGACGACGGACGAGGTCATGGATCGTGCGCCTGAGGACGCGGCGCGTACGGGGCGTACAGCTGAGGACGTGGCGCGTACGGATCGTGCGGTTGAGGGCTCGGGGCGTACGGATCGTACGGTTGAGGGCTCGGGGCTCACGGATCGTACGGCTGAGGACGCGGCGCGTCCCGGGCGTACGGGCGTCAGCACGGTGCCGACGGGGCACGGGCCGGTGCTTGCGGGGCAGGGCTCGGCGCCCGGGAACGGGGCGGCGCGCCCGACCGCCCGGACCACTACCGGTCCGGGCAGACGCCGCGTGCTCACGGTGCTCGCGGGGGCGGGGGCCGCGACGGCCCTCGGCGGCGGCGGCCTGTTCCTGTTCCGCGAGGACCACCCGTCGGGTTCCCCCTCCTCCCGCGGACGGCGGACGTCGCGCAGGCGCTGGGAGTTCGCGACCGGGGGCCCGGTGACCGGGGCGCTGACCGCGACGGGCGGCACGGTCTTCGCGGGCAGCAAGGACCGGAGTTTGTACGCCCTGGATGCCCGGACCGGCGCGCAGCGCTGGCAGTTCACCGCGGGGAACGGCGTCTACTCGGGACCGGCCGTGGCCGGGGGAGTGGTCTACGTCGGCAGCGCCGACTACAACCTCTACGCCCTGGACGCCGCGACCGGTGCCAAACGCTGGGAGTTCCCACCGGCGACGAGGTCAACTCCTCTCCCACGGTCGCGGGCGGTGTCGTGTACGTCGGCAGCGACGACCACCATCTGTACGCCGTGGACGCACGGACCCACGCACGGCGGTGGGCGTTCCGCGCCGACGGCTGGATCCGCTCCTCCCCGGTCGTCGCCTGGGGCGCGGTCTACGTGGGCAGCAGGGACGGCAGCCTGTACGCCGTGGAGGCCCGAACGGGCGCGCAGCGCTGGAGATTCGGGACCGGTGGCGAGGTGAAGTCGTCACCCGCGATCGCGGACCGCATCGTGTACGCGGGCTCCTACGACGGCACGCTGTACGCCGTGGATTGCGACAACGGCGAGCGGCGCTGGTCGTTCGCCACCGACGGCGGGGTGGGTTCGTCCCCGGCCGTCTCGGGCGGCATGGTCTACGTGGGCAGCGACGACGGCCGCGTGTACGCGCTGGACGCCCGGTCCGGCTCGCCGCGGTGGACGTTCACCGTCGGCAACGTCGTCTACTCCTCGCCCGTGGTCGCGGGCGGGATCGTCTACGTGGGGGCGAAGGACGGAAGCCTGTACGCCCTGGACGCGGGGACGGGCGCCCGCAGGTGGCGGTACGCGACCGGCGCCGACGTCAAGTCCTCCCCGGCCGTGGCGGATTCGGCCGTCTATGTGGGCAACGACGCGGGCGCGGTGTTCGCCGTACGACGCTGAACCGTAACCCGTAACCCGTAACCCGTAGCTGCTCTGCTCAACGGCCCTCGTGGCGCGGCGTGTTCACGCGGGCGGGCGGGGCGGGAGGACCGTCCGCACGTAGTCCTCCACCGCGGCCTCCATGCCGACGTCGCGCTGCGCCTGCTCGGACAACTGCCAGCGGTGCTCGAGCAGTTCGTGGTAGATCTGCGCCACGTCTGCCGCGCCGCGCAGCTCCTGCGGGACGGCGCGCACGGCCGGGCGGAAGACGTCGCGGACCCAGCGGTGGGCCAGGACCTCGGGGCGGGCGCCGAGAGGGTCGCCGGGGGCGTAGTCCTCCTGCGAGACCATCCAGGTCTCCAGGTCGTTGAGCAGGCTGCGCGCCTGGTTCTCCTCCGCGTCCATGCCGGTGAGCCGCAGGAGCTGGCGCTGGTGGTGCCCGGCGTCGACGACCTTGGGGAGGAAGGTGACGGCGTCGCCGTCCGGGGAGCGCTGGATCTGCATCTCCGCCACGTCGAAGCCGAGGTCGTTGAGGCGCCGGATGCGGCGGTCGATGTAGTGGCGCTTGGTGAGCGGGTAGACCGACTGGCGGGTCAGTTCGTGCCACAGCTCGCCGTAGCGCTCGGCGATGGCCTGGCCGAAGAGCACGGGGTCGACGGACGGGTGCAGTGATCCGCCCGCTTCGAGGTCCATCAGCTCGCCGGCGATGTTCACCCGCGCCACCTCGACGTCGTACTCCCGCTGCCCGTCGGTGAGGCGGGGCTGGATCTGCCCTGTCTCCGCGTCCACGAGGTAGGCGGCGTACGCGCCGGCGTCGCGGCGGAAGAGGGTGTTGGAGAGGGAGCAGTCGCCCCAGGCGAAGCCGATCAGGTGCAGGCGTACGAGCAGGACGGCGAGGGCGTCGAGGAGCCGCTTGATGGTGCTCGGTCGCATCGTCGTCTCGAACATCGAGCGGTACGGCAGGGAGCCCTTGAGGTGGCGGGTCACCAGGGCGGGTTCGAGGGGGTCGCCGTGCTCGTCCGTGCGTCCTGTCACCACGGCGACGGCGTCGACGGCGGGGACGGCGAGGCGGTCGAGGTCGCGCAGCAGTCCGTACTCGCGGGTGGCGGCCCACTCGCCGACCTCCTTCACCGCGACGACCTCGTCCCCGGCGCGGGCGAACCGGACGATGTGGCGGGAGATGCCGCGGGGCAGTGCGACGAGGCACTCGTCCGGCCACTCCTCCAGCGGGATGCTCCAGGGCAGGTCGAGCAGGGCCGCCGGATGCTCGGGCGAGGTCGCGGTGATCTGGAGCTCCATGGGGACCAGTCTGAGGCAGGAAGGTTTCTGCGCGCCCTGGAGGTTGGCGGGCGCCGATGGCCCGTCGGGGGCGGAGGTCCAGCGGCGTGGAGGGGGTCCGGCGGGTACGAGTGCGGCGATGCACGCCGGTGCGAGTGCGGCGATGTACGACAGCACTCTTGACCGCGATCCGGTGAGCGGTAAAGTCCAGACCAATACTCAGGGCGTGAACTCGGGCCGCCCCGTTGGCAGTTGCCGCGCGCCGCGCGGGCAGCCGTACCCACCGGCCCGGCGGCGGACCGCTCCGTCGCGACGTCCCCCCACTATCGGCCGGCGCCCCTCCGTCCTTCCCTGGCGGCGACTCCCGGCCGAGAAGGAGTTGACATGCACAAGAAAAGAAAGCTGGCCGTCGTGATCGGCGCGGGAGTCGCCCCGCTTCTCGCGCTGAGCCTCCCGGCCGGCAGCGCCCAGGCCCACGGCTACGTCTCGTCGCCGCCCAGCCGCCAGGCCCAGTGCGCCGCCGGGACCCTTCCGTGCGGTCCCATCACGTACGAACCGCAGAGCGTGGAGGGCCCGAAGGGCCTGACGAGCTGCAGTGGCGGCAACGAGCCGTTCGCCGAGCTCGACGACGACAGCAAGGGCTGGACGGTCACGCCCGTCGGCCGCACGACCGGCTTCAGCTGGAAGCTGACGGCACGTCACTCCACGAGCACCTGGCAGTACTTCGTCGGCGGCTCGAAGATCGCCGAATTCGACGACGGGGGTGCGCAGCCAGGCGAAACGGTCACCCACCAGGTCGACTTCGGCGGACTGAGCGGCAAGCAGAAGGTGCTCGCGGTCTGGAACATCGCGGACACGGCCAATGCCTTCTACGCGTGCATCGACGTGAACATCGGCTGACGCGGGGGAGCGAGAGGGAGCCGTACCCGTTGCGCGGCCCGCGGTGGACGGGAGAGGGCCGTCCGCCGCGGGTCTCCCCGCCGACGGGCCTCCCCGCCTCCCGAGGGGCCACGATTCCCGCGCCGTCTCACTCCGGCCGGTGGCAGACCGCCTCCACGTTGTTCCCGTCCGGGTCACGGACGAAGGCGCCGAAGTAGTGCTCGTGGTACTCCGGGAACACCCGCGGTTCGTGCAAGCTCTCCGCGCCCGCCCCCGTCGCCGCCTCATGGAAGGCGCGCACGGCCGCGCGGTCGGGGGCCGCGAACGCGAGGTGCGCCTCGCGTGCCTCGCCGCCCGTCGCCACCGGTCCGAGCCAGAAGTCGGGCCGGTCCGTGCCGTACCCGATCACCGCTCCGAAATCCATCAGCCGCCGGCCCCCGAGCGGGGTCAGCACCGTGTCGTAGAAGGCCGCTGCCGCCGGTACGTCCCCGACCTGAATCGCCACGTGATCCATCATGGGCGCAGTCTGGCAGCAGGGTCCGACAATCCGGCCCGACCCGGCCCCGCGCCTCAGGCCTGCCCGTCCGGCTCCGGCGATCGTGCCCGCCCATCCGGGCCAGGCCATCCGGGCCCGGTCTCAGTCCTCCAGCAGGACGACCTCGAGAGCGCGCGGGCCGTGGACGCCCTCCACCCGGTCGAGTTCGATGTCGCTCGTCGCCGACGGGCCGCTGATCCAGGTCAACGGGCGTGCCGGATCCAGCCGTTCCAGCGCTTCCGGCACCGAGTCCACCACCTGCCCGGGGACCCGTACGACGCAGATGTGATGGTCGGGCACCAGGGTGATCCGGCGCCGCCCTTGGCCCGGTCCCCCGTCGAGGACGATCGTGCCCGTCTCGGCGACGGCCACCGCGCACCCCGTGACGACGCTGTCGACCGCGTCGAGTTGATGCGGGGTGCTCGCCTGCCGGTCCGGGATCCGGGCCGGGCCCGCGGCGTCCGTCCACTCCGGCGGCAGCCCCGGCGGTACGAGGACGGAGCCGGCGCCGCGCTCCGCCAGCAGGCGGGCGATGAGCAGGGGCAGTTCGCCGGCGGTGGCGCGGTGCACCACGGCGCGGTAGTCGGTGAGGTTCCCGGCGAGCAGGTCCGCCGTCTGTGCGGGCGTCCGTTCGCCGTGCACCCGCAGATAGTCCCGCGCGACCGGGACGTCCTCGGGCCGTTCCTCGCGCGGCACGTCTGCCAGGGCGCGGCGCACCCGCCCCAGGACGCGTTCCCTGCTGCTCACCGGCCGTCCCCTCCCTCGCCGCGCGTCCGCTCCCCGCCGCCGTCCCGTTTCCCGCTCCCGTCGCCGCCCTGTTGCCGTGCCTCACCGCGCGTGCGGTCCCACCAGTCGCGGAAGGGCTCGGACGGCACCTCGGGCAGGTCGCGCGTGCGCGTCCAGGCGCGTCCCGGGCCCGGCAGCCGCCTCGGATGCAGCCGCCGCGTACGGGACGCCAGGCGCTGTCCCGCGCGCAGTACCGCCGGGTGGTCCAGCGTCCAGCGCGCCGCACGCATCGCCGCCCGCTCGGCCGCGTGGCCCTTCGCCGGCCTGATCGTCACCCGAGTGCCCTGCCGGGTCACCTCGCCGCCCTCGACGACCCGTTCCCGCAGGTGCACCAGCACCTCGGGGATGTCGATGGCGACCGGGCACACCTCGTAGCAGGCGCCGCACAGCGACGAGGCGTACGGCAGGGACTGCTCCAACGGGCCTGCCATCCCGCGGAGTTGGGGGGTGAGGATCGCGCCGATCGGGCCAGGGTACGGAGAGCCGTACGCGTGCCCGCCCGCCCGCTCGTACACCGGGCACACATTGAGGCACGCCGAGCAGCGGATGCAGCGCAGCGCCTGACGCCCCACCGTGTCGGCCAGGGTGTCGGTGCGGCCGTTGTCGAGCAGGACGAGGTGGAAGGTGTGCGGTCCGTCGTCCTCCCGCGTCCCGGTCCACATCGAGGTGTACGGGTTCATGCGCTCCGCCGTGGAGGAGCGGGGCAGCAGCTGGAGGAAGACCTCCAGGTCGCGCCAGGTCGGCACGAGCTTCTCGATGCCGACGACCGAGATGAGCGTCTCGGGGAGGGTCAGGCACATCCGGCCGTTGCCCTCGGACTCCACCACGACCAGGGTCCCGGTCTCGGCCACGACGAAGTTCGCCCCGGAGACACCGACCTTGGCGCGGAGGAACTTCTCCCGCAGATGCAGCCGGGCGGCCTCGGCCAGCGCCGCGGGCTCGTCGGTGAGACCGTCGGGCGCGGGACGGCCCCACGCGCCCATCCGCTCCCGGAAGATGTCGCGGATCTCCGAGCGGTTGCGGTGGATCGCCGGGACGAGGATGTGGGAGGGCAGGTCGTCGCCCAACTGCACGATGAGCTCGGCCAGATCGGTCTCGCAGGCCGTGATCCCCGCGTGCGCCAGGGCGTCGTTGAGCCCGGTCTCCTGGGTGGCCATCGACTTGACCTTCACGACCTCGGTCTCGCCCGTGGCGCGTACGAGATCCGTGACGATCCGGTTGGCCTCGTCCGCGTCCGCCGCCCAGTGCACCTGACCGCCGGCGGCCGTCACCGCGGCTTCGGCCTGCTCCAGGTAGTGGTCGAGATGGCGCAGCGTACGGTTCTTGATCGCGGCTCCCGCGGCCCGCAGCCGCGCCCAGTCCTCCAGTTCGCCGACCGCCCCGGCGCGCTTGTCGCGGATGGTGTGCGTGGCGTGGCGCAGATTGCCGCGCAGCGTCCCGTCCTGCGTGGAACGGGCGGCGGCCTGCGGGAAGGAGGGCATGCCCAGGTAGGTGCCGCTCATCGCGGGTCCCCTTCCGTGCTCGCCAGGATCTCGGCGATGTGGACCGGGCGGACCGGTGAGCCGAGCCGGGTCAGCGTGCCGCCGATGTGCATCAGGCAGGAGTTGTCCGCCGCGCACACGGTCCCGGCTCCGGTCTCCGTGACGGCGCGAGCCTTGTCGGCGCCCATCGCGGCCGACACCGCCGCGTTCTTGACGGCGAACGTGCCGCCGAAGCCGCAGCACTCCTCCGCCCCCGGCAGCTCGCGCAGGTCGAGCCCCTTCACCCGTTCCAGCAGCCGGCGCGGCCGGTCGCCAAGACCGAGAACGCGCAGCCCGTGGCAGGTGGGGTGGTACGTGACGGTGTGCGGGTAGGACGCCCCGACGTCCGTCACCTTCAACACGTCCACCAGGAACTCCGTCAGCTCGTACGTCCGGGGCACCGCGACGGCGGCGGCCTCGGCGAGCGCGTCGCCCCGGCCTTCCGCGGCCGCACGCGCGGCGATCCGCGGGTAGTTGTCGCGCACCATCGCCGCGCACGAACCGGACGGGGTGACGACGTAGTCGTGGTCGCGGAAGGCGGCGGCGTAGCGGAGGACCAGCGGCTCGGTCTCGTGGCGGTAGCCGGTGTTGAACTGCGGCTGGCCGCAGCAGCTCTGGGCGGCGGGGAAGTCCACCTCGACGCCCAGGCGCTCGAGCAGGGTGACGACGGCCCGGCCCGTCCGTGGAAAGAGCGTGTCGTTGAGGCAGGTCACGAAGAGGGCTACGCGCATGACGGCTCCTCCGGGCGACGGGTCGCGCCCGGCGCCGTTCCGGGCCCGGCACGCCCATGAACCCGTTCCCACGCCATCCGATCACCCATGGGGTCATGGTGCCGCAGGACCCCGGCTTCTCGCACCGGCCGACGCGCGCGGGCATCGGCGCGGGCCGCGCGTCCGGAGCGGGCGGAAGCGGGGTGGGGCGGCCGGAAACGGCGCGACGGCCGGAAGCGGCTCGACGGCCGCGGGGGCGCCCTTGATCGCCCGGCCGGGTGCGCCGAGCATGAGGACGAGAGGACGAGACTGCGGGGAGAACGAGAAGCACGGGGGAAGCGAGGGAGGAGCCGACCGATGCGCGCTGTGGTGTTCGAGGAGTTCGGCCGGGTGCCGGAGGTGCGGGAGGTGCCGGAGCCGGCGGCCTCCGAGGACGGTGCCGTGATCCGGGTCGAGGCGACCGGGCTGTGCCGGAGCGACTGGCACGGCTGGATGGGCCATGATCCCGACGTACGGCTGCCGCACGTGCCCGGGCACGAACTGGCCGGGATCGTCGAGGCGGTGGGGCCCCGGGTCGCCAACTGGCGGGCGGGTGACCGCGTCACCGTCCCGTTCGTCTGCGCCTGCGGCCGCTGCCCTTCGTGCGCCGCGGGCGACCAGCAGGTGTGCGAGCGCCAGACCCAGCCGGGCTTCACCCACTGGGGATCCTTCGCCGAGTACGTCCGTGTCGAGCACGCGGACGTCAATCTCGTCGGGCTGCCGGACGACCTCGCGTTCGGCACGGCGGCCGGCCTCGGCTGCCGCTTCGCCACGGCGTTCCGTGCCGTCGTGGCCCAGGGGCGGGTGGCGCCGGGGGAGTGGGTCGCGGTGCACGGGTGCGGCGGGGTGGGCTTGTCCGCCGTCATGATCGCGGCCGCGTGCGGGGCGCGCGTCGTCGCGGTCGACGTCTCGGCCGAAGCGCTGGAGCTGGCGGAGAGCTGCGGCGCCGCCGTGTGCGTCGACGCTTCGGCGCGGCCGGGCTCCGGTCCCGGCTCCGCGGCGGACGCCGTGCTGGAGACCACGGGCGGCGGCGCCCACCTCTCGCTCGACGCACTCGGCAGCCCGCAGACGTGCGCCGCCTCCATCGCGGGCCTGCGCCGCCGTGGCCGCCATGTGCAGGTGGGACTGCTGCCCGCGGTGACGGGCGATCCGGCGCTGCCGATGTCGCGCGTCGTTGGCCTGGAACTCGAAGTGCTGGGCAGCCACGGCATGGCCGCGCACGCCTACCCGGCCATGATGGACATGGTCGGCTCCGGGATCCTCCGCCCGGACCGGCTCGTCACCGCCGCCATCGGTCTGGACGAGGCGCCCGCGGCGCTGGCCGCGATGGGGACGGCGACGGGTCGCGGCGTCACGGTCGTCGAACCGCACCGGAAGGTCTGAGCCGCACGGCCCGAGCCGCACCGGTGGATCCGAGCCGAATCGCCAGGTCCCGGCCGCGGCCGGGACCGCGGTCAGGGCACGGTGTACGGGAGCGGCGCGTCCCCGTCCGGGAACACCTGCTCCGTCCAGATCGTCTTGCCCGACGGGGTGTAGCGCGTGCCCCACCTCCGGACCATCTGCGCGACGATGAACAGCCCGCGCCCGCCCTCGTCGTCGCTCGCGCTGTGCCGCAGGTGGGGCGAGGTGTGCCCGCCGTCCGACACCTCGCACAGCAGTGTCCGGTCGCGGATGAGCCGGAGCAGTACGGGCGGTGCCGCGTGCCGGATCGCGTTCGTCACCAGCTCGCTGACGACGAGTTCGGTCGTGAACGCCAGCTCCTCCAGGCCCCATTCGCGCAGCCGCGCGGACGCCAGCTCGCGCGCCTTCGCCACCCCGGCGGGCTCCGGCGGCAGCTCCCAGACCGCGACCTGGTCGGCCCCCATCCGGCGGGTACGGACGAGCAGCAGGGCGGCGTCGTCGGCGGCCGGTCCGCCGGGCAGCAGCTCGGCGAGAGCCTGGTCGCAGGTGTCCTCCAGGGACCGACCGGGCTCGGTGAGCACGCGGCCCAGCTTCTCCAGACCCGCGTCGAGATCCCGGGTGCGCGAACCGACGAGCCCGTCCGTGAAGAGGGCGAGCAGGCTCCCCTCGGGGAGTTCGATCTCCAGGGACTCGAAGGGCAGGCCGCCGAGGCCCAGCGGCGGGCCCGGCGGGAGTTCGGGGAAGGACAGGGCCCCGTCGGGCTCGACGATCACCGGGGGCAGATGGCCGGCCCGTGCCATGGTGCACAGCCGCGACACCGGGTCGTACACGGCGTACAGGCACGTCACCCCGGTGGCCACGTCGTCCTCGGGTGCGGGGCGGCCCCCGGCGGACGCCGCCGCGCCTTCCTCCGCCGACTGCCCCACCAGGTCGTCCAGGCGGAAGAGCAGCTCGTCCGGCGCGAGGTCGAGGCGGGCCAGTGCGCGTACGGTCGTGCGCAGACGCCCCATGGTCGCCGCGGCGTTGAGGCCGTGCCCCACGACATCGCCGACGACGAGCCCGACGCGCGTGCCCGAGAGGGCGATGACGTCGAACCAGTCGCCGCCGACGCCCGCCCTGCTGTCCGTCGGCAGATAGCGGTGGGCCACGTCGAGGGCGGTCTGCGGCGGCAGATGCTGGGGGAGCAGGCTGCGCTGGAGGGTGAGGGCGGCGGTGCGTTCTCGGGTGTAGCGGCGGGCGTTGTCCAGGCTCACGGCCGTACGCGCCACCAGCTCGTCGGCGAGGGCCAGTTCGCCGCTGTCGAAGGGCGTGGGGTTGCGTGTGCGCAGGAACGTCACCAGGCCCATCGTGGTTCCGCGCGCCCGCAACGGGACGACGAGCGTGCCCTCTTCGAGGATGGTCCGGCCCGAGGACAGGCCGCGGCCCTGCGGCGAGGCCGGGGGGTAGCTGATGGGGTGCGGAGTCCGCTCCTCGTCGCCGCTCCCGTCGCCCGCCCCCGAGGTCCCGGGCTCGTCCGGTGCCCTCAAGTCCTCGGCGTCCTCCGTGGGTTTCCTGTCCTCCGCCTCCCTGGTGGCCACCGGGTCGCCGCCCGCCGTACCGACCGCGTGTTCCCCGTCCTTGCGGCCGGAGCGGCGCGCCATCCGTAGGAGCGGAGCCGGGGATTCCCGGGCCGGGTCCGGCTCCTCCCCTTCCAGGACCGCTTCCATGACGTCGACGGTGACGGTGTCGGCGAACCGCGGGACGACCACGTCCGTGATCTCCCGCGCCAGCAGCTCCATGTCCAGCGTCGTCCCGATGTTGCCGCCGGCCCGGACCAGGAGTTCCAGCCGCTGCTGCGTCCGGTACCGGTCGGTGATGTCGAAGGCGTCCTCGCAGACGCCGAGCACATGGCCGCGTGCGTCCTGGAGCCGGTAGTACGAGCAGGACCAGAAGTGGTCGTTGTGCGGGTCGACCGGGGGACGGCCGTGGAAGTGCAGGTCGACGACGGGTTCGCCGGTCGCGAGCACGTAGCGCATGACCTCGGCCAGCGTGACCGGGTACGTCTCTGTGAGGAACTCCCCGGCCGGATAGAGCTCTTCGATGTGCCGGCCGGTGAAGTCTTCGAGCGGGACCCCGATCTCCTCCTCGTACTTGGCGTTGGCCCACGCCACATGGAGGTCGCGGTCGTAGATGCACAGGGCGATGGGCGACTGGGTGGCCAGACCCTGGCGCATCGCCTGATGGGACTCCCAGCGCCGCAGCACCTCCAGCTCGGCGGCGACGAGGACGCGGGCGGGGCCGGATCCGCCGTTCTCCAGCTCGCACACGGTCGTCGCCACCTGCAGCACGTGGCCGTCGCGGTGGCGCGCGATACGGGGCTCGCTGGGCGGCAGGGGCCCGGCGGGGGGCTCGACGAACCCGGGGAACGCCGGCTCGGGGGTCGGGCGGCCCACGAGCAGGGTGTCCACACGGTGCCCGATGATCTCCTCGGCGGTGTATCCGAGCAGCTCCTCGGCGGCGGGGGACCAGCCGATGATCACGTCCTCGGCGTCCAGCACCGCGGTGGCCGCCCTCGTGACGTCCAGGGGACCACGGAAGTCATCGGCGCTGTTGGACGTGTTCCACATGCTCATGGCATCAGACCCAGCCCGGGTTCATTACCTACAGCTTCGATCCTGATCAAGGCCTCCACAACCGCAGTGGCAGGACCCGATGGGGGCGGCCCCCGGGCGTCCGCGCCCGCCCCCGGGCGGTGACGGGGGCGGGCGGGGCTCCCGGAGGGGCAGAGGCGACGGAACGGGGGCCGGGCTTCGTACGGCACCGGAGCGAGCCCGGGAGACCCGGAAAGGCGCTGACGAGTGCGCCGGAAGCACACTCGTCAGCAGCTCAGGGATCTCTTGGGGAGACCGGCCTACCGGTTCGCGCGGCGGCGCAGCGTGACCACGGTCCCCGCGCCCGCGAGGGCCAGCAGCGCGGTGCCACCGGCGATCTGCAGGGAGGTCGTCTGGTCGATGCTGCCGCCGACGCCGCCCTCAGTGCCCTTGCTGGGCGTGCTGGGCCGCGCCGTGGGGCGTTCGGTGGGGCGCTCGGTGGGCCGGTGCGTCGGGCGCTCGGTGGGGCGCTCGGTCGGCTTCGACGTCGGGTGGTGCGTCGGGCGGTGGGTCGGCCTCGAGTTCTCGTGCCCGGGGGAGGGCTCGGCGAGGGCGGCCGGGGCCCCGAGGCCGAGGGTGGCACCTGTCACGAGGGCAACGGCGAATATTCGTCCAGCTCGCATGTCGGATCTCCTGCGCCGGCGCGGCCTTTGGCCCAGCCGCTTCGAGGGAATTCCGGCGTACTTGGATTAAGCACGCGAAGCACTCATGTCGCGATGGGGGGCGGAGGGTTGGGGTCACTCCGATGGAGGACGCGGCTCCGCGGCGGAGGGTGCCTCTGTGCAGGTTGAGCGTCGTCTCCGTCGGACGCCGCCGGATTTCGGCGATGCCCGCCGCCCGGGTGACCCGCCGGTGCGGAACGCGTGGCTCTGCGGGGGTTCGGACCCGTCGGTGGCCGTGGGTCCGGCCGGTGCGGCTGCGGGGCCGCATCCCGGTGCCTGGCGATGCCCGCGCCCTCACGCGCACGCCGTCCGTGTACGGGCACCGCGTCTTCCATGTGCGGACCGCAACTCACCCTCGTACGGGCCCTCATGAGCAGTGGATCCTCCAACCACCGTGATCCGCACCGGTGTTGACCGGAGAGCATCCGCGCGGAACGTGAACCCGCCCCTGACACGGACGAAGCCCCGGAGGGCGAGCACCCACCCCGCCCCTCTCGCGAAATGGTGCCCGCCCTCACGGGGCGCCGCCGGCCGTCGCCCGAGGGGCGACGCCGACGTCAGGTGGCGGCTTCGGTCACCGCCAGAACGGCCGCCATGATGGTGACCTGGGGGTTCACCTCAGGACAGCTCGGCAGCAGCGAGCCGTCCGCGATCAGTACGCCGTCCACGCCCCGCAGCCGGCCCTCCGTGTCCGCCGGGCTGACCTCCGGGTCCGTGCCCATGGCGACCGTCCCGGTCGGGTGGAAGGCGGTCACATGCAGCTGACTGGCCGACACGCCGCTCAACAGCTCCTCCAGTTCCGCCATCGAGCGCGCCCTCGGGGCGGTCGCGATACCGGTGAGGACCTCCTCGGCGCCCGCGGCGAACAGGATCCTGCCCTCCGCCTCCAGGGCGCGCAGCAGCTTGCGGGCGTCGTCGCGGTGCAGGTCGTAGCGGAGTACGCCGCGGCCCGATCCGAGGACCTGGCCGGAGGGCCGGTCGGCGATCATGGCGCCCACCGTGGCGAGCGAGCCCACGTCCTCCAGTTCCGCCCGCAGGGCCCGGCCCACGCCGGGCAGCACGAACGAGGTCATACCGGGCGGCCCGGACGTGGCCTCGATGAGGATGCCGTCGTCGTGGAACTTCTCCACGCCGACGCTCTGCAGCACTCCGCGCCACATCGTGACCGGCTCGGAGAACCGTCCGGCGGCGCTGATCGCCGGATGGACGGCGAGGTTCTTCCCGAGCCGGGGGTGCCGGCCGAGTCCGGAGCGCCGCAGCAGCTGCGGGGACTGAAGGGCCCCCGCCGCGACGACGACGAGCGGGCTGAGGATCTCGAACGTCGAGCCGTCCGGCCGCCGTACGGCCACACCGCCCGCCCGCGGCCCGCCCGGGCGGTCCCGCTCGACCAGAATGCGCTGCACGGAGGCTCCGGTGACGATCCTGGCCCCCGCCGCGCACGCGTCGGGCAGGACCGAGAGCTGGACGCTCTGCTTGGCTCCCGTGGGGCAGCCGACGATGCACTGGCACGAGCCCTTGCAGCCGCTCGCGTTGCGGCGCAGCGGGCCGGCCTCCCAGCCCAGCTTCTCGGCGCCGAGGAGGGCGGTGCGGCCGTTGTTGCCGAGGACGTCCAGTGGCTGCGTGCCGACCTGAAGGGTGCGTTCGACCTCGTCCATGTGGGTCCCGAAGGTGGCGTCGTCGGCCATCGCCAGGCCGAACTCGTCGCGCCAGCGGGACAGGACATGGTCAGGAGTGCGGTAGCACGTACCGGAGTTGACGATCGTGGTGCCGCCGACGGCCCGGCCGGTCGGGATGACCACGGGCGGATTGCCGAGCGCCACGGTCGCCCCGCCGTCCCGGTACATCTCGGCGAACCGGTCCAGCGGCACCCGCCGCCCGAACTCCTCGGTCGTGTGGTGCCGTCCCTGCTCCAGTACGACGACGCTCATCCCGGCGCGCGCCAGGGTGCGGGCCGCCGTCGCGCCGCCCGCACCCGAGCCGATGACGACCGCGTCGACGGTCGCACGGTCCGGCCACTCGGTCGAGGGGACGCAGTCCAGCGGCCGGTCGGCGGCCGCGTTCCGGGTCAGGGGCATCGGCTCGGTGTGGAGCATCCGTTCGGTGCCCGCCGCGAGGATCACCGGCACCTTCACCACGTCGAGCAGTTGCAGCAGTGCCTTGTTGCCGGCCAGCGAGGTGAGCAGTTCCTCACGGCGCTCCGGGCTCAGGGTGTGCAGCCCGTGCCCGGTGCGCACGCGGGCGTACGTGTCCAGGGCCGTGGCCGCGCTGCGGACACCGGCCGCGGCGGGGCCCGGCATCGACGCGAGAACGTCCTCCAGTCGCTGCGTGACCGCGCCCACCCAGGGCGCACTCCCGTCGTCCGCGAGCAGGGCGGCGACCAGGCCGCCGAGCCGGCGGCTCACCGGGTGCCCACTTCCGCGTGCGCGGTGCCCGCCAGGGACCATTCCGCTTCCGTCTGCCAGCGCCCTTGCTGCCGGCGTTCCAGGACGATGTGCGCGTCGGCCGACTCGCTGTTGCGGCACACGGCGGGACTCCCGTCGGGGTCGGTGTAGTCGAGGGCGAGGGTGCGGTCCTCGGGCTGGGTGACGGTGACGCGGATGCGGCGTCCCCCGGCCGTGCCCGTCACCGTCCACTCGGGCAGAGCGATGTCGGCGCGGAACCGGCCGAGGCCCGCCCAGCCGATCGCGCCGCGCTCCGCACGCCGCGGCCAGGTCCGGCCGTCCTTGCGCAGCCGGAGGAAGACCAGCGGGGGCAGACGCCGCAGACCGGGGCGGGTCGAGACGGCGGCCACCACTTCGAGGACGTCGCCGTCACCGAGGTCGGCGTGGAGCCAGGACCAGCGGCGCGCGTTGCCGTGCCCGTAGATGCGCGCGGTCGCACCGGGCGCGCCGTCCAGCGTCAACTCCCCGCCGTCGTACGCGAGGGTGCCGGAGTACGACGAGCGGGGGGCGGGCAGCATCTGCGCGGCGGGCAGCAGTTCGCGCCGCCATGACCAGCGGGGGAAGGTGTAGAGCGTCGTGCGGTCCTCATGACGCTCGGTCAGCTTCCAGGCGAACTCGCCCGCGCTGCCGTTGAGTTCACCCGGTCCCGCCGTGATGCCGTCGGCGGCGAAGCCGCGGGTGTTCGGCTCCCACGGCTCGGGCCCGAAGCGGGCGTGCCGGACCGGTCCGTCCGGCGGGTAGAGCGCGACCCACCCGTGCGCGTACGCCGCGGATCCGTCGCTGGGAGCCACGAGTTCGTGGTGCAGCCAGACGCCGGTACGGGTCTCGGGGTCGGTGATCGTGGTGTACCAGACCTCGGTGCGGCCCGGTGAGCCGTCCCAGCGCGGAGCGAGATGGCGGTCGGCCTTCTCCGGCTTCGGGAAGCGGAAGCTGCCGAGGAACGGCAGCATCCCGGTGGTGACCGGGAAGCGCAGCGTGCCGTGCCCGGCCTCCTCCCCGTCCGCGAAGAGCGTGAACGGCAGCACGGTCATCGACTTCAACGGCCGTGACGGCGTGATGGACTTCCACCCGTCGAGGGTGTACTTGCGGCCGTCGGCGGTGAAGCGTATGTGATAGCGGATGCGCCGCCGGGCCAGCGGAGAGATCTCCAACTCGCCGGTCGCGTAAGGGTCGTCGGCGATGCCCGTGATGCGCATCCGCCCCGTCACCCGTGCGTCCGTGGTCCGGTGAAGGAGCATCAGCTCGTCGGCGCGCACGTCGAGGTCCATGCGCATCGGGCGCGGCGCGCTTTCGCCCACCAGCCGCACCGTGCCGAGCATCGTCTCCGCGAACGTGGTGCCGCGGCTCATGCGTTCACCCCCAGGTTCTCGAGCATGATCTGTTCCGTTTCTTCGAGGTACTCCTCCGCCGCGGTTCTCGCGGCCGGGGCGTCGCCCTCCAGCACCGCTTGCACGACCGGGGCGAGGCGGGCATGGGCGACGGCCACGTCCAGGAAGGGGGCGACGAGGTGGGAGCGGACCGGCAGATACGCGTTGAAGAGCGTGTTGGTCAGCAGGCTGTAGACCCGGTTGCCCGTCGCTCGGGCCAGCGCCCGGTGCACCTCGACGTCGGCGAGCTGGGCCGCGTCCCCGTCCTCGGCGTCCGCGATCTCGGCCAGCAGATCGGTGAGTTCGATGCGCTGGTCGGGGGTGACCGTCTGCGCGGCGCGTTCCGCGATGAGCGTTCCGACGGTGCGGCGGACCTCGAAGACCTCGTCGAGCCAGTCCGGGCTGTGGCGGACCAGCATCGGCAGCAGGTCCGCGCCGCCGAAGCGGGCGAAGTCGCGGACGCGGGTGCCGACTCCGTGCCGGGTCTCCAGGAGCCCGGCCTGCACGAGGCGGCCGAAGGCGTGCTTGAGGGTGGTGCGCGTGACGCCGTATCCCTCGGCGAGCTGCCGCTCCGGTGGGAGAAGGGTCCCGGTGGGGTGACGTCCGGAGAAGATGTCCTCGCGCAATCGATTCTCCAGTACGTCGACGATCGTCTCGCGTGGCAGCGTCGTCACGGGTTCGCCTCTCGCAGCTGACCTTCGTGGCTGAGTGGATGAGCCACTGAACCACACCGGGCGCGGTCACGACAAGAGTGTGGGGCGAGGAAAGGTGAAACGTAAACTACTCAAGGAGGGGTGCCGCCCCGCCTGAGTAGCGCGACCGACCGCTCCGCGGACGGCCCGCGCGTACCGGACCGGGGCACCGCGCCGACTCCCGCGCTCGCACCCGCACCCGCACCGCTCCCGCGCTCGCACCCGCTCCCGCGCTCGCACCCGCTCCCGCGCCGATCGCGCACGCCCTCTCCGCCCCGCGGACCCGTTCGCCCGCTCCCCCCGAGCCGGGCAGACGCTCGTTGCCGCGCCCCGGCTGTCCGGAATCGCCGGTGCACTCCCTCCGTGCCACGCTGGAACGAGCCGACGGAGGGCGGTGTGCGCATGCCATCGCAGGCCGGGTCGGGGGCGGGCGAGTCCGCTCCGAGCGGTTTCTCGCCGCGCGAGCGGGCGGTCATCGCCGCGGCCGCGATCTCGATGCTCATCGTGCAGATGGACTGGTTCGCCCTCAATCTCACGATCCCCGTCATCGCCCGCGACTTCGGCACCTCGTCGACCGATCTGCAGTGGCTGGTCAGCGGCTACATGCTCGCCCTGGGCGCGCTGATGATCGCCGGCGGCCGCTTCGCCGACCTGCACGGCAGACGCCGGGTCATCGTCACCGGCCTCGCCGGATTCGCCGCCGTCTCCGTGGTGTGCGGTGCGGCGCAGAACACGCCCTGGCTCGTGACCGCGCGCGTGGTCCAGGGCACCGCCGCCGCGCTGATCTTCCCCGTCGCCGTGGCCCTGGTCTCCGCCCACTTCCGGGACAGCCGCCAGGGGCGCGCCGTCAGCACGGTCCTGGCCTTCAGCGCGGTCGGTACGGCACTGGGCCCGTTCGTCGGCGGCGCCTTCGCCGAACACGTCAGCTGGCGCGCGGTGTTCCTCATCAACGTCCCGCTCTGTCTGATCGCCATCGCGCTGCTGCTGCGCTTCGTCCCCGAGACCCGGGACACCCGGGCGTCGCGCGGCATCGACATCCCCGGCATCCTCACCGTCGCCGGCGGGCTGGTGTGCGTCATGCTCGCCACCGACCGGGGCGGAAGCTGGGGCTGGACGTCGGCGGGTGTCCTCGGGCTGCTGGGCGCCGGGGTGGCGCTGCTGGCGCTGTTCGTGGCCGTGGAGCGGCGGGCCCGGGAGCCGTTGCTGGACCTCTCGCTCTTCCGCGATGCGCGGTTCGACGTCGTCACGGTCGCCGGGTCGCTGTCCAACGTCGTCTACGCCCTGGTCGCCGTGTTGTCCGCGCTCTACCTCCAGGAGGCCCGCGGGCTGTCCCCGCTGCTCTCCGGCGTGGTCTTCCTCGCGCTCTCCGCGGGTTCGGCCTCGGCCAGTTACCGGGCTGGGCACCTCGCACAGAGATGGCCGGCGGAGCGGCTCATGGCCGCGGGCATGGTCACCAGCGGAGCGGCGCTGCTCGTGCTCACCTGGGTGACCCCGCTCGGCTGGTACGCGGTGGTCTTCGCCGTCCTGGGCGTGGGCGTCGGGCTCGGATGGGCGCTGACGAACGTCGCCACACAGTCGTACGTCCCCGAGGGCCGCAGCGGTGCGGCCTCCGGACTCGTCCTGACCGCGCTCGTCCTGATGGCGGCCGTCGGGGTCGACGTGTCCGCATCGGTGCTGGAGGCCGTCAGTGGCTCGGCCGCGACAGCGGCGGCGGACGGCCCGGCGATCGAGGCCGTGCTCCGCGGCACCGCGGGCCTGGCCTTCCTCGGCGCGCTGCTGCTCCTGACGGTCCTTCGGGGCGGGCGGACGGGCGCGGCCGCCGCACGCACCGGAACCGGAGCGGCACGGCCGTGACCGCTCTCGCTCTCCCGCGACGGCGACCGCGCACCACCGCCACGGCCGGGGACCCGCCCCGCACCACCGCCCGGCGGCACTGCCCGGCGCCGCTCCCGGCCCACACCGGGCCCCTTCCCGCCCGTACGCCCCGGTGGCCCGGTTCCGCCCACCCGTGGTGCAGTGGAGAGGGGTGAGGCTCCGTGCCGTTCCGCGGAGGGAGGACGATGCCGGAGTGGACCTGGGAGTACGCCGGTTACGTTCCCACGGAGGAGCGGCTCCGGGAGTCCCTGCTGACCCTCGGGAACGGCTACTTCGCCACCCGCGGAGCCGCCCCCGAGAGCGTCGCCGACGACGTGCACTACCCGGGCACGTATGCGGCGGGCTGCTACAACCGCCTCGTCTCGCGGGTGTCGGGCCGGCACATCGAGAACGAGGACATGGTCAATCTGCCCAACTGGCTGCCGCTGCGCTTCCGCGTCCGCACCGAGGACGGTTCCGCCGCCTGGTTCTCGACCGACGCCGACACCCTGCTCGACCACCGGCTCGTCCTCGACCTCCGGGCAGGAAACCTCACCCGGCACCTGCGCTACGAGGACGCGGAGGGCCGGCGGATGCGCGTCGACCAGTGCCGCCTCGTCCACATGGGAGACCCCCATCTGGCCGCGCTGCGCACCGAGTTCACCCCCGAGGGCTGGTCGGGCGAGGTAGAGGTGGAGTCGTCCCTCGACGGCGACGTGACGAACGCGGGCGTGCACCGGTACCGGGACCTCGCCTCGCACCATCTGGCTCATCTGCACACCGGCGCCGTCGAGCCCGACACCGTCTGGCTGCGATGCCACACCTCCGCCTCCGACATCGGGATCGGCATGGCGGCGCGTACCACCGTCACGGGGACCGCACCCGCCGCCTCCCGGCTGCACATCGCCCCCCGCCACGTCGCGCACCTGCTGCACGTCCCCGTCGCCCCCGGTGAATCCGCCACCGTGGACAAGGTCGTCGCCCTGCACACCTCCCACGACCCGGCGATCAGCGATCCGCTGGACGCCGCCCTGGGCGACGTCGCCGCGGCCCAGGGCTTCGCCGAACTCCGCGACTCCCAGCGCGCGGCGTGGGAACAGCTCTGGCGACGCGCCGAGTTGGACGTCCCCGGCGAGGCGGGGGCCATCCTGCGGCTCCACCTCTTCCATGTGCTGCAGACGCTGTCGCCGCACACCGCCGACCTCGACGTGGGGGTGCCGGCCCGCGGTCTGCACGGCGAGTCGTACCGGGGACACGTCTTCTGGGACGAGCTGTTCGTCCTGCCCTACCTCAACCTGCACTTCCCCGGCGTCTCCCACGCTCTCCTCGACTACCGGCACCGGCGGCTGCCGCAAGCCTGCAAGATGGCGGCCGACGTGGGCAGGACCGGCGCCATGTACCCGTGGCAGAGCGGCAGCGACGGCCGCGAGGAGACCCAGGTCCTGCACCTCAACCCCCGCTCGGGGCGCTGGCTGCCCGACCACTCCCGCCTCCAGCACCACGTCGGCTCGGCCGTCGCCTACAACGTGTGGCAGTACTGCGAGGCGACCGGCGACACCCACTTCCTGCAGACCAAGGGCGCCGAGATGATGCTGCAGATCGCGCGCTTCTGGGCGGACAGCGCGGTCCACGACCCGGAGTCCGGGCGCTACCGCATCCGCGGAGTGGTCGGCCCGGACGAGTACCACGACGCGTACCCGGACGCGGTCGAGCCCGGGCTGGACGACAACGCGTACACCAACGTCACCGCCGCCTGGGTGCTCGGCCGCGCCCTCGACCTCGTCCGCGACCTGCCCGAGCCGCGGCGGCGGGAGCTGTACGAGCACATCGGCCTGGGCGAGGGGGAAATCGAGCGCTGGGAGGACGTCTCGCGTCGCCTGCGGGTGCCCTTCCACCGCGACGTCATCAGCCAGTTCGACGGCTTCGGCGAGCTGGAGGAGCTCGACTGGGAGGGCTACCGCGAGCGGTACGGCGACATCCGGCGGCTCGACCGGATCCTGGAGGCCGAGAACGACACGGTCAACCGCTACCAGGCCTCCAAACAGGCCGACGTCCTCATGCTCGGCTACCTCTTCTCACCGGCCGAACTGACCGGTCTCTTCCGCCGGCTGGGCTACGAGTTCGGCGACGAGCTGTGGCGCCGCACCGTCGACTACTACCTGCACCGCACCTCGCACGGCTCCACCCTCAGCGGCCTCGTCCACGGCCTGGTGCTGGCCCGCGTCCGCCGCGCCGAGGCATGGCGCTTCTGCCGGGAGGCGCTGGAGGGCGACGTCGCCGACCTGCAGGGCGGTACGACCGGCGAGGGCATCCACCTCGGTGCCATGGCCGGGACGCTCGACCTGGTGCAGCGCGGCCTCACCGGCCTGGAGACCCGGGACGACGCGCTGTGGCTCGACCCCGTACCCCTCCCGGAGCTCTCCGAGTACGGCTTCTCGCTGCGCTACCGCGGGCACTGGGGCGTGGACCTGCGGCTGCGCCACGGGCGGCTGCGCATCGAGGTCCCGGCATCGCCCGAGCCCCCGATCCGGGTGGTGCTCGCGGGCCGGTCCGTCATGGTCGCCCCCGGCGAGTCCGTCGCGCTGCGGCTCCCGTACGGATGAGGGGCCCGGGGCGTACCGGCTCCCGTCATGGGTGATCAGCCGCGCGACAGGAGATTCTGCAGCTTCCGGTGCAGCCGGCGGAGCGAACGGCGCATCCGGTAGCCCGTCGTGGGGTGGCTGGGTTCCTGGCGGTGGCGGTCGAGCTCCTCGGCGAGCCACTGGGAGCGCCGCTCGACGTCGAGCTCGTTGAGCAGCCGGTCGACATTGGCCAGCAGCGCCCCGTGCAGCTCCCACTTGGCGGGCTCCTTCTTCATCTCGGCCCACAGCAGGTCGTCGATGCGGCGACGGGTGCGCCGCCCCTCGGCCAGCGCCTCGCCGAGCTGCTCCTCCGCCATCTCGGCGTTGGAGCTGACCTGGGCGGTGATGAGGCGGCCGAAGCTGTCCACGGCGTCCGCGATGTGCGCGAACAGCTCGCTCATGACACCGGCCACCTCGCCCTCGTAGACGAGCTCCGAGCGGCGCTCGCGGGTGAGGTCCGCAAGCGACCGGGACAGGGTGCGCAGCACCACGGCGCAGATCTCCAGGGTGTCCAGGCCGCTGCGCAGGACGAGACGGGCGAGCAGGCCCTCGCGCACCCGCGGGTTGAACCGCATGCTCTCGTCGGCGCGGTTGAGCTGGGCGTCGACGTCGGAGATCCCGTTGTCGACCTGGCGCGCCTCGTGCAGCCAGGCCACCGCGTCCTCTCCGGTCGCCCCGCGCTCCAGGGCCCGGCTCATCCGCAGCAGCAACGACCGCATCCGGCGGGCCAGATCGGCGATGGCCTGGCCCGCGGGCTCCACGTACACCGGAGGGGCGATCAGCGCGTTGAGCAGAATCCCGCACGCGGCGCCGATGAGGGTCTCGGCCACCCTGCTCCACGCCATCTGGGCCGTGTGGCTGACGCCGAGGACGAGCATGGCGCTGATCGCCACCTCGGGCACGAACTCATGGACCCGTACGAGGTGTCCGGTGACGAGCGAGGCGAGGATGAGCAGGCCCAGGCTCCACCAGCTCAGGCCCACCACGGCGCTGAACGCGGAGGCGACGAGCACGCCCGCGATGACGCTGTTGACCCGCCGGAAGCCCATGGTGAGGGTCGCGTACAAGCTGACCTGGACGACCAGCAGCGCGGTCAGCGGGGCCAGCAGCGGCGGCGGACCGCCCTGGATGATCCACTCGGCGGCCGCGTAGGCGAGGGTCGCGCCGACCGTGCACCGGACGGTCTGGACCACGACCGGATCATCGCTCCGCCGCCGGGCTTTCCGGGCGACGTCGGCGACTTGCTGCGCGAGTCCTGGCACGTTCCCATCTATGCCACGGCGAGCGGGGACCTACCATCGCGGCCGCGCCACCGTTCGCCCGCGTCGCGTCGCGTCGCGCCGCGGCCCCGCCGCCGCCCCGCCATACGGTCGTGCGCCGCGGGCCGCCATACGGTCGTGCGCGGCGGGCGGCGTCGCTCCGGCGGTGGCACAGTGGCGAACATGCCGGCCTCTACACACACGGTGCCCGGCGCGCCGTGCTGGGTGAGCTTGATGACGCGCGACCTGGAGGCCGCGCAGAGCTTCTATGGGGCGGTGCTGGGCTGGTCGTTCCGCGAGACGTCGCTCGGGTCGGAGTTCTCCGTGGCGGTCGCCGACGGCGTACCCGTCGCGGGCATCGGCGCCCTCGCGCACACCATGGGCGTCCCGGTCTCCTGGACCGCGTACTTCGCCGTCGAGTCCGCCGACCTCACCGCCTCCCGGATCCGGGAGCGCAGCGCCACCGTCGCGGTCGGCCCCCTCAGCATCGGCAAGGGCCGGGCCGCGCTGGCGGCCGACCCCGGCGGGGCGGTCTTCGGCTTCTGGGAGGGCGGCGGCGTCCCTGGTTGGGAGGTGGGACGCGGCAAGGCACCGGCCTGGCTGGAACTGCGCACCCGCGACGCGTTCGCCGCAGCCATCTTCTACGGCCAGGTCTTCGACTGGGCCTCCGATCGGCCCGGCGCCCCCGAGGTCGAGTACGAGCAGGACGCGGTACGGGTCAAGGCCGGCGGCCACACCGTCGCCTTCCTGCGCGGCGGAGGCGTCGAGGCGGATCCCGACCCGCAGGTGCGGCCCCGCTGGCACGTCTACTTCGTCGTGGAGGACGTCGACGCCGCCACCGATGCGGCGGTCGTCGCGGGAGGCACGGTCACCTCCCGGCCGGCCGATTCCCGGATCGGGCGGGAGGCGACCCTGCGCGACCCGCACGGCGGGCTGTTCACCGTCACGGCGCCCCGGGCCGACCGGCCGGAGGAGAGCTGACGGGCGCCTGCCCGCCCAGCCCCTCCGAAGCCGGGCTCCCCGACAGGCCCGGCCCGGTGCTCCCCGGATACGCGGCTCCGCCGTCCTCCGTCGGCCGCCCGGCAGAAGCGGCCCCTTCCGTCCCGCGGGCGACGACGCGGTCGCTCCGGCCACGGCTCTCCGCGCGCGCCGCCCCGATCCCCGCGACCACCACCAGGGCCGTACCGGCCGCCTGAAGGACCGTCGGCGTCTGGGAGATCAGCACCAGACCCGCCAGCAGACCGACCGCCGGCTCCAGCCCCACCAGCGTCCCGTACGCAGTCGTCCCCATCCGCTGCAGCGCCGTCATCTCCAGCAGGAACGGCACGAGCGGCATCAGCAGCGCGATCCCGGCGACCGCCGCGAACACCTCCCACCGTGGCTCCGCCAGAACACCGGGCACCCCGAACGGCGCCGTGACGACCGCGGCCACGGCCAGGGAGAGCGCCAGCCCGAGGTGGGCCGGGAAGCGGCTGCCCACGTGCCGCGTCCCGATGACGTACAGGCCCCAGCACGCGCCGGAGCCGAGGCCGAACAGCACGCCCACCGCGTCCGCTCCGCCGCTCCACGGCGAGGTCAGCATCAGCACACCGCCCGCGGCGAGGATCAGCCAGGCCAGCTCCGTGCGGTGCCGGAGGGAGACGACTGCCACGGTCAGCGGCCCCAAGAACTCCAGCGCGACCGCCGTACCGAGCGGCAGCCGGGCGGCCGCCTCGGAGAAGAGCAGCATCATCCCCGCGCTCACCGCACCGAGCAGCGCGGTCGCGGCGAGGTCGGCGCGCGGCGCGGTCCGTACGACCCGCCACAGCGGGCGGCCGGTGCAGGCGAGCAGCACCAGTGCCGCGAAGCTCAGCCGCAGCCAGGTCGTCCCCGCAGGCCCGACGGTGTCGAACACCTCGGTCGCGAGAGCGCTGCCGGTGTGCAGCAGTGTCATCGCCACCAGCACGAGTACGGCACCGGGGACCTGGTGCGTACGGGCACGGCGGAACAGGGAGAACGGTGCGGAGGAGATCACCGCCCCATTGCACCGCTCCGTCTTCCTTGCTGTCCACGGGCCGATGGCGGACACATTGTTTACGATGAGTGGATGATCGACGACCGGCTGCCCGACCTCGGACGGCTGCGGCTCCTGGTCGAGCTGAGCAGGCTCGGCACCATGGCCGCGGTCGCCGAGCGCACCGGCTACGGCACCTCGGCCGTCTCCAAGCACCTCGCCGTCCTGGAGGAGGAGATGGGCGTGAAGTTGCTGCGCCCGGCGGGCCGGAGGGTCCGGCTCACCCCGGCGGGGGAGCGTCTGGTGGAGCACGCCGTCGCCATCCTCGCGTCGGTGGAGGAGGCTCGCGCGGAACTCCGCGGACAGTCGGAGCCGGAGGGCCGGGTCCGCATGGCGAGCTACTTCACGGTCGCCGGCACGGTCGTCCTGCCGGCCCTGACGCGGCTGCGCGCCGACGCGCCGCGCGTCGAGGTCCGGCTGTACGAGCACGAGCCGCAGGAGACCCTGGAGCTGCTGCTCGCGGGGGAGATCGACCTCGGCGTCGTCTACGACTACAGCCTCGTACCCCGCGAGGTGCCCGAAGGACTCAGCGCCCGCCGGATCGGCGAGGAGCCGCTCTATCTGGTGACCCCGGCCGCGGACGCGGGAGGCGCCTCCACGGCGGGCCTCGCGGACATCGCCCGGCTGGCCGGGGCGGGGTGGATCGCCAACTCGCGCGGCACGGACGACGACGAACTGGCGCGCCGGGTCTGCGCACTGGCCGGCTTCACCCCGCGCATCGCCCACCGCCTGGACAGCCTGCACTTCATCAACACGCTCGTGGGGGCCGGCCTCGGGGTCGCGATGCTCGCCGAGTCGGGTATCGAGCGCGGGCGCGAGGACGTGTCGTTCCGGCGGCTGGACGCGGTGGCGGGGGTCCGCCGCAGCTTCCTGGTCGCGCGGCGCGGGCAGTGGTCATGGCCCCCGATCGCGGCCCTGGCCCGGAGCATGACCGTGGCCTCCCGGGTTGCCCGGGAGGCCACGGAGAAGTCCTGCGAACCGGCGTGATTACCAGCTCTTGGCGGACTTCTTCTCCTTCTTCTTGTGGTCCTTCTTCTTGTCGTGCTTGTGCTTCTTCTTGTCGTGCTTGTGGACGTGCGTGTCCTCGCTGGAGTTGACGCAGGTGTTGCCGAACGCCGGGTTGAGGGCGCCGGCACCGAGGTCGATCGTGTTGCCGCAGAGGTTCACCGGGATGTGGATCGGGGCCTGGAGCACGTTGCCCGAGAGGAATCCGGGCGAACCGATGGCGGCGCCCTTGGCCTCCGAGTCGGCGGCGGCGATACCGGCCGAACCGGCGAGGACCGCGCCGGCCGCGATGGTGACGGCGGCGGCCTTCGTGATGCGCGACATGTAGTCGTCTCCTTCTGCAGGAAGTCTCATCCCGTCCGGTTGCGGACGGTGACGCCATCGAGAACGCGCGAGTATCACAGGGGTTACGCAATATGTGCCGAATTGGTGAAACCCCCGATAAGAGTGGAATCGGGTCACTCGCCGACGAGCCGCGCCGGGGGAGCGCGGTTAGCGTGAAGGGCATGCAACCGCCCCTGCGTACGGAACGCCTTCTGGTGCGCGACTGGGCTGTCTCCGATGCCGAGGCGGCGCTGCGGATCTACGGCGCCGAAGAGGTCGCGCACTGGCTCACCCCCGCCATGCACCGCGTCGAGGACGTCGGTGCGATGCGCGCGGTGCTCCAGGCGTGGGAGGAGGCCCAGCACAATCTGGTCGTGCCGTCCGGCCGGTGGGCGCTGGAGCGCCTGGAGGACGGCCGGGTGGTGGGCGGCCTGGTGATCCGGATGCTGCCGCCGTTCGAGGAGGACCTGGAGATCGGCTTCCAGCTCAGCCCGGACGCGTGGGGGCAGGGCTATGCGACCGAGTCCGGGATCGCCCTCTCCCGGTGGGCGTTCCGGCAGGGCGTGGACGAGTTGTTCGCCGTCGCCCGTCCCAACAACCGGAAGGCCGCGGCGACGGCCCGCCGTATGGGCATGGAGTGGGTCGGCGAGACCTCGAAGTACTACGGCATGCGGCTGAACGTGTACCGCATCCGCCCCGCCGACCTCCCGGAGACCTCACGGCCGTGACCGCCGCCCCTCCACGGGCGTGAGGCCGGCACCCGCCCCCCATGGGCGGGCACCGGCCTCTCCCGGGGCCGTCCGTCTACGGCTCGACCACGATCTTGCGGCCCTGCCCGGCCTTGAACCGGTCCAGCGCCTGCGGGTACTGCTCCAGCGGCAGCCGGTCGCTGATGAACAGCGCCGGGTCGAGGACACCGTTCGCGAACAGGTCGGCGGCCCGCTCGTAGCTGTGCAGGACGGCCATGGAGCCGGTGATGGTGATCTCCTGGTTGTAGATCTTGTACGGCTCGATGGTGGCGGTCGTCGCGTAGTCCGAGACACCGAACTGGAGGAAGGTGCCGGCCTTCGCCACGCGCCCCAGACCGTCCTGGATCGCCGCCGCGTTGCCCGTGGCGTCGACGACCACGTCCCAGCCGCGCGGCCGGTCCAGCTCGTCGGCCGACAGCGCGGCGGCCGAGACGCCCAGCTTGTGCGCGGTGGCGAGCCGTTCGGGATTGATGTCGACGATGTCGACCCGGGCGGCGCCCGTGCGCTTGGCCAGCTCCAGCATCATCAGGCCCATGGTCCCCGAGCCGTAGATCAGCACCTCGGCGCCCAGGCGGGAGCCCAGGACGTCGTAGCCCCGGACCGCGCAGGAGAGCGGTTCGATGAGGGCGGCGTCCCGCACGTCCACGTGATCGGGCAGGCGGACGCAGTTCGCCACGGGCGCGACGGCGTACTCCGCGGCGCCGCCCGAGACGGTCACGCCGATGGCGGCCCAGCGGTCGCAGAGGTTGTTGTGGCCCGTACGGCAGTAGCGGCACTCGTGGCAGTACAGGGACGGGTCCACGGCCACGCGGTCGCCGACGGCCAGCTCCGTGACCTCCCTACCCACGCCCACGATCTCCCCGGCGAACTCGTGTCCGGGGACGACCGGAAGGGTGGGGGCGAACTCGCCCTGCAGGATGTGCAGATCGGTGCCGCACAGCCCGCACGAGGCCACGTCCACGACGACCTCGCGCGGCCCCGGGGCGGGGTCGGGCACGGTGGTGACGGTGACCTTGCCGGGGGCTTCGATGAGCGCGGCCCTCATTTGACGGCTCCTAGCGACAGGCCCTGGACCAGCTTGTCCTGGGCGGCGAATCCGGCGACGAGCACCGGCAGGGAAATCACGACCGACGCCGCGCACAGCTGGGCCAGGAACAGGCCCTGGCTGGTGACGAAGCCGGTCAGGAACACCGGAGCGGTCTGCGCGGTCACGCCCGTGAGGACCCGGGCGAAGAGCATCTCGTTCCAGCTGAAGATGAAGCAGATCAGTGCGGTCGCGGCGATACCGGGACCGGCGACCGGGGCGACGACGCGGGCGAGCACGGTCGGCAGCCGGGCGCCGTCCATCTGCGCGGCCTCGATGATGGAGACCGGTACGTCCGCGAGGAAGGACTGCATCATCCACACCGCGATCGGCAGGTTCATCGAGGTGTAGAGGATGACGAGCAGCCAGACGTTGTCCAGCAGGCCGGTGTTCTTCGCGAACAGGTAGATGGGCAGCAGGCCCGCCACCACCGGCAGCATCTTGGTGGACAGGAAGAAGAACAGCACGTCCGTCCACTTGCGGACGCGCCGGATCGACAGCGCGTACGCCGCCGGCAGCGCCAGCAGCAGTACGAGGACGGTCGAGAACACGCTCGCCGAGACCGAGTTGATCAGCGGCGGCCAGGGGCTCGCGCCGCCCGTCGCGCCGAAGAACTCCCGGTAGCTGTCGAGGGTGAGGGAGGCGGCGAGCGATGGCGGGTTGGTCGCCGCGTCCGCCTCCGAGTGCAGCGAGGTCAGGACCATCCACAGCACCGGCAGGCTGAATGCGATGCCCATCAGCCACGCCAGCAGACCCAGCGCGGCCGACCGGCGGCGGGCGCGGCGCGCGGCCGGGGGGAGGGACGCGGTCGGTACGGTCGTCGCGGTCATGCGCGGGACACCTCCTCGCGGAAGAGGGAGGAGACCACCCGGAGGGCGAACGTCGCGATCACGATGGTGCCGATCACGACGACGACCCCGGCGGCGGAGGCCAGCCCGTACTCGTGGGCCTGGTAGAAGGTCTGGTAGATGGTGTACGGCAGGTTGGCCGTGCCCAGGCCGCCGCTCGTGATCGTGAACACCGCGTCGAAGTTCTGCACGATGTAGATCGAGCCGAGCAGGACGCCGAGTTCGAGGTAGCGGCGCAGATGAGGCAGCGTCAGATAGAGGAAGATCTGCCGGCTTCCGGCCCCGTCGAGGCGCGCCGCCTCCATCATCTCCGCGGGCCGGCTCTGCAGTCCGGCCAGCAGGATCAGCATCATGAACGGCGTCCACTGCCAGACCAGCGACGCCACCACGGCCAGCAGCGGCATCTCGGAGATCCAGTCCGAAGGACCGACGCCCAGCCAGTTGAGGACACCGTTCAGCAGCCCGTACTCCGGGTTGTAGAGCGCGTGCTTCCACAGCAGGGCCGAGGCCACCGGCACCAGCAGGAAGGGGGCGATGAGCAGGGTGCGCACCGCGCCCCGGCCGAAGAACGTACGGTCCAGCAGCAGCGCGAGCGCCAGCCCGATCACCACGCTCGTCACGACGACGGCCGCGGTCAGCAGCATGGTCGTGAGGACCGAGTCACGCAGCTCCGCGTCGGTCGCCACGGTCGCGTAGTTCTCGAGACCCGCGAAGTGGCGGTTGCCGGGGGACAGGGAGTTCCAGTCGAAGAGCGAGATCACCAGCGTGGCCGCGAAGGGCAGTTGGGTGACGACGATCAGGAACACCAGCGCCGGCAGCAGCGGGGCGCGCGTGGCCCAGGCCCTGAGGCCGGGGGGCCTGCGCTTTACCGAGGCGGCCGCGGTGCCCGGCGGCCCGCCGGGCGGGCGGCGTACGGGGAGTGTGGTCGTCATCGGTTCCGGTACTCCTCGGCGACCTTCTCGGCCATCGCCTGCGACTTCTTCAGGGCGCTCTCGACGGTCTGCTTGCCGGCGATCGCGGCGCTGATCTCCTGGGAGACCTTGGTGCCCAGATCCGTGAACTCCGGGATGTCGACGAACTGGATACCGATCGTCGGACGCGGCTGGGTGCCCGGGTCACGCGGGTCGGCGCTGGAGATGGCCTTCTGGGTGACCGCCTCGAAGGCGGATGCGGCCTTCTTGTACTCGGGGTTGGCGTAGGTGGAGGCGCGCTTGCCCGCGGGGACGTTCTGCCAGCCGATCTCCTTGCCGACCAGCTCCTCGTACTCCTTGCCCGAGGCCCAGGAGATGAACTTCCAGGCGTTGTCGCTGTTCTCGGACGCCTTCTGGATGCCCCAGGCCCAGGTGTAGAGCCAGCCGGAGCTCTCCGTCTTCTCCACCGGCGCCTGGACGTAGCCGATCTTGCCCTTCACCGGCGAGTCGGAGGCTTCGAGGGAGCCGGCCGCGGCCGTGGCGTCGTACCACATGGCGACCTTGCTCTGGGTGAGGTTGTTGAGGCACTCGGCGTATCCGGCCTGGGCTGCGCCGGACTCGCCGTGGCCGCGCACCAGGTCGACATAGAACTTCGTCGCCTTGACGAACTCGGGCGCGGTGAGCTTCGCCTGCCAGTCCTTGGTGAACCAGGTGCCGCCGAAGGTGTTGACGACCGTGGTCAGCGGCGCGATCACCTCGCCCCAGCCGGGCTGCCCGCGCAGACAGATGCCCTTCATGCCCGGCTCGGCGCCGTCGGCCTTGGCCGCGAGGGCCGCGACCTGCTTCCACGTCGGCTTCTCGGGCATCTTGAGGCCCTTCGCCGCGAAGACGTCCTTGCGGTACATGAGGAAGGAGGACTCGCCGTAGAAGGGCTGGCCGTAGACCTTGCCGTCGTCGGCGGTCAGCGACTCGCTCACCGGCTCCAGGATGTCCTTCTGGTCGAAGCCCTTGTCGCGCGCGATGTGGTCGTCGAGCGGATGCAGCCACTGGTTCTTGGCGTAGAAGGGCACCTCGAAGTTGCTGATGGTGGCCACGTCGTACTGCCCGGCCTGGTTGGAGAAGTCCTGGCTGATCTTGTCGCGGACGTCGTTCTCCGGCAGCACGGTGAAGCGGACCTTGATGCCGGTCTTCTTCGTGAAGTGCTGTGCGGTGAGCTTCTGCAACTCGACCATCTGCGGGTTGTTCACCATGAGCACGTTGAGGGTGTCACCGCCGGACGAGCCGGAGCCGCCGGCTCCGGCGCACGCCGCGAGGAGCGTCCCCGCTGCGGCGACCGCGAGGGTCGCGCGTATGCCGTTTCGTCGCTGGATCGGCATGAGATTCTCCGTACACCTGTGTCGGGATCGGGTGGGCGGGTCACGGGGTCCGTGACGCCGGGGTCGGTCGGACCGGCGGCCGGTGGAGGGCCGTCGGGGGGCCCTGACGGGCGTGCGGCCGTTTCCGGGCGTACGGAACCAGGCCACCGCGCGTCGTGGCGGTCGTCGGGTGGAGCGGGTGGAGTTGTCAGGCGCGCGTGCCGCTCACACCCTCAGGACCTGGGGGCCGAGGAGCGAGTAGCGGCCCGCCTCGGAGGAGGGGAGGCCGGTGTCGGTGACGATGGCCTCCAGGTCACCCACCTCCCCGAACCGGCAGAAGCTGACGGCACCGAACTTGGTGTGCACGCCCGCGAGGACGCGGCGCCGGGACACCTTCATCACCTGCGACTTCACATCGCTGACGGCCGGATCGGGGGTGGTGAGGCCGTAGGAGCGGGAAATGCCGTTGGCGCCGACGTACGCGAGGTCGATCACGAAGCCGGACAGCATCCGCACGGTCCAGTGGTCGACGGTCGCCATCGTGCCGCCGCGCACCCGCCCGCCGAGCAGCAGCACGGTGATCTGCTCGCTCGTCGCGAGCGCGGCGGCCACGGTCAGGGACGCCGTCACCACGGTCAGCGGCCGGTCCCTGGGCAGTGCCTCGGCGATGAGCTGCGGCGTGAAGCCCTCGTCGACGAAGACGGTCTCGGCGTCCCCGAGCAACTCCGCCGCGGCGGAGGCGATCCGGGACTTCTCCGGGACGTGCATGGTGGTGCGGAAGGCGAGGGTCGTCTCGAACCCGGCGCTCTCCACGGGGTAGGCGCCCCCGTGCGTACGCCGGACCAGTCCGTGGTCCTCCAGCATTCCGAGGTCCCGGCGTACGGTCTCCTTGGAGATGCCGAAGTCCGCAGCGAGTTTGGCGACGTCGACGGAGCCCGTGCGCCGGGCCAGTTCGAGCATGGCCCTTCTGCGCTCCTCGGCGTCCACGGCGTACCTCCCTCGCTGCGGGTCCTGCTCTGCGGGCCTCGCTGCTGTGGTGAGCGATGACCGTTCGGGCTTGCGTGTTGATTTAACAAGCCCATATCTGCGGTGACCAGGTTCGAAGCGGTAACGATCGCGACCGTTTGTGCCCGTTTCTCGTCGGAGATCGCCGCAGATCAGCGAGCGGAGAAGTGCTTCCGGCGGCGTGAACCCTGCCCGCGCGGCCGGTACCGGGGCCCGTTTCCTGCCCGGACCGGCCGCGGGTGACGCGGCGATCCGGGCACGGGCCGGGCGTGGCGGGGCCCGCGGAGTCCCGCGGGCGAGCGCTGGCCGCGGCCTCTCGGGCCCGTCAGCCGGCCGTCAGCAGCGGAGCCTCGGAGCGCCGCGGTTCCGGCGAGGTGACCCGTGCGGACCGCTGGTCGGGCAGCGGCACACCGGCGGAGGCCATGGCGGGATACGGAACACGCGCCCCCCACTCCTCGGCCGCCTCGATCCCCACGACGGGCGCGACCGCCTCGATCCCCACGGTGGGCGAGACCGCCTCGGTCGCCGTGACCGGCTCGGCCGTCCGCCGCGGCGCGGCGTCCGCCGCGGACCGCTCCCGTGCCGCGCCGTCGGCCGTCAGGACCACCAGGCCCCAGGCCGTCAGCGCCCCCGCCGCGACGACCACCGGGACTCCGGCCGCGCCGAGCCGGATGCCCTCGTTGAGCAGCACGATGCCGATCGTCGCGGCCACCATCGGGTTCACGACCGTGACGGTCGCCAGGGGCGCCGTCAGCCCGGCCCCGCGGTACGACGCCTGCGACGTGGCGAGCCCCGTGGTCGCGAGCACCGCGATCACGCCGAGGCCCGGCAGGGCGTCCGCGAACGAGGACGTCGACCACGCCTCGGCAACCGTCTTCACGAACACCGACGAGACCCCGAAGGAGACGCCCGCCGCCGCGGCGAGCGCCAGACCGCGTACGGCGGGCCGTCGCGCCCGCCACCCGGCCAGCACCAGCACGCCGATCGCGCCCGCCGTGGTCACCGCAAGGGCGAGCTGCTCAGACCCGGACAGGACGCGCGACCGCGAAGCACCGGTGAGCAGGAGGAGTCCGGCCAGCCCGGCCGCGACCATCAGGGACCCGCGCCGCCCCGCCGCCGTCACCTCGCGGCCCACACAGAGGGCGGCCATCGGCAGGACGAAGACGATGGTCAGCACACCCAGCGGCTGGACGATCGCCAGCGGCCCCGCCCCCAGCGCCAGTACGTGCAGCCCCGCGCCGGCGCCGCTCAGCGCCACCGCCGCCCACCAGGCGCCCCGCCGGAGCAGCCCGAGGCGCTGCGGCGGACCGGTGGCGGCGACCTGTTCCTGGACGATGGCGGTCGCGGCGTAGCAGACCGCCGACACCAGGGACAGCAGCACCGACAGCGTCAGGGGGCTCATCGCCCGGCCGGCCGGTGCGAGCGGGTACGGATCATCATGGCCCAACGATCTCCGAGAACCAGGGGAGTTGTCGTCGGTCCCCGGTGCTCACCGCGCGTACCACGTCAGGAGTACGCCGGTACGCCGCGTCAGTCCTCCGGGGGAGATCATCGTGGCACTTTCGGGCGGTGCCACGGGCCGGGGCGGTCTGAACGCGTGGCCACGGGGTACCCGGCGGCCGTGCGGGGAACTGCCGCACGCCGTTCCACCATGCCCGGGAGGTTCACCATGACCACACCCCGACCCGACCCCGTCCCCCCGGCTCCGACGCCTCCGCCGGGGCCCGGGCCCGGTCCGGGACCCGGTCCCGGGCCAGGTCCTGGTCCCGTGCCGATCCCCGAGCCGGACCCGATCCCGCCCGTGCCGCCGGGGCCGGCCTCACCCGAACCGCCGGCCCCCGGGCCCGAACCGCAGCCCGAGCCGGCGCCGCCTCCCGCCGGAAGTCGGTGACCTCATGGAACTGCTCGACGCGTTCGACGCCGGTCTGGAGGAGTTCGGCCGGCGGGTGCACCGCGTGCGGGACGACCAGTGGCCGGCGGATACGCCGTGCGCCGACTGGTCGGTGCGCGATCTGGTCAACCACCTCGTGGGTGAGCACCTGTGGGCCCCGTGGCTGCTGCGCGGCGCGACCCTGGCCGAGGTCGGCGACCGGTTCGACGGCGATGTCCTCGGCGACGACCCGGTGGCCGCGTGGGACACCGCGGCGGTGGAGTCGAAGGCCGCGTTCCACCGTCCGGGCGCCCTGGAGAGCGAGGTGCACACCAGTGGCGGGCCGACCCCCGCGGAGGAGTACGCCTGGCAGATGGTCACCGATCTCGCCGTGCACGCCTGGGATCTGGCCCGCGGCATCGGTGACGACGCGACGCTGGAGCAGGACCTCGCCTCCGAGGTCTACGCGTACATCGAGCCACGGGCCGACGCCTGGCGCGGTTACGGCGTCTTCGGTCCCGCCGTGAAGGTGCAGGACGCCGCGCCCGTCCAGGACCGTCTGGTCGCGCTCCTCGGCCGCGAGCCCTGAGCCGTCCGGCCCCCGGGGCCCCCGTCCGGCCGATGGCGCCGCTCCGGGGGCCCCGGTGCGTCGGCGTCCGCGCTCCTGGTCCGCCCCGTCCCCGCCCCCCGTCCCCGACCCGCCCCGCACCCAGGGCTTCTGACAAAACGTCAGTCCTCGGTCCCAACATCGGGGTCCACGGCTGCGGTTGACGCCTGCGCCGGTACGCGGCGACCGGCCCGTGCCCGCACCCGTGGGCTTCCCGAACGGTCACCCTGCGTACCGCGGCGGAAAAATTGTTGCCCCGCCTTTGAACACGCCGTGCTCCACCGCCCGTACATAACGCCGTCAGAGGCGCACACCCGCGCCGGAACGGGCAGCCGATTGCAGGAGTGGACGATGAGGAAGTGGCAGAGCGCCTCGATCGCGGTGGCAGCGGTGGCGGTCATGCTGACAGCGGGTTGCGGCTCCCAGCAGGCTCAGTCGCAGTCGCAGCCCGCGGCGGCACAACCGGCCGGGCAGGCGGACGCGGCCTACGGAGGCCAGGACAAGGCCAACGGCGGCGGTTACGGCGGTGCGGACCCGCAGGGCAAGAAGGCCCAGGGCAAGCCGGCCGGACAGCTCATGATCGGTGACGACAAGAAGCTCGGCTCCGTCCTCACCGACAGCGAGGGCTTCACGCTCTACCGCTTCGAGAAGGACACGGCCAAGCCGCCGAAGACCAACTGCGAGGGCGACTGCGCCAAGGCCTGGCCCCCCGTCCCCGCCGACGACGTGTCCTCCGCCGCCGGCATCGACCCGTCCCTCCTCGGCGAGGTCAAGCGCGCCGACGGCACCCAGCAACTGACGGTCGACGGCTGGCCGATGTACCGGTACGCCAAGGACACCAAGCCGTGGCAGATCAAGGGCGAGGGCGTGGGCGGCACGTGGTACGCCGCGTCGCCCGAGGGCAAGAAGGCGTCCGCCGACGGAGCCGACGAGGGCGGAGGCGGCGAAGTGGGAGCGGGCGGCGGCGAGAGGGCGGCCCTGTCCGCCTTCAAGGACGAGAAGCTCGGCAAGATCCTGCGGGACGGCAAGGGCCGTACGCTCTACCGGTTCAACAAGGACTCGGCGTGGCCGATGAAGTCCAACTGCACCGGCTCCTGCCTCGACACGTGGAAGCCCGCCAAGCCGGTCTCCAAGGACGACGTCGAGGGCGTGAACCCGAAGCTGCTCTCGAAGTTCACCCGCCCCGACGGTGACGAGCAGCTCGCGATCGACTGCTGGCTCCTGTACTGGTACACGGGCGACGAGAAGCCCGGCGACACCAACGGCCAGGGCGTCGGCGGCGCATGGTTCGCCGTCTCGCCCGACGGCAAGAAGGTCGGCGCCGAGAAGTAGGCGCCCGCACCGGCCGGACGTCAACCACGGAGACCGGAAGCTCGGTGGGGGACCGGAAGGGCGGCGGAGGGGTCGGCAACCCAGGGTTGCCGACCCCTCCGCCGCGTACATACCGAGAGCCGACACGATCAGTTCCGGCCTGTACCTTTCGAAAAATCGCACAAAGAGTGACAGAGTTGCGCTGAGTGGCCGAGCGCAGTAGACGGCGCACCGTTCAGGTCCGTGTGCCGTACCAGGAGGGCGACATGGTTGATCGGGGAACCACCCCGGCCCCCGCCGCCCCGCTGCCCGCCGACTGGCCCGTCCGCGCGGACATCAATCTCGCGCTCAACCGCATGGGCAGCTTCGACTGGGATCTCGAGAGCGGCCGGATGCACATGGACGCCCCGGCGCTCGAGGTGTTCGACATGGCGCCGGACGAGTACGACGGCGACCCGGCGACTCTGGCCGCCCGCGTCCCGTCCGGGGAGGCGGAGCGCCTCGACGCCGTCGTCGCCCATGCGATCAAGGGCGACGGCACCACGTACGGCGCGTACTTCCGCATCCGCTGCCGCGACGGGTCCCTGCGCTGGACCCACACCCAGGGCCACATCCACCGCGGCGACGACGGCCATGCCGTCCGCGTCCTCGGCATCATCCGGGACGCCACACAGGAACTGGCCCACTCGGCCGAGCGCATCGCCCTCAACGAGGAGCGAAGACGGCAGACGAGCGTGATCGACGAGACCACGGCAGCCCTGGCCCATGCGATCACCGTCCAGGACGTGATCGACGTGCTCGGCGGCGGTCAGGGCCTGGGCCGCCTCGGCGCGGTCAGCCTGGTCCTGGGCCTGATGGACAACGGCCGGATCCACATCGTTGCCGAGGGGCAGGCCGGGAGCTGGGTGCCCGAGCTGGAGTACACGCGGGTCGACGAGCAGTACCCGATGAGCGAGGTGGTGCGGACGCTCACCCCGCGCCTGATCACCTCGCCCGAGGAGTTCTCCCGCCGCTACCCGGGGCTCTGGCCGTACGTCGAACCGCTGGACGTCTCGGCCGCCGCCTACCTCCCGCTGATCGCCCAGGCCCGCCCGCTCGGTGCGATCGGCCTGCTCTACCGCGGCAAGCACGACTTCACCCCCGAGGAGCGCAACCTCCTGGTCGCCCTCAGCAGCAGCATCGCCCAGGGCCTCCAGCGGGCCATGCTCTTCGACCAGGAGCACGACATCGCCGAGGGCCTGCAGACGGCGATGCTGCCGCGCAGGATCGCGACCTTCCCCGGCGCGCGGATCGCCGTCCGCTACCGCTCGGCCCGCTTCGGCCGCGAGGTCGGCGGCGACTGGTACGACGTGATCCCCGTGCCGGGCGGCCGGGTCGGCGCCGTCATCGGCGACGTCCAGGGGCACGACACGCACGCCGCCGCCGTCATGGGCCAGCTCCGCATAGCCCTGCGCGCGTACGCCTCCGAGGGACACGCGCCCGCCACCGTGATGGCCCGCGCCTCGACCTTCCTGCACGAGCTGGACACCGACCGCTTCGCGACCTGCCTGTACGCCGAGGTGGACCCGGCGGTCGGGAGCGTGCAGGTGGTCAGGGCGGGGCACACCGAGCCGATGATCCGGAACCCCGTCAGCGGCTGCCGCCCGGTCCAGGCGGCCGGCGGTCTTCCGCTCGGCACATCGGCGGCGTTCGGGCAGACCGACTACCCGGTGACCCGCGTCGTCCTCGACCCCGGCGAAACGTTGATGCTGTTCACCGACGGGCTCGTCGAGCAGCCGGGCATGGACCTCGACGACGGACTGCGCATCCTGGCGGCCGCCGCGGCCGACGGCCCGCACGGCGTCGAGGAACTCGCCGACCATCTCAGCGCGGCGATGGGGGAGCGGACCGGGGGCGACGACATGGCCATGCTCCTGCTCCGCCGGGAAGGGGAGCCCATCCCGGAGATCGGCCGCCGGGTCCACCAGCACATCGCCCAGGGCGATCCCGAGGCCCTCAGCCTGGCCCGGCACATGATCAGCGAGGCCGTACGGGACTGGGGCGCCGGAGGCCGGGCCGACGAGGTGGAGCTGGTCGCCGACGAACTGATCACCAACGCCCTGATGCACACCGACAGCGGGGCCGTGGTCACCGCCCGTATGCCCGGCGGCGCCGAGCGGCGGCTCCGGGTCGAGGTGCAGGACTCCTCCAGCGCCTGGCCGCGCCGCCGTGAGCCGGGCGAGACCGGCGTCTCGGGGCGCGGGTTGCTGCTGGTGGACCGGCTGGCGGACGTGTGGGGCGTGGAGTCCCGGGGGAGCGGCAAGAGCGTGTGGTGCGAGTTCGTCCTCCACGACCGGCTCGAGGTCTGACGCGTCCACCCGGTCGTGCAGGACCGGCTCGCGGTGGCGGCCCGGGCCTCACGGTGACCGAGGCCGGGCGCACCATGGGGCCGGGGCGCGGGCGATCGGCCGCGGTCTCGGCGTGCGGCACCGTCCCGCGCTGATCCAGAAGATACGGCCTAGGCTCGTCGCAAAGGGATGTTCACGGAACGAGGGAGCCCATGCGCACGGGACTGGCCGAGCAACTGCGTCATCTGGACGGTGCGTCCTACGGCCGGTACAAGTCGCTCGGCGGCGCCTGGCAGATGGCGGGCTTCACCCTGGAGGTGGTCCGTGGCCAGGCCGACCCGTACGCGCCGCCCGCCCGCCTCGCCCTGCACGTACCCGCCGAACACGCCGGATTTCCGGAGGAGTTGAGGAACAGCGCGGTGCGCCGCCGCGCCCTCGCCGGATATCTGGCACGGCAGGCCGCCGCCGTGGCCGGACGGGGACCGGTGCACATCGACCGCGGCGGCCAGGAGGTGCTCGACCGCTCCTCCTGCCGGATCGGCGACGGCGGCGACAGGACCGGTGACGTCGGTGACGAGGTGGGGGCCGTGACGGTCCGTCTGGGCGTCGAACTCCCGGGCCGCGGGCGGCGGATCGACGGCCGCGCCGCCGACGAGATCCTGTGCCGCCTGCTCCCGCGGGTCGTCGAACGCGCCCTGCGCCACGCCTCGCTGGACGCGGCCGCGGTGCGCCGCTTCGTCGACACCGTCGAGGACGCCGACGCGCTGCGGCGGTCGCTGAAGCCGCGCGGCCTGGTGGCGTTCGTCGCGGACGGATCCGTCCTGCCGCGCCGCAGCGGCGTGGACGACCGGCCGCTGACCGGACCCGGCACGGTGCCGTTCGTCTCCCCCGACGCCTTCCGTACGGAGGTGGAGCTGCCGAACGCGGGGAGGGTCACGGGCATGGGCGTGCCCGAAGGCGTCACCCTGATCGTCGGCGGCGGCTTCCACGGCAAGTCCACCCTCCTGCGGGCGCTGGAAGCGGGGGTGTTCGACCATGTGCCGGGCGACGGGCGGGAGTTGGTGGTCTCCCGCGGCGACACCGTCAAGATCCGCGCCGAGGACGGGCGCCGGGTCGAACGGGTCGACGTGCACGCCTTCGTCAGCCATCTGCCCAGCGGCGCCGACACCTCCGACTTCTCCACGGACAACGCCTCCGGATCCACCTCGCAGGCCGCGTCGCTGGTGGAGGCGGTCGAGGCGGGCGCCGGGACGCTGATGATCGACGAGGACACCGCCGCCACGAACCTGATGATCCGTGACGCACGGATGCAGGCACTCGTCGCCAAGGACCGCGAGCCCCTGACCCCGTTCGTCGACCTCGTCCGCTCGCTCCACCGCGACCACGGGGTGTCCACGGTCCTGGTCATGGGTGGTTCCGGCGACTACATGGACGTCGCGGACCAGGTCGTCATGATGGACGCCTACCGGCCCTCCGACGTCACCGCACGGGCGCACGAACTGGCCCGGGTCCCGACCGGCCGGCAGGCCGAGGCGGACGCCTTCCCGCCTGTCAGCCACCGCACCCCCGACCCCGCGTCCGTCGACTCCCGGGCCCGCGGCCGTTCGCGTGTACGGGCCCGGGGCACCGACGAACTGACCTTCGGTGAGGAGCACGTGGACGTACGGGCGGTGGAGCAGATGCCCGACCGCGCGTACGTCACGGGCACCGGATTCGCCCTGGAACTCCTGGTGCGCCGTGGCCACCTGGACGGCGGCCGGACGCTGGCCGAGGCACTGGACCGGCTGGACCGTGAACTCGTGCGCGGCGCGGCCGAGTTGCTCACCGTCCACGAGGACGACTGCGCGGTGCCGCGCCGCCACGAGGTCGCCGCCGCGCTCAACCGGCTGCGCAGCCTGCGCATCAAGCGCTGACGCATCGGGTGACGGGGTGGTCGAACCGTGCTGAGGTGACGTCAGAAAGCCTGTCCGGCCTCAGAGTTTGCGGTAGGTGCGGGCGTCGTCGGTGGCGGCCATGATGGTGTCGAGGTCCGCTCCGGTCGACGCGGTCACCAAAGCGGCGACCGTGCCCTCGACGAACGGGGCGTCCGCGATCCGTACGTCCTTCGGCAGCGCACCCTCCCCGGTCTCCGCGAGCAGCGCCTTCATCGTCAGCACCGCACTGCCCATGTCGCACAGCACGACGACGCCGCGGCCGCCGTCCACCGCCTTGACCGCCTCGCGGACCAGCGTGGAACTCGTGCCGATGCCGCCGCCCTCGACACCGCCCGCCGCGGCGATCGGAGCGGGGTCGCCCGAACCGACCAGGGCCTTGGCCAAGTCCGCTGTGGCGACGGCCAGTTCACTGCTGTGCGAGACGAGGACGACACCGACGCGTGGGCCGGGCCCACCACCGCCCGTCGCGTTGTTCGGCTCGGCCTCCTCGTCCTGCTCCTCACCTTTTGGGTCCGACGCCTCACCACTCCCGTCGCCCGCCGCCCGGTCGCCGGCCGGATCGACCGCCCCCGAGGCCGTGCCGGAAGCCGCCTCCGGTTCGCCCGCGTGCCCGGTGGCGGCCTCGTGCAGCGCCGTGATCAGCAGGGCGGACGACGTGGCGCCCGGGTCCTGATGGCCGATGCTCCGCGCACCGAGGTAACTGGCCCTGCCTCGTCGGGCCTGCATCGGGATCGTCGCCTCGGCGCCGTCGCGGGCGGCCTGGGCCGCCGCCGCGAGGGCGTCCCGGAGCTGCCCGCCGCTCTGCAGCGAGGCGGCGTACGCCTCGGCGGCCGGAGCCAGCGCGTCCACCATCGTCTTGTCACCGGGGCCGGAGTCGCCCAGCCGCTGCACGCCCGCGACGGCCTGGGCGAGGGCGTCGCCGAGCGCCTGTGGGCTCACCGTCACCTCGTCGCCCAGTGCGCGCCCGGCCCGCCGCAGCACGGTTCCGTACAGCGGCCCCGAAGCGCCACCGACCGTACGGGTGAGGTGGGTCCCGAACGCCTTCAGCAGCGCGCCCGGCGTGTCCGGGGGCGCCGACGTCACCGCCTCCGAGGCCGAGGTGAAGCCGCGCCGCAGGTTGATGCCGTGGTCCGCGTCCCCGATGGCGGAGTCGAGCTCGGTGAGCTGGTCCGCTTCCTGGGTGATCACCTGCGTGGCGCCGTCGAGCCAGCGCAGGAAGAAGGCGGTGTCGAGAACGACGGGGGATTCCGGAGGCACGGTCATGAGCGGGTGACACTCCTCGGCTCGTGGCGGGTGCGTCCGTGCCGCCGGAGCGGCCGTGACGCGTGCTGTACGTCAGGGTGCACGTCACCAGTCTCCTCCCACCAGTGCCGAGCGGCCCAGGTGTAGCCGTACGGATCGTGGAGACTCGCCATCCGGAGGGAGGAGGTGATCACGTGGCCCATGCAAACATGCCCGCGGGGGCAGGTGAACGTCTTCTCGAAGAGTTGGTGCGACACGTCCAGTCGGCGGCCCCGACGGACCTCTCCGCGGTCGTGAACCGGCACGTCAAGGCGCTCGGCATGGACGACGCCCGGGTCTACCTGGCCGACCTGCAGCAGCGGCAGCTCATGCCGCTCGACGGCGGGGAGTCCCTCGAGGTCGACTCCAGCCTCGCCGGATGGGCCTACCGCACCGAATCACTGCGCGTCGGTGACGACCTCTCCGGCGGGCTCACGGCCTGGCTGCCGCTCATCGACGGCGTCGAACGGCTCGGCGTCCTGGGGGTCCAGGTCGCGACGCTCGACGGGCTGAAGCTGTGGCGCTGCCGCGCACTCGCCGACTTCCTCGCCATGGTGATCACCTCCAAGCGGGCCTACAGCGACACGATCACGCGCCGGACCCGTACCGAGCCGATGGCACTCGCCGCAGAGCTGCTGCGCGCCTACCTCCCCCCGCGGACGATCGGCAGCGACCGCGTGGTGTCCACGGCCGTCCTGGAACCCGCGTACGAGCTGGGCGGCGACGCCTTCGACCACTCGTTCACCGAGGACACCCTGCACGCGACGATCCTCGACGCGATGGGGCACGACCTGGCGGCCGGGCTCGCCTCGTCGGTGGCGATGGCCGGCTGCCGCACGGCCCGCCGCACGGGCGCGGATCTGCCCGAACTCGTCGGAACGGTCGACCACGCCCTGGCCCGCTGGCTCCCCGACCAGTTCTGCACCGGCGTCTTCATCCAGTTCGACGTGGCCACCGGTGAGCTGCGCTGGTGCAACTGCGGGCATCCGTCCCCGCTCCTGATCCGCAATCACCGCGTCCTCGAAGGCGCTCTGGAGCGTGAGGCGCAGCCGCCGATGGGACTGCCGTCGAGCCTGGCCGACCACGAGCGCACGGTCCACACCATGAACCTCCAGCCGGGCGACCGGGTGCTGCTCTACACCGACGGCGTCGTGGAGGCGCGCGGTTCGGGCGGAATGCAGTTCGGCCTCGAGCGGTTCACCGACTTCATCATCCGCGCCACCGCGGCGGGTTCGCGCGCTCCCGAAGTGCTGCGTCTGCTCATCCACGCGATCCTGGAGCACCAGAAGGAAGAACTCAGCGACGACGCCACGATTCTGATGATCGAGTGGCGCCCGTCCGAGACCTGACCCACCCGTACCTGACCCACCCGTACCTGACTCACCGAGACCTGACCCACCCCCACCCGTACCTGACCCACCGGGACGTGCCGCGGCTCCGCGCACCGGCACGGTGCGCGGGGCCGGGGGGAGAGACCGGTCGCGCTAGTCGATCGCCTTGATCAGCTCGCCGTCGCCTGTGTCACCGCTCAGTTCCCAGAAGAACGTGCCGCCGAGGTTCTGCCGGTTCTTGTAGTCCATCTTTCCGGCGATGGTGGCGGGGGTGTCGTAGCTCCACCACTGGTCGCCGCAGTGGGCGTACGCCGTGCCCGCCACGGTGCCCCCGGCCGGGCACTTCCCCTTCAGGACCTTGTAGTCCTCGATGCCCTGCTCGTAGGTGCCGGGCGCGGGGCCCGTCGCGGTACCGCCCGGCTCCTTCTGCGTGACGCCGGTCCAGCCGCGGCCGTAGAAGCCGATGCCCAGCAGCAGCTTCTCGGAGGGGATGCCGAGGGAGGTCAGCTTCCGGATCGCGTCGTCGGTCGTGAAGCCCTGCTGCGGGATGCCGTCGTAGGAGGTGAGGGGCGAGTGCGGGGCGGTGGGCCCCTGCGCTGCCCAGGCGCCGAAGAAGTCGTACGACATCGGGTTGTACCAGTCGACGTACTGGGCCGCCCCGGCGTAGTCGGTGGCGTCGATCTTGCCGCCGGACGAGGCGTCGGCGGTGATGGCGGCGGTGACGAGGTCGTCGCCGAACTTCGCCCGCAGCGCCCGCATCACGTTGCCGAAGGCGTCCCGGCCGCTGCTGTCACAGCTGAGCCCGCAGGCGTTGGGGTACTCCCAGTCGATGTCGATGCCGTCGAAGACGTCGGCCCAGCGCGGGTCCTCGACCAGGTCGTAGCAGGACTCGGCGAAGGCGGCGGGGTTCTGCGCCGCCTGGGTGAAGCCGCCGGACCAGGTCCAGCCGCCGAAGGACCACAGCACCTTGAGGTCGGGGTGGAGCTTCTTGAGCTTGCGGAGCTGGTTGAAGTTGCCGCGCAGGTCCTGGTCCCAGGTGTCGGCCACGCCGTCGACGCTCTGGTCCGCGGTGTACGCCTTCTCGTACGCGGGGAACGCCTCGCCGACCGCGCACTTGCCGCCCTGCACGTTGCCGAAGGCGTAGTTGATGTGGGTCAGCTTGTCCGCGGAGCCCGACGTCTCGATGTTCTTGACGTGGTAGTTGCGGTCGTAGACGCCCCACTCGGTGAAGTAGCCGATCACTTTGTCGCCGGCCGCCTCGGCGCCGGCGGTCCCGCTGCCGGCGGTCGCCTTCCGGGTGACCTCGCCGGCGGAGGCGGGGCCCGGGGCCAAGGTGGCGGCGAGCGCGGTGACGCAGACGGCGGCGAGCGTGGCGACGAGCACGCGTATGCGAGCGGGGGGACGGTCCGGACCGGGCATGGGGGTCTCCTCGGTGGGGGAGGGGGCGGGAAGCGAACTCCGAGTTGGCATGCACGCGTTCAGGGGTTGCCGGAACCGTAGAAGGACTAGACCACTGCGTCAATGGTTCGGACCAATTTACGGGGTCGCGGACCTCCCGTCGTACGGGCGCGCTGCCGCGAGGTCGTTCCGCCGTACGGTCGTGGGGTCCGCCGAACGGGCACAGTCCCAGCGCCACAGCCACGGGTCGGACCGTTCCGGGCCCCGGAGCGGCAGCATCGGCTCAGCACGCCCCGGCGACGCACGTCCCCCCGGGCGCGCACCCCGCAGCCCCGACCGGGAGGAGAGCCCGGCATGCCCGACCATGCCCCGCATCCGGTGGAACGCCAGGCGCCCACCGAGGAGGCCGGAGACCTGTTCGCGCTCGTACGCGAGCTGGCCGAGCGCGAGATCGCCCCGCACGCCGCCGAGCAGGAGGCCGCGGGCCACTTCCCCCGCGACGTCTTCGCGCTGCTGTCCCGGTCGGGACTGCTCGCCCTGCCCTACGCCGAGGAGTACGGCGGTGGCGACCAGCCGTACGAGGTCTACCTCCAGGTCCTCGAAGAGCTGGCCATGGCCCGCCTCACCGTCGGCCTCGGCGTCAGCGTGCACACGCTCGCCTGCCATGCCCTCGCCGCCTTCGGCGCCAAGGAGCAGCGGGCCGAGCATCTGCCGGGCATGCTCGGCGGCGGGCTCCTCGGCGCGTACTGCCTGTCCGAACCCACGTCGGGCTCCGACGCCGCCGCGCTGCGCACGCGCGCGGTGCGCGACGGCGGCGACTGGGTCCTCGACGGCACGAAGGCGTGGACGACCCACGGCGGCGTCGCCGACTTCTACACCGTGTTCGCGCGGACGGGCGGCGAAGGGGCGCGCGGAATCACCGCGTTCCTCGTACCGGGCGACGCGGCGGGGCTCTCGGCCGCCGCGCCCGAACGCAAGATGGGGCTCACGGGGTCGCCAACGGCGCAGATCCACCTCGACGGCGTGCGTGTCACGGACGCGCGCCGCATCGGCGACGAGGGCCAGGGTTTCGCGATCGCCCTGGCCGCGCTCGACTCCGGCCGTCTCGGCATCGCCGCCTGCGCGGTCGGGCTGGCGCAGGCGGCGGTTCAGGAGGCGGTGGTCTTCATGGCGGACCGGCAGCAGTTCGGGCGGCCGATCGCCGACTTCCAGGGGCTGCGGTTCATGGTCGCCGACATGGCGACCCGGATCGAGGCGGGGAGGGCGCTGTATCTCGCGGCGGCACGGCTGCGGGACGCGGGCAAGCCGTACGGCAAGCAGGCGGCGATGGCGAAACTGTTCTGCTCGGACGCCGCGATGCAGGTGACGACCGACGCGGTGCAACTCCTCGGCGGATACGGCTACACGGCGGACTTCCCCGTCGAGCGGTACATGCGCGAGGCGAAGGCGCTGCAGATCGTCGAGGGCACGAACCAGATCCAGCGGATGGTCGTGGCCCGGCATGTGGCGGGGCCGGAGAGCCGCTAGGCGGCGTGCGCTCGGGGGCCTCGGCGTACGGCCGGTGGCCGGGCCCCTCGGGGACCCGGCCACCGGTGACGTGCGAGGTGTGTGACGGGGGAGTCGCCGGCGCGGGCGGATGCGGTCGCGTGTCCCGGCGTCGGGGGCGGCTCAGAGGTCGTAGTCGAAGAAGTCGAGCGCGAAGAGCTCCAGCAGCTCTTCGATGAGATCGTCCCTCTGGCCGTCCTTCTTCGCGTCGTCCTTCATCTCGACGGCCTTGGTGTCGTACGCCTTCTTGCCGTAGGCCTTCTCGTCCTTCTTCTCCTCGTGCTTCCAGGTCTTCTCCTGGTGCTTCTTCCACTCGGCGACCCACGCGTCCTTGTGGTCCTTGGCGGCGTCGGCCTTGTGTTCCTTCTTCGGGTCGGCCTTGGAGTCCTTCTTGGCGTCAGCCTTGTGGTCCTTGGCGGCGTCGGCCTTGTGCTCCTTCTTCGCCTCGGCCTTGTGCTCCTTCTTGGCGTCGGCCTTGGGGTCCTTCTTCTCCGCGTCCTTGTGGTGCTCGGACTTCGCGTGGTCCTTGTGCTCGTACTTCCCCTTGGCCTCCTGGTGCTTCTTCCAGGCGTCCTCGTGGTGCTTCTTCCACTCGTCCTTGTGCTCGCTCTTGCTCTCGCCCTTCTTGCCCTCGGGCTTCTTGCTGTCGTGCTTCTTTCCTTCGTGCTTCTTGCTGTCGTTCTTCGTGCCCTCGTGCTTGGCGCTGTCCTTGTGACCCTTGTGGTCCTTGGTCTTGTCCTTGCTCTCGTCGTGCTTCTTGTGCTCCTTGGCGTGCTTGCAGTCCTTGTGGCTGCTGTCCTTCTTCGCCGTGGCGTCGTGGTCGGGGGCCGGGGCGGCGGAGGCGGTGCCCGCCAGGGGTGCGACTGCGGTGGCGACGGCGAGACCGGCGACGGCGAGGAATCGCCGAACGGACAAGGACATGAGTTTTCCTTTCATTGAGCGCAAAAGATGACAACCCCCTCGGTTCGGACATTAGGGGGAGTTGAGGTTCCGCGCTCCTCATGCCACTCCTGCGGCGGCCACCGGACGAGTGAGACGGGGTGGATCACGTCCGCGAACGCCTCCTGGCGCACGATTCTGACTCTGCCTCAGGTTCCGTCGCCCGCGCGTCCCGTCGCGCCGTTGGCGGGAGGCGGTCCGCGCGGGGCCCGGACCGCCTCCGTATCCGACGCGGCGTCAGGCCGACCGGCCCTCCGTGGGTGCGCTCGCGGTCTTCGGCTCCGTACCGGTGTCCGGGGCCGCCGTCTCCGCAGTCGTCTCCGCGGCCGTTCCGTGCCGGCCCGGAAGGTGGTTGAAGAGCAGGTTCAGGGCGATCGCCGTGAGGCAGCCCGCGCTGATGCCGCTGTCCATCACCGTCTGGAACCAGTCCGGGAACTTGGCGTAGATCTCCGGCACGCCCACCGGCAGCAGCCCGACCGCGACCGAGACCGCCACCACCGTCAGATTGTGGTTGTCGCGGAAGTCCACGCCCAGCAGGGTGCGGACGCCGCTCGCCGCGACCGTTCCGAACATGACAAGGCCGGCGCCGCCCAGCACCGGTGCCGGGATCGCTGCGACCACGGCGCCCAGCTTCGGCAGCAGCCCGAGCAGGACGAGCATGCCGCCCGCCGCGGCGACGACCCACCGGCTGCGGATCTGGGTCATGCCGACGAGGCCGACGTTCTGGGCGTACGCGGTGTAGGGGAACGTGTTGAAGACGCCGCCGAGCACGGTCGAGAAGCCGTCGGCGCGCAGTCCGTCCGCGAGCCGCACCGGCTCGACCCGACGGTCCGTCATCTCGCCGACCGCGATGAAGTCGCCCGTCGTCTCGGTCATCGTCACCAGCGCGACGACGAGCATCGACACGATCGCCGCACCCTCGAACGTGGGGGCACCGAAGTGGAACGGGGTGCTCACGCCCAGCCAGCCCGCGTCGCCCACGCCGCCGAAGTCGGTGTAGCCCAGCGGTATCGCGACGGCGGTGCCTCCGACGATCCCGACGAGGACCGCGACCCGGCCGAGGAAGCCCGGCGCGAAGCGCTGGACCGCGAGAACGGTGAGGAGGACGCCGGCCGCCAGCGCGATGTTCTTAGGTGCCCCGAAGTCCGGCGCCTCCGCGCCGCCGGCGGCCCAGTTCCCGGCCACCGGCAGCAGCGAGAGCCCGATGATGAGGATGACGGTGCCGGTGACCAGGGGCGGGAAGAAGCGCAGCAGGCGTCCGAAGACCGGTGCGAGCAGGATCATCGCCAGACCGGCGACGATGACGGATCCGTAGATCGCCGTCAGCCCGCCGCCCCCGGTGCCGATCAGCACCATGGGCGAGACCGCCGCGAAGGTGCACCCCTGCATGATCGGCAGCCGGACGCCGAACCGCCACCAGCCCACGCACTGCAGGATCGTGGCGAGCCCGCACACCAGCAGGTCCGCGTTGATCAGGTATGCCAGATCGGCGGGCGGGAGCTTCATGGCGCCGCCGACGATCAGGGGGACGGCCACCGCGCCCGCGTACATCGCCAGCACGTGCTGCAGGCCGAACGCGCCGAGCCGGCCGGCGGACGGGACCTCGTCGACGGGATGGGTGGAGCCGGTTGGCAGGAATCGCTGGGTTGCTGTCGACATGGTGACTCCTCGACGCGGGTGGCGAAACGTGGGGCGGGTGGCCGAAACGTGGGCCCGATTGTGGGACACCGAGGGGCCGCTTGAACAGATTGTTGAAGCAAAGTGTTGCGGCGGATGTCCCGGGGTGTTGCCGCCGGATGTCCGCATGCGGGCGCCGTACGGTGGGAACCGCGAAGTTTCTCCACGTCACCAGGTGTTTCAACATCCGTCCCGTATCGCCCACTTCCCCCGGTACGTGCGCGTCTGAGACTCTCCTGTGACCGATCCTGGCCGAGACCGGACCACCCCTGGAGACGCCATGACCGCAACCCCCTTCACGCGCCGCAGCGGCATCAGAGCCGCCGCCGCGGCCGCCCTTTCCCTCCCCGTCGCCGCGCACGCGGCGCCCGAGGCGCGCGCCGCCGGGCCCGCCTCCGCACCGGCCGGGCCGTCATGGGCGTCCGTCCCGTCGGAGTACGCCGAGCCGGAGGAGGTCACCCGCCCGGCTTTCGGGGAGGGCGACCGCGAGCTGCGGACCATGACGTTCAACCTCCGCTACGCCTCCGACACCCGTCCCAATTCCTGGGCCGAGCGCCGCCCCGTGATGCGGGAGCTGCTGCGGTTCGAGCGGCCTCATCTGCTCGGCACCCAGGAGGGGCTGTACGCGCAGCTCCAGGACATCGAGTCCGACCTCGGGCCGCGGTACGACTGGATCGGCACCGGGCGCGAGGGCGGAAGCCGCAGCGAGTTCATGGCGGTCTTCTACGACACCTCCCGCCTGACGCCGCTCGAGTACGACCACTTCTGGCTGTCCGACACCCCGTATGTGATCGGCTCCAACACCTGGGGTGGCCAGATCACGCGCATGGTCACCTGGGTCCGCTTCCGGGACCGGCGTACGGGAGCGGGCTTCTACGCCCTCAACACGCACTTCGACCACGTCGGACAGCACGCACGGGAGCGGTCCGCCGCCCTGATCTCCGAGCGGCTCGGTCGTTTCGACCCCACCCTGCCCCGCATCGTCACCGGGGACTTCAACGTCGCCGCCCACGGCAACCCCGTCTACGACGCCCTGCTGAACGGCGGCAAGCTGGTGGACACCTGGGACACGGCGGTCGAGCGCAGCCCGCAGTTCGCGACCTTCCACGGCTACCGGCCGCTCGTCCCGGACGGCGACCGGATCGACTGGATCCTCACCTCCCGGGGCGTCCTTACGCCCTACGCCGCGATCAACACCTTCGCTCGCGACGGCCAGTTCCCCAGCGACCACCTCCCCGTACAGGCGGTTCTGGACCTCTGACCGTCCGCACCGTCCACCTCGTGCGCGCTCGCGCGGCGGATGCGTCGGCATCCGTGTGTCCGGGTGCGTCCGCGGACCCGGACTCCCTTTCCTCCGGCGGTGGTTCTCCGTTCACGACGGCACCCGCGCGGGCGGCACCGGGTAGTGCCCGTACGGGTGGCCGAGCAGCCAGGTCCACAGCTCGATCGGGTCCGACGCCTCGCGCGTGGCGCCGCAGTGGCAGGTCCCCAGCAGCCGGTCGGTGCCGGGGATCCAGCGCACCCGGTAGACGGTCGTCCCGGTCTTCGTCATGGCGTGGTGGCTCCCGCCGGACGGATCCCCGACCCGGCGCCCGCGTCGGCACCCCCGGACCGGCCGTGGGCGTGCGCGGCGTGCGGCGGGTTCCCGGTGGCCGGACGCGGGCGGGGACCCTCGGAGCAGAGCTGCTCGAGGATGCGCCGGGCGGCCAGGCCGCCGGTGTCGATGTTGATGCTCAACTCCTGGTAGCCCTCGGGCTCGGAGGAGATGACCTGTTCGAGGACGGTGAGGGCGTCGACGTCCTGCATGACCACGGTGCGGTTCAGCTCGTGCAGGACGCGGCTGACGTCCTTGTCGTCCTGGGCGAAGTCGCGTGCCACGGCCCAGAAGTCGTACGTCGTGGTCTCGGTCGACGGGGTGATCGCGTAGACGACCTCCACATGGAACGCGTCGTCGTCCTCGCCGTCCGGGCCCGGCAGCACGCCGACCGGGGCGATCCGGCTGTGCAGCACGTACAGGCACGGAGCGGAGTACTCGATGTCCTGCCAGCGCGTGATCCGCCCGGTGATGCCGGTGGATTCGGCGTAGAAGGGCGGGCACGCGGCGTCGTCCGTGCGGCGGCTCACGCGGACGATCCCCGCCTCCTCGTCGACCTCGGTGGTGATCGGCGTCTCCGCGACCTCCGGGGTGCCGATGTAGCCCCCGTGCAGATACGTCTCGTGGGAGAGGTCGAGGAGATTGTCGACGAGCAACTCGTAGCGGGCGTCGAGCGGTTCCATGCCCGAGACCGTCCGCCACGCCGGGTTCGCGAGCCACGGGGCCCGCGGAACGGAGTCCGACAGGCCCGGCTCGCGGTCGCCGACCCAGACCCAGACGAAGGAGTCCTGTTCGACGACCGGGTAGGAGCGGACGCGGGCGGTGCGCGGGATCCGCTTCTGCCCGGGCACGGCGACGCAGGCGCCCCCGGGCTCGTAGGTGAACCCGTGGTAGCCGCAGACGATGTTGTCCCCGTCCAGGTGGCTCTCGGACAGCGGGTAGCGGCGGTGGACGCAGCGGTCCGCCAGCGCGACGGCCTCGCCCTGCTCGGTGCGGTACAGCACGAGCGGCTCACCCAGGATCGTCCGGGCCAGCAGCTCCCGTCCGACGTCCCGGCCGTACGCCGCCACGTACCACTGGTTCCTGGCGAAGGGCATGGAGGCTCCTGTCCGTCTGCGGCGGTGTCCCGCACCGCCGCGACTCGGCGACCTCCCAACCTGTCGAGCGCCGGTGGACGGCGGCAACAGCCCTTCCATCTGATGGAAGGGCTGATGGAGGACCGATGGAGGATCGGCGGATCGACGGGTGGTGGGGCCGCCGCGGGGAGGGAGCCGTGCCGGGGCGTCAGGCTCCGGTACGGCCGTCGAGTGCGCCGGGGCGGTCCAGCGAGCGCGAGATGCCCCGGGCGGCCACCTGCACCGCGGGCACCAGCGTGCGGGTCCGCGCGTCGTCCACGGGGACCACGACGGACACCGCGGCCATGACGTCCCCATGCGGTCCCCTCACGGGCGCGGCGACGGAGACGGCGTCGTCGGTGATCTGCCGTTCGCTGATCGCGCAGCCGCGGTGGCGGACCTCCGCCAGGGTGCGGCGCAGCAGCGCCGGGTCGGTGATGGTGTGCGGGGTGAAGGCGCGGAGCGGTCCCGCGCACACGCGCTCCTGCAACTCCGGTGAGCTGTGGGCGAGGAGGACCAGTCCCACGCCGGTGGCGTGCAGCGGCCAGCGGGCGCCGACCCGGCTGAGTACGCCGACTGCCGAACGGCCGGAGAGACGCTCGACGTAGACGGTGTCCGTACCGTCGAGCACCGCGAGATGTACGTTCTCGTGAGTCGCCTCGTAGAGGTCTTCGAGGAAGGGCAGCGCCGCGTCGCGGAGGCCGATCCCGCGGGGCGCGAGCGCTCCGACTTCCCAGAGCCGGAGCCCGATGTGGTACTCGCCCGAGTCGTCGCGCTCCAGGGCGCCCCAGCTCACCAGCTTCGAGACCATGCGGTGCGCCGTGGCGAGCGGAAGACCGGCCCTGCGGCTGATGTCGGTGAGCGAGAGTGCGGGGCGCTCCAGGTCGAAGGCCTCCAGCACCCTCAGGAGGCGGTCGGCCACGGAGCGGTCACCCTGCCGGTGCGGGGTGAAGGCCTCCGTTGCGGACTCATGCATGGGCGGCTCCGTCCTCACTCCTCATGCATGTTGCCCCTGCCCGCGGACGCGGACAATGCCCGGAGCGACGGCAGATGGGAGCGTGGGGGAGTGTTCCGTGGCCGCTGTGGCGCACGGGGCAGGAGCGCACGGTGCTACGAGGCGTCACGCGGTGGCGACGAGGCCCGCACAGGCAGCCGACGGGAAAGGACCGGCGGGACAGCAGGCAGGGCGGGACAGCAGGCAGGAGGTACGAGCAGGCGGGCCGGTCGGCTTTCGGACGGGGCCCAGGTGACGGTCAGGCGGCCTGATGCCCCACCTGCGGCAGGCTGCGCAGCGGATGCGACCCCGGCCCGCCCACGTGCGAGAACGGCTGCATGCGCCAGTCCAGGCCCTCCGGGAGGGTCAGCAGCAGGGCGGCGGCGTCCTGCTCGTGCGCCTTCAGCGACGCGTCGGCCGGCGTTGCCTCGCCGACGGCGCGCCCGGTGCCGGTGCAGACCGTGAGACCGAAAGGGTTCCACGGCGTGCGGACCAGCGCGTGCTCCGGCAGGACCGTCTCCTCCGCCAGCATCGCGATCGGCCGGGCGCAGTCGGGGCACATGACACGGAACATCTCGAACGTCTCGTCGGTACCGTCCTCGTCGCTCCCGTCCGCCGCGGCGAACTCCGCGATGTCGGGAACCGTGCCCACCGGGACGGACCGGGTGCGGTCGCTGCGACCGGAACGCTTCAGGCTGCGCATGGAGTAACTCCCCCTAGGTGTGGGCCGACAAGGCACCGCGGCCTCGACCACAGCAAGCATTTCCCTGACCGTGCGCCGGGTAATCGCGGCACTCCGACGGACAGTTGGCGGATCGTGTGGCGTTCGTCACATGCGCTTCGCCCGGGCCCGGACCGGTCCGGGCGCGTCACGGGCCGGGCCGTTCGCGGCCTCCGCGCCGCCCCCAGCCCCGCAGGTCACGCCCTCTCCCCGCCCCTCGCCACGCCCGTCCCCACGTCCGCGTCATCTCCACGTCCACGCTCACGTCTCCGGAGGGTCACCCGCCCCCCCCCGCTCACGTCTACGGAGGGTCACCCGCCCCCGCTCACGTCTCGGGGACTACGGCCCAGCGCACATGCCGGCCGTCCGAGCACCCCACACCCGTCTCGTCGCAGATCGCCTCGACGATCCGCAGCCCCCTGCCTCGTTCGTCCAGGTCCCCTTCCGGCGGGACGACGGGGCACTCCAGCGGCCCTCCGTCCGCGACCGTGATCCGCACGACCGGGCCCGACGCCGTCCACTCGTGTCCCACCTCTACGGTCACCTGCGGCTTGGCGTGGCACACGGCGTTGGCCACGAGCTCGGAGACCACCAGTACCGCGTGGTGCGTCGTCTCACCGTCCACGCCCCACTGCTCCAGCGCCGCACGCGTACGGGTACGGGCGAGCGCGGAGGCCTCGGGATGGTGTGGAACCTCGAAATCTCGGGGTCCGGGTATGTCCACTGTCATGTCCTCCCCTGCGAGGGGATTCGACTCGACCTTGCCCTTCCACGGAAGCACCGGACCGCCCCCGGGTCGTGAGCAAGAAATACCCATATCTCGCACAGTGGTGTACTCACCGTCCGTGTCCGTATACCACTGACGGTGGAACGGGGTTCCACCTGCGCCCCGCCAGCCCCACCCGCATCAGGGAGGCCGACGCCGGACATCGACCGTGATGACGGCACATGGCCTCGCACCGCAGGGTTCACCGAGGGAGTTGCCGGACCTATGCTGAGGGCGTCGTGAGCGTCGCAAGATCCCCCTACGCCTCCGCCGCTGCACGCTGGCCGCTGGTCGCGCGAAGCGGTGAGCTCGGCGCCGTAGCGGCCGGACTGTCCGACCGCCGGTGCCAAGCCGTCATCCTTCACGGCCAGGCCGGAGTCGGTAAGACGCGGCTGGCGGAGGAATGCCTGGACCGGGCCCTGGGTGCCGGACACCCCGGTGGCCGGGCGGTCGCGAGCGCCGCGGCGGCGGCCATCCCCCTCGGGGCGGTCGCCCACCTGCTGCCCGGCAAGCCGGTCGCCGACGACCCCGTCGCCGCGTTCGCGCGGGCGATCGTCACCCTGCGGTCGGGCAAGGGGACCCGCCGTTACGTCCTGCTCGTCGACGACCTGCATCTCCTCGACACCACCTCGGCCACCCTGATCAGCCAGCTCCTGCAGACCGAGCACCTCTTCCTCATCGCCACCGTGCGCGAGGGCGAGCCGCGCACGGCCGCCGTCCGGTCCCTCGACAGCGGTGACCGGGTCCGCCGGATCTCCCTCGGACACCTCGGGCAGGTGGACATCGAGGAGCTGCTGGAGCAGGTGCTCGGCGGCCCCGTCGAGGGGCAGACGCTGCAGATGCTCTCCGCGGCGAGCGGCGGAAATCTGCTGTATCTGCGGGAACTTCTCCTCGGCGCGATGTCGGCCGGCACGCTGAACGCCTACAACGGGGTGTCCCGCCTGAGGGAGTTGCCGGTCGGCACCGGAGCGCTGGCCGACCTCATCGACGTACGCCTGTGCTCGGCCGGGCCCGAGGAGCGGGACGCGCTGGAGATCCTCGCCCTGACCGGTCCGCTCGAACTCCGCATCGCCGAGGCGCAGATACCCTCCGCCACCCTCGAGCGCCTGGAGACCCGCGGGCTGGTCCAGGTGCGTACGGACGGCGGGCGGCACTCCGTCGACCTCGCCCATCCCCTCCACGGGCAGGTCCTGCGGCGCCGCATCCCCGGCCTGCGGCGCCGCAGGCTGCTGCTCGCCCAGTCCGAACTCTTGGAAGCCTCCGGCTGCCGCCGCCGCGGAGACCCGCTCCGTGTGGCGACCTGGCGCCTGGAGGCCACGGGCGCCGCCGACCCCGCGCTGCTGCTCCGCGCCGCGTCCCTGGCCCGCTACGCCTTCGACTACCAGCACGCCGCACGTCTGGCGAGGGCGGCCCTCGCTCAGGAGGAGAGCTTCCAGGCGTGCCTGCTGCTCGGTGAAACCCTGTACGAACTGGGCGAGTTCGAGGAGTCCGACGGGGTGCTGCAGCGGGCGGGCACCCTGGCGAAGACGGATAAGGAACGCCTCCTCGGCGTACTGCAGCGCGTCAAGAACCTCTTCTGGGGGACCTTGCGCATCCGTGAGGCCCTGGACGTGAACGACCGCGCCCGGGAGTCGCTGACCTCCCCGCCGGCCCGTGACGCGCTGAACGTCTCCGAGGCCACCGTCAAGGCGTTCGGCGGCGCCCCGCACCGGGCGCTGGAGCTCCTGGAGGGGCTCGACGGCATGGACCCCCGCAGCCGCGTCATGGGGGCGCTCGCTCGGACCGCCGCGCTCGCCGAGGTGGGCCGCACCGCCGAGGCCCTGGACCTGTCCGAGAGCGCCTACCGAGCCCACGCGGAGGTCACCGACCTGGTGGCCGTGTCCCATCCCTCCTCCCAACTCATCTCGCGCGTCTACGCCTTGTGCGAGGCGGGACGGCTGGACGACGCCGTCGCCGTGGCCGAGCGCGGCTACCGCGACGCCGTCGCCGACCGCGCCCCCATCCCGCAGGCCTGGCTCGCCCTCAACCTGGGCCGCAGCCACCACCTCGCGGGCCGTGCGGCCAGCGCGCGCCGCTGGTACGCCGAGGCGGCGCAGGTCAGCGCCGTGCACCACTTCACGGCGCAGCGGCGGCTGTCCGTGGCCGGTCTCGCCCTCGCCGAGTCCCTGCTGGGCGACGTGGACGCGGCCGACTGCGCCCTGTCGGAGCTGAGCGATCTGACCACCGCGGGGTGGGTGCGCCCGGACGCCCGCGTGGCGCCCGCATGGCGCATGGCGGCCGGGGGCGACCTGACGTCCGCGCGGGAGGTGCTGCGGGACGCGGCGTCCGACGCGCGGGAGCAGGGGCTGTGGACCATGGAGGCCCAACTCCTCTCCGAGATCGCGCGGTTGGGCGATCCGGGCGGCACGGTCACGCGCCTGGCCGAGCTGGCCGAGCTGTGCGACGGTGCGTTCGTCCGCGCCCGCGCCCAGCACGCGGCCGCCCTGGCCGACCGTGACCCGCTGAAGCTCGCGGAGGCGACCTCCGACCTGGAGGACATGGGGGCGTACCTCACCGCGGCCGAGTGCGCGGCGGCATCCGCCTCCGCGCACCGCCGCCTCGGGGACTTCCGCTCCGCCAATGCGATGTCCGTACGTGCCAGAAAGCTCGCCGCCCAGTGCGAGGGCGCGCGGACACCAGGGCTCGCGTGGCTGGACTCGGCCATGCCGCTGACCGGACGTCAGCAGGAGATCGCCCTGCTCGCCGCCCGGGGGCTGACGAGCAAGGAGATCGCGGCGCGCCTGGTCCTCTCCATCCGCACCGTGGACAACCACCTCCAGCGCGCCTACGCCAAACTCGGGGTCACCTCGCGTGCGGAGCTGGCCGGTGCCCTGGAGATGCCGCCCCCCGACGCGTCCTGACTCCACCCGGCCGCCCCCTCGCTGCGCCTCCGGGCGTGACGCCCTGCGGCCGCGCCGCCGTGGCGCCGTGCGACCGCGTCGCCGCTCCGGATCCGGATGAACGGGGCGAACGGGGCGCGGGCGTGCGTACGCTGGGCACGGCACCGTTTCCACTGCGCACACAGCCCTCGTGGGGTGACGCCCGAGCACGATCGGAGTCCCTGATGACCGGCGCCGAGCCCGGACAGGTCAGCGTGGAGCTCTACGACGGGAGCCAGGACGCCGCCGAGACCGTCCTCCGCGCCATCGGGCAGAGCTTCCCCCCGCCGCAGGAGGCCGCGGTGCAGGGCGTGATGCGGGACGCGGCAGGGACGCCCCAACGCTGGTGGTGCACCGTCGAGGCCCGCAGGTCGTCCGTCACCGTCTCCGCCGACCTGGCGCCGCCCGACGCGGGGGACATCACCACCGTGCTGCGCGCAACCGGGGCAGGCGACGCCGAGCGGGTCGCGAACGAGCTGAAGAGCCAGTTCTCCGTCGACGAGGTCGGCGCCAGCACTCACCCCGACCGGACCGTCATCCTGCTGTGCGTCAGCCCCGGGGCTCGTCCGCCCGGCCCGGAGGACTGACCCGCAGCCCACCGGTCCGGGTCGTGGCGGGAAAGCACATGTGGGGACCCGTCTCGTACGTAGATGCCGTACGCATGTGATGTACGCGTCCGTGGCCGGCCTCCGGAGCCCAGGTATGCCGAGGCAACCAGCTCGCTGTAGGTTTTTGCGCTGTGGAGGAATTGGACCGGCAAATCGTGGAACTGCTCGTCAAGGACGGGCGCATGAGCTACACCGATCTGGGCAAGGCGACCGGCCTGTCCACGTCGGCGGTGCATCAGCGCGTCCGCCGTCTGGAGCAGCGCGGCATCATCCGCGGCTATGCGGCCGTGGTCGATCCCGAGGCCGTCGGCCTCCCGCTCACGGCCTTCATCTCGGTCAAGCCCTTCGATCCCAGCGCGCCCGACGACATCGCGGACCGCCTCGCCGACGTGCCCGAGATCGAGGCCTGCCACAGTGTCGCGGGCGACGAGAACTACATCCTCAAGGTGCGGGTCGGCACGCCGCTGGAGCTGGAGAACCTGCTCACCCGGATCCGCTCCCGGTCGGGCGTCTCCACGCGGACGACGGTCGTGCTGTCCACCCCGTACGAGTCCCGGCCGCCCCGGATCTGACCCGGCTCGCCGAACCCCGCCCGTCTCCCGGACCCCCGCGCGGCGACCGCCGTCGCGGACGGGAGAAACTGGCCGTCATGAGCGAGAGCCCCGCGAACCAGGACGTCCCCCGCACGGTGCTGCTGCGTGGCGGCACCGTCCACAGCCCCGCCGACCCCTTCGCCACCGCCATGGTCGTCGAGCGCGGCCAGGTCGCCTGGGTCGGCTCCGAGGGGGCGGCGGACGCCTTCGCCGACGGCGTCGACGAGGTCGTCCGGCTCGACGGTGCGCTCGTCACCCCGGCCTTCACCGACGCCCACGTGCACACCACCGCGACCGGGCTCGCCCTCACCGGCCTCGACCTCACGCGCGCCCGTACGCTCGCCGAGGCGCTCGACCTCGTACGCGGCCACGCCGCCGCGCACCCAGGCGACCGGGTCCTGCTCGGCCACGGCTGGGACGCCGCGCGCTGGCCCGAGCAGCGGCCCCCGTCCCGGGCCGAACTGGACGAGGCGACGGGCGGGCGGCCCCTCTACCTCACCCGCGTGGATGTGCACTCGGCCGTGGTGACCTCGGCGCTGCTCGCGCTCGTCCCCGGGCTCGCGGGCCACCCCGACGCGCCGCTCACCGGCGCGGACCACCACGCCGCACGCCGTACCGCACACGGGGCCCTCACCCCGGGGCAGCGCACAGAGGCCCAGCGCGCCGCCCTCCGCCACGCCGCGTCCCTCGGCATCGGCTCCGTCCACGAGTGCGCCGGGCCCGACATCTCGGGTGAGGACGACTTCGCCGGGCTGCTCGCGCTCGCCGCCGGTGAGCCGGGTCCGCGCGTGTTCGGCTACTGGGCCGAGCAGGTCGCGGGTCCGCGGGACGCGGCGCGGATTCGCGCGCTGGGGGCGATCGGCGCGGCCGGTGACCTCTTCGTGGACGGCGCCCTCGGGTCGCACACCGCCTGCCTGCACACCCCGTACGCCGACGCCGACCACACCGGCACCGCCTACCTCGACGCCCGTGCGGTCGCTGACCACGTCGCGGCCTGCACCGAAGCGGGGCTCCAGGCGGGCTTCCACGCCATCGGCGACGCCGCCGTCACACACGTCGTCGAGGGCGTACGGGAAGCGGCGCGGAAGCTCGGGCTCGACCGTGTCCGCGCGAGCCGTCACCGCGTCGAACATGCCGAGATGCTCAACCCCGAGACCATCGGGGCCTTCGCCGAGCTGGGCCTCACCGCGTCCGTCCAGCCCGCGTTCGACGCCGCGTGGGGCGGCGAGGACGGGATGTACGCGCGGCGGCTCGGCCCCGAGCGGGCCCGCACCCTCAACCCGTACGCCGCCCTGCTGCGCGCCGGCGTCCCGCTCGCGCTCGGCTCCGACAGCCCCGTCACCCCGCTCGACCCGTGGGGCACGGTGCGGGCGGCCGCGTTCCACCGCACCCTCGAACACCGAGTGTCGGTGCGGGCCGCCTTCACCGCGCACACCCGTGGCGGATGGCGCGCCGTCGGACGCGACGACGCGGGCACGCTCGTGCCCGGCGCTCCGGCCGACTACGTGGTGTGGCGCACCGGCGAACTCGTCGTCCAGGCACCGGACGAACGGGTCGCCCGCTGGTCGACCGACCCGCGCTCGGGAACACCCGGGCTGCCCGATCTCACCCCGGGCACCGACCTGCCGGAAGTCCTGCGCACCGTGGTGGGCGGACACACGGTCTTCGCACGGCCGAACGAGTGACGTACCGGGGTGGCGCGACGCGGAACCTTGGGTTCGCAGCCTGTCGCGCTACCTGCGGATCTTTGCCACTGACCTGCCGAATCCTTGAATTTCCGCAGGTCAAACGGCTGTTGACAGAAAGCGGGCGACGGCCGGTAGGTTCGGCGGAGTCCACCACAGGACGTCCGACCGGGGAATTTCCACGCAGTCGCCGAACGCCGCTGGGCCATGGGGCGGTGCGCCGCAAGGTGCGCCACCACTGGGAGCCAGGTCCAGCGCCCGCGCCACGGGGGCGAAGGAAGGTTCCGACCGGCCGGCAGGTGTGACCCGGGTGGGGCCCGGGCGTCCAGTAGACAACGGCTTTCGGTCGACCCGCAGCCAGCGGGTCCCAGGTCGGCCCGAAGGGCGCCGGGCCCCCATCCGTAGTGAACGTCCCTGGCGATTCCCGCTGAAGGTGCCCTCCGAAGGTCCCCGCATTCGCGGCGGACGCCGGACCGGCCGAGCCCGCTGCCGGTCCTCCTCGTCACGGCCTACCGCCCGTTCCCGCGGTGCCCTCTCCGCTCGGACTTCCCTCGGATCCACGAGGAGCCCCCGTCGCTGTCCTGGTGGACGGAGAAAGCGGAAGATGTGAGTCCGGTGGCTGGGTCCGGCCCGGGGTCCGGATCCCCGGCGCGGCGATGTACCGTCGCTTCACAGCACCGCTCGACCTGCAGGAAGGCCGCGACCTTGCCACCGGGCCCCCACACCACCGCCGCGCACTCCTCCGGAGGCGCGCCGCGCGCCGGCCAGGCGGCGGACACCCAGGGAGGGACGCAGGCCCGCGCGGGCCGGTCCGCCGACGACGAGGCGCACGAGGCGCGGGACGGGCGGTCCGCGGAAGCCCGGGCCGACGACGCCCAGGAACCCGAGGAGTCGGGCCCCGAGCAGTCCGGCGCCGAGGCGTCCGTCTCCGACGGGTCCAGCTCGGAGACGTCGGGGCACGTGAGTCCCGACGCCCAGGAGCCGGACGCCCGGGAGCCGGAAGCCCAGGAGCCCGGGACGGCCTCAGGCGGCACGGCCTCGCCCGAGGCCGGCGGTGCGACCGCCGTCGCGCGTCCAGGCCGCGCCGTACGCCTGTACCGGCTCGCGCGCCGCGAGGCGCCCCGCACCGGGCTCGCCGCCCTGGCCGGTGTCGCTCTCGCCGCGGCCTTCCCGCCGTACGGCCTGTGGCCGCTGTCCCTGCTCGCCGTCGCGGCCCTCAGCCTGCTGACCCGCGGGAGGACGCCGCGCCAAGGCGCCTGGACCGGGCTCGCGTTCGGGCTGCCGTTCTTCTTCGTCCTGCTGCGCTGGCTCCATGTGGTCGGCTACGACGCGGTGTTCGGCCTCGCCCTCATCGAGGCGCTGTTCCTCGTCGCGCTCGGCGCCTGCCTGGCCCTCACTTCCCGGCTGCCGCTCTGGCCCTTGTGGGCCGCATGCCTGTGGGTGGCTGAGGAGTGGGCGCGCGACCGCGTGCCGTTCGGCGGATTCCCGTGGGGCCGCCTGGCGTTCGCCAACACCGGCTCGCCCTTCACACCGCTGGCCGCCCTCGGCGGCGCCCCGCTCGTCACCTTCGCCGTCGCGCTGAGCGGCACCCTGCTCGCCGCCGCCGCGGTCGCCGCCTGGCGGCTGCGCCACGCACCCCGCACCGTGCGGGCGGCCCTCCCCGCCGGAGGGGCGCTGGCGCTCGCGGTCGCGGTGGGCGCTGCCGGGCTCACCGTGCCCGTCCCGACCGCAGCCGACGACCATGTGAACATCGCGGTCGTCCAGGGCAACGTCCAGCAGGCCGGGATGGACTTCCTGGGCCGCCCCATGATGATCCTCAACAACCACGTCGAGGCCACCCTGGACCTCGCCGAGGACGTGAAGGCGGGCCGCAAGGAGAAGCCGGATCTCGTCATCTGGCCGGAGAACGCCTCCGACCTCGACCCGTACCAGTACCCCGAGGCCAAGGCCCGGATCGACGAGGCGGTGAAGGCGGTCGGCGTGCCCGTCCTCGTCGGCGCCCTGGTCGACCACCCGACCAAGGAGGGGTACGTCGAGAACCAGGGCATCGTCTGGGATCCGAAGACCGGCCCCGGCGCCTCGTACACCAAGCAGCACCCGGTCCCCTTCGGCGAGTACGTGCCCTTCCGTGACCAGCTCAGCAAAGTCATCTCACGGCTTCAGCGGGTGCCGCGCGACTTCTACCCCGGCGACCACAACGGCGTCCTCCAGACCGGGCCGGCCCGGCTCGGTGACGTCATCTGCTTCGAGATCGCCTACGACGAGATCGTCCGTGACACGGTCAACGACGGCGCCCGCGCGATCGTGGTGCAGACCAACAACGCCACCTACGGCCGTACCGGGCAGCCCGATCAGCAGCTCGCCATGTCCAAGCTGCGCGCCGTCGAGCACGGCCGGGCCATCGTCACGGCGGCCACGAGCGGGATCAGCGCGATCGTGTCCCCCGACGGCACGATCGACCAGCGGACCGAGGAGTTCACCCGGGACGTCCTCACCGCACGCCTCCCATTGCGTGATCACACGACCGTCGCCGACCGCGTCGGCGCCGGCCCGGAGTGGGCGCTCGCTATGGTGGGGCTCCTGTCCTGCGCGGGAGCGGTCGTGCTCGCGCGTCGTGACAGGTCACGGGGACGCACGGAAGCGAAGGGGCAGCAGTGAACGAGGGCGTTGAGAGGCAGTACGGGCCGCTCGGCTCGGTCTTGGTGATCATCCCGACCTACAACGAGGCCGAGAACATCAAGCCGATCGTCGGCCGGGTGCGGTCCGCGGTGCCCGAGGCTCACATCCTCGTCGCCGATGACAACAGCCCGGACGGCACGGGCAAGGTCGCCGACGAGCTGGCCGCCGCGGACGACCACGTGCACGTCCTGCACCGCAAGGGCAAGGAGGGCCTGGGCGCCGCCTACCTCGCGGGCTTCCGCTGGGGCATCGGCAACGGCTACGGCGTGCTCGTGGAGATGGACGCCGACGGCTCGCACCAGCCCGAGGAGCTGCCCCGGCTGCTCACCGCGCTGAAGGGCGCCGACCTCGTCCTCGGCTCGCGCTGGGTCCCGGGCGGCCGCGTGGTCAACTGGCCCGCGTCGCGCCAGTTCATCTCCCGCGGTGGCAGCACGTACTCGCGGCTGATGCTCGGCCTGCCCCTGCGGGACATCACCGGCGGCTACCGGGCCTTCCGCAAGGAGACCCTGGAGCGGCTCGGTATCGACGAGGTCGCGTCCCAGGGCTACTGCTTCCAGGTCGACATGGCCCGGCGCGCGGTGAAGGCGGGCTTCCGCGTCGTCGAGGTGCCGATCACCTTCATCGAGCGCGAGCGCGGCGACAGCAAGATGAGCCGCGACATCGTCGTCGAGGCGCTGTGGCGGGTCACGGCGTGGGGCGTCGGCGAGCGGGCGGACCGCGTCCTGGGGCGCAAGCGCGGACGTTAGATCCTGTCTGCGGTACCGCGGACGACATGGGCGGGACCGCGCGGAACGCGCCGTGCGCCGCCGCCCACCGGTCATGCGTGGTGACGGCGCCCTGCTGTGTTACGGCGGGCGCCGTTCCTTTTCCGCAACGGCATTCCGGGGCGGGGAATGCCGAACGCACCCCGTGCGTCATGCTCATACGACACATGCTTTGGTTGGCGCCGATGCACCCTCGGCCGTGGGTAAAGCATCGCCATGCGTGGAGCGTGCGGGGGAGTGCGAGGGGGTGGTGAACGGATGCGGGCATGCGACCATCCGGCAGCCGAATCCCCGCAATTGCAGAGGAGATTTCCTCCGCACGGTCAACCATCGGTCGCGAGTGGCGAGATGGTGCGCTCCCCGCGAGCCGCACGCGTCATTTCCGGTCCTGCGCCAGCGTTGACGTAAAGGCACTCCGGTACCGGATACCCGCTGTCCGGACCGGCGGAAGCGGCCTCCGCGCTCTTCGCGCCCGGTGTCTCCGGCATTCCGCGGGCCGGGGGCGTGCGGCGCGCACAGGACGGGCGCGCGCGGCGCTCGGCCAATTCCCGGACGCTCGACGGCTGCTGCGCGCCAGGGCCGATGCACCGCTCGACGGCCGGGCAACCCCGGCGATCCGGGCCCGTGGTGCTGCGTCATCCGTATTCCGGGACGCCTATTCCCTCCCATTTCCTCCGTGGCGCTGTCCGCTTGGCGCGAAACGGCGCAACTCCGTGCGCTGAAGAATGCGCCCAAGTGCGCTGCGCCAGGCGGGTGATGAGGAATGCATCCATCTAGCCCACTCGGTCCGCCGAGCTGCCTACTGGAGGCATCGACAGGTGGGCGGCCACTTCCCCTCGACGGGGAGGGAGGCTGACTTCGTACGCGCCGACATTGCGTCAACCATCCCTTTCTCCGTGCGACTTCGCGTCCACGGGCAATGGCGCGCCCACTCGCGTTTGTGCGGATCCCGCGGAAGGGGCCAAGCATGGCAACCGCTACCACGACTCTGACCTCGACACCCAATCCATCCGTATGTGGCGTTGACGTTGTCTTCACCGCAACAGTGACTCCGGTACCACCGGAGACGGCGACGCCGACCGGCACCGTCACCTTCATCATCACCGAGGACGGACCGCCCACGACCGTTCCCCTGGACGCGTCGGGGACGGCCACCCACACCGTGTCCGGCATGCCCGCGGGCACCCACGGGTCCATCGCCCTCTACTCGGGCGACGCCACCTTCGACCCGTCGTCCTCCCTCCTCCACAACCACATCGTCACGGCTGCCACCACCAACACCGTGGTGTTGGTGACCCCCGACCCGTCCGTGTGCGGCGAGGAGGTGACCGTGTGCGCCACCGTTTCCGTGGAGGCGCCCGGCACCGAGACCCCGACCGGGTCGGTCACGTTCACCGGTCCCGGCGGGCTGAACCAGACCGTCGCGCTGGACGCCAGCGGCCAGGCCTGCGTGACCTCCAGCACGCTGAGCACGGGCACGGTGACCGCCACCTACAACGGCGACGACTGCGCGGCGAGTTCCATCGGCACCGCCTCCGTGACCGTCAACCCGGCGTCGAGTGCCACGACGGTGTCGGCGACGCCGAATCCTTCGGTGTGCGGTGAGACGGTGACCGTCTGCGCGACGGTGACCGTCCAGGCACCGGGCAGCGGAGTACCGACCGGGAACGTGACCTTCACCGGTCCCGGCGGACTCAACCAGACCGTGGCGCTGAACGGCGCGGGTCAGGCGTGTCTGACCACCTCCGTCCTGACCACCGGAACGGTCACGGCCACCTACGCCGGCGACACCTGTACGGCCAGCTCGGTCGGCACGACAACGGTCACCGTCAACCCGGCCGCGACGACGACCAGTGTGTCGGTGACCCCGGACCCGTCGGTCTGCGGCCAGTCGGTGACCGTCTGCGCGACGGTGGTGATCGAGGCGCCGGGCACCGGCATCGCCGAGGGAACGGTGACGTTCACCGGTCCCGGCGGTCTGAACCAGACGGTGGCGCTGGACGGCACCGGCCAGGCGTGCTTCACCAGCACGACGCTCGTGTCCGGGACGGTGACCGCCACCTACAACGGCGACAGCTGCGGCGCCACGTCGACCGGCACGGCCGCCGTGACCGTCAACCCGGCCTCGACGGCGACCGCGGTGTCGGTGACGCCGGATCCGTCGGTGTGCGGTGAGTCGGTGACCGTCTGCGCGACGGTGACGGTCGAGGCGCCCGGCAGCGGCATTCCGACCGGCACAGTGACCTTCAGCGGTCCTGGCGGTTTCACCCAGACGGTGGGGCTGGACGGTACGGGCCAGGCGTGTGCGACGACCTCGGTCCTGGAAACCGGGACGGTGACCGCCACCTACAACGGCAGTGCGTGCGAGGCCGGTTCGACGGGTACCGCGACGGTGACCGTCAACCCGGCCTCGACGGCGACCGCGGTGTCGGTGACGCCGGATCCGTCGGTGTGCGGTGAGTCGGTGACCGTCTGCGCGACGGTGACGGTCCAGCCACCCGGCAGCGGTACCCCGACCGGGACAGTGACCTTCACCGGCCCCGGCGGATTCACCGACACCGTCCTCCTGGACGCCCTCGGTGAGGCGTGTACGACGACCACCGCGCTGACCACCGGGACGGTGACCGCCACCTACAACGGCGACGACTGCGCAGCGAGTTCGACCGGCACGGCGACGGTGACCGTCAACCCGGCATCCAGCACGACCACCGTGTCGGTGACGCCGGATCCGTCGGTGTGCGGCGAGTCGGTGACCGTCTGCGCGACGGTGACGATCGCCCCGCCCGGCAGTGGCACCCCGACCGGCACAGTGGTCTTCACCGGCCCCGGCGGGCTGAACCAAGAAGTCACGCTGGACGCTTCGGGCCAGGCGTGCCTGACCACCTCCCTCCTGGCCACGGGAACGATCACGGCCACGTACAGCGGCGACACGTGCGCGGCCGCTTCGACGGGTACCGCGTCCGTGACCGTCAACCCGGCCGCGACGACGACCGCGCTGTCGGTGACACCGGATCCGTCGGTGTGCGGTCAGTCGGTGACCGTCTGCGCGACGGTGGAGATCAGCCCCCCGGGCAGTGGCATTCCGACCGGGAACGTGACCTTCACGGCTCCTGGCGGTCTGACCCAGACGGTGACGCTGGACGGCGCCGGCCAGGCGTGCTTCACGACCACCGCTCTCGAGTCCGGGACCGTGACCGCCACCTACAACGGCAGTGCGTGCGCGTCCGCTTCGACCGGTACCGCGTCAGTGACCGTCAACCCGGCATCCAGCACGACGACCGTGTCGGTGACGCCGGATCCGTCGGTGTGCGGCGAGTCGGTGACGGTGTGCGCGACCGTGGTGATCAACGCCCCGGGCAGTGGCATTCCGAGCGGGGATGTGACCTTCACGGCTCCTGGCGGTCTGACCCAGACGGTGACGCTGGACGGCGCCGGCCAGGCGTGCTTCACGACCACCGCTCTCGAGTCCGGGACCGTGACCGCCGTCTACGAAGGTGACGACTGCGCCGCGACCTCGACCGGCAGCGCGGTCGTGACCGTCAACCCGGCCTCGACGACGACCAGTGTGACCGTGACGCCGAATCCGTCGGTGTGCGGTGAGTCGGTGACCGTCTGCGCGACCGTGGTGACCAACGCCCCGGGCAGCGGCACTCCGACCGGCACGGTGACCTTCACCGGCCCCGGCGGTCTCAACCAGACCGTGCTGCTCGACGCCCTGGGCCAGGCCTGTGCGACCACCAGCACCCTGACCACCGGGACGGTGACCGCCGTCTACAGCGGCGACGACTGCGCCGCCACGTCGACCGGCACAGCCTCCGTGACCGTCAACCCCGCGTCCAGTACGACGACGGTGTCCATCACGCCGAATCCGTCGGTGTGCGGTGAGTCGGTGACCGTCTGCGCGACCGTGGTGACCAACGCCCCGGGCAGCGGCACTCCGACCGGGTCGGTCGTCTTCACCGGTCCGGGCGGCCTGAACCAGACCGTGCTGCTCGACGGCACCGGCCAGGCATGTCTGACCACCACCTCGCTGGCCACCGGAACGGTGACCGCAACCTACGCGGGCGACACCTGCGTGACCGGTTCGGTCGGCACCGCCACCGCGACCGTCAACTCGGCCCCGACGACCACGAGTGTGACCGCGACGCCGAATCCGTCGGTGTGCGGTGAGTCGGTGACCGTGTGCGCGACGGTGGCCATCGACGCTCCGGGCAGTGGGACACCCACCGGCACGGTGATCTTCACCGGTCCCGGCGGGCTGAACGAGGAAGTCACTCTCGACGGCACCGGCCAGGCCTGCACGACCACCACGACACTGGGCTCCGGGACCGTGACCGTCACCTACAACGGTGACGGCTGCGCGGCGCCTTCGACCGGCACCGTGGCCGTGAGCGTCAACTCGGCCGCGACGACCACGACGGTGTCGGCGACGCCGAATCCGTCGGTGTGCGGTGAGTCGGTGACCGTGTGCGCGACGGTGGTCATCAACGCCCCGGGCAGCGGGACACCCACCGGGTCGGTCGTCTTCACCGGGCCTGGCGGGCTGAACGAGACCGTGGCGCTGGACGCGTCGGGCCAGGCCTGTACGACGACCACGGTGCTGGAGTCCGGGACCGTGACCGCGGTCTACAGCGGCGACGGCTGTGCCGCGACGTCGACCGGATCCACAACCGTGACCGTCAACCAGGCCGCGACGACGACCGTGGTGTCGGCGACACCCGACCCGTCCGTCTGCGGTCAGTCGGTGACCGTCTGCGCGACCGTGACCATCCAGGCCCCGGGCAGCGGTACTCCGACCGGGACGGTGACCTTCACCGGCCCCGGCGGGCTGAACCAGACCGTGCCGGTGAACGCGTCGGGCCAGGCCTGTACGACGACCACCGTGCTGGGCTCCGGAACCGTGACCGCGGTCTACAGCGGCGACGACTGCGCGGCGACCTCGACCGGCACCGTGGCCGTCAGCGTCAACTCGGCCGCGACCACCACGAGTGTGACGGCGACACCGAACCCGTCGGTGTGCGGCCAATCGGTCACCCTCTGCGCGACGGTGGCCATCGACGCTCCGGGCAGCGGTACTCCGACCGGGACGGTGACCTTCACCGGTCCCGGCGGGCTGACCGAGACCGTGGTGCTCAACGGAGCCGGCCAGGCCTGCACCACCACCACGGTGCTGGAGTCCGGGACCGTGACCGCCACCTACAACGGTGACGGCTGCGCGGCGCCTTCGACCGGCAGCGTGGCCGTGACCGTCGGCCAGGCCGCGACGACGACCACCGTGAGCGCCACGCCGAATCCGTCGGTGTGCGGTCAGTCGGTGACCGTCTGCGCGACCGTGACGATCGACGCTCCGGGCAGCGGTACTCCGACCGGGTCGGTGACCTTCACCGGTCCCGGCGGGCTGACCCAGACCGTCGCCGTCAACGCTTCCGGCCAGGCGTGCTTCACGACCACAGCGCTGGCGTCGGGCACCGTGACCGCGGTCTACAGCGGCGACGACTGCGCGGCGACCTCGACCGGCAGCGTGGCCGTGACCGTCAACCCGGCCTCGACGACGACCAGTGTGACCGTGACGCCGAATCCGTCGGTGTGCGGTCAGTCGGTGACCGTCTGCGCGACCGTGGCGACCAACGCCCCGGGCAGCGGTACTCCGACCGGGTCGGTGACCTTCACCGGTCCCGGCGGTCTGACTCAGACGGTGGCGCTGAACGCGTCCGGTCAGGCGTGCTTCACCACCTCCGCGCTGACGTCCGGCACGGTGACCGCGGTCTACAGCGGCGGCCCCTGCGCGGCGCCGTCGACCGGCAGCGTCGTCGTGACCGTCAACCCGGCCGCTACGACGACCACCGTGAGTGCCACGCCGAATCCGTCGGTGTGCGGTCAGTCGGTGACCCTCTGCGCGACCGTGGTGACCAACGCGCCGGGCAGCGGTACTCCGACCGGGTCGGTGACCTTCACCGGTCCTGGTGGAGTGACTCAGACGGTGGCGCTGAACGCGTCCGGTCAGGCGTGCTTCACCACCTCCGCGCTGACGTCCGGGACCGTGACCGCGGTCTACAACGGCAGTGCCTGCGCCGCGGGTTCGACCGGTACGACGACCGTGACCGTCAACAGTGCGAGCACCACGACGAGCGTGACCGCGACGCCGAATCCGTCGGTGTGCGGTCAGTCGGTGACCGTCTGCGCGACCGTGGTGACCAACGCTCCGGGCAGCGGTGTCCCGACGGGGACGGTGACCTTCACCGGTCCTGGTGGGCTGAACCAGACGGTGGCGCTGAACGCGTCCGGTCAGGCGTGCGTCACGACCTCCGTACTGGCGTCCGGGACGGTGACCGCGGTCTACAACGGGAGCGCCTGTCGGTCCGGTTCGACCGGTACCACGACCGTGACCGTGAACCCGGCCTCGACGACGACCAGTGTGACGGCGACGCCGAATCCGTCGGTGTGCGGTCAGACGGTGACCGTCTGCGCGACCGTGGCGACCAACGCCCCCGGCAGCGGTGTCCCGACGGGGACGGTGACCTTCACCGGTCCTGGTGGGCTGAACCAGACGGTGGCGCTGAACGCGTCCGGTCAGGCGTGCGTCACGACCTCCACGCTGGCGTCCGGGACCGTGACCGCGGTCTACAACGGGAGCGCCTGTCGGTCCGGTTCGACCGGTACCACCACCGTGACCGTCAACCCGGCCTCCACCACCACCAGTCTGACCGCGACGCCGAATCCGTCGGTGTGCGGCCAGTCGGTGACCCTGACCGCGAACGTCTCGGTCAACGCGCCGGGCAGCGGGACCGCGACCGGCACGGTGACGTTCTTCGACGGCGCCGTTCCGCTGGGGACCGTGGCCCTGTCGGGAGGCACGGCGACCCTGTCCACCTCCGCCCTCGGCGCCGGTGTTCACTCGCTGAGCGCGGTCTACAACGGCAGCGCCTGCGCGTCCGGGTCCACGGGGACCACGGTCGCGGTGGTCAACAAGGGCAACACCACCACCACGCTCAACTCGGCACCGAACCCGTCGACGACCGGTCAGACGGTGACACTCACCGCAACCGTCACCGCGACCGCACCGGCCAGTGGAACCCCCACCGGCACGGTGACGTTCTTCGACGGACTCCTGCCCTTGGGCACGGTGGCACTGGCGGGAGGCACAGCGACGCTGACGACCTCCTCCTTCTCGGCCGGCATCCACACCCTGACCGCGGTCTACAACGGAAGCACCTGCTTCAACACGTCGAACTCGGCGCCCCGGCTCCAGACGGTGAACAGCCCCGCACCGCCTCCGACCCTGTCCTTCGCCCTCCCCGGTTTCGGCTCCAGGAACGGCGGCAACACCGTCGCGCTCGTCGGGTCGAACCTCAACACCGTCACCTCCGTCACCTTCGGAGGTGTCCCCGCAACGATCGTGTCCGTACCGCTGACCTCGGTCATCACGGTCATCGCCCCGCCGCATGCTCCCGGCAACGTGAACGTCGTCGCTCACTCGCCGTCCGGTAGCAGCAACCCGGTGAACTACACCTACCTGTAAGCCGGTTCGCAGAGCACTGGGCCCCGGTCAGCCCTCCGGCCGGGGCCCAGGCCCGACCTCCAGGCGGTTCTCATGAGCCTTGCAGTCTTCCTCCTCGCACTCGGCACCGTGTGCCGGATCACGCGGTTCCTCACGAAGGACACCCTCGCGGCGGGACTTCGTACCTGGATCGCCGACCGGTTCGGGGACGACTCAGGCCCCGCCAACCTGATCACCTGCGGCTGGTGCACCAGCATCTGGGTCTCCACCGCAGTCGCCCCGGCAGCGCTGCTCGTCGGTCACACGGCGGGCTTCCAGGCCGTGGCGATGGTCCTCACCCTGTCCTACCTCGCGGGAGTGGCCTCCACCTGGGTCGACTGATCGGAGGCCCTCCCGTACCACCTCAACCAGTGAAGGAGTTCCGCGATGGGATGCAACTGCGGAGGGCGAGCGCGCCCGTCGGCGACCCCGGTGCCGTCAGCGGCACCGGCGACACCCGCTGCCCCCGCGGCGCCGGTGCCATCCGCGCCGCCGGGGAGGTCGACCACGTACCGGCTCACGCTTCCGAACGGTGTCATACGCGACTTCGTGACCCTGAAGGAAGCGGACGCCGCCAACAAGCGGGCCGGGGGGAGCGGCAGCATCACCGTCCTCCAGGGGCGCACACACCCCTAGCCGCGCGAGCGGCGTACCGGCCGCACCACACAGCCGCCCGGGAAGCTCAGGCTTCCCGGGCGGTTCCATGCCGTCCTCGCCGTGACTCCCGGTGGGGACGGCCGGTGTCAGTCGGTGGGCTCGACCGGCGGCGGGCTCTCCTCGTCGCCGTCCTCGGTTCTCCCAGTGTCACGACGGCCCGTGCCCGCCTCGTCGGTGTCGGGCAGCTCGTGCTCGTTCTCCGCGAGCTCCGCCTCGGCCTCCTCCTTGTTGCGGTCGAGGTCCTCCGCGTACCACTGCTCGGGCGTCCTGGCACCGCCCGCCTGCTGGTCCGGCATGTCACGGGGGACCTGGTCGGAGTCGCCGGCGCCTTCCTCTGGACGTTCGCTCATGCCTCCATCCTCACTCGCTCGCGGAGATCGTGCCGGGCAGCCGGTGCGCCCGGCCGCCGGATCCGTCGGGTACCCGCTGATCGCCGGGGTATGACCCGGCAGGAGGACAGTTCTCCGCAAGAGCGAGCCGCCGGGTCGATGGCCAACCGGCATACGCGCGGGGGCAGTTCACCGGCCCGGCCCTCGTACGGGCGACACCGCCCCTGGCGGGTGGGGGCACCACGGCCTCCGTGCCGGCCCGGGGGTCAGCTCCGCGCCCGCGCGGCGCGGCGAGCTGTACGACGGCGCAGGGCGCGCCGCTCCATCTCGTCCATTCCGCCCCACACTCCGGAGTCCTGGTTGTTCTCCAGAGCCCATTCCAGGCATTCCTGCTGTACCGGACAGCTGTTGCAGACCGCCTTCGCCTGTTCCGCCTGATGGGTGGCGGCGGGGCCTGTGGTGCCGATGGGGAAGAAGAGTTCGGGGTCCTCGTCACGGCAAGCGGCGCTCTGGCGCCAGTTCATGAGATCCACTCCTTCCGCGCCCGGGTTCGGGCGCTCCGTGATGCCGTACGGGTCATGGGCGTGATCCGCAGGCCCGCGTACCCGAGAGAAGCGGGTCAATGCACACTGGAAGGCATGACGACCGGCTCGCCGCCCCAGCAACCCCCGACCCGCCCCCGGCGCTCCCGCGCCCGCACCCTCGTCCCCCTGGCCATCGCCGCCTGGCTGGTTCTGGAGATCTGGCTGCTGACCGTGGTGGCGGACGCCGTCGGCGCCCTCACCGTCCTCCTGCTGCTCCTCGGCGGAGCCGTGCTCGGCGGATACGTGATCAAGCGCGCGGGCCGCCGGGCCTGGCGCCGGCTGGCGGAGAACGTCCAGGCGGCGCAGGCGGCCGCGGCGGAGGGCCGGCCGATCGACGAGGGGCAGGAAAACGGTGACAACGCCGGGCACACCCTCCCCATGCTGGGCGGGCTCCTGCTGATGATGCCGGGATTCGTGTCCGACGCGGTCGGGCTGCTGTGCATCTTCCCGCCGACGCGAGCGGTGCTGCGGCGGGGGCTGGAACGGGCGCTGAGCCGCCGTGTCGCGGTGCCGCGACCGGGGACTTTCGGCCATGCCTACCAGCAGGCGCGGATGCACCGGCCGGACGGAAAGGTCGTCCCGGGGGAGGTCGTGCGCGAGGACCGGCCGGGCGGCGACCCCCCGTCCGACGACGACCAGCGCCCTCCGCTGACGCGCTAGTGCTGTGACCGGGAAGGTTCACCGGCTCGCGACGCCCGGCACGGCACCTCGCTGCGTTGTCGGAGTCATCCGAGTACGCCCAGTACGAGGATGATCCTCCGCCTTGCGATGCACCGCACCGGACGCCGCGAGCTTCCTGGCAAACCTTCCCGGTCACAGCACTAGACCCCCGCCGCACTCGCCGCCGGGGGAGTCCGGCGGCGAGCGCGGCCCGTGGTCCGGTCAGGCGCCGACGTACGCGGCGAGGTGTTCGCCGGTGAGCGTGGACCGGGCGGCGACGAGGTCGGCGGGCGTGCCCTCGAAGACGACCGTGCCGCCGTCGTGGCCGGCCCCGGGGCCGAGGTCGATGATCCAGTCGGCGTGCGCCATGACCGCCTGGTGGTGCTCGATCACGATGACCGACTTCCCGGAGTCGACAAGCCGGTCGAGCAGCCCGAGGAGCTGCTCGACGTCGGCGAGATGCAGACCGGCGGTCGGCTCGTCGAGAACGTAGACGCCGCCCTTCTCGGCCATGTGCGTGGCCAGCTTGAGCCGCTGCCGCTCGCCCCCGGACAGCGTGGTGAGCGGCTGGCCGAGGCGCAGGTAGCCGAGCCCGACGTCGGCGAGCCGCTCGAGGATGCGGTGCGCGGCGGGCGTGCGGGCCTCGCCGTCCCCGAAGAACTCCTCGGCCTGGGCCACCGACATTGCCAGCACCTCGCTGATGTCCCGGCCGCCGAGGTGGTGGTCGAGCACCGACGCCTCGAACCGCTTCCCCTCGCAGTCCTCACAGGTGGTGGCGACACCGGCCATCATCGCCAGGTCGGTGTAGATGACCCCGACGCCCTTGCAGGTGGGGCAGGCGCCCTCGGAGTTGGCGCTGAACAGCGCCGGCTTCACGCCGTTGGCCTTGGCGAACGCCTTGCGGATCGGGTCGAGCAGCCCGGTGTACGTCGCCGGGTTGCTCCGTCGCGAGCCACGGATCGGGCTCTGGTCGACCGCCACCACCCCAGCGTCGGCGGCCCCTGAACCCTTCACCAGCGACCCGTGGACGAGCGAGCTCTTGCCGGAGCCCGCGACGCCCGTGACGACGGCGAGCACGCCGAGCGGGACGTCGACGTCGACGTCCCGCAGGTTGTGCGTCGACGCGCCGCGGATGGGAACGGTGCCGGCGGGCGTCCGTACGGCCTTCTTGAGCGAGGCACGGTCGTCGAAGTGGCGGCCGGTGATGGTGCCGCCGGTCCGCAGCCCCTCGACGGTGCCCTCGAAGCAGACGGTGCCGCCCTCCGTGCCGGCGCCCGGGCCGAGGTCGACGATGTGGTCGGCGATCGCGATCGTCTCCGGCTTGTGCTCGACGACGAGCACGGTGTTGCCCTTGTCCCGCAGCCGCAGCAGCAGATCGTTCATCCGCTGGATGTCATGGGGGTGCAGGCCCGCGGTGGGCTCGTCGAAGACGTACGTGGTGTCGGTGAGCGAGGAGCCGAGGTGCCGGATCATCTTGACGCGCTGCGCCTCGCCGCCCGACAGCGTGCCCGCGGGCCGGTCGAGCGCGAGGTACCCGAGGCCGATCTCCACGAACGACTCCAGTGTCTGCCCGAGCGAGGTGAGCAGCGGCGCCACCGACGGTTCGTCGAGGCCGCGGACCCATGCGGCCAGGTCGCTGATCTGCATCCCGCAGGCGTCGGCGATGCTGATCCCCTGGTACTTCGACGTCCGCGCCCCCTCGCTGAGCCGGGTGCCGTCGCAGTCGGGGCAGGTGGCGAAGGTGACCGCCCGCTCCACGAACGCCCGGATGTGCGGCTGCATCGCTTCCTTGTCCTTGGACAGGAACGACTTCTGGATCTTGGGGATCAGGCCCTCGTAGGTGAGGTTGACGCCGTTGACCTTGACCTTCGTCGGCTCGCGGTAGAGGAAGTCGTGCATCTCCTTCTTGGTGAACCTGCGGATCGGCTTGTTCGGGTCGAGGAAGCCCGACTCCGCGTAGATCCCCACGGTCCAGACGTTGTCGGACTTCCAGCCGGGGATGGTGAACGCGCCCTCGGCGATCGACTTGGTGTCGTCGTAGAGCTGGGTGAGATCGATGTCGGAGACGGCGCCCCGGCCTTCGCAGCGCGTGCACATGCCGCCGGTGCGGTTGAAGGTGGCCTTCTCGGCCTTGGTCCTGGCGCCGCGCTCGACGGTGATCGCCCCGCTCGCCCGGACCGAGGCCACGTTGAAGGAGTACGCGCTCGGCGGGCCGATGTGCGGCTTCCCGAGCCTGCTGAAGAGGATCCGCAGCATCGCGTTGGCGTCGGTCGCGGTGCCGACCGTGGAGCGGGGGTCGCCGCCCATCCGCTGCTGGTCGACGATGATCGCCGTCGTGAGCCCTTCGAGGACGTCGACCTCGGGGCGCGCGAGCGTCGGCATGAAGCCCTGCAGGAAGGCGCTGTAGGTCTCGTTGATCAGCCGCTGCGACTCGGCGGCGATGGTGTTGAACACCAGCGAGCTCTTGCCCGAGCCGGAGACGCCGGTGAACACCGTCAGCCGGCGCTTCGGGATCGCGATGCTGACGTCCTTGAGGTTGTTCTCGCGCGCGCCGTGCACACGGATCAGTTCGTGGCTGTCGGCTGCGTGCCGTGCGGACGACCGCGCATCCCTCGTGGCCTTGCTCATCGTGTCTCCATCTGTAGGGCGCGCCTGCCTCGTGGCCGTGAACCGGCGTCGCGTGGCTCGATCCGAGATGCTTCGAACAGTACGTCCGGTTCTCCTTCTCCGGCGCGAATCGGCCCGACCGGGGCCGCACAGGGCGGAAGAACCGTTTGCCTGGGCGGTCAGGCTAGGCAGAGCCCGGGGACCGGCGCTTCTCGAATCCTGATCGGTCCCGGCACCCTCCGGTACGGCGCCCCCGGGCCCAGCAACGCCGTAACGGCATCTCGGGCCGCGGCCGCTGTGGGAAAATCGTCGGGTGAGACGGCAGGATCTCGACGACCTCATCCGGCTGCGGCGAGCCCGCGACCGGATGGACCGCGACTACGCGGAGCCGCTCGACGTCCCGGCCCTCGCCCGTGGCGCCCTGATGTCACCGGGCCACTTCTCCCGCAGCTTCCGCGCCGCCTTCGGCGAGACCCCGTACAGCTACCTGATGACCCGCCGCATCGAACGCGCCAAGGCGCTGCTGCGGCGCGGAGACCTGTCGGTGACGGAGGTCTGCTTCGCGGTCGGCTGTACGTCCCTCGGGTCGTTCAGTTCGCGCTTCACTCAGCTGGTCGGCGAGAGCCCGAGCGCCTACCGGGCCCGGAGCCATGATCACGGATCCGCCGTCCCGGCATGCATCGCCAAGATCCATACGCGACCGGTCAGGAACGGAGAAGCGAGCCCCACCCCGCGGCCGTAGCGTGAACGGCATGGACATCACGCTTTCTCAATGCTTCCTCGCCGTCGACGACCACGACAAGGCGATCGCGTTCTACCGCGACGTCCTCGGCCTCGAGGTCCGTAACGACGTCGGGTTCGAGGGGATGCGCTGGGTGACGGTCGGGGCGCCCTCGCAGCCGGATGTGAACATCGTCCTGGAACCGCCCGTCGCCGACCCGAGCGCCTCACCGGCCGACCGGCAGGCCATGGCGGAGCTGATGGCCAAGGGGCTGCTGCGCGGCGTGATCTTCTCGACGCAGGACTGCGACGCGACCTTCGAGCGCATCAACGCCGCGGGCGGTGACGTGCTGCAGGAGCCGATGGACCAGCCCTACGGCGTCCGCGACTGCGCGTTCCGTGACCCCGCGGGGAATCTGCTGCGCTTCACCCAGCCCCTCGCCAAGTGAGCCGCCGGGTTCCGCGGGGGTGAGTCGTCAGGCCCCACCCCGGGGGTCCGGGCCACCGCCCCGCATCCCCGGGGCCCTCGGCCGGTCCGGGCGGTGGCGGGCGAAGCTCGCCACCGCGCTGCGCACCGCCCCGTCCGCATACGCGACGAGGCCGCGGGCTGCGGCGGACACCATCGGTGTCGCCCCAGCCCGCGGCCTCGCTCTGTGCTCTTGTGCGGTCCGCGCCGCGGGTGCGCTAGGCGGACTTGCGGTTGTCGCGCGGATGCACGGCAATGTTCATGGCGCCGGAGCGCAGGACCGCCAGCCTCTCGGCCAGCACCTCCTCGAGCTCCTCACGCGTCCGTCGCTCCATGAGCATGTCCCAATGCGTACGCGCGGGCTTGCCCTTCTTCTCCTCAGGGCCCTCGCCATCAACCAGGAGTGCCTGGGCGCCGCAGGCCCTGCACTCCCACTCCGGCGGAATTTCCGCCTCTACCGAGAACGGCATCTCGAATCGATGGCCGTTCGGGCATGCGTACTCCACCGCCTGGCGCGGGGCCAGATCGATGCCACGGTCCGTCTCGTAGCTGGTAACCACGAGGCGCGTGCCGCGGAGAGCTCGCTCACTCATGAATCGTGCCTCCCGGGCTTGTCGCCCACAGGACAGGTGTCGCTGTCGTCGTCATCCGGTCAACGTCCGGTCGGCGGTGAAGATTCCCGTTCCGGGACATGCGTCGCCCGTCGTGCCGCCCCTTGTTGTACCCACCAGCGCCCGGTTTGTCACATCTGGCAGCAGATGTCACCCAACGCTTCCGCTTCTTCAGCGTGCAGTAACGGTCCATCCGGTGAGCCAAGGGCGTACACTACCGTCCTTCGGCCCCGGACCCTAAATCGTGCCTAGATCCGGTCCGGTACGGGATTGCCCGCCGCGGCCACCGCGCGCCGCACCGGAACCCGTGTGAGCAGGGCGAATCCCACCGCGAAGAACAGTACGAGCGAGATGATCGCATCCCGGTAGCTGCCGGTGAGCTGGTAGGTCAGTCCGAAGAGCAGCGGCCCGAGCCAGCTCGTCCCGCGATCGCTCAGCTCGTAGGCCGAGAAGTACTCCGCCTCCTTGCCACGCGGCACGAGATGCGAGAAGAGCGACCGCGACAGCGCCTGGCTCCCGCCGAGCACCATGCCGATCGCCGCCGCCAGGACGAAGAACCACGCCGGTTCGCCCGCCGGCAGGAAGTATCCGGTGCCGATCGTCAGCGTCCAGGCCGCGAGCGAGCCGAGAATGGTGCGCTTCGCGCCGTAGAGGCGGGCCAGCCGGCCCATTCCGAGCGCGCCCGCCACCGCCAGCACCTGCACCAGCAGGATCGCGGTGATCAGCGTCGTCTGACCGAGGCGGAGCTCCTCCGAGCCGTAGACCGACGCCTGTGAAATGACCGTCTGCACACCGTCGTTGTAGACGAGATACGCGAGCAGGAACATCAGCGTCAGCGGATAGCGGCGCATGTCCCGCAGCGTGGCCCGGAGTTGCCGCCAGCCCCCGCCCAGCGAGGCGCTCTCGCCGCCCGTGCGCACCACGGCCCGGTCCCGCAGCCGGCGCAGCGGAACGATCGCGAACGCGCCCCACCACAGCCCCGCCGTCGCCAGGCAGATCCGGACCGCCGTCCCCTCCGACACTCCGAAGCTCTCGTGTCCCGAGTACAGGACGAGGTCGGCGATCAGCACCAGCGCGCCGGCCGCGTAACCCAGCGCCCAGCCGCGCGAGGAGACCGCGTCCCGCTCGTCCGGTTCGGCGATCTGCGGGAGATACGCGTTGTAGAGCACCATCGAGACCGACAGCGAGGCGTTCGCCACGATCAGCAGCACGCCGCCCAGCAGATAGCGGTCCCCGTCGAGGAAGAACATCCCCGTCGTGGCCCCCGCACCCAGATAGGCGAAGATCGCCAGCAGCGGCTTCTTGCGGCCCGTACGGTCGGCGATCGCGCCTGCCAGGGGCATCGCCAGCACCGCCAGGAGGATCGACGCCGACACCGCGTAGGCGAAGAACGAGCCCGCGCGGACCGGCAGTCCGAGCGGGTGCACATAGCCGTCCGCGTCCGCCGCGGCCCGCGCGACCGCCGTCAGGTAGGGGCCGATGAAGACCGTGACCACGCTCGTCGAGTAGACCGAGACCGCCCAGTCGTAGACGTACCAGCCGCGCTGCTCGCGCCGGCGCTCGGCGGCGGGTCTGCCCGCCTCCTCGCCGCTGATGGTGTCGGTCCCCATGCGGTCCCCTCGTCCTCCCCGTGGCCGCACAGCTTCGGTCCGGGTGCGGGGGAGGAGGGTCAGGCCCAGAGCCCGCGATCGGTCAGTACGGTGCGCAGCGTGTCGATCCGATCGGTCATGATGCCATCCACGCCGAGGTCGAGGAGCGCCTCCATCCGCGAGGCGTCGTTGACCGTCCACACGTGCACCTTGAGGCCCCGAGCGTGCGCGGCGCGCAGGAAGGCCCGGTCCACCACGCGGACGCGCCCCTGGCGCTCGGGCACCTGCATCGCGACGCCGGTCCGCCGCAGCGGGACCGGGAGCCCGTACGAGCGCAGCCGCAGGGCGGCCACACCACGGGAACCGTACGAGGTGGCCAGCCGCGGGCCGGCCAGCCGGAGCGTGCGGACCACACGCGCCTCCGAGAACGAGCCGACGCACACCCGGTCCCACGCGCCCGTCCGCCGCACCAGCTCCGTCAGCGGCGCCACCGCCGCCTCCGCCTTGACGTCGACGTTCCAGCGGGCGGTGGGGAACGTCTCCAGCAGCTCCTCGAAGAGCGGCACCGGCTCGGACCCGGCCACCCGCGCCTGCCGCACCTCCGACCACGGCAGATCCGCGATCCGCCCCGTCGCGTCGGTGACCCGGTCCAGGGTCGTGTCGTGGAACGCCACGAGCGTGCCGTCGGCCGTGGCGTGGACGTCCGTCTCCAGATAGCGGTAGCCGGCGTCGGTCGCGCGCCGGAACGCGGTCGTCGTGTTCTCCAGGCCGTCCGCCGCCCCGCCGCGGTGGGCGAAGGGGATCGGGGCCGGGTGGTCGAGGAAGGGGTGCGGTGCGGTCACCGCCGCAGTATCGCGCCCCGCCTCCGGCCGCTGCGAGCCACCACCGGCGACGGCGGGTCCTCGGGCAGCGGAATCGTGAACACCCGCAGGAAGATCTGCGCGAGCGGGCCGATGCACAGGGCGTACGCCACCGTGCCGACGCCCACCGAGCCGCCCAGCAGGAAGCCGGAGGTGAGCACGGTGACCTCGATGCCGGTGCGGACCAGGCGGACGGAGCGGCCCGTACGCCGGTGCAGGCCGGTCATCAGGCCGTCGCGCGGACCGGGCCCGAACCGCGCCGAGATGTAGAACCCGGTCGCGACGCCGTTCAGCACGATGGCGGCCACGAGCAGCGGGATGCGGACGGCGAGCGCCTGCGGATCGGGGACCAGCGCCATCGTGGCGTCCATCGCGGCGCCGACGACGACCACGTTGGACACCGTGCCGAGGCCGGGGCGCTGGCGCAGCGGGACCCACAGCAGCAGGACGAGCGCGCCGACGATGATCGACACCACGCCGATCGACAGTCCGGTGCGCTCCGAGATCCCCTGGTGGAGCACGTCCCACGGGCCGAGCCCCAACGCCGCCTCCACCTGCAGCGCCGCGCTCGCTCCGTACAGCGCGAGACCGGCGTAGAGCTGGACGAGGCGCCGGGGTACGCGCCGCGCCCGCCACCCTCCGCGCGGCCTGACCTCTTCCGGCGACGCGCCGCCTTCGGGCGGCCGGTTCTGTGCCGACAACGGTCCCTCCCCTGGATGTCTCACGGTGCCCTGCGCTGCGCCCCGCGGTGCGGATGTCTCACGGTGCCTTGCGGAGCCCTGTGGTGAAAGTGGCCTGACCCATGTCACTCTGGGGCACGGGAGTGGACTGCTTCCATGGCCAATTACGGGAAGGTGGACCGAAGCGATGGGTGACTGGACCTCGGCGGTGGGTGCCGCGCAGCTCGCCCGGCTGCTCCGCTCCCAGACCCTGACAGCGCGGGAGACGGCAGCGGGCCGCCGGCCGCCCGCGTACCGCGCGCTCGCCGACGGCGTACGCCTGCTCGTGCTCGAAGGCCGGGTTCCCGTGGCGGCCCGCCTGCCCGCAGAGCGCGAGCTGGCCGGCGCGCTGTCCCTCAGCCGTACGACGGTGGCGTCCGCGTACGAGGCGCTGCGCGGCGAGGGATTCCTCGAGTCGCGCCGGGGAGCGGGCAGTTGGACCGCAGTCCCGGCAGGCAGCCCGCTGCCGACCCGCGGACTCGACCCCCTTCCGCCCGAGGCGGCCGAGTCGATGATCGACCTCGGGTGCGCGGCCCTGCCCGCCCCCGAGCCGTGGCTCGGCCGGGCCTTCCAGGGCGCCCTCGAAACCCTCCCGCCGTACGCCCGCACCCACGGCGACTACCCGGCCGGACTCCCCGACCTCCGCCAGGCCCTGGCCGACCGCTACACCGCACGCGGCATCCCGACGATGCCCGAACAGATCATGGTGACCACCGGCGCGATGGGCGCCGTCGCCGCCATCTGCCATCTCTTCGCGGGCCGCGGCGAGCGGGTGGCCGTGGAGGCACCGTCGTACGCCAATGTGCTGCAGCTCATGCGGGACGCCGGGGCCCGGCTCGTCCCGGTCGCCATGGCCGACGGCCTCGCGGGGTGGGACATCCCGGCCTGGCGGCAGGTGCTGCGGGACGCGGCGCCGCGCATGGCGTACGTGATGCCGGACTTCCACAACCCCACCGGGGCGCTGGCGAGCGAGGAGCAGCGGAGGGAGCTGGTCGCCGCGGCCCGCGCGGCCGGCACGGTCCTGGTCGCCGACGAGACCATGTCCGAGCTGCGCCTGGACCCGGAGACCCGGCTGCCGCGCCCCGTCTCGGCGTTCGACCCCGCCGGGAGCACCGTCGTGACCGTCGGCTCGGCGAGCAAGGCGTTCTGGGCGGGCTTGCGGATCGGCTGGGTCCGTGCCGCGCCCGATGTCATCCGCAGCCTCGTCGCCGCCCGCGCCTACGCCGACCTCGGCTCGCCCGTCCTCGAACAGCTCGCCGTGACCTGGCTGTTGGGGGACGGCGGCTGGGACGCGGCCGGTGACATCCGCCGCGAGCAGGCACGCGCGAACCGGGACGACCTCGTGGCCGCCCTCCGCCGCCATGTGCCCGGCTGGGAGTTCACCGTGCCCAGCGGCGGCCTCACGCTCTGGGCCCGCACCGGCGGGCTGTCCGGCTCGCGGATCGCGGAGGCGGGGGAGCGGCTCGGCGTCCGGGTGCCGTCCGGGCCGCGGTTCGGCGTCGACGGGGCCTTCGAGGGGTACGTCCGGCTGCCGTTCACCGTCGGCGGCGCTCTGGCGGAGACGGCGGCCGGCCGGCTCGCCGCCGCGGTGCACCTGGTGGAGACCGGTGCGCCCGCCGCCGCGGACACGCCTCGCAGCCTGGTGGCCTGACGCCCGCCGTCCGGCCTGCATGAACAACGGCCGCCGGTCGCACGGGCGTTGGGCCCGGGCGACCGGCGGCGGTCGCGACGTCTACGCCAGATGACGGGGCGTCATTTCACCGTCACCCAGTCGAGGCTGCGATCGATGGCGCGCTTCCAGCCCTCGTAGCCCTCGGCGCGCTGCTCCTCGCTCCACTCCGGTTCCCAGCGCTTCGACTCCTGCCAGTGCGACCGCAGTTCCTCCTGGGTCTGCCAGAAGCCGGTGGCGAGCCCGGCCGCGTAGGCGGCGCCGAGCGCGGTGGTCTCCGCGACGACCGGCCGGCTGACCGGCACGCCGAGGACGTTCGCCTGGATCTGCATGCACAGGTCGTTGGCCGTCACACCGCCGTCCACCTTGAGGACGTCGAGGTGTACTCCGGAGTCCCGCTCCATGGCGTCGGCCACGTCGCGGCTCTGGTAGCAGATGGCCTCCAGCGTGGCCCGGGCGATGTGGCCGCCGGTGTTGTAGCGGGTGAGTCCGACGATGGCGCCGCGCGCGTCGGACCGCCAGTACGGCGCGAAGAGGCCGGAGAACGCCGGGACGAAGTAGACACCGCCGTTGTCCTCCACCGACCGCGCCAGGCTCTCGCTCTCCGCCGCGTTGCCGATGATCTTCAACTGGTCGCGGAGCCACTGAACGGCCGCGCCGGTGACGGCCATCGAGCCCTCCAGCGCGTAGACGGCCGGGCTGCCGTCGAACTGGTAGGCCACGGTGGTCAGCAGCCCGGACTGCGAACGGACCGGCTCCGTACCGGTGTTGAGCAGCAGGAAGTTGCCGGTGCCGTAGGTGTTCTTCGCCTCGCCCGGCGTGAAGCAGACCTGGCCGACCGTCGCGGCCTGCTGGTCGCCCAGCACTCCGGCGATGGGGATGGCGGTGCGCAGCGGCCGGGAGGAACGCGTCCGGCCGAACGCCTCGGCGTGCGCCGAGGGGTTGATGCGCGGCAGCATGGCACGCGGGACACCGAAGAAGCCCAGGAGTTCGTCGTCCCAGTCGAGGGTCTCCAGGTTCATCAGCATCGTCCGGCTGGCGTTGGTCACGTCGGTGGCGTGGATGCCGCCGTCGGGCCCGCCGGTGAGATTCCACAGCACCCAGCAGTCGGTGGTGCCGAAGAGGGCGTTGCCGGACTCCGCGGCCTCGCGCAGACCGTCGACGTTCTCCAGCATCCACTTGATCTTGCCACCGGAGAAGTACGTGGCCGGGGGCAGACCCGCCTTGTTCCGGATGACGTCGCCCTTGCCCTCGCGCTCCAGGGCCGCCGCGATCGAGTCCGTCCGCGTGTCCTGCCACACGATGGCGTTGTGGTACGGGCGGCCCGTCCGCGGGTCCCAGATGACGGTGGTCTCACGCTGGTTGGTGATGCCGATCGCGACCAGGTCGGAGGCCTGCAGACCGCCGTTCCGCAGCGCGTTCTGGATCACCGTGTTGGTGCGCTCCCAGATCTCCACCGGGTCGTGCTCCACCCATCCCGCGCGCGGCAGGATCTGACGGTGCTCCAGCTGATCCCTCGCCACCTCGTTGCCCGAGTGATCGAAGATCATGAAACGGGTACTGGTGGTTCCCTGGTCCACCGCACCGACGAACTCTGGCATCGCTGCCGCCTCTCGTAAGGTCGTACGGGATTTCCTGGGCCCTGCCGGGCAGTCGGGTCAGACCTGCTCGCCCTCGGGCGAGGGGACCCGGCCCGGCTCCTGCGGCGGGGGCACGGTCAGGAAGCGGCCGATGACGAACTTGTAGAACGCGGCACCGATCAGACCGCCGATCAGCGGAGCGACGATCGGCACCCAGAAGTACAGATTTCCGTATTGATCCCGCCAGGCATCGTGATAGCCGGTGATGAAACTCGCCAGCCTCGGGCCGAAGTCACGGGCGGGGTTGATCGCGTAGCCGGCGTCCGTACCCCAGGCCATACCGATCGCCACCACGACGAGACCGATGATGAAGGGGGCGAGGTTGGCGCCGGGCGGGGTGTTGAGGAGGTCGGTCACCGCGAAGACCAGCATCACCAGGATCGCGGTACCGATGATCTGGTCCCGGAACGCGCCCCACTCGCTCACCGGCAGCCCTCCGTTGCCGGGAAGCGTGGAGAAGACGATCTGGGTCTTGAGCGTGTGCCCCGGGTCGGCGCCTGCCAGCACCTCGGTGTAGTTCCAGCGCACGAGCAGGGCGGCGACGAACGCGCCGGCCGTCTGCGCGAGGGCGTAGGGCGCCACCTTGCTCCACGGGAAGCCCTTGAACGCCGCCAGGGAGAGGGTGACCGCCGGGTTGATGTGCGCGCCACTGAGCCGCGCCGCGACATAGATGCCCAGCGTGACACCGAGGCCCCACGCCCAGGCGATGCTGTCGTGGTCGCCGAGGCCGCCCGGAGGATCCGTCAGCGCACCGCCCGCCACCACCTGCGCGACCACGCCGCAACCGAAAAGGATCAGGACCATGGTCCCGGCGAACTCGGCGCAGAGTTCCCCGACCAGTGCCGATCTCTTGGACTTAGCCTGTCCGGTGTTCTCAGCCATTGAATTCCCGCCTTCTCGGGGTGTGGAGGACGGCCGTGAAGGCCTGCATCCGGCTCATCGTGTGCTCCGGGGGCCCGCGTCCGCGCGCTGGGTGGGTCCATTCGGGGGGCAGGCGTCCACCCCGGCATCCGCCCGGCGGGCCGCGGGAGGAACGGTGTCGGGACGGTCCGGGAGAAGCTCCAGCACCGCGCGGCGGTTCGCCTCGTCGGCGTTGTCGTCGTACGGGTCCGGGGTGTCGGGCACCTGGAGACGGTGGACGGGGCCGGAACCCAGACGCGCGTAACCGCGACCGGGCGGCATGCCGGGGACCGGTGTGGTGTGCGGCGGAGCGCCCAGCGCGGCGCGCACCTGCCCGGGATCCGCCGACCCCAGGACCACGCGCGCCCGCGTGTGCGAGCGCACGGTCTCGGACAGCGCCTCCAGGTGGTCGAGTTGCTCACCGACGACGACGGTGACACCGGCCGCACGGCCGTGGCGCAACGGGACCTGCAGCAGCTCCTGCGGATCCCGGCGGCCCTCGGCGGACGCCAGGAGCGAGAGCGCGGCGGGCCGGTCCAGCAGGATCCACAGCGCGCGGCGCGTGTCGTCGGGTGCCGGAAGCCCGGCCTGGCGGGCGCGGTTGGCGGAGACCAGCCGGCGCTCGGTCTCGTTGGCGGCCCACTCCAGGCATGCCAGGACGCCACCGGGACCGCACTCCACGGCCAGGACGCCGGGCCGCCCGATCAGGCAGGCGTACTCGCCCGCGCCGCTGCCGTCCACGACCAGCACGTCGCCGTGGGGGAGGGCCTGCAGGGCGATGGAACGCAGCAGCGTGGTGACACCGGCTGCGTTGTGGCCGAGGGCGAGCAGGTGCGGCTCGGTGGAGCGCGGACCGGTCCGCCACACCACGGGCGGGGCGTCGCGCCGCTCCTCCGCGCCCGACACCGGGACGGTGCGCTGGACTTCGCCCTCGTCGGTGAAGCCCAGCACGGTCTCCCCGGGTGCCGTGACGAAGCGCTGGGCACAGATGTCGGTGGGCAGCGGCGGCAGCACGGTCAGGGACAGCTCGTTGGCCTCCTCGTCCCACGCGAACCGGTACTCGCGGTCCCGCCCGCACTTGGCGTACAGCAACTGCTCGATACGGGCGCGGGATTCGGGCTCGCCGTCCGTGAAGTAGGGCGGGTAGGCGAGCTGACAGCGTGTCAGTCGTCCGTCCTCGTCGAACTCGTAGGCGGACAGCGCCTGTTGCCACTCGGCGCCGTGGGCGTAGAGCGGGCTGGGGTCGTCGGAGGTGGAGAAGTACGGGACCAGGGCCTCGTAGATCACGCGCAGCCGCTGGAGTTCGGGCTCACCCGGGCCGGACGCGGCCGGGGTGCGGTCGTGGCCCGCCCAGGCCGCGGCGCCCATCAGCGCGACCAGCGCCACGATGGGCCCGTACGGCAGCAGGGCGACGGCCACGACACCGGCCACCACGGTCAGGGACGCGGTGCCGCGCCGCTCGCTCGGCGTCGCCGACCAGCGGCGCCGGCCCGCGGCGGCGAGCCGGCGCATCCCCCGCCCGATGACGATCAGGGGATGCAGGACGTCGGTGACGCTGTCCGCCGTCGTGCGCGCGAAGGAGCGTCCACGGGCGATCGGCGCGCTGGCGGTGAGGATGCGGGGCAGTGGACGCCGGGCCACGGTCGTTCTCCTGATGCCTGAGGAGGGGGCCTGCTACGGGCGTGCTGCGGCGCGGATGCGCGGCGGCGGAAGGGCGCGGGCTGAGGGTTCGGCCTGGAACGTGCGGCCTAGAACTTGATGCCGCCCAGGAGGCTGGCGAGACTCGCGCTGCCCGCCTTGATGCTGGGCGCGATGGCCGTGCCCGCGAGGAAGAAGCCGAAGAGCGCGCAGACGACGGCGTGCGAGGCCTTGAGCCCGTCCTTCCTGAGGAACAGGAAGACGATGATGGCGAGCAGGACGACGCCGGAGATGGACAGGATCATGCGGTTCTCCTGAGTGATGGGGGACGTTCTCCGTCACCATGAGTGGCTTGAGAATCGCAGCATGTATCCGGGACGGGAAAGGTGCAAACGGGCGATTTGTCATGGAAATGGCCCGGTTGGTCGATCGGTCCGACCCCCGTGCGGCCGTGGTACCGGGCGGAACCGATCATCGCCGCAGGTGGTCCCGTCCGGTGCGGGGACGCGGCAGTAGGCTGACGAATCACCCGGACGTGCACGTGGATTGCGGGAGGTGGATCGCCGGATGGGTGCTCCGGAGACCGGTGAAGGCAAGGACCGGATCGACCCCGAGGTCGTCGACCTGGCCACGAAGCTCTTCGGCCTGGCGCGGTCGGGCGACGCCGCCGCCCTGGCCGCCTACGTCGATGCCGGGGTCCCCGCGAACCTCACCAACGACAAGGGCGACTCGCTCGTCATGCTCGCCGCGTACCACGGTCACGCGCAGGTCGTGGAGGCACTGCTGAGCCGCGGCGCCGACCCGGACCGGACCAATGACCGCGGCCAGACGCCGCTGGCCGGGGCGGTCTTCAAGGGGGAGGACGAGGTGATCCACGCGCTGCTCGCGGCCGGGGCGGACCCGCGGTCCGGCACGCCCTCCGCCGTGGACACGGCTCGTATGTTCGGCAAGGACGAGCTGCTGAAGCGCTTCGGCGCGGAGTGACGCGCCGGGAGGGCGGGCGCCGTACGCGCGGCCGGACCGGGCCGTACGCGCTGCCCTCGGAGCCAGGACGGCTGTCCGGCGGGGGTCAGAAGAGCGGCATCTGGCCCGGGAAGGGCGGGGCGTCGAGGTCGATGAGCGGCGGCTGGCTGTCGCCGACCGGCGTGAGGCGCCGCGACCCCGGACACGAGATCAACTCCAGGACCGTCCGCCGGCCCGGAGGGTCGTGCCGGGCCAGCCGGCCCCCGACGACGGCGATCTGACGGCGGCAGACGGGGCAGGCGCGGCGCGGAGTAGACATGGGTTCAGTTTCCCCCATACGGCAGGGACGATGGCCGTGATCCCGCCCCGTACGCGCCTGTTGGGCACGGAACGCGCCCCCGCCCGGGACGGTTCCGAGCCGGTTCCGGAGGTGTCCGTACGGGCCGGTCGGCGGCGCGCTACCGGTCGGTTGTGATCCTCAGCCGGCCCCGTGCTGCGCAGGTTCGAAGTATTTGAAGCGGAATCTACCGATAAAGCACTCCAAAGAGCACAATGGAACTGCTTGCCCTTGACCGGGTACTGCGCGAATCAACGGTGTATGAACCGAAGGAGGCGAGCAGGAATGGCCGACCTCTCGCATCGCCCAGGTGACATCTCCACGCACCCGGACGTACACGAAATGCGGGACCGGTACGCACACATGCTCGAAGGGCGGAGCGCGCCCGCCATCGAGGGACTGGCGTTCCTCGCAGGCGTCTACTGCGCCATCTCCCCCTGGACGGTGCACTTCTCGAGTGCCCGCCCCGAGCTGACACTCAACAACCTCGTTCTCGGAATCGCCATCGCGCTGATGGCCGTCGGACTGGCCGCCGTGCCGGAGAGGATAGGAGGGCTCGGCTGGACTCTGGCCCCGCTGGGGGCTTGGCTGATCATTGCTCCCTGGGTGGTCACCCGCTTCCCCGACACGGGGATGATCTGGAACAACGTGGTCGTGGGCGCGGTCGTGTGCCTCCTCGGCCTGATCATCGCGGGCGCGGCCATGAGGGCCGGCCGCGAGACGTGACACTGCGGAGGGCATCCGGCCACCCCACCGGTGACCTCTCCGCCTCCCGAGCGGCAGCCGCGCCGGCGGCTGCCGCTCACATGCCCGCCGCCGTCGTCGGCGGTTCGGCTCCGGGGAGACCGCGCGCGGACGGTGGCCGGGGAAGGGGGCGGTCCGGCTGATCGCCGGGGGCGTCCGATTCGTACAAGACCGCTGCCCGACCGCTGCCTACGGTGGAGTCATGGCACCTCGATTCGACCTCATCGGCCTCGTCGTCTCCGACATGGCCGCATCGCTCGCCTTCTACCGCCGGCTCGGCCTCGACATCCCCAGCGACGCCGACAGCGAGCCGCACGTGGAGGCCGCACTGCCCGGCGGGCTGCGTATCGCCTGGGACACCGAGGACACCGTCCGCTCCTTCGACCCGTCGTGGACACCGCCGCGGGACAGCGGACGCGTCTCGCTGGCCTTCGCCTGCGACGGTCCCGCCGATGTCGACCGGACGTACGACGCCCTCGTGGAGGCGGGCCATGAGGGGCACCTCAAGCCCTGGGACGCGTTCTGGGGGATGCGTTACGCCGCCGTCCTCGATCCCGACGGCAACGGCGTCGACCTATTCGCCCCGCTGCCGGCTGCCCCGAACCCGTAACGGCCGCGTCCGCCGCTGGCCGCCGCGCGCGCGTGCGGGACACCGGCGCCCGGCCCGGCGGCGCGACACCCCTCACTCTGTCCCGTGACGCGGACGACCGCCCCCGGCGCGGTGCCGCGACGAACGCCCGTCCGGCGCCGGCCGGCGGTGCCGTCCCGCTCCGGAACGGCCTAGACCAGCAGTTCGCGCAGCGGCACTCCGGCCAGGGCCTTGACCTCACGGGCGAGGTGGGCCTGGTCCGCGTACCCCGTGTCCACCGCGACCTCGGCGAACGGCGTCCCGCTACGGGCCAGGTCCAGCGCGCGGTTCATCCGCAGCACCCGTGCGAGCGTCTTCGGCCCGTAGCCGAAGGCGGCCAGAGCGCGGCGGTGGAGCTGGCGCTCTCCGAGCCCGGCGCCCGCGGCCACCGCCGACACCGGCTCGCCCGCGCGCAGGCCCGCCACCACGACCGCGAGGCGCGGGTCGGGGCGCGGAGTCTCCGCCAGCCGGTCCACGGCGATCCTCTCCAGCGCGGCGGTACGGTCCGCCGCGTCCGCCACGCTTTCGGCCAGGCGCCGGACCTGCGCGCCCGGCCAGATGGCGCCCAGCGGGACCCGGAGATCGCGCAGCTCGTCCGCCGGCACGCCCAGGAAGTCGGGGCCGCGGCCCGGCGGGAAGCGCAGACCGGCGTAGTGCGCACCGGGGACGGCGGCGGGTACGTACCCGTGCGTATCGGGGCCCGCCACGATCAGCTCGCCGTCCAGCCAGATCAGGTCGGTGCAGCCGTCGGGCAGGACGCGGTGCGGCCCGTCGTCGGCCGTGCGCGTCCAGAGCACCGCTCCCGTCGGCCGGGAGTGCCACTCCTCGTACGAGCCGTCCGCGCCGCGTGTGTCGTCCGCGCCGTCCATCTCTCCAGCATCGCACCGCATCCGCGCGGAGCACCCGGCCCTGCGCCCTGCCCCGCGCGGCCCGCCCTCTCGCCCCGTCTCCTCCGACGCGCACCTGCTCACCCGATGGGGGGCGCCGGGGCGGTCTTTGCGCGGGGCCGTCGGTTGCGCTCGTCACCTGGGCCGTTGCGGCATTCGCGGGACACCTGATGCTCCGTTGGCGGGACGTCTCCCGCCGTCGCGGCGCGTGCGCTTGACGGGGTGTCGGGGTGGCATGGGGGCAGGCGCGGACGCCGCCCCGTCGCGGCGAGGCACCCCAGCAGCCGTGCCGGAGGAGGTCTCCATGCGTACCGCATCGCGTCCGCCGACCGCCGCCCAGGCCGTCGTTCCGGCCGGTCCGGACGCCACCGTCCGCCGCCGGATCGGCAACCCCGTCTGAGTCGCGAGCACATGGCCTCCGCAGTCGCCGGCCTCCGACCCCCGGACACGGACCCCAGCGGTCGTCCGGGGGCCGGAGGCCCGCGGCGTGCGAGGGGCGCCGCCGGGCCCGCCGCGGACCCGGCCACCCCGTCCCCGTACGGAAAGGACACCCCCGTGAGCCCCGTAGACATACGTCGCCGAAAATCTCCCGGCACCCGCCGCAGCACCGCACGTCGCGGCTACGTCCGCCGACTCCTCGTGTGCGGTGGTGTCGCGGGGACGCTCGGCCTCGTGCCCGCCGCCGGTACGGCGTGGGCGCGGAGCCAGGAGCCGCCCCCGGCGCACCAGTTGCTCGGCCCCGAGCGGCAGGCGCCGCCCGCGAACGCCCGCGTGACCGCCACGGACGCCTTCCCCGACAGCCCCTGGGTGCCGGAATCCCAGGCGGACGACTACGACCCCGTCCGCGACCTCTTCCCCGACGGGCTGCCCTACGTCGGCGGCTACGGCATGGAGGACGACTCCGGCCCCGAGGACCCCGCCGACGTCACCGGTGAGGAGACGGACGAGGAGGAGGGCGCGCAGGAGCAGGGCACCGAGGAGCAGGAGACCGAGGAGCAGGACGCGGAGCAGACCTCGGACGAACCGCTCGAAGGACCGCAGGGCGCCTGGACCAAGCCCATCACCTCCGGTGAGGTCTCCGCCGCGTACGGCATCCCGGGCGACTGGATCGCCGGGCACCACACGGGCGTGGACCTCGCTGTGCCGGTCGGTACCCCGGTCCGCTCCGTCGGGTCGGGTGTCGTGAAGCAGGCCGGCAGCGGAGGCGACTACGGGACGATGGTCCTGATGCGCATGGACGACGGGCGCTACACCCTCTTCGCCCACCTCTCGAAGGTGCTCGTCAAGCCCGGCAAGCGCGTGGCGACCGGAACCCTGATCGGCTACTCCGGCAACACCGGCCGGTCATCCGGCCCGCACCTGCACTTCGAGGTGCGCAAGACGGCCAAGTACGGCTCGGACATCGACCCCGTGTCGTACCTGGCGAGCAAGGGCGTCCGCCTCTGAGAGCGCGCAGGCGCGACGCCCCCGCACAGGCGCCGCCGGCCGGATCACCGGTCGGCGGCGCCTGTCGCGTCACGCGGATCTCCCCGTTCGTACGGGGCTTACGGGCCGGACCGTCGTACGGGGCTCACGGACCGTGCCGCCCCGGACCGGTCCGGCTCCGGGTGTCAGACCAGCTTCGCGGTAAGCGTGATGGTCGTGCCCGAAAGTGCCTGGCTCACCGGGCAGTTGGCCTTCGCGTCCTCGGCGGCGGAGGTGAACGCCGCCTCGTCGAGGCCCGGTACCTCACCCTGCACCGTGAGGTGGATGCCGGTGATGCCGGTGCCGGGCTGGAACGTGACCTCGGCCTGCGTCCGCAACTGCGTGGGGGGAGTGCCGGCCTTGGTGAGACCGTTCGACAGGGCCATCGAGAAGCAGGCGGAGTGGGCGCCCGCGATCAGTTCCTCGGGGCTGGTCTTCCCGTTCGGTTCCTCGGCGCGCGCGGGCCAGGAGACCGGGTGGTCGCCGATCCCCGAGGAGTCGAAGGAGACGGTGCCCTTGCCCTCCAGCAGATTGCCGTCCCAGACCGTGTGCGCGGTGCGCGTCGTGGCCACGATGAATCCCTCCTGTGGTGCGGGTGAATGTCACCCCGGCCGTGCGCGAGCACGGCCGACGGTTCCCGGCGCGCCGTACGCCACGGGCCGTACATCACCGCTCAGCGGTCGGGCCAGGCCGGCCGGCGCGTCAGGTTGATCCATTCGCGATCGTACTGCCCCGGCACAGCCTTGCCCGCGGCCGCCCAGCTCCGGGCCAGAGCCGCGTAGATCGGAGCGTCCGCGAGCAGGGGAACCATTTCACCATCCGACGGCCTGATCAGGGTCCTGCGCCGAGCCGTCACCCGTCGAAGCTGCATCGTTGTCACAGTCGACCAACGCCGTCCGGGCGGTCCGGTCACCTTCGGGGCTCCGCGCTCACCCGCACCGGCGCTCCCTCGTACACGTCATCGACCCAGCCGCCGGGCCGCGGTGGCACGGCGGCCGGTCATCTCGCGGGCGCGGATGAGTCCGTGCCGGGCGATGCCGGGTCCGCGCCTGCGACGCCGAACACCACACTCGCGCTGCGCGGCCCGTCCGTGCGTTTCCCGCCCGGCTTCAGGGTGGTGCCCGGGGATCCGCCGCAGCCGGGGGAAGGGTGGAGTTCGGCGCTGAGTTCGGTGTTGTTCCGGAAGGCGGTCGCCGAGCCGTCGCCGAGGGGATAGCAGATCCCCGCGCGGGGGGTGCCGATCGACTGGGTGAGGGCCTGGTCGCCGAAGTCGAAGGACAGCTGCTCGGCGGTGGGTGCCGGGGCGGGGTCGACGGGCTCGGGGGCCGACACGGCACCCGGGCCGCCGGGTTCGGCGTCCCCCAGGGCCTGCGCGGCGGTGAGCGCCACTGCGACGGCCCCGGCGGCAGCCGCGATCGACACACATCGGTGGATCACGCTCATATGCCATCTATGGGCGAGCGCGGGAGACCCCGCAACCGCTGGGGCGCGGCCCGACGGGGCGTCAGCGGGGGTGCGGTACGAGGTCTTCCGAGGCCCGGCGCCACTTCTCGTGCACCACGACTTCGTGCACCTTCCATCCTGCGTCCGTGCGGCGCAGACCGAAGGTGTACCGGCCGCCCGAGGTGAAGTTCGGCGCCATGAGGGCATGGCCCGCGTCCGCCCGCTCGCCGTCCGTACGAGCCGTGTCCAGACGCATCGGATTGATGTAGTCCGCCCGGACCTCGGCACTGTCCCCGGCCTCGCCGTCCACGCTGGAGATACGGACCTGCCGGTTGACGATCAGATGCTGCCGTACGGGGAAGAGGCGCATGGTCTCCTCCAGCCACGCCGAGACACCGGCGGCCGGCCCCTCGATCCCGCCCGACCCGCGGTAGTCGGCGCGGCCGTCCGGGGTGAAGAGCGCCCGGTAGGCCGGCCAGTCGCCGTCGTCGACAGCACGGGCGTATCCCGTGATCAGGTCGTCGATCGCCAGCCGGTCCAGGAGTCCCGTGAGCTGCGCGCGCTGCGTCATGGCTTCAGTGTCGGTCCGCGGCGGGTCCCGGCCAAGAGGCCGGCCAGACATCGCGTACCGATGTGAAACCCGGTGACGGCTGGACGGCGGATACGACGAGCGGATCGTCACACTCTTTCGAGGGAGGGCGGCGGGTGGTGCACGGGTGGGCACGGGCCGCGGACCGAGTCTGGAGCGACAACTCGTCGCCAGTGGCGAAAGGACCCCCCATGCCTCTGCCTCAGGCTCTCGGCACGACCCATCTGGCCGTCGACCTCGGCACCTCCTGCACCCGGATGCGCGGTCCCCGAGGGGCGTCGTTCCAGGGCGCCTCGATGCTGGCCGTGGACACGCGGGCCGGCAAGATCGTGGCCGTCGGCGACTCCGCCAAGCGGATGGCCGGCCGTACGCCCCCCGCCATCGAGACCGTCACCCCCATCCGCCGCGGAGTCATCACCGACTTCGACGCCGCGACCCGGCTGCTCTGGCACGCCATCGGACAGCAGAGGCGCGGCCGGCTGCGGTCCTGGCTGCCTCCGCGCGTCGTGGCGGGCGTCCCGGCACAGGCGACCGCGGTACAGCAGCGGGCCGTCGAGGAGGCGTTCGAGTTCGCCGGCGCGCGCTCGGTCCACCTGCTGCCGAAGGTGACACTGGCCGCCATCGGCGCCGGGGTTCCCGTGTGGGACGCGACGGGGACGATGGTCGTCGACATCGGCGGGGGCACGACCGAGGTCGCCGCCTTCGCCTTCGGCAACCTCGTCGCCGCCGAGTCCATCACCACGGCCGGCGACGCGTTCTGCGAAGCGCTCCGCAACTATCTCCACCAGGAGCACACCCTCGCCCTCGGCTTCGAGGCGGCCGAGGAGCTCAAGATCCGCCTCAGCCGTGCGGCCGCCACGGGCCGGACGACATGCGTGGACGTACGCGGGCGGGACCGCATCAACGACCTCCCCAAGACCGCGATCCTCTCGGCAGGGGACCTCCTGCGGATCGTCGCCCCGGAGGTCAGACGGATCGCCTCATCCGTGAGCGCCGTCATCGGTCGCTGCCCCGCGAGCGTCGCGGACGACATCGTCGGCCGCGGTCTGGTGCTGACCGGAGGCGGGGCGCTGCTCGGCGGACTGTGCGAGCACCTGAGCCGCACTGTGGGCATGTCCGTCCATCTCGTCGACTCGCCGCACACCTCGGTGCTGGACGGTGCCGTCCGCTGGGTCGCGGACTCCGCCACGCCCTCGGGGCTGGGGCCGCTCCTCGCCCCGATCTGATCCGTCCTCTCGTCGAGAACCGTCAGTTCTCTTACGGGACAAGAGAACTGACGGTGCGTCGGGTGATCCCCGGATGGAGCAGGAACACGCGGCACCCGCCGTCAACCCTTCCTACCGTGCGGATATGGACACGATGTCTGGACTGAACACGCGGGCCGGCGCGGCGGCGGTCGCCGCCGCGTGTCTGGTGGTCGCCGGTCCTGCGGCACCGGCTCATGCGGACGGCGAGGGACAGCACCACGCCGTGCCGGCCGCGGTCGGTGGCCCTCTGCTGAGCCGGTCCGGGATCCAGGTGCTGCCGGGCAAGGGCGCACCGGAAATCCCCTCGGAGCTCTCGTCCCTGTCGTGGATGGTCTCCGACGCCCGGACGGGGCAGGTGCTCGCCGCGAAGGACGCGCACCGCAGGCTCGCACCGGCCAGCACCCTCAAGACCCTCTTCGCGGTGACGGTGCTCCCGAACCTGCCGCAGACCGCGCTGCACAAGGTCACCCACGCCGACCTCGCCGGCCTCGGCGCGGGCAGCAGCCAGGTCGGCATCCAGCCCGGCAAGTCGTACCGGGTCTCCGATCTGTGGCGCGGGGTGTTCCTGCGCTCGGGTAACGACGCGGTGTCCGCCCTCGCCTCGATGAACGGGTCGATGACCGAGACGATCGCCCAAATGCGCGCCAAGGCAAAGGCGTTGGGCGCCTACGACACCCGCGTGGTCTCGGCCGACGGGTACGACGCCCCCGGTCAGGTCTCGTCCGCGTACGACCTGTCCCTCTTCGCCCTCGCGGGTCTCGCCAACCCCGACTTCGTCCGCTACAGCTCCACCGAGGTCGCCGAGTTCCCCGAGGGGCGCAAGGCGAACGGCACGGTGAAGCGCCACTTCCAGATCCAGAACACCAACCGCCTGCTGACCGGGGCGCCCGGCCTCGACCCGTACCGCGGGCTCATCGGCGTCAAGAACGGCTACACGAGCCACGCGGGCAACACCCTGGTCGTCGCGGCGAAGCGGGGCGGGCGGACGCTGGTCGCCACCGTCATGAATCCCCAGTCGGGCGTCCCGAACGCCGTGTACGAGGAGGCCCGTTCGCTGCTCGACTGGGGGTTCGCCTCCGCGGGGAGGGTCTCCGCCGTCGGCCGCCTGCAGAGTCCGCCCAGCGTGGCGGCTCCGCACGCGGTGCACCCACCCCGTGCGGAGGAGGCCGGCATGGCGAACGACGTGACCGCTCATGTGCCCGGCGGGGGCGGCGCGGTGTGGCTGGCCGGCGGGGCCGGGGTCGTGGCGCTGTGCGGGGGCGTGTTGCTGCTGCGGATGAGGCGCGGCCCGTTCCGCCCCTTCCGCCGGCGGATGTGAGGGACGGGGCGGGCCGACCGGTGGACGCCGGTCGCGCCGCCCCCGTCCGGTCGTGCGGCCCGCCCCGCGGGCCGCCGGACCCTGTGCCCCGGTGTCAGACGCCCGGCTTGTCGCGGGGGATCCGCTCCAGCAGCGCCCGCATGTCGTCGGCGTGCTCCTCCTCCTGCGCGAGGATGTCCTCGAAGATGCGCCGCGTGGTCGGGTCACCCGCACCGATCCACTGGGCGATCTCGGTGTACGCGGCGATCGCCACGCGCTCGGCCACCAGATCCTCCTTGATCATCTCGATGAGGTCGGGGCTGGAGTCGTACTCGGCGTGCGCGCGGGTCGTCAGCGTCTCGGGGTTGAAGTCCGGTTCGCCGCCGAGCTGGACGATGCGCTGGGCCAGCATGTCGGCGTGGTGCTCCTCCTCCTGGGCGTGCTCCAGGAACTCGGCCGCCACCGGCTCCGAGTACAGCCCTGTGGCCGTGTAGTAGTGGCGCTTGTAGCGCAGCGTGCAGACGATCTCGGTGGCCAGCGCCTCGTTGAGCACCTGGAGCACCCGGTCGATGTCGGCGCCGTACACATCCGTCACCGGGCCCTTGTCGATCTCGGTGCGGGCCCGCTCCCTGATGGTCTCGATGTCGGTGAGGAACTCTGCCATGTCGTAACCGCCTCTCTCGGGGCACGGCTCGCTGCCGTGGTCGCTGCGCGTAGCCCGTGTCCCCGGATCGGCCACTGATGTCACGGGTGTTCAGCCGACCGGCGGTACCGAGGGATCCCGCGGCGTGGAACCGGATCGCGGTGGTGATCGTCGGAAGCTGTGTCCGCCGGGTGGCGGGAGCGGCCCCGCCGGGGCGCGAGCGGGAGCACGACAGCGATGACAACGGGGGAACGGTCGGGTGCGGTGCATCGGGGGAGGGGCGCCGCCTGCGTGGCGCCGGGCGTTGCTGGTGGCGGTACTGCTGATGCTCACTCAGGTCGGCTCCCTGATCCGTCCGGCCTACGCGTGCGGCTGCGGCGCGATGGTGACGGACGGCGAATCATGGTTGGGGGTGGAGCGTGAGACCTCGGCGGTCGTCTGGGACGGCCGTACCGAACAGATCGTGATGAGCCTGACGGTCAACGGCACTGCGCCGGAAGCCGCCTGGATCATGCCCGTGCCGCACCGGGCCACGGCCCGGCTGGGCGACCGCGCGCTGTTCACGGAGCTGCGCCGCGTCACCGCGCCCGTCCGGCGGACCCGCCACCACTTCTGGCCGCGTGAGGGCGACTGGCCGTTCGACAGGCACGACGGCACCGCAGCGGCACCCGGCGGTGCCGCGGGCGCGTCCGCACCACCGGTCGGTGTCGTCGGACGCGAGCGGCTGGGCCCCTTCGAGGTCGCACGGCTCACCGCGACGGACCCCCACGCCCTGAGCGGCTGGCTCGAGGACAACGGCTTCGAGCTGTCCGACCGGCTGGCCGAAGGGCTCGAACCGTACGTCCGGGAGAAGTGGGAGTACGTCGCCGTCCGGCTCGTACCGGCGGAGGGGCAGGGCGGCGGCGGGTCGTCCTCGTCCGCCGGACGGCCCACGCTCGGCGGGGAGCTGGACCCGCTGCACCTGACCTTCGCCTCCGACCGGCTCGTCTATCCGATGCGGCTGTCGCGGCTCGCCAAGACCCCCCAGTTCCTTGAGCTGTTCGTGCTCGCACCGCACCGTATGGAGGCCCGCGGTGCCATCGGCGGACGCCCGCCCGCCGTGACGTGGGCGGGACGCCTCGATGCCGGGAAGAGCGGACCCGGTGCGGGGGAGCGCGGACCCGGCGTCGGAGAGACGCCACTGCGCGAACTCGCCTCCGGGCGCACGACCTTCCTCACGGCGACGACGCAGCGGTTCCCGGAGCCGCGGGACATCGCGGGGGATCACGAACTGCGCCGCGCGGATCGCGACACCCCGTACCGCACCGTGGTGTGGAACGGTGAACTGCTCACCGTCGGGGGCGTGCCCGCCTGGATGGCGACCGTGGGGGCCGGGCTGCTGCTCGCGCCGGCCGCGTTCGTCGCCGTGGCCGTGAGCCGGGCGCGACGGCGGAGCGCGGGTCGGGGCGCTCCCGCGTCCTGAGGCGGGCCGGGACGATGCGCGGGTCCCTCAGGGGCGGGCCCGGCCCGGGGCGTCCGCTCAGCGCCCCGCGGGGGTGCGGTCGTCGTGGTCCAGGGCCACGGGCGGGAGGAAGTCGCCCACCGGCTCCCGGTGCCACCACGTGCCCGTCTCCCTCCGCTCCCGCCACGTCGTGAAGCGGTACTGGTAGAGCCGCGCGCGGATGTGCGTGGGCGGCTCGTCGGGGAACGGCGAGCGGCGCAGCAGCTTCAGCGTCGCCCGGTCGCCCCGCAGCAGCCGTTCCACGAACGGCAGGAACCACGACTGCGCGTAGGACGGCGACAGCGCCGCGAACCACATCATCCAGTCGAGGCGCAGGTGGTACGGCGCCACTTGCGGCGGCAGCCGCGCCGGGTCGCCGGGTTTGCCCTTGAACTCGTACGGCCGCCACACCGTGTCCCGTGTGACCTCCGGCTCGTCGGTCCCCTCCACCACGATCTCGCGGCGCGTACGGCTGATGCTCCCGAACGCGCCGTAGGTGTTGACCAGATGGAGCGGATTGAACGAGCGGTTCATCTGCTGGCGGCGCGAGAGGAGGTTGCGGGCGGGCCAGTAGCTGAGCGCGACGATCAGTGTGGCCGCCGCGATCACCAGTACCTCGAACCACACGGGCGCCGGTGCGGTCTCCGGCGGTGAGGGCAGGCCGAGCGCGTCGGCGGTGGGCGCGCCGCCGATCGCGGGCAGCGTCAGGACGATGGTCACCCAGTTCAGCCACGCGAAGTTCCCGGACGCCACCAGCCAGAGCTGGGTGACGATGATGAGCCCGGCGGCGATGCCCGCCACCGGCTGCGGGGTGAACAGGGCGACGGGGACGACGAGTTGGGCCACATGGTTGGCGGCCACCTCGACGCGGTGCAGCGGCTTCGGCAGACGGTGGAAGTACCAGCTCAGCGGTCCGGGCATCGGCTGCGTCTCGTGGTGGTGATAGAGACAGGTCAGGTCCCGCCAGCAGCGGTCGCCCCGCATCTTGATCAGTCCGGCGCCGAACTCGACGCGGAAGACCAGCCAGCGCAGCAGCCACAGCACGAGGACGGGTGGGGCGGTGCTGTCGTTGCCCAGGAAGACGGCGAGGAAGCCCGCCTCCAGCAGCAGCGACTCCCAGCCGAATCCGTACCAGGTCTGGCCGACGTTGACGATCGACAGATACAGCAGCCAGAGCGCGAACCACAGCAGCATCGACGCCCACAGCGGCACGGCGTCGCCCGCACCGGCGACCAGGGCGGCGCCGAGAGTGGCGCCGCTCCACGCGAGGACGGCGAAGAACCGGTCCGAGTAGTGGACGTGGAAGACGCTCGGCGACTGCCGGAACGGCACACGCGCGGTGAAGGACGGCACCGGGAGGATCCCGCGGGCACCGATCAGCGCGCGGAACTGGAGGGCGGCGGCGACGAAGGCGACCAGGTAGAGCGCCGCCAGCGAGCGCTGGAAGACGAGCCTGCCGAACCAGTAACCGGTGTCTCCGAACCACTCCATGCGGGCCGCTCCTCGGGCAGTCCTCGGTCCCGGACGTCGAACGATCTTCCTCTACGACGCGTACCCCGCCCCGCGGCCTCCCAGCGGAACACGGGCACCGGGGCCGGTCCCGGCCGGGGGCCGAATCGTCCCCCGGCGTCTGTCGGTGCCCCGTCCTAGGCTGACGCCATGGCCGCAACGCCGCCGACCGTCGACGCCGCCGCCGGGCTTCCGGCGCCCGCGGTGCGGCCATATGTGCGGCGGTATCTCGGCTATCGCTACCTCGGGTTCCCTCCGGGCATCCATGTGGGCCTGCCGTCGGCCTGGCTGACGGTGGTCATCAGCCTCGACGAGCCCACACGCGTCGGCCGGGCCCCCGGGGCACCCGTCACGGCGTACGAGGCGCTGGCCGGAGGGCTGGACACGCGGCCGGTCGCCATCGCCCACCACGGCGACCAGTACGGCGTACAGCTCGAACTGTCCCCGCTGGGGTGCCGTGGGCTGCTGGGGCTGCCCGCCGCCGGACTCGCCCGCACCGTCGCCGACCTCTCCGATCTGCTGGGGCCGCTTCCGGCCCGGGAGCTGGCGGAGCGGATGGCGGAGAGCAACTCGTGGGCGAGCCGGTTCGCCGTGCTCGACGAGGTGCTGGGGCGGGCGGTCCGCGGCGAGGCGCCGGCCCCGGCTGCCGAGGTCGAGCGGGCCTGGCGGCGCGTACGGGCCACGGGAGGCGCTGTCGGCATCGCCGCGCTCGCGGCCGACGTCGGGTGGAGCCGCCGCCACCTGACCTCGCGTTTCGCGGCCGAGTTCGGGCTGACGCCGAAGGACGCCGCCCGGGTCGTCCGCTTCGAGCGCGCCAAGCGCCTGCTGAGCGGTCCGGTGCGGCCCACGCTGACCGAGACGGCGGTTGCCTGCGGCTACTACGACCAGGCGCATCTGGCCCGTGACTGGCGCGAGCTGGCCGGTATGCCGCCCTCGGCCTGGCTCGCCGCCGGGGATCTCCCGCCGGTGGAGTTCGGCCCCGAGGCCGCCTGATACGGCGAACGCAGGTGCCTCTTGGCCCGCGGGGAGCGGCCGCTGGCCCGCGGGGACCGGCCGATGGTCCGCGGGGACCGGCCGATGGTCCGCGGGGACCGGCCGCTGGTCCGCGGGAACCGGCCGCGGAGCCCGTGCCCGTCTCCCGGCCACGACGGAATCCCGCGTTCCCGGCCCGCGACGGAACCCGTGCCCGTCCGGCCGCGACGGAACCCGTGCCCGTCTCCCGGCCTGCCGAGTTCCCATTCGTCCAAGCCACGGTCGCGTCCCGCCGCGCATCCTGGCCGTATGACCGACGAAACGCTCGAACGCCATCGCACCCGTCCGCCTACCCCCACCACGCTGTGGCCGACCCTGACCTACCGGGACGCCCGCGCCGCCATCCGCTTCCTCACCGAGGCCCTCGGATTCGAGACGACGGCGCTCTACACCGGTGAGACCGAGGACGAGGTCGTCCACGCCGAGCTCCGCCGCCCCGACGGCGCGGGCATCATGCTGGGCAGCATCCGCCAGGACAGCGTCATCTGCGCCCTGCCCCCGGGCACCGGATCCGTCTACGTGGTCACCGACGAGCCCGACGCCGCCTACGCCCGTGCGACGGCCGCCGGAGCCGTCGTCGTCCAGGGCCTGGAGGACACCGACTACGGCTCCCGCGGCTTCACCGTCCGTGATCCCGAGGGCGTCTTCTGGAGCTTCGGGACCTACGCCGGCGCCTGATCCCCGCCGATTCCCGTACCCGGGCTCCCTTCATCCGCCCTGATTCCGGCGTGAGCCCGCCCCCGTACGGGCCCGGCCGCCCCGCGCCCGCCCGGATCCGGCGGGCCGGGATGGCGGCGGCGGAGGATCGTGGGTCCAATAGGGGTAACCAGGTGCTCGTCGCCCGGCGGCCCTGGCAGTGGCTTCGGAGGCGAGGAGGCTCGCGCTCATGACTACTGCGCCCCGGTTTCTGCGGTCTCTTCCGGTCGACGTCCGCGACCGCCTGATGGAACTCGCCCGGGAGGTGTCCTTCCCGCAGGACGCCGAGATCTTCCGGGAGGGGGGAAGGGCGACCGGCTTCTGGATCATCCGCTCCGGGGCGGTCACCCTCGATCTGCGCGTGGCCGACCGGCGCCGCGCGGCCGTGGCCACGCTCGGTCCTGGCGATCTGCTCGGCTGGTCCTGGCTGTTCCCGCCCTACCAATGGGACTTCGGGGCCGAAGCCCTGAGCCCGGTGAGGACGTACGCCTTCGACGGGGCGCAGGTGCGATCGCTGTGCGAGGACGATCCGGCGCTGGGGCTGGTCGTCATGCGTACGGTCGCGGAGATCCTCGCCCACCGGTTGCAGGCCGCCCGTACGCGCCTGCTGGAACTGTCGCCGTACACCTCCACGGCGTGACGCCCGCCGCCGGCCGGCCCGGCACAGGTACGCCCCGGAGCACGTACACCGCGGCACGAGTCCCGCCCGGGAACCCGTACGGCCCCGAACCGGTAGACACACCTGTGGCGCCCGCCGGAAGAAGGAACGGGCGCCACAGGGGGCGGGGCAGGAGGGCCGGGGGCTGCTCCGGCCCTTCCCGCCCTGCCCGCTCACGTCGGTCGGCAGTGGCGCCGCCGACCGGCCGTCGCTCCTTCAACGTGCCCGTGGCGGTGAGGTTTCGGTCTGCTCACGAACGAGTGGCGGCCGGGCCGACGGCACGCGGCTGGACGAGTGACGTTCCCCGCGCTTGTCGCGGTAACCGGGTACGGATCGCCGGAGTTGTCCCCTTGGCTTGGAGCATCTCTTGATCGTCGGCCCCGTGTCCGAGTCCGCCGACACCGCGCGCCCCGCGCGCCCGCCCGCCGATGAACGGTGCGGGCCCGGGCGGCCGGAGGCGGAGCTGAGCAGGCTGTCCTTCGGCGGGTTCCGGTACGACTGCCGGGTGCTGCGGCAGCCCCATCCCGGTACCGTGCCGATCCTGCTCCTCGGCGGGGCCGCACAGGACAAGTACGCCTGGGCCAGGCACGAGACCCGGCTCGCGCGGATCGCCACGGTCGTCACGGTGGACCTGCCGGGCTGGGGCGGGGCCGACGCTCTCCCGGCGCAGTACGGGATGGACTTCCTCGCCGACGCCGTCGGGCACACCCTCGACGCCACCGGGGTTCGTACGGCCAATGTCATGGGCGCCTGCTACGGGGGCGTGATCGGTCTCCGCTTCGCGCAGCGCCACCCGGACCGCGTCGCTCGCCTGGCTCTCGTCGGGACGCGGCGGACGCTGCCGCGGCAGCTCCGCGAGTCGTTCAGCTCCGGTGTGGAACTGCTGCGCGGCAATGACCATCACGAGTTCGCGCGGCGCGCCGCCGAGTTGTTCGCGCCGCTCGCCGACCGGGCGCTGATCCGCCGCCGCGGTGCGGTGTACCGGCTGCTGGAGCGGCAGTTCGAGCAGATGACACCGGGTCAGGCCGACCGGTTCGTGAAGAACACCGAACGGCTGCTGCGGCATCCGCTGTACGACCCGGTCCCGGTGCCGCCGCCCGTCGAGACCCTGTTCGTCCACGATGAGCACGACCGCTTCTCCTCGCCGGGCCACGGCCGGGAGATGGCGGCCGCGCTGCCCGGCGCTCGCGTGGCCGTCATGGAAGCGGCGGGTCACATGATTCCGCTGGAACCCCCGGACGAGTTCACCGATCTGCTGCTGCGGTTCTTCACCGACCAGCCGCTGGACGACCTGCCGCTGTCGCTCTCCGCGGAGAGGTGAACCGGACCGCGGCACCGCCGACCCGTAGCGCCGGGGGCGAGGAGCCGAGCGCACAGGGAGAGGGGCACGGGGGAACAATTGCGTGGCTGCCGCCCCGCGCCGTGCACCAGGCTGTGGGCATGCAGCATCCTGAACGCCCCTCCGGCGACCGTCTGCGCCCGGGCAGCGAGGTGACCGTCCGGCTGGTCAAGCATCCCCGTGACGTGTCCTATCCGGCGATCGTGACCGGCGACGACGGTACGCACGCGGTCGTCCGCGCGCCCTGGGCCGGCGCCACCGAGCGGGACTTCGGATTCGTACGGTTCACGCACGGCGACGTCTTCACCGAGCACTACTGGCGCGACCGCTGGTACTCGGTCAAGGAGGTGCGGAGCGCGGACGGCGGGCTCAAGGGGTGGTACTGCGATGTCACCCGCCCCGCCCGCGTCGAGCGGGACCCGCACCGGGACACGCTCGTCGCCGCGGATCTGTATCTCGACCTGTGGGTGTCGGCGGACGGCGCGACCGTGCTGCGCCTGGACGAGGACGAGTTCCTGGAGAGCGGCCTCCCCGAGCGTGACCCGGTGGCCGCGGAGCAGGCACGGGACGCGCTCGACCAACTCGAACGCCTCGCCTGCGAAGGCGAGTTCGGCAGACTTCTCGAACTGCCGCCGGGCCGGTGAGGCCCGGTCACCGTCGTGCGCGGCGGTTCTGACGGGGTGACAGCTCCTGTCCCGGCCAGGAGCGGGCAGCAGGGGGGTGCGCCTGGAGCAGTCCCGTGATGCAGCGGGAGGGCCCTCGCCGTGACCGCGGGTCGTCTCCTCCGGCCGGGACAGGAGTCGTGCGGGACGCCGCAGCACCTCACCAGCGTGTCTGCGATGCCTTACCAAGCTGATCACATCTGCTGTCCGCGCAGGTGCGGAACATGGCCGTACCTCAGGGATTCGCCCGACATGGTGATAACGACCGGCAAGTGTACGAATCGCCGAAACGCGGCCGAGGTGCTGAGGGCGGCCGTCGGCCCGGTCGTGCGCGGAGACGTCGACGCGGTCCTGCGCTGGGCGTCGACCATGAGCGCAACGTCCGTCCGGTCACGCGCGGGACGTCGACGCGGTCACGTGCGGGACGTCGTTCCGGTCATGCGTCGGACGGGGCCTCGCGTGTGCGCGTCCACGTCAACAGCCCTTGTTCCGGCCAGGTGTTGATGACCCGTTCGGCCGGGACGCCGCATTCGGCCGCCCGGGCACAGCCGTTCATCTGCCAGTCGAGCTGCCCCGGAGCATGGGCGTCGCTGTCGATCGCGAAGAACACCCCGGCGTCCACGGCCTCCCGCAGGAGCCTGCGGGGCGGATCCAGGCGCTCGGGGCGGGAGTTGATCTCCACCGCCGTCCCCGACTCGGCGCAGGCGGCGAACACCGCGTCCGCGTCGAACTGCGACTCCGGCCGGCTGCTGCGGAGCCGTCCCGTGCAGTGCCCCAGGACGTCGACGAGCGGATTGCGCACGGCGGCGACCATACGCCGCGTCATGTACGGGCGTTCCATGCGGAGTTTGGAGTGCACTGAGGCGACCACCAGGTCGAGCCGGTCGAGGAGTTCCGGCTCCTGGTCCAGCGAGCCGTCGGCGAGGATGTCCACCTCGATGCCCGTGAGCAGCCGGAACGGGGCCAGCTCCTCGTTCAGCGCGGCGACCACGTCGAGTTGCTCGCGCAGCCGGTCCGCCGACAGGCCGCGGGCGACCGTCAGCCGGGGGGAGTGGTCGGTGAGCACCGTCCAGTCGTGGCCCAGCTCGGCGGCGGTCCGCGCCATCACGTCGATCGGGCTGCCGCCGTCCGACCAGTCCGAGTGCACATGGCAGTCACCGCGGAGTGCCGAACGCATCGCGGCCGCGCCCGGTTCCGGCGGCTCCCGCTCCCGCTCGCTCTCCGCCTCCAGCTTCGCCAGATAGTCCGGCACCTCGCCCCTCAGGGCCTCGACGACGACCTTGGCGGTCTTCGGGCCCACGCCCTTGAGGGACTCCAGCGCGCCGGTCCTGGCGCGCCGTTCCACCTCCTCGGCCGGCAGGTCCGCCACGACACCCGAAGCCGTGCGGAAGGCGCGGACGCGGTAGGTGGGTGCACCGGAGCGTTCGAGGAGGAACGCGATCCGGTCGAGGGCTGCCACCGGCTCCATCGCGTACCTCCTACGACCGGGCCGCGCCCGCGAAGTCCGCAGGGCCCAGCTCCGCCGGGTTCTGTCCCGTCGAGACGACGTGCAGGGCGATCTCGCGCAGCTTGACGTTGAGGCTCTGGGACGCTCGCACCAGCATGCCGAAGGCTTCGCGTGAGGGCACCCGGTGGCGCTCCATGAGGATGCCGGTCGCCTCCCCGATGACCTGGCGGCTGGCGACGGCGTTGGAGAGGTTCTCGATGGCGGTCGCGGCGGAGAGGGCGATCGCCGCGTGGGTGGCCAGCACGGCCACGGTCTTGGCGGTCTCCACGCCGAAGGCGCCCGGCTCGCCGGAGAGCAGGTTGAGGCGGCCCGACACGTCCCGCTCCTGCGTCAGGCGGCAGCTCAGCATCGAGCCGACGCCCAGACGCGCCGCCTCGCGCGCGAACCGGGGCCAGCGCCCCTCTCCGGACATGTCCTCGATCCTGACCACGGCCCCGTCGGCGTCGCCGCTCTCCTGCAGGCAGGGGCCCTCACCGGCCTCGGCCTGGGCGAGGTCCACGGCCTGCACCAGCGGATGGGTGTACGCGGGGCTCTCCAGCGGCTTGCCGCGCCGCAGCAGGGTGATACCGGCGTACTGGGCGCCGTCCGCGGTCGTCGCGGCCAGCTCGGTGATCTCCTGCAGGACCTGGTCGCGTGAGGGCTGCCCGTGCAGGGCCTCCGCCATGGCCGCGAACGCCTCCGACAACCACAGTGCGGACCCTGCGTCGCCCATCCCGGAACCTCCTCATCGAGAACCGGACATCCAGCATGCTCAGTGGCAAATTACCCAATAGATCACATTTTGCCGCGCAGGGAGGCGGGGAGTCCGGTCCGGGACCCTCACGAAGGGCGAACGGCGGCACCGGGCCGTCCGCCCGATCTCACCCCTCCCGGGTGAAGCCGTGCCCGCCCCCGCGTGGCGACGGTAAGCGCATGGACGACTACCCGCTGATCGCCGACCACGGACTGATCGGGGACCTGCAGACGGCCGCCCTGGTCTCCACGGACGGGACCATCGACTGGTACTGCTGCCCCCGCTTCGACTCGCCCAGCGTCTTCGGCTCGCTGCTCGACGCGAAGAACGGCGGCCACTTCCGCGTACGCCCCGTCCAGGACACGTACTCCGTCAAGCAGCTCTACCACCCCAACACCGCCATCCTCATCACCCGCTTCATGACCGAGGACGGCGCAGGTGAGGTCGTCGACTTCATGCCCGTCTCCACGGAGCGCACGGCGACCCGCAACCACCGGATCGTCCGCATGCTGCGCTGCGTACGGGGCGAGATGGAGTTCGCCGTGGAGCTGATCCCGCGGTTCGACTACGGGCGCAAGCCGCACCAGATCCATGCCTTCGAGCGTGGCGCGGTCTTCTCCGGCGACGGCATGGAGCTGACCGTCCACACCGTGCGGGAGCCCGAGGACTCCCGCCCCGCACGCATCAACCGGGTCGAGACCGAGGGGGGCGGCGGCATCCAGGCCTGGCTCCCCCTCAAGGCCGGGCAGCAGCGCGGGCTGGTGCTGGAGTCCTTCGCGGACGGGCCGCCCCGCGAGATCGGTACCGCGGAGTTCCAGAAGCTCTTCGACGACACCGTCCACTACTGGCGGAGCTGGCTGCGCCGTTCGCAGTACATCGGCCGCTGGCGCGAGGCGGTGGAGCGGTCGGCGATCACGCTGAAGCTGATGACGTACGCCCCGAGCGGAGCGCTGGTGGCCGCGCCGACGGCGGGGCTGCCGGAGCAGCTCGGCGGCGAGCGGAACTGGGACTACCGGTACACCTGGATCCGTGACGCCTCCTTCTCCGTCTACGCCCTGCTCAAGCTGGGCTTCACCGAGGAGGCCGGGGCGTTCATCGGCTGGCTGCGCGACCGGGTCTCGGAGCAGGCCGGGGGCAAGGAGGGCCCGCTGAGCATCATGTACCGGGTCGACGGCTCCTCGGATCTGACCGAGGACGTGCTCGACCACTGGGAGGGCTACCGCGGCTCGCGCCCCGTACGGATCGGCAACGCAGCCTCCGACCAGCTCCAGCTCGACATCTACGGCGAGGCGCTGGACAGTATCTACTTCGCCGACCAGCGCGGCATCCAGCTCGACCACAAGGCATGGACCTCGCTCAGCACCATCATCAACTGGCTCGCCGAGCACTGGGACCAGGCCGACGAGGGGATCTGGGAGACCCGCGGCGGGCGGCAGGACTTCACGTACGGCCGGCTGATGTCGTGGGTGGCCTTCGACCGGGCGGTGCGGCTGTCCACCGAGCGCGGCCGCCCCGCGTCCCTGCAACGCTGGACCACCGAACGCGATCTGATCTACCAGCAGATCATGGAGCGGGGCTGGAACCCCGAACGGCAGGCGTTCGTGCAGCACTACGGCAGCGACGTGCTGGACTCCTCGCTGCTGCGGATGTCCACCGTCGGCTTCCTCGCCCCGCACGACCCGATGTGGGTCTCCACGCTCTCGGCCATGGACGAGGAGCTGGTCTCCGACAGCCTGGTCTACCGCTACAACCCGTCGGCCTCGCCCGACGGTCTGCGCGGCGCCGAAGGGACGTTCTCCCTCTGCACGTTCTACTACGTCGACGCGCTCGCCCGTGCGGGCCGGCTCGATCAGGCACGGCTGGCCTTCGAGAAGATGCTCACCTACGCGAACCACCTCGGGATGTTCTCCGAGGAGGTCGCCATCACGGGCGAGCAACTGGGCAACTTCCCGCAGGCGTTCACGCACCTGGGGCTGATCGACGCAGCGATCACGCTCGACGCCATGCTCAACCGGGCCGAGCGGACCGCGGTCGGCGCACCGACGACACCGCCACCGCTGGCCGCCTGACGGGGCGGCAGAGAGACCGGGCAACACCGGCCCGGTCTCTCTGACGGCCGCGCCGTCACAGCAGCCGTACGGCCGTCACAGCAGGCCCTGTTCGCGCGCCGCCGCGACCGCGTCGCGGCGGCTGCCCACCTGCAACTTCCGGTAGATGCTGCGCAGATGGGTCTTCAGGGTGTTGACGGAGACGAACAGGTCCGCCGCGATCTCCTCCAGCGTGTGGAGCGAGGGGAGCTGCTGCAGCAGGGCCGTCTCCCGCGGCGTCAGGGACACGGCCGCGGTGGTCTCCCCGCCGGTGGGCATGATCCGCAGGACCTCCGCCGCGAACGGTTCGAGCGGTCCTGCGCCCGGCAGCGAGCGGACGAGCAGCTTGCGCAGGCCGGGCGCCGAGACACGGAAGGGCCGCAGGGCCTGGCGGGGTCCGGCGAGCGCCACCGCCTCCCGCAGCGCGTGCGCGGCGCGGGGCTCCTCGCCGTACGTCGCGCACAGCCGCGCCTCCAGCAGCCAGGCCTCGATGAGCGTGCTGACGACGACCGGTTCCGCCGATCCGTCCAGGGCCGCTCGCAGAGCCGACCGTGCCGCCTCGCCCTGCCCCCGGGCCGCGAGCACGGCGGCTTCCAGGACGGTGGTCTCCGCGCTGTCGTCCAGCCGGACGCGGGCGCGCTCCAGCGCCTCCACCGCCCACGGGTGGCGTCCGGAGGCCAGCGCCATCTCGACCTCCGCCACCGCGCCGAAGGCGACCAGCTCCGGCATGAGCGGCCGGTCCGCGCACCCCGCCCAGGCGCGGCGGAGATCGAGCAGCCCCTGGTGCCGCTCGCCGCGCTCGTAGGCGGTGACCGCCCCGACCATACGGGCGCCGAACTCCATGCTGGGATCGGCCTGTCCACGGACGGACTGCCGGGCCAGCCGCGAGTAGCGCTCGGCGAGGGCGGAGTCCGCCTGCTGCAACTCGGCCCAGGCGGCGGCCTCGTAGGCCGGAGCGCACAGCGCCGTCCGCTCCCAGCCGCGGGCCAGCGCGAAGGCCGCGGCCTCCTCGCCGAGGTGCGCGGCGCGCGCGAAGCTGCACTCCGCGGCAGCCACCGCGGCGAGACAGCTCATGCACTGCGCGGTCAGGTGGTCCAGGCCGCGCCGTACGGCGATGGTGAGCGCCGACTCCAGGTCGGCCTTGCCCTGCCCCAGATGCCCCAGCTCGACGTGGACCATGCCGCGGTCCGCCATCGCCAGCGCTGACAGGTCGTCACCCTCCAGTACGGCCAGGGGAATCCGCTCGGCGATGTGCAGCGCCTCCGACAGACTGCCGTCCATCCGCGCCCGCTTGAGCCGCGCGATCTGGCGCAGCGCCCGCACCTGGGGATCGGTGGGGTGCGGGTCCGTCCGCGCGTGCAGAGCGAGATGGCGGCTGCCGCTGACGACGTCGCCCGCGTCCAGGTCCGCGAGCGCAGCGGCCAGCAGCAGGCCGGGCTCGGCGGCCATCGCGGCCTCGGGCAGTTCCCCGAGCAGCCGCCGTACGGTCCCGCCGCGGCCGGACATCACCAGCCCGGTGCCGTGCCGCTCCATGAGCGTCGAGGCGCGCGCGAGGTCGGACGCGGCGAGTGCCTGCCGTACGGCGTCGACGGGCAGGTCATGGGCCTCGTACCAGTCGGCGGCGGTGCGGTGCAGCCCGGGGACCGTACGGGGGTGGCGGCGCCGCAGCTCCGCGTACAGATGGCCGCGCAGCAGCGGGTGGCAGCGGTGCCAGGCGCCGCCGGGGCCGGTGCGGCCGATGAGGACGTTGCCCCGGTAGAGCCGGTCGAGCGCCGCGGCCGCGTCGTCCCGCCCGGTCAGGACCCGGGCGAGGTCGGGGGAGAGCCGTTCGCAGACGCTCGTCAGGAGCAGGAACTCCCGCTCCGCGGGCGGGCTCCGGGAGAGGATCTCGCCCGCCAGGTAGTCCGCCACGCTGCGCTCGTCGCCGCTGAACCCGGCGACGAAGGCGCTCGGGTCGGGCGCCAGCCGCATCGAGACGGCGGCGAGCCGGAGTCCGGCCGGCCAGCCCTCGGTGAGCTGCATGATCCGTGTCAGATCGCGCGGCGCGGGCTCCAGCCCGTATCCCCGCAGCAACTCGGCCGCCTCTCCTTCCGTGAAGCGCAGCTCCTCCTCGCGTATCTCGTGCAGCAGGCAGGCGAGCCGGAGGCGGTAGAGCTGGAGCGGAGGGTCGCGGCGGGAGGCGAGGACCAGCCGCAGCCACGCTGGCTGGTGGCGGATCAGCAGTTCCAGGCCGTGCAGGGCGAGCGGGTCGTTCAGGGCCTCGAGCCCGTCGAGGACGAGGACGACGCGCGCCTGCGCCGCGGGTGCCGCGATGTCGCCGGGCGGCACGGCCAGTGCGGCCAGCGCCTGTTCCGGTACGGCCCCGGTCGCCAGCAGCGCCGACCGTACGGCGTGCCAGAGGTGGCGGGGGTCGTTGTCGTCGCTGTCGACGCGCACCCAGGCCACGGGGGAGCCGGTGGTGGAAACCCATGCGGAGAGCAGCATGGTCTTGCCGTATCCGGCGGGTGCGCAGACCAGGGTGACGGGCTGGGCCGCCGCCGCGTCGAGGGCGGCATGCAGCCGTTCCCGGGTGATCAGGGTGGGAGTCGTCCCGGGAACCGTGATCTTCTCCGACGGAATCCGCACCCCCGTGGAGCGCGGACCACGTCTTTCGCCCATGTCTCCACGGTATGGCCGCCTCCCCGGGCCCTCAACTCGGACCCGGGGAACCCCGGCACCACCGGCCTTCCGCCCCGCCGGGCGACTTCACCCGCGAAGGGTGAGGACCCCGGGCCCCGGTAGGCAGACGCTGTGATCGGACACGAGTGGCAGGAGGAGACATGGACGGCTTCGTGAACCTTGCCTACGACTATCCGGTCCTGGGTGTCTTCTGGACCGTGATGTGGTTCTTCCTGTGGGTGCTGTGGCTCACCGTGCTGTTCCGGGTCATCGTCGACATCTTCCGCGACCGGGACATGAACGGCTGGGGCAAGACCGCCTGGCTGCTGTTCGTGCTCATCGTGCCCTTCCTCGGTGTGCTGGTGTACGTCGTCGCGCGGGGCCAGGAGATGGGCATCCGCGAGGCGCAGCACGCCCAGGAACAGCGCAAGGCCTTCGACCAGTACGTGAAGGAGGCCTCCGGACGTGGCACGAGCACGGCCGAGGAGCTCGCGAAACTCTCCGACCTCAAGGCCAAGGGCGACATCTCGGAGGAGGAGTACGCCCGCGCCAAGGAACGGATCCTGAGCTGACCCCCTCTCCCGGACCCTCTCGGTCCCATCAGGAATCGAGGTAGCACCATGAGCGGAATGACCGAAGGCCGTACCGCCGCCCCCGGCCCTCCCCAGCACGGAACTCAGCGCGAGGGGCTGGCCACCGGACTGGTGGTGTTCGCCGCCGTCATGCTGATCCTGACAGGCCTGCTCAGCGTCTTCCGGGGCATCATGGGCATCGCCGAGGACGACATCTTCGTCACCACGCAGAACTACGCGTTCGAGTTCGACGTGACGGGGTGGGGCTGGATCCACCTGGTCATCGGTGCACTGGCCGTCCTCGTCGGCTTCGGCCTCTTCACCGGCGCGCTCTGGGCCCGTATCGGCGGTGTGGCGCTGGCAGGGCTGGCGCTGATCGTCAACTTCCTGTCGATCCCGTACTACCCGTTCTGGGCGATCGTGCTGATGGCCCTGGACGCGTTCGTCATCTGGGCGCTGTGCGTGGCCAGAAAACCCCAGTTCTGACGCCCCTCTGATGTCCCGGTGTACGAGGAGGCGGGACGCCCCCTCGTACACCGTCCGGCCCGGCCGCGCCGCTCAGTGCTTGGCGCGGCTGGGCTGTACGCGCTTGGGCTCGCCCTTCATCTTCGGGTGCTCCGGCGGGTAGGGGAGGTCGCCGAGACCGTGCTCCCGCTCGTCCCGGTTGGCCAGCTCCAGCGCCTCGTCGAGACGGAACGCGTGCTCCTCCATGTCGGCGTGCACATCGCCGACTTCGGCGTAGCGCACCGGCATCGTCGCCAGGTCGAAGTCCTCGGGTCGTGAGTCCGGCAGCTCGTCCCAGAGCAGCGGCGCCGACACCGTGGCGTTGGGCTTGGGGCGTACCGAGTACGCGCTGGCGATCGTCCGGTCCCGGGCGGTCTGGTTGTAGTCGACGAAGATCTTCTCGCCGCGCTCCTCCTTCCACCAGGAGGTCGTGATCCGCTCGGGGGCACGCCGCTCCAGTTCCCGCGCGATGGCGATGGCGGACCGCCGTACCTGGGTGAAGGTCCAGGCGGGCTCGATGGGGACGAAGACGTGCAGACCGCGGCCGCCGGAGGTCTTCGGCCAGCCGCGCAGCCCCAGCCCGTCGAGGACGTCGCGCAGCTCCTCGGCGGCCCGCAGCGCATCGCCGTAGTCCGTGCCCGGCTGCGGGTCGAGGTCGATGCGCAGCTCGTCGGGGTGCTCGGTGTCCTCGCGCCGTACAGGCCAGGGGTGGAAGGTCAGGCAGCCGAGGTTCGCCGCCCACACGACGGCCGCGGGTTCGGTGGGGCAGATCTCGTCCGCGTACCGCCCGCTGGGGAAGGCGATGCGTCCCGTGGGGATCCACTCGGGGAGGTTCTTCGGGGCGCGCTTCTGGAAGAACGATTCGCCTTCTACGCCGTCCGGGTAGCGCTCCATGGTCGTCGGCCGGTCGCGCAGCGCGCGCAGAATGCCGTCGCCGACCGCCATGTAGTAGCGCGCGAGGTCGAGCTTGGTGAATCCCCGCTCCGGGAAGTACACCTTGTTCGGGTTGGACAGCCGCACCGCGCGCTCGCCCACCGTGAGCTCAACCGTCTCTCGCATACGGCCACGCTAGGCCGGTCCGCGGCCCTCCGCACCCGGCCGTGAGGCCGATTTTCCGGGGGGTACGGCCGTTCCGGCAGGCGCGCGACCGCCGCCCCGACCACAATGAGGAGGCATGGACCTTCCGGTGATGCCTCCGGTCAAGCCGATGCTGGCCAAGTCCGCGGCGAAGATCCCGACCGGCATGCACTACGAAGCCAAGTGGGACGGCTTCCGCGCCATCGTCTTCCGCGACGGCGACGAGGTGGAGATCGGCAGCCGCACCGGCAAGCCGCTCACCCGCTACTTCCCCGAGCTGGTCACCGCGTTCCGCGAGAACCTGCCGCCGCGCTGTGTGCTCGACGGCGAGATCGTCATCATCAGCGGAGGCCGTCTCGAGTTCGACCCGCTCCTGGAGCGCATCCACCCAGCCGACTCCCGCGTACGGATGCTCGCCGAGACCACCCCCGCGAGCTTCGTCGCCTTCGACCTGCTCGCGCTCGGCGACACCTCCCTGATGGACGCCCCGTTCCGCGAGCGGCGGGACGGGCTGACCCGCGCCCTGCGCGACGCCGCGGACCCGGTGTTCACCGCGCCCGTCACCGACGACCACGAGGTGGCCCAGCGCTGGTTCCAGCAGTACGAGGGCGCGGGACTGGACGGCGTCGTCGCCAAGCGGCCCGAGCTGGGCTACCGCCCCGACGAGCGCGTCATGGTCAAGGTCAAGCACGAACGGACGGCCGACTGCGTCGTGGCGGGCCTCAGGCTCCACAAGTCCGGCCCGGTGGTCGGCTCCCTCCTCCTCGGTCTCAACGACACCGACGGCCGCCTCCAGCACGTCGGGGTCTGCGCCGCCTTCTCGATGCGCCGCCGCGAGGAACTCATGACCGAACTGGAGCCGCTGCGCATGCCCACCCTGGAGGGCCACCCCTGGGCGGAGTGGGCGCAGGAGGAGGCACACGCGAACAGCCGGATGCCCGGTGCGCCGAGCCGCTGGACGGGTACGAAGGACCTGTCCTGGGTGCCGCTGCGGCCCGAGCGCGTCCTGGAAGTGGCATACGACCACATGCAGGGGGACCGCTTCCGGCACACCGCCCAGTTCCGCCGCTGGCGCCCCGACCGCGAACCGGAGTCGTGCACCTACGCGCAGCTCGAGGAACCGGTCCGCTACGACCTCGGGGAAGTACTGGGCACCTAGGCGAATGCGTCGGGATCAGTGGGTAGTTGGTCCGGGTGTGCCGTGTTCCCCGTCGGCGGTTGGGGGTGCGAGGAGGAGCGCGGGGTCCGCCCGGTGAGGGTGCCGATGACGTCGGTCCGGTTCACCGGGCGGAAGGAGCGGAGTCGGCGCGTGGCGGGCCGGCCGGAACGGGTGCGGCGACGGTGTCGAAGAGGAGCTTCTTGAAGCCGGTTTCGTCGACGCGGCGGACCAGGGTGATGTTGGGGGAAGGAGCGGACACGCGCCGGTCGATGATCATCTGGCCGCGTGTGTCGTCGGTGACGGAGATGTCGACGTGGGCCTGTTCCTGTTCGGTGACCAGGTCGGGCTTGAGCGCCACGGCCATGGCGACGGGGTCGGGCAGGTCGTAGCCCGCCAGTCCGGTGACGTCGCGGGCCCAGTCCGCCACGGTGCGGTTGATGCGGTGCGCGAACGTCGCCATCGGGGTGCCGAGTTGCTCCAGGCGCCGCTGGTCGGCATCGGTCATGACGGCGTCCTTGCGGGAGACGTCCCAGCCGATCCACGTGACCTTCTCCGGTGTGGCGGCCCGGGCGACGATCCGGGCGGCCTCGGGATCGGCCCAGACGTTGAACTCGGCGGTCGGTGAGATGTTGCCGCGCAAGTCGGCGGCGCCGGCCATGCAGTACACGTGCCGGTAGCTGGTGAACAGCTCGGGGTCCCGCAGCAGGGCGGCGGCGATGTTGGTGAGCGGCGCGAGCGTGACCAGGGTCAGCTCCCCCGGGCGAGCGCGGGGGAGCGACAGCAGCACCTCGACCGCGTGGGTGTCCTGGCAGGCGGTGACCGGGTCGGGCAGGCCGATGTCACCCATGCCGTCCTCGCCGTGCACGTGCTGCGCGCCGGAAAGCGTCCGCGTCATCGGCCGGGCACAGCCGGGGTGGACGGGTATGCCGGTGCGGCCCGCGGTCTCCAGGAAGATCAGCGCATTGCGGGTGCCGGTCTCCACGGGCACGTTGCCCGCCACGGTGGTCACCGCCCGGATGTCACCCAGCCCGCTGGCGGCGGCGAGCAGCAGCGCGACCGCGTCGTCGGATCCGGTATCGGTGTCGATGATCAAGGGAAGGGCAGGCATGGCCGTGCTCCGTTCGTGCGAGTCGTGCGAGTCGTGCGAGTCGTGCGAGATGAGGGTGCGAATCCGTGGCGGTCAGCGGGCCTGGAGGCGGACGAGGTCGCGCGGGCGGGGCAGGCCGCCTCGGGCTCCGAGTGCGGTGACCGCGAATGCGCCCGCGGCTGTGGCGGTGGCTGCCGCGCGGGCGAGGGAGCGGCCCCGGGTGAGTTCTGCCGCGAGCACGCCGCAGAAGACGTCTCCGGCGCCGGTGGTGTCGACGACGGTCACGGCAGGGGCGGGGATGTGCTCACACCGTCCCTCCTCGGCGACCAGCGCCCCGTCACCGCCGAGCGTGACCACTGCACCCGAGGCCGCCTGCGCCAGGGTTCGGGCGGCGTCCCGGGCGTCGGCGGCTCCGGTGAGCTGCCGGGCCTCGACCTCGTTGACCACGAGCAGCGGCCGGTGATGCTCCGGCCATACGGGCGGAATCCCGGCCGGGGCCGCGTTGTGCACCCACCGTGTGCCCGGCGGAAGACGGTCGGCGACCGCCAGGAAGCAGGGCTGGGGGACCTCGCCACTGGTGAGGATCACATCCGCGGCCCGTGGGTGAAGAACCGTCAGGGCATCGGTGACGTCCTGGGGCGACAGCAGGGCGTTGGCGCCGCTGATCACAGCGATGCTGTTCTCGCCGTCCGGGTCCACCATGACCAGCGCCTGACCGGTCGGCGCGGACACGTCGGTGATCACCGTGTCGACGTCGACCGAGGCGCCGCGCAGGTTGGCGAGTGCCCTGAGCCCGGCGGCGTCACCACCGACCTTGGCCACCAAGTGCGTAGGTGCTCCCACGGTGGCGGCGGCCACGGCCTGATTGGCGCCCTTGCCGCCGAAGCCCTCCGTCAGGGAGGTCACCAGCACCGTCTCGCCCGGGGAGGGGAGGACGGGGCAGCGCAGAATCCGGTCGATGTTCACCGAGCCGAAGGCCATCACCCGGCCTGGGGAGAATCCGTTCACCCTTCCTGTCTAATCGTTTAGATGAGAGGATGCAAGGGTTATGACGAAGCGAGCAGACAAGGCGCCCACGCTGACGGACGTGGCCCGCGCGGCCGGGACCTCGACGGCGGTGGTCAGCTATGTGATGAACAACGGACCCCGACCGGTCGCTGCCAGGACCCGCGAGCGGGTCCTAGCAGCCGCGGCCGAGCTGGACTACCGCCCCAACCGCATCGCCCGGGCCCTGCGCTCCCGCACCACAGGCGTGGTCGGCCTGATCCTGACCAACGCCTCCAACCCCTACTTCGGAGCACTGGCCCGGCACATCGAGCAGGCGCTGGACCAGCACGGAAAGCTCACGCTGATCGGCAACGCCGGGTACTCCCCGGACCGGCAGAAGCATCTCGCCGACAAGTTCCTCGCCGCCCAGGCCGACGGGCTCATCATCGTCTCCGCGGACGGCGGCGTCGACGTCGCCGCCCAGGCCGAGCGAGCCGGCGCCCCCGTCGTATACGTCCACCACCGGCCCGAGAACGGGCAGGTCGTGGACGTGGACGCCGACAACGACGCCGCCGTCCAGCAGGCTGTCGCCCACCTGCGCAGCCACGGGCACACCCGCATCGGCTTCCTCGCCGGACCGCACGACGCCGGCCCGGTCGGCCGACGCCGCGCCGCCTGGGAAACGGCCCTCGCCGGCGCCGACGCCCCCCTCCTGCGCTGCGAGTACGCGCGCGCCGACGCAGCGGCCATGACCAGGCGTCTGATCAGCGAGGACGCCATGCCCTCCGCGCTCATCGCCGCCACCGACGAACAAGCCATCGGAGTCCTCGCCGGAGCCCGAGCCTCCGGACTCCCCGTTCCCGAACGACTCGCCCTGATCAGCCTCGACGGCACCCCCGACGCCGCCTACACCGCCCCCGCCCTCACCGCCACCGAACAACCCCTGCGCACCATGGCTCAGCAGGCCGTCGACCTCCTCCTCAACGGCGTCTCCCCCCAGCCTCCGGCACGCGCCTCGCTGGTCCTGCGCCGAAGCTGCGGCTGCACACCTGCGTAGGCGGTGAGGGGCTGCCCTCTCGCCCGGCGACGGCGGCAGATGCTGCTGCTTCCTCTCGCGTCGTGAGTCTGTTCTCCTGCCCTCGGTCGTGCGGGGTCCGGTGGGCGGGCCGCCGCCCCGCCTCGACGGGGCGGCGGCACCGGATCTCAGGGCAGCAGGACGGCCTTGCCCCGGTTGCGGTGGGCTTCGAGGTCGGCGTGCGCCCTCGCGGCTTCCGCGAGGGGGTAGGTGCGCCACACCGGGACGGTGAGTCCTCCGGTGGCGGCCAGGCCGACCAGCTCCGCCAGGGACTCTCCGGAGCGATCGCCGCCGCCCGCGCTGAAACGGACACCGTGCCGCGCGGCGGCCATGTCGGCGATGGTGACGACGAGTTCGCTGTCGCCGGTCAGGGCGACGGAGTCGGCGAGCACGCCGGCGCCCGAGGCGTCGAAGACCGAGTCGACTCCCTGCGGCGCAGCGGCCCTTACCCGCTCCACCCAGCCGTCGCCGTAGCTGACTGCCAAGGCTCCGAGTGTGGTGAGACGCTCGATGTCGTGTTCGCCGACCGTTCCGACGACGGTGACGCCCCGGGCGACGGCGAGCTGGGCCGCGATGATGCCCACGCTGCCCGCGGCGCCGTGGACGAGCAGGGTCTGCCCGGCCCGGACATCCAGTTCCGCCAGGACCCGGGCGGCGGTCAGACCGACCGTGACGAGTGAGGAGGCGACGTCCCAGGGCAGGGCGTCGGGCTTGGACACCGGCCGGTCGAGCAGGGCGTACTCGCCGTAGCTGCCGCCGGTGGTCGCACCGAGCACCGCATCGCCGACGGACGCGCCGGCTCCTTCGCCGACGGCGTCGACGACACCGGCCGCGTCCAGGCCGGGGGTCACGGGGAAGCGGGCCGGGATGGTGCCGGCCATCAGCCCGGACCGGATCTTCAGGTCGAGGGGATTCACGGAGGCGGCCCGCACGCGGATGCGCACCTGGCCGGGACCGGGCTCCGGAGGGCTGACCTCCGACGGTTGCAGCACGTCGGGCGTGCCGTACTCGGAGAAGGTGATCGCTGTGGACATCAGGAACTCCCAGGTAGAGGTCTTGTCGGCGACAGACCGGGGCGTCAGCCGGTGGGGCCGGGAAGGGCGGGGTAGTCGGTGTAGCCGCGGTGGTCACCGCCGTAGAAGGTGGACCGGTCCGGTGTGTTGAACGGGCCGCCGGCGGCGAGGCGGCGCGGCAGGTCGGGGTTGGCCAGGAACAGCGCTCCGTACGCCACCATGTCCGCGCTCCCGTCCTCGACCAGCTTCAGCGCGCCCGGGCCGGTGGTGTCCGGGTAGGTGAAGGGGTTGAGGACGAACGTGCCGGGCCACGCCTTGCGCAGCCGCGGGGTCAGCTCGGCGTCGGGGCCCTCCATCAGGTGCAGATAGGCCAGGTCCCATCCGGCGAGCCGCGCCAGGAGCGCCTCGTAGACCTCGCCGGGATCGGACTCGGACATGTCGTTGTACGCGTTTCCGGGTGAGATCCGCAGGCCGACGCGCTCTGCGCCGATCGCGTCCGCCACGGCGGTGACGACCTCGACCGCGAAGCGGATCCGGCCCTCGATGCCACCACCCCAGGCGTCGGTGCGCCGGTTGGTGTGGTCGGAGAGGAACTGGTGGATCAGATAGCCGTTGGCGCCGTGGAGCTCCACGCCGTCGAATCCGGCCTCGATCGCGTTGCGCGCCGCATCCGCGAAGTCGGCGACGGTCTGCCGGATCTCCGTCTCGCTCAGCTCCTTCGGCGTCACGAACTCCTGGGGCCCGTCGTGGGTGTGGACCCGGCCAGCGGCGGTCACGGCCGAGGGCGCCACCGGCGCCAGACCGTCGGGCAGCAGGCTCGGGTGGCCGATCCGCCCGGTGTGCATGAGCTGCGCGAAGATCACGCCGCCCTCGTCGTGCACGGCGTCGGTCACCTTCCGCCACGCCCGCACCTGGGCGGCGGTGTGCAGGCCGGGGGTGTCGGGGTAGCCCTGGCCGATCGGCGACGGCTGGATGCCCTCGGTGACGATGAGCCCGGCCGCGGCGCGCTGCGCGTAGTACGTCGCCATCAGCTCGGTCGGCTCGGCGCCGGTCCCGTAGGCACGGCTGCGGGTCATCGGCGCCATCACGATGCGGCTGGCCAGGCGCCTGCCGCCCAGGTCGATCGGATCGAACGCGGAGGTCGCGGTGGTCATGGTGAGCTCCCTCGGGGTGGGTGGTGCTGCACGGCACGGGCACGACGGGGCGCCCGGACCGACAAGCAGATGCCTGTCTGAACAAGTAAATCACTTGTCCGAACAGGTAACTAACCCGGATCTGTTCCCGAGGCTCATGTGTGAAGCGCGACACAGGACGGGGAACGGTGGAGGGAATGGGCTCTGAGCTGGGTTCATCCGAGGAGATATCGGAGAGGCCCATCTGGCTGCCAGCAGGCGGTAGGGTTACCTTGACCAAGCAGTAAATGGGAGCCGAGCGGTCAAGGGGAGGAAGTGATGGCACCGCCCACGCCAGGCACCGGGGACGAGCCCGTGGTGACGGGGCAGCAAGCCACCGTGCCCGTGCCGGCGGCGGCCGGCGGCGGGCCTGTCAGTCACGCGATCTTCCGCCTGGCCCGTCTGCACCGCATGTTCGCCGGCCAGTTGCTGCGCCGCATCGGCCTGCACCCGGGCCAGGAGCTGGTCATGATGCACCTGTGGGAACTGGGTCCCCAGCGGCAGATCGACCTGGTACGGCTGATGGACTCCGACGCGGCCACCATGACCCGTACCGTCCGACGCCTGGAGCAGTCCGGCTTCGTCCGCCGTCGGCCTTCCCCCACCGACAAGCGCGCGTCACTCATCGAGCCCACGGCAGCGAGCCATGCCCTGCGTCGTCAGGTCGAGCAGGTCTGGAGCCAACTCGAAGAGATCTCGACGGCCGGTCTCACGGACGACGAGCGCACAGCCGCCCTGCACACCCTCGAACGTCTGGAGAGGAACCTCGTCCAGGCGGCCACCGACTCCACCTGCTCGTCGGACGCGGAGCGCTGAGGGCTGATCCGGCAGGGTGCGGACGGGAGCGGCGTACGGCCTCGGCCGCCGGATCGCCCCGCCTTGGCCCCACGCACCGGACTGAGCCATGCTGGAAAGGGAACGCGAGCACCCATCCGGAAGGCGGCAAAGTCAGCGAGGCCGACGATGAGCGACAGCATGATGGGTGATGAGGTCTACCAGCCGGACGGCTCGGAGCAGCAGGACGACGTGAGTCTCCTGGAGCCCGAGGACACCCTCGACACACGAGGCGTGCCCGAGGTCTACGAGGAGGGTTACTCCCCTCCCGAACGGCCGTGGGCCGTCGAGACCTGCGGCACGACGGCCGGGGAGCAGCACGACGGGGAGAGCCTGGAAGGCCGTCTGTCCCGGGAGACGCCGGACCTGAGCGCGCCCGACGGCGACGGCGTCGGGGACCTGCCGGACGGCGAGGGCGAGCCGCTGGACCAGGAGGTCGGGGAGGAGCGGGCCGGCCGGCTCGTGGCCCCGGACGAGGGGGCCCACTCCGACGAGGAGAAGGATCTCGTCGCGCAGGACATCGGCATCGACGGCGCCGCCGCGTCCGCCGAGGAGGCCGCGGTGCACGTGGTCGCCTCCGAGGAGCGCGACGAGTGGTGGTGAACGGGCGTCGCACATCGCCAGGGGGCGTCGCGGCCCGCTGAGCGCCGCGCACCATACTCGCGTATCAAGAGTTCGAACAGCCGCTGCTCGCATCGGCGCCATTCATCTACGGAGTTGAGACATGTCCACAGCGTCGGCACACATCGGCGTCACCGGCCTGGCCGTGATGGGTCGCAATCTGGCCCGGAACTTCGCGCGCCACGGTCACGTCGTGGCCGTCCACAACCGCACTCCTTCCCGGACACGCAGCCTGGTTGAGGAGTTCGGCCACGAGGGCACCTTCGTGCCGGCGGAGACCGCCGAGGACTTCGTGGCCTCGCTGGAGAGGCCACGGCGCCTGGTCATCATGGTGAAGGCGGGCGGTCCCACGGACGCGGTCATCGAGGAGTTCGCGCCCCTGCTCGAAGCCGGCGACATGATCATCGACGGCGGGAACGCGCACTTCGAGGACACCCGCCGCCGCGAGGCGTCGCTGCGCGAGCGCGGCATCCACTTCGTCGGCACCGGCATCTCCGGTGGTGAGGAAGGTGCGTTGCACGGTCCGAGCATCATGCCCGGCGGCTCGAAGGAGTCCTACGCCGCGCTCGGCCCCCTGCTGGAGGACATCTCCGCGAAGGCCAAGGACGGCACCCCCTGCTGCACCCACATCGGTGCGGACGGCGCCGGCCACTTCGTGAAGATGGTCCACAACGGCATCGAGTACGCCGACATGCAGCTCATCGCCGAGGCGTACGACCTGCTGCGGCACGTCGCCGGATACGAGCCCGCGCAGATCGCCGAGACCTTCCGTTCCTGGAACAACGGACGCCTCGACTCCTACCTCATCGAGATCACCGCCGAGGTCCTGGCCCACACCGATGCCGAGACCGGCAAGCCGTTCGTGGACGTCGTCCAGGACCGGGCCGAGCAGAAGGGCACCGGCCGCTGGACCGTCCAGACCGCTCTCGACCTCGGCGTCCCCGTCTCCGGTATCGCCGAGGCCGTCTTCGCCCGCTCGGTGTCCGGCCACGCGGAACTGCGCGAGGCCGCCCGTACGCTGCCCGGGCCGTCCGGCGGCACGCTGGGCGAGCAGGGTGGCGACGCCTTCGCCGCCCACGTCGAGCAGGCGCTCTACGCGTCCAAGGTCGTCTCGTACGCGCAGGGCTGGAACATGATCAGCGCGGCGGGCCAGGAGTACGGCTGGGACATCGACCTCGGTGCCGTGGCCGGCATCTGGCGCGGCGGCTGCATCATCCGGGCCGCCTTCCTCGACCGCATCCGCGCCGCCTTCGCTGCCGAGCCGAACCTGCCCACCCTACTCGCCGACAAGGAGTTCGCCGAGGAGATCGGCAACGCCCAGGAGGCGTGGCGGGCCGTCGTCTCCACCGCCGCCGTCCGCGGCATCCCCACCCCCGGCTTCTCCGCCGCGCTCGCGTACTACGACGCGCTGCGGGCCGAGCGCCTGCCCGCCGCCCTCACCCAGGGGCAGCGCGACTACTTCGGCGCCCACACCTACCGGCGCACCGACCGCGAGGGCAGCTACCACACGCTCTGGGGCGGTGACCGCACCGAGCAGCCCGCGGACTGACGTCACTCCTGGCGCTTCTTCACGCCACCACCCTCACAGCCCCCGCGGCCCGCACCGGGCCGCGGGGGCCGTTGCATCACGGCGTACGGGGCGTACGGGGCGTACGGCAGGGCGTACGGGGCGTGGCTACTGCACGACGGGCCTGAGCCGGTCGACGGAGTGCTCGGCGACGTAGTCGTCCATCGTCCCCTCGCGCAGCGCCTTCCACAGCGCCGCGGCCTTCCGCCCGTCGAGCAGGACGACCGACTGACCCTGGATCATGCCGGTACGCGCGACCGGGGCGTTCATGAAGGTCATGCGGGAGGCGCGCAGGCTCCGCGCGTCCCAGAGCAGATCCCGAAGCCCGTCGTCGGAGAGCCGGTCGTCCACGCTGACGGTCTCGGTCAGCCGGTCCAGCAGGCGCTTGGTGCGCAGCGGATGCGAGGCGTTGTCGCCGGAGAGGACCTTGGACAGCACCGCGCGCAGATAGTTCTGCTGGCGGTGGGTGCGGTCGAGGTCGCCGCGGGGCAGATCGTGGCGCTCCCGGACGTAGGCGAGGGCCTGTTCGCCGTTCATGTGCCGCGCAGGGGCGCCGCCCACGGAGAGATCGACCCCGCCCACCGCGTCGGTCAGCTTCCGGAACCCGCTCCAGTCGATCACGGCGAGATGGTCGACGCGCACCTTGGTGAGACGCTGCACGCTGTCGATCAGCAGCGGCGGACCGCCCCAGGAGAACGCCGCGTTGAGCTTGGCCTTGCCGTGGCCGGGCACGGTGACCCAGGTGTCCCGCGGCAGGGAGACCACGTACGCCGTGGAGCCCTTCGACGGCAGATGCACCAGCATCATCGTGTCGCTGCGCTGCGCCCCGGGCTTCCACGGCGGCGCCTTGGCATTCGTCCCGGTGGTCGGCAGCTCCGAGCGGGAATCGACCCCGACGAGCAGGAAGTTCTGCCCGCCCTGGTTCGGGGCCGGTTGCTGATCCGCCGGTACGCCGGTGGGGAAGGCGTGCGGAACGCGGTTCACCTTGCCCGTGTAGTGCTCGAGGGCCCACCACCCGGTGCCGCCCGCCATCAGGACGCCGGCGCAGAGCAGAATCAGCGCCCCCCACAGCACCCGCCTGGTTCTCCGTCTGCCGCTGCTTTCCCCGCCCTTGTCGCTCATCGCCAGTGCCCCCCACTGTTCGCGTGCATCGCTCCCCGGCCGCAGGTGGCGGCGGTTGAACGTGTTCTACGCCAGCCGCGGCCACCGCGCCTGTGTTTCGGTGAAACTGGGACGAAGGGAACAGTAGCCGGGCGCAGGCGGGGATGGGGGAGAGGCGTCAGCCCTGGCGTGCGTCCAGCTCGTCGAGCATCTTCACCAGGAACGGCAGGGTGGCCACGGGCCGTTCGGCCTCGGCGCTGAGCCGGTCCATCACGGACAGGTAGTTGTCCACGTCGTCGCGCTTGTCCAGGTACAGCGCGCTGGTGAGCTGCTCCAGGTAGACCACGTCGGGGAGGTCGGGCTCCAGGAAGCGCAGGATCGTGACCGGTCCGCCCGCCGCCGCCACGCCACCGAGACTGAACGGCGCGATCTGCAGTGTGATGTGCGGGAGTTGGGTCATCTCGATGAGATGGTGGAGCTGGGCCCGCATCACCTCGGGGCCGCCGATCGGACGCCGGAGCACCGCCTCGTCGAGGACGACCCAGAGCCGGGGAGCGTCCTCCCGCCCTAGCAGCTCCTGCCGCGCGAGGCGCAGGCTGACGCGGCGCTCGATCTCGGTGGACGTCGCCCGCGGGTGTCCGAGTTGGGTCACGGCGCGGGCGTACGCCTCGGTCTGCAGCAGACCGGGCACGAACTGGTTCTCGAAGGTACGGATGACGGAGGCTGCCTCTTCCAGGCCCAGGTGGGTCTCGAACCAGGGCGCCAGCACGTCGGAGTACTGGTGCCACCAGCCGGGCGCGGTCGCCTGCCGGGCGAGCGCGAGGAAGTCGGCACGCTCCTCGGGATCGTTGATGCCGTACAGCGTGAGCAGGTCGGCGACGTCCCGCTCCTTGAAGCCCACGCGGCCGAGTTCGAGTCGGCTGATCTTGGCGTGAGAGCCGCGGATCGTGTCCGCGGCGACCTTGGTGCTGATGCCGCTCGCCTCGCGTAGCTTCCGAAGCTGCGTGCCGAGCACGATGCGGAGGGCCGTCGGCCCGCTGCGCGCGTGCTCGAGATAGCGCTGGATCGGACGACGCTCATGGTTGGGCTGAGCGGCGGTCATACTGACTCCCCTGAGTGCTGAGGTGAGAGCACAGTGTTCCACCCGCGGGGCCGACTCGTACAGCAGCGCTCTGTAAATCCCTACTGAACGGTCAGGATTGGCCGACCATGCCGTCGAACTCGCCGTCCTTTGCGCCATGAAGGAACATCGCGATCTCTTCCCGGGTGTACACGAGCGCAGGCCCGCCCGGGTCGCGGGAGTTGCGGAGTGCGACGTCGCCGCCGGGAAGCCGGGCGAGTTCTACGCAGTTGCCGCTGGGGTTGCTGTAGGTGCTCTTCGTCCACTCGACGCCGCTGATCTGCGTCGCGGGTATGCCGTTCTCGAAGTCGTGCACGGTGACCGGTCCTCGGGGGGTGGGGTGTTGAGGGTCAGGGAGCACTCAATCCGCCCCCGCGTGCAATTGCAAGTGTTCATGCAGACGCACTTGCAGTTGATGGTCGGATGCGGGGATAGTGACAAGAAGTCAGGAACCCACCGGTAACCGCATGCCAGGGGAGTGAACAGCCGTCAGCGGGATGCTCAGGCCACGTGAGGCGCCGGTCGTCGGTGAACTGGCCTTCGATGCGCGGCACGGCCGTGTCGGCATCGTGATGGACGCCCAGGGCGGTCGCGTCTACCTGCGGCGCCCCGAAGGCGGGCGCGAGTGGGAGGTCTCACCCGAGGATGTGAGCCCCGCCCCCACGGCGGACCACGGGCGTACGACGGATCACGGGCGTACGACGGATCACGGTCGTGCGGCGGACCGGGGACGTACGGCGGACTGCGGGCGTCCGGTGGAACGGGGGCGTACGGTGGGCCGCGGTACGAGCCCGTCGCCGAGGAGGCCGCAGTGAGCGTGCACACCACCGACGGCGGCCGTGGCGGCTGGTCGATGGTGCGTGAACCGGCTCCCGAGGCCCCGTCCGTCGTGTTCGAGATGGAGTGCACGACCTGCGGTCATGCCTCGGGGCCCGCGGAGGAGCGAACGGCCGTGGAGGAGTGGGCCGTTCGTCATGCGGTCGGCTATCCCGCCCACTCGGGGTTCCGGGAGATCGTGCACCGCTTCTGGCGGGCGCTGCCCACGGCCCCGTCGGACGACGAGGCGGCCTAAGGGCCTGCCCCGCTCTGCACCAGCTGCGGGGAGACCGCGAAGCTCACGGTCCTGGAGCGGAAGCAGGTGCGTTGGCTCAAGCGCTGAGCCCTTCTCCGGACCAGGGGCCTGTCCGGCGGATCACGCCGGACGGGCCTCCGTGGTGTCCAACTGTCCGCTCCAAGACCCGACATGGCGAGGCGACCGCCTCAACTCCCGCCAGCGCGGGGGCTCCTAGGGCTTGACCGCGATGCCGCCCCACTCGATCCATTCGCGGGTGAGCTGCTTCAGGGTGCGGTCCCCGTCGGGCCGCCAGGTCGACACCTCCACCAGACCCGGGTCCAGGATCTCCAGCCCGTCGAAGTAGCGCCGCACCTCGTGCTCCTGGCGCACCCGGCCCCAGTTCCCGTGCGTGCTGGTGTTCATGAAGTCGGTGACGGAGTCCCGCGTCGACCGGTCCTCGCTCACGAGCTGGCAGATGACGAAGACGCTGCCGGGTGCGACCCGTTCGGCGACGCGCCGGATCAGTCCGGCCGGGTCGTCGCGGTCGGGTATGCAGTGCAGGACCGAGACGAACAGGACACCGAGCGGCCGGCCGAGGTCGAGCAGCCGCCGCGCCTCGGGACTGCCGAGGACGGCGTCGGTGTCGCGCAAGTCGGCCTGGAGGACGGCGGTGTTCTCGTTCTCCTCCAGCAGCGTCCGGCCGTACGCGTGGACGATCGGGTCGTTGTCGACGTACAGCACCCGTGACCGTTCGTCCACGCGCTGGGCGATCCGGTGGACGGTGTCCTGGGTGGGAAGCCCGGAGCCGTGGTCGACGAACTGCCGGATGCCGTGTTCCTGGGCGAGGACGCGTACGGCCCGCTGGAGGAACCGGCGGTTGTTGATCGCCAGGACCTGGGTGCTGGGCACCACCTTGAGCAGCTTCTCCGCGGCCTCGTGGTCTGAGGGGTAGTTGACCTTCCCGCCGAGGAAGTAGTCGTACATCCGGGCCACACTGGGCACGGTGGTGTCGACATCGCGGGACAACGGCTCGCCGCCCTGGTCCATCAGCCCTCACAGGAATCACATGCGGCCGCCTCGAAACGGCCGCGGGGCCGACATCCTAGGAGGCGGACGGGGCCGGAAGCAGCCCTCAACCACCCTTGTTTTCAAGGAAGTTGAGGAATGTACGAAGGCAGGGGTCGGGGCCGTCATCCGCTCTGCCAGTGGCGGCAGCCCACGCTGATCAGCCGGAGCTGACGCCGCGCGGTCGCCGCGATCCGCTCCTCCGCGGCGGACACCTCATCCGCGGACACGTGCGGCCGGTCGACGGGTGGCGCATCCGGCCCGGTGTCCGCGGACGCACCCGGTCCGGCGTCGAGGAGCGCCGCGGCCGTGGTCACCATGTGGTCCACGAACAGCTCCGCCAGCATCCTCATGTCGCCGGCCGTCCAGCCCGCGTACACGGGGCGCGGGGAGAGCGATCCGGCCACCTCGTCCGTGAACCGTTCGAGTTCGGCGGCGATGGCCTCGCGTACGTCGCGTACGCCGCCATGGCGCTCGCGGGCGATGAAGCGCATATGGGGGCGGTGGTCCCGTACGTAGCGGACGATGGCGTCGACGGCGCTGTCGATGCGGCCGCCGGTCTCCTCCTGCTCGGCGAGTATCGCCCGGATCGCGGTGTGCAGGCTGCTGAAGGACTCGTGGACCAGGGCGACACCGAGGTCGGGGATGTCCCGGAAGTGGCGGTAGAAGGCGGCCGGGGCGACGCCCACCTCGCGGGTGACCTCGCGCAGTCCGAGGCTGCTCAGGCTCTGCTCCTCCAGCAGGTGCAGCCCGGCGTCCAGGAGCGCCTGACGGGTCTTCAGTTTCTGGGCCTGCCGGACCCCGGAGGTGTGACTCATGCCATTCAGTAAACAACCGTTCTCCGGGCTGGTCTACTGTACTATCGAGTCAGTGAACAGTTGTAACTCCAACTGTTCACCAAGAATCCTTCGAGGCTTTCCACAGAAAGGCCGGACATGCTGTTCGTAGTCGCAGCCCTCCTTCTCCTGGGAGTCCTCGTCGGCGCCGCAGCCCACCTCCCGCTCCCGGTCACCCTCATCGTCGCGACCGTCATCGGCGGTTGGCTGCTCGCCTTCGGAATCCGCGAGCGCATCGCACACGGCAGGCGACCCCTGGCCGGTGCCGTCGACCACCAGCAAGGGAGCTGAACCGTGAATCTCTCCGCCACCGTGGGGCGCCGCCCGGCCACGCGCGGCCGCCAGGCCGACGACATGGCCGTCGCCTCGTTCGTCCTCGGGCTCGTCGGCCTGCTGGCCTTCAACCTGATCCTCGGACCCTGCGCTCTCGTCCTGGGCGGCATCGCGCTCGCCCGGGGCACGGACCGGCGCGGACGCGCGCTGCTCGGTATGGGGCTCGGCGTCGCCGACCTGATCGTCCTGGCCGCTCTCGTCGCGGCCGACAACACCATGAGCTGGCAGCTCACCGGCTGACCGACGGCCGGGGGCCCGTGCGCCGGCCGCTCCGCGCACCGGCCGGGACGGTGCCCGGACAAGCCCGTAGCCCTGACGGCAGGACGCTCCGTCAGGGCTACGGGCCGCTCCGGCGGGGTGTGGCTCCGGTGTGAGGTGCCGCCGCCGGGGCCGGTGCTCAGCCCATCGCGGCCTTGGACTGCTCGGTGTCGTTGAGCGGGCTGCGCTGCACGTCCTTGCAGTACTTCACGAACCCCGTGTTGTCGACGTACTTCGCCGAGACCCAGTTCGGCCGGTCGCGCAGCAGGTACCAGATCTGGTTGCCGTTGATGTTCTGCGCGCGGACCTTGCACTTGAGGCCCACCTGCGACCGGTACTTGAGGAAGCCGCGCACCGACGAGTCGGTGCTGGGGTACTGCCGCTCGTTCACGCCGGACGGGGTGATCACCGTGCCGTACGGCCGGGCGGGGGCGGGAGGCGGGTAGGCGTGTGCCGGGGTCGCGACGAGCAGCGAGCCGCCCAGGGCGATCGCCGCTGCGAAGGCGCCGGAGCCCGCGGTCAGCCGCGCGCTGCGCTTGTTCAGGACTGTGGACATCGTGTTCTCTCCTACTCCTTGCACCACATGGCGCATATGCATATTCCAGCCCGCCACAAGACATAAACGGCATAACACCACCGAACGGGTGGTCCTCTGACGTGCTGTCATCCGCCCGCGCCACCGCGTCGGATCGCCAGCAGCGCCATGTCGTCGCTCGTGCGCCCGCCCGTGTGCCGGAGGACGTCCGCCAGCAGGGCGGACAGCAACGCGTCGGGGTCCCGGAAGTCGTGGCCGGTGAGTCCGGCGACCGGGTCGTAGAAGCTCCCGTCACGATCCCGGGCCTCGGTGAGTCCGTCCGTATGGAGCAGCAGTGTCGCGCCGTCCGGGAAGGGCACCGTGTCGACGAGGGGCCGCTCGGGGATCAGCCCGCCCAGCCCCAGCGGCAGTTCGGGGTGCGACGGATCGGCGCGGCGTACCCCGCCCTCGAAGAGGACCAGCGGGGCGGGGTGGCCGCGGTTGAACAGCCGCAGTTCGCCGCCGTCGTGCGGGATCTCGGTCAGCACGGCCGTGATGAACCCCTCGACCTCGTCGAGGTTCACCCGCTGCGCGGCCTCCCGCCTGAGGGACCGTTCGATACGTCCCGCGAGATCGGCGATGGTGCGCTCGCTCGCCGCTGCCTCGCGGAACGCCCCGAGCACGACGTCCAGCGTCTCGACGGCTTCGAGCCCCTTGCCGCGCACATCCCCGACGATGCCGCGCACCCCGTGCGGCGTGTCCTGGACCGCGTACAGGTCGCCGCCGATACGGGCACCCGAATGGGCGGCCTCGTAGCGCGCCGCGATCCTCAGCGTGCCCACGCGGGGCGGGGGTTGAGGGAGGACGGCGCGCTGCACGGCCAGGGCGATCATGCGCGCAGAGCGCAGCCGCACGTCACTGCGGTAGAGCAGACGGTTGATGACGATCGCGACGGCGGAGACCGTCACCACGGACGCCAGTTCGCTGCGGCCGCCCGGCGAGTCCAGAGAGTCGAAGTGCAGGAGCAGGACGACGTCCGTTCCGCAGGCGGCCAGGCCGGTGAGGACGAGCGCGGGCAGGGACAGGACCGGTGCCCCGGCCATCGGCGCCGCCGAGTAGAAGGCCGCACCGCTGAACTCGGGCGAGGTGAAGTAGTCCACCGCGGCGCCGCCGAGCAGGATCGGGAGGGGGAGCAGCCGCACCCAGCGCATGACGCCGCGCCCTTGGGCCCTGCGCGGTTCGGTCCGTCTCGCCACGTGCGCGCTCCTGCCGTTCCGGTCCGTCCCGCTCCAGCCTCGGCGGGGGTTCCGCGGCGGTCCAGTCCGGCACGCCCGTACGGGTCGGTGTCTCCGGCGAGCCGGATTCGAGCAAGGCGGAGAGCGGGAAGGACGCGTCAGCCGCAGTCGAGCGGGAGCGGCGCATCGGCGGCGACGGGGCCGTTGTTCGCGCAGAGCTGGTAACCGTCCTTCTCCAGGTCCTCGATGATGCCGGGCACCGCGTCGGGGAAGTTGTAGTCGAGATGGCCGAGGACGACGCCGCCGTACTTGTCCTCCACCGGCGCGTTCCGCACGATCGAGCGGATGCTCGCGACGCTGCGGAAGGCGTCGCCGTCCGGCTTCTCCCAGTCCAGGGTGTCGACCGTCCAGGTGCAGATGCGGTAGCCGAGCGCCGCTGCCGCGGACTCCTCCCGCTGGCCGAACGCGCCGTACGGGGGCCGCAGCAGATTGCTCCGCACCCCGTTGCGGATCTCCATGTCGACCTCGTCGTCGGAGAGCACGGGCAGATGCGGGTGAGAGAAGGAGTGGTTGGCCACCCAGTGGCCCTGCTCCCGCAGGGTGGTGACGATGTCGGGGCGGCGGCCGGCGTACTCGCCGATGAGGAAGAACGCGGCGCGGATCTTGCGCGCGTGGAGGTCCGCGCCGATGCGCGTCGCGCGGTCCGGGTCGGCGTACGGCCAGTCGTCGAAGGTCAGCAGGGTGCGCGACGAGGTGTTGCCGCAGCGCGTGGCGTCGTACCCGGCCGGTGCGGCGGAAGGCGTCGGGGCGGGTGCGGCACCCGCACCCGTCGCCGTCGTCGGGACAAGGGCGAGTGCCATCACGCCGGCGGCGATCGCGGCCATCGGTCTTCTCACAGTGAGCGCTCCGTGCTCTCTCGCGGCGGGCCTTGCGGGCAACGTAGGCACGTCGGCCCGGCCCTGGCGCGTCCTGCGCGTCGTACGGGTGACGGACCGCCAGATGCCGTCCACACACCGGTTCTTCGGGCCGCCGTCGGAGCGGTGGGTAGGGGGCCGCGTGCGCGAAACCGTCGGCCGGCCGACGCCTTGCGCGGGGCTGGTCCTCCGCGCGGTCGCGGCGGTGCGGAGCCGGGCCGTCCAGCTCCCCGCACGGCGGCCCGAAGAGCGGATTTCAGTTCGGATTGAAGATCTGGCGGTTCTCGTCCGTATGAGTGGGGGCACGACTCGTCCCCCACTGGAGGTCAGTGAGTTGAACCACCGACGCGTGAACAAGCGGACCGGCGCGATAGCCGGAGCCGGCGCGATCGCCGTTGTGGCAGCCGCCATCCTGCTGCCCAACGCCAACGCGAGCACGGACGACGAGCCCAGCCCCAAGGCTCTGGCTCCCCGGGCCGCGGCGCTGCTGGGCTCCACCCTTGCCCAGGACCTCGGGCAGGACGCAGCCGGCTGGTACTACGACGGCGGCAAGGACCGCCTGGTCATGAATGTGCTGGACGACAAGTCGGCGGAGGCCGCCCAGGCCAAGGGCGCCGTCGCGCGGGTCGTCGAGAACAGCACCGCGGAGCTGCGGGGCGCCACCCGCACGCTCGGTTCCACGGCCTCCGTGCCCGGCACGGCCTGGTCCATCGATCCGAAGACGAACAAGGTCGTGGTGACCGCCGACAGAACGGTCACCGGAGACAAGTGGGACACCCTCACCTCGGCGACCGACAAGATGGGCGGCATGGTCTCCGTCAAGCGGTCGGCCGGTGAGTTCAAGCCGTTCGCGGAGGGCGGCGACGCGATCTTCGGCGGCGGCTCCCGCTGCTCGCTCGGCTTCAACGTCACCGTGCAGGGCGCGCCGGCGTTCCTCACCGCGGGCCACTGCGGCAACGCTTCGGAGACGTGGACGAGTGACCAGGGCGGCCAGGAGCCGCTCGGCACGGTCGCGGACTCGCAGTTCCCCGAGAGCGACTTCGCCCTCGTGACCTACGACGACCCCAACACCGAGGCACCCAGCTCGGTCGACCTGCAGGACGGCACCCAGCAGGAGATCACGCAGGCCGCCGAGGCGAGCGTGGGTATGGAGGTGACCCGCAGCGGCAGCACCACGGGTGTCTTCTCCGGCACCGTCACCGGTCTCGACGCCACGGTGAACTACGGCAACGGCGACATCGTCAACGGTCTGATCCAGACGGACGTCTGCGCCGAACCGGGCGACAGCGGCGGTTCGCTGTTCTCCGGCGACGCGGCGGTCGGCCTCACCTCCGGCGGCAGCGGCGACTGCACGCAGGGCGGCGAGACCTTCTTCCAGCCGGTGACCACGGCCCTGGAGGCCACGGGTGCCGAGATCGGCGCCGGCGGCGCGGGTCAGGGCGGCGGCGAGGCCGGCGCGGGTGACCAGGCCGGTGGTGACCAGGCCGGTGGTGACCAGGCCGGCGGCGACCAGGCCGGTGGCGACCAGATCGGTGGTGGCGACGAGGCCGGTGGCGGCGAGGCCGCCGACGGCGGGCTGCTGCCGTAAGGGACCGGACGGTGTCCCAGCCCTTCGACATGGGGCTGCTGCGCAGCACCGCGCACAGCCCGTCCTGGGCCATGCTCAACCGGCTGGCGCCGGATTCCGGCGCCAGCCGGTCGGGGCCGCCCGGCCGCGGTGAGCCGCAGGAGCGGCTCGACTTCTGCATCCCGTGCAACCCCTACTTCCCCACCCCGGAGATGTTCGCGCGGCTGCGGGAGTCCCTGGAGTCGACGCTCACGTACTACCCGAGCGACACCGACACCATCACCGCCGAACTGTGCGGCGTGCTGGGACTGAACCCGCAGACGGTCGCCATGGGGAACGGCTCCACGGAGCTGATCACCTGGATCGACCACCTGCTCGTCAAGGAGAGCCTCGCCGTCCCGATCCCCACCTTCGGCCGCTGGACCGACCAGCCGATGGAGACCGGGAAACGGGTCGACATGTTCCCGCTGCGCGAGGACCAGGACTTCGCGCTCGACCTCCAGGAGTACGTCAAGTTCATCCGCCGCCGCGGCTCCCGCGTAGCCGTGGTGTGCAACCCCAACAACCCCGACGGCGGCTATCTCAGGCGGCAGCAGATCCTCTGGCTCCTCGACGAGCTGGTGGATCTGGACCTGGTCGTCATCGACGAGTCGTTCATCGACTTCGTCGACGCCGAGCGGTCCGCGTCCGTCGCATCGGAGGCGGCGATCCGGCCGGACGTGATCGTGCTGAAGAGCCTCGGCAAGAACTTCGGGCTGCACGGCATCCGATTCGGCTACATGGTCGCCAACCCGGCGCTCGCGGGCACCGTCCGCAAGGCCCTCCCCAAGTGGAACCTCAACTCCTTCGCGGAGACCGTGGTCTTCATGCTGAGGGACTACGCCGTGCCCTACCGGAACAGCCTCACCCTGGTCTCGCGCGACCGGGCCAACATGTCCCTCGCCCTCGCCGGCCTCCCCGGTGTCGTGGTCTTCCTCTCCCAGGGCAACTTCCTCCTGGTCAAGCTCCCCGACGGTGTCGACGGCGCGATGCTGCGCGACCGGCTCCTCGCCGAGCACGGGGTGTTCATCCGGGAATGCGGCAACAAGCTGGGCAGCAGCAGCCAGTTCCTGCGCCTCGTGGTCAGGCCGTACGAGGACGTGCAGCGGCTGATGACCGCGCTGCAGGCCACGCTCTATCAAGCGCCTCCCGTGTACGACTACGAGGAGCCGCAGCGGCCGGTGCGGGCTCTGACGGGCTGAACGGCAGGGCCCGCCGGCCGATGGGCAGGCGGGCCCCGCTCGTGCCCCCGGGGCCGGAACGCCGCGCACCCCGGGGCTCGTACCGCGTACCGTCCCTACGGTTCGTAGAGCGCCTCGATCTCCTTGGCGAAGTCCCGGGTGATCGCCTCGCGCCGGACCTTCATCGACGGCGTCAGATGCCCGCGCTCCTCCGTGAAGTCGACGGGCAGGATGCTGAAGCGGCGGATCGATTCGGCGCGGGAGACCGACGCGTTGGCCTCCGCAACCGCCTGCTGCACCTCGGCGCACAGGGCGGTGTCGAAGGCCAGCTCCTCCCGCGACAGGTGCTCCTTGCGGCGGATGATCTGCCAGTGCTTCAGACCGTCGGGATCGAGCGTGACGAGGGCGATGATGTACGGCCGGTTGTCACCGATGACGATGCACTGGCCGACCAGCGAGTGCGCCCGCAGCCGGTCCTCGAGCGGTGCCGGAGCGACGTTCTTGCCGCTCGCGGTGATGATGATCTCCTTCTTGCGTCCGGTGATGGTGAGATAGCCGTCCGCGTCCAGCGCGCCGATGTCACCGGTGGGGAACCACTGCTGACGGTTGTCCAGGAGCGCGGCGTCGGCGTCGGACTCCAGCGAAGGCGAGGACGGAGGAAGCCCGACGGTGAACGGCACGGCCGCGCGCAGCTTGGAGTTCCAGTAGCCGGAGAACAACTGGCCGCCCCGGACGAGGACTTCACCGTCGTCGGCGATCCGGACCGCCGTACCGGGCAGCGGCCAGCCGACCGTCCCGAGGCGCGGCTTCAGCGGAGGAGTGACGGTCGCCGCGGCCGTCGACTCCGTCAAGCCGTAGCCCTCGAAGATCTCGATGCCCGCACCCGCGTAGAAGGCGGCGAGCCGGTGACCGAGAGGGGAGCCGCCGGAGATGGCGTACTTGACCTTGCCGCCGAGGGCCGCGCGGATCCGGCGGTAGACCAGCGGGTCGTAGAGCGCGCGGGCCGCCCGTAGCCCGACGCCGGGGCCGCTGCCCGTGCCGTGCTCCTCCGCCTCATGGGCCTCGCCCCAGCGCCCGGCGATCCGCGCGGCACGGTCGAACGAGGCGGCGCGGCCGATGCGTTCGGCCGTGGCCCGCGCCGTGTTGTAGACCTTCTCCAGGACGTAGGGCACGACCAGGAGGAACGTCGGCTGGAAGGCGGCGAGGTCCGCCAGCAGGGGTTCGGTCTTGAGGCTCGGGGTGTGCCCGAGCCGTACGCGGGCCCTCAGACAGGCGACGGCCACCATCCGCCCGAAGACGTGCGAGAGCGGCAGATAGACGAGCGTGGACGCGGGCTCGTCGGTCACCGACCGGAAGCAGGGGTGCAGCAGCTCGATCGCGTTGTCCACCTCGGCCAGGAAGTTGCCGTGCGTGAGCACGCAGCCCTTGGGTGTGCCCGTGGTTCCCGAGGTGTAGATGAGGGTGGCGACCGACGCGGGGGACAGCGCGGCGCGGCGGGCCGCCACCTCGCCGTCGGGGATGTGCCGCCCCGCCTGGGCGAGTTCGTCGATGGCGCCCGCGTCGAACTGCCAGAGATGGGCGAAGCCCGGGAGCCGGTCGAGTTCGGCGTCGATCAGCAGCGCCTCGTCCACCCCCTCGACCGCGCAGCCGACGGCCCCGGTGTCCCGGATGATCCAGCGCGTCTGCTCGGCCGACGACGTCGGGTAGACGGGGACGGTGATCAGCCCCGCGGCCCAGGCGGCGAAGTCCAGGAGCGTCCACTCATAGGTCGTACGGGCCATGATGGCGAGCCGGTCGCCGGGTTGCAGGCCGTGCGCGATCAGGCCCTTGGCGGTGGCGAGCACCTCGGCGGCGAACTCGGCGGCGGTCACGTCCCGCCAGGTGCCGTCCGGCTGTTTCCTGCTGAGGACGACGTCGGCCGGGGCCTCGGCCGCGTTGTCGAAGGGAATGTCGGCGAGACTGCCGGTGGCGGCCGGCGGTGCGAGCGGCGGGACGGAGACTTCCCGTACCTCTCCGTCCACCACGATCTTCCGGGGCTCCACCAGGACGGGCTGTGCCGGGCTCCGCTGCACGGACACGAGGGCTCCTCTCCTCTCGGCCGGTCCATTCGGCCGGCTGTGAAGAGGTACGGGGCAGGGGCGCCGGTTGCTCAAGCGTGCAACGAAACCGTTTTCCCCGCAGCTCAGGCGGGCGTGTACCAGCCTTCCGCGGTGTCGTGGAACAACCGCCTCCGCTCGGCCGCGGAGAGGTCCGAGAAGACCGTGTCGTACGCCTCGTACACCGCGTCGAAACCGGACCGGAGATGCTCGACGGGAAGGTCCGAACCGAGCATGCAGCGGTCCGGACCGAAGGTCTCGACGACGGCCGGCAGCCAGGAACGGAGCTGTCCCGTCGTCCAGTTGCCGAAGACCGTGCCCAGGGCGTCGATGCGGGTCGCGGCGTTCGGATGCTGGGCGATGCGGGCCAGCCGCGCCATATGCTCCCGGCGCCCGGAGGGGCCGAGGTCGGTCGGCCAGCCGAAGTGGTCCACGACCACGCGGAGCCCGGGGTGCTGCTCCACGATCGCGGCCACCTCGCCGAGCTGGTCGCCCGTGGCCTCCAGGGTGGCGACCAGGCCGCTTTCCGCGAGAAGCGCCAGATGCGAACGGACGAGATGGGCATCGCCCGCGGACGACACGCCTCCGGCCGCGGCGGTGGCCGCGAGGGTCCCGGCCAGTCGCACCCGCACGCTCGTGATCAGCGGCACCTCACGGCAGCGGCGCAGGAGGTCGGCGAATCCGGGCGAGGTGGGGTCCCCGAGGGTGACCAGCCCTTTGACCAGCCCGTGTCCGCCCCTTGCGCCCTGTTCGCCCGCCACCCGGGCGGCCGCGGCGATCGGGTCGGCGGCACCGGCGTCCGACCAGATCACACCGGTCACGCCACGGCCGGCGGTGTCGCGCTCGTAGTCGGTGAGGGTGTAGCGGTCGGGCAGGTCGTCGTAGTCGCCGATGACGTGCCGGAGCATCGTGCGGTCCGAGAGCCAGAAGACGGGGTTCTCGGCCTGGTCCCACAGATGCACGTTGCTGTCGAGGAGCGGACCGTACGCGCGGTCGGGGCCGGTGGACGCCATGTCCGCCATCATCACCGAAGGACCGGCACGCGCCGCGGCTGCGCCGCGCAGGGCGGCCGCCGCCGGGCGCGGTGTTCATCCGGTCGCCGGACGAGCGCAGGGAACAGAGGACGGGCGGCCGCCGCCCGGTGACCGTTCCCCGCCCGGTGACCGTTCCCCGCGCTTCGCGGACGCATGTGCGGCGTCCGTTCTACCGTGGGCGCGTGCATCTGCTGCTGACCTCCGACACCCACCTCCCCTCCCGGGCCAAGGTCCTTCCGGCCCCGCTCCTCGCCGCCGTCGACGCGGCCGACGTGGTCGTCCACGCCGGTGACTGGATCGACGCCGCGACGCTCGACCTCCTCCAAGCGCGGTCGAAGCGGCTCATCGCGGTGTACGGCAACAACGACGGCGCCGAACTGAGGACCCGGCTGCCGGAGGTGGCGTACGCGGAACTGGACGGCCTGCGCTTCGGCGTCGTCCACGAGACCGGTCCGTCCCGCGGGCGGGAGCGGCGCTGCGCCGCCCGCTTCCCCGACCTGGACGTGCTCGTCTTCGGGCACAGCCACATCCCGTGGGACACCACGGCCGAGGGCGGGCTGCGCCTGCTCAACCCCGGCTCGCCGACGGACCGAAGGCGCCAGCCGTACTGCACGTACATGACCGCCGAGGTGACGGGCGGCGCACTGGGCCAGGTCGAGGTGCACCGGCTGCCACGCCGCTGACGGGACGGCGTCCCGGCCGGCCCCGGCGTCACGGTGCCGTGAGTCCGCCGCGCGCCGCGATGTACTCGCGGATGCGCGCCGCCGTGTCCGCGGGGAGGCCGGAGTCCGGGGACTGCGGGGCGGGTTGCTATTGGAGGGCGCGTACCGCGGCGCGGAACACCGGCGGCAGCACGGAGGCCGCGGGCACGATCAGGCGCGCCGTCCCCGCCCGCCCGCTCAGCCCCAGCAGCGCGCAGGTGAGCGCACGGTGCCGGCGGGACAGCCTGCGCCAGGCGCCCTCGTAGACCTCCGGCCGCCCGCGGACCAGGCAGCGTACGGCCGCGTCCGCCGAGGCGAGGGCGAGGGCGATGCCCTCACCCGTCAGCGCGTCGACGTAGCCGGCGGCGTCGCCGACGAGCAGGACGCGCCCCGCGACCCGGCCCCGTACGCGCTGGCGCATCGGGCCCGCGCCGCGCACCGGAGTGGCGGGGCGCGCGTCGAGCAGCGGAGCCAGGCGCGGGAAGCGCGCGAGGTGTTCGGCGTAACCGCACCGCTCCCGGCTCAGGACGGCGACCCCCACCAAGTCCTCGTCCACGGGCGTCACATAGGCCTCGCCGCGGGGTGACCAGTGCACCTCGACGTGGTCCGTCCAGGGGCGGACGCGGTAGTGGCGCCGCTGGCCGTAGCGGCGGGGCGCCGCAGGGTCCGGCAGGTCGAGGCCGAGCGACCTGCGCAGCGGGGAGTGCAGGCCGTCCGCCGCGATCAGCCAGCGCGCCCGCAGTCCCGCCGCCGCCACCCACCCCTCGCCCTGGTCCGCTCCGTCGACCTTGCCCTCCACCACGCGGACGCCGAGTTCGCGGGCGCGGCGCGCGAGAGCGGCGTGCAGCACGGTCCGGCGGACGCCGAGACCGGGGGCGCCGTGGAAGGGGGCGTCGGCGGAGCGGCGCGCGTCCAGGTAGCGGATGCCGCGCAGACCGTGGCCGTCGACGGGCGCGCCGATCGCCCGCAGCGCCGCCACGCCGCTCGGCATGATGCCCTCGCCGCACGCCTTGTCGACGGGTACGGCCCGGGGTTCGACCACCACCGCCTCCATACCGGCGAGGGCCGCGTGGACGCCCGCGGCCAGACCGGCCGGGCCGCCGCCCGCCACCAGCACGTCGATCACGCGCGGGCGCCCTTCGCGGCCGCCAGAGCGGCCTCCTCGCAGCGGATGCGGGTGCTGAGGAGCACGGTGTTGCACAGCGTGAACACGACGGCGGTGGCCCAGGCGCCGTGCACGAGGGGGAGGGCGGTGCCCTCGGCGGCCACCGCCACGTAGTTGGGGTGGCGCAGCCAGCGGTACGGCCCGCCCGTCACCAGCGGCTGGTCCGGCACCACGATCACCCGCGTGTTCCACTGGCGGCCCAGCGTGGCGATGCACCACCAGCGCAAGCCCTGCGCCGCCAGGACGACCCCGACCATCGCCCAGCCGACCAGTGGCACGAACTCCCCTTGCCCTACCCACACTTCGAGGAGGCAGCCGGCGAGGAGGGCCGTGTGCAGCAGCACCATGACGGGATAGTGCGAACGCCCGGACTCCGATCCGCCGTTCGCCAGGCTCCAGCGCGCATTGCGGCGGGCGAGGACGAGTTCGGCCATGCGCTCCGCAGCGACGCCGAGCACCAGAGCCGTGTACCAGATCATGGCGTCCCCTCAACTACCAGCGCAGCAGCACGAGTTCGGAACAGAAGCCGGGGCCGAGGGCGAGCAGCAGCCCGGGGGTATCAGGTGGCGGACGCCGGTCGGCGAGCGTGTCGTGCAGGACGTGCAGGACGGAGGCGGACGACAGGTTGCCGATCCGCTCCAGGGACCGCCACGTGACGTCCAGCGCGCCGTCCGGGAGGTCGAGCGCTTCGGCGACCGCCTCCAGCACCTTCGGGCCGCCCGGGTGGCACACCCAGGCGGCGATGTCGTGGCGCTTGAGGTCGTGGTCGCCGAGGAAGCCGTCGACGTCGTCGGCCAGGTGCTGCCGTACGACGTCGGGGACCGTGGAGTCGAGCACCACCCGGAACCCGCTGCCGGTGATGTCCCACCCCATGACCTGTTCGGTGTCCGGGTAGAGGCGGCTGCGCGTCGCCACGACGACCGGGCCACCGGGCGCCGGCACCCGCTCCTCGCCGCAGCAGACGGCCGCGGCCGCGCCGTCGCCGAACAGCCCGCCGGCGACGAGGTTGGCGGGGGAGGGGTCGTCGCGCTGGAACGTCAGCGAGCACAACTCGACGGAGAGCAGCACCGCGACATGGTCCCGCCAGCCGCGGAGGTAGTCGTGGAGGCGGCCGAGCCCGGCGGCGCCGGCGACACAGCCGAGTCCGAACACAGGGAGGCGTTTGACGTCCGGACGCAGGCCGAGCCGCCCGACGAGCCGGGCGTCGACGGACGGCGCCGCGATGCCCGTCACGGACGTGAACACCAGCAGGTCCACCTCGCGCGGCGCGATCCCCGCCGCGCGCAGCGCGCCGTCGACGGCCTCGGCGCCGAGCTCGACCGCGGCGGTGATGAACGCGTCGTTCACCTCCCCGAATCCGTCGAGCCCGGCGTACGCGTCGAGGGGCAGCACGGTGTGTCGGGTGCGGACCTTGGCGGAGGTGTGGAATCGGTCGAGCACGGCCCGGTCCGCGCCGTCGGGCAGGCAGGTACGGGCCATGAGGTCGGTGATCTCGCGCTGCCGATGGCGGTGCGGTGCCAGGACCCCGTGCACGGCGGCGATACGGCTCATCCGGCTTCTCCGATGGGGCGGCATGGATCGACGTCAACGGATTCCCCCGCCTGTTCGCGGGCCATGCCGTCGGTCACTCGTCCGGGGCAACATCCCGCCGGGAGGGCCGCGACGATGGTATTCACCGGCTCCGGTTGCCGTCCGGGGCGCGGGGACTCCCGCTCCCGATGACGTAGGGACGACGAGTGTCCGACGCCGCCTCACCTCCGGCCGGGCTCACGGTCCTTACGATCCTCCGGTGGCCTCCGACGACCTCCGTATCCATGACGTACCGTCACCCGACGTGGCCCGCAGTCGCCCTGTGAGGGGCGCGCTCCGGCGGGCCGCCGCCCTGTCCGCCGCCTGCCACCCCGTGCCCGCCGCCGCGGTGACCGTCATGGCCACCGGACTCGCGGTGAGCGCGGGGCAGAGCGGGGCGGGATGCGCCCTCGTGGCGGGCGCGGTGGCGGCGGGCCAGCTCTCGGTCGGCTGGTCCAACGACGCGATCGACGCCGCACGCGACGCGGCGGCGGGCCGCTCCGCCAAACCGGTGGCCTCGGGCGCGGTGCCCGTACGGCTCGTACGGAACGCGGCCCTGATCGCCCTCGCCCTCTGCGTACCGCTCTCGCTCGCCTGCGGGCCGGTCGCCGGGGCCGTGCACCTGGCGGGGGTGGGGGCGGCGTGGGCGTACAACCTCGGGCTCAAGGCGACGCCGTGGTCCCCTCTCCCGTACGCCGTCGGCTTCGCGAGCCTTCCGGCGTTCGTCGTGCTCTCCCTGCCCGGCAGCCCCTGGCCCCCGTGGTGGCTGATGGCGGCGGGCGCACTGCTCGGCGTGGGAGCGCATCTGGCCGATGTGCTGCCGGACATCGGGGACGACCTGGAGGCCGGGGTCCGTGGATGGCCGCAGCGGCTGGGGCCGGTACGGGTGCGGCTTCTGCTGCCGGTACCACTGGTGGCCGCGTCGGCCCTGCTGATCCTCGCCGTCCCGGGAGCCGTCGGGCGGACCGGGACGGTCCTGCTGCTGGGCGTCGGGGCGGCGGTGGCCGGTGCGGCGCTGCTGGGCAGGACACGGCCGCGGGTGCCGTTCCGCGCGGCCCTCGGTGTGGCCGGGCTGGATGTGATCCTGCTGCTGTGGCGCGGGTCTGGACTGTCCTGAAGGGCGCGCAGTCTTTCCTGAACAGAACGTGCGGGGAGGGCGTTCTGTTGGTTGGGAGCGTGGGGTGCGGTGCTGTGTGCTCGTTCGTGGGTGGGTTGTGAGCATCGGGGCGGCGGGTGGTCGGTCGAACCATGTGCCCGGAGTGCGCCGGTCGTGGGGTTGCGTGTCGGCTCCCGTGCAGTGTCCCGGGTCTCGCGGGGTGCCGTTTTCTGAATGCTTGACCTGGGGCAAGCATTCTTGCGAAGGGACGTGAGTCCCGATCCGAATCCGGCTGCTTCCGCTGTCCGCCGCATGGGCGAGTCGATACCGCTCCGTGCCGAAGGCCCCGTCCAGTTGAGGCCCCGGCTCCGGCTGCCGACGGCGTTGCTTCGGATGCGGACCGTACGCGGTCTCGGCGGGGGCCGATGCTCTGCTGTGCGCCGTAGCCGCGAGACGAAACCGCTCCGCGCCCATCGCGCCGCACCGCCCCCGCCTGAAGAGCACATGCCGCGCTCCGCCCCGGAGCCCCGGCCAACTCCCGGTCGTGGCTGGGGTGGGGTGCTTCCCGGGCGAAGCTCTGGGGGAGCCGTGGCGGACATCGCGGGCCCGGGCTGGTTCAGGAGAAACACCCAGCGCCGAACCGGGCAGCCCGTTCCCGCGTGCGCCGCCCGGTTCGGCGACGGCCGTGGCAGGCTCGCCGTACGGGCACGCCGTGCACGGACGACGACAGCGGACGGATGAACCCATGGCACACCCCCATGCGGGCCGGGCGGACCGAACCGGCGCGGCGCCGGATGCCGTGCTCGGCCTGGACATCGGAGGCACCAAGCTGGCCGCCGGCGTCGTCGGCGCGGACGGTGCCGTGCGCTCGTTCCTGGTGGCACCCACGCTCGCGCAGGAAGGCGTACAGGCCGTGCTGAACCGCCTGTTCGACCTCGGCCGCAAGGCGGTCGACGAGTCCGGCACCGATCCGCTGCGGATCGCCGCGACCGGCATCGGCTGCGGCGGCCCCCTCGACCCCGGCGCGGGCATGCTTCTCTGCCCGCCGCACCTGCCCGGCTGGATCGACGTACCGGTGACCCGCCTCGCCGAGGAGCGCTACGGCAGACCGGCCGTCCTGGACAACGACGCGACCGCCGCCGCGGCCGGGGAGCACCGCTTCGGTGCGGGCGCCGGGGCCCGCCACATGCTCTATCTGACCCTCTCCACCGGTGTCGGCGGCGGTGTCGTCATCGACGGCCGCACCTACCGCGGCGCGGCCGGGAACGGCGGCGAACTCGGCCATGTGACGGTCGACCGCACCGGGCGCCACTGCCGCGGCTGCGGCCGCACCGGCTGCCTCGAGGCGTACGCCTCCGGCACCTCGATCGCCGAACGCGCCCGCGAAGCCGTCGCCGAGGCGGAGGCCGCGGGAGGCCGCACCGCACTCGCCGCGTACGAGCCGCTCACCGCGGCCGACGTGTCGCGCGAGGCCGCGGCGGGTGATCCCGTCGCGGCCGAGGTGTGGATCGCCACCACACAGGCCCTGGCCTGCGGCATCACCTCGCTCGTCAATGTCTTCGAACCCGAACGCGTCGTCCTGGGCGGAGGCGTGACCCGCGCCGGTGAACAACTCCTCGCGCCCGTGCGCCGTCTCGTCCGCGACCAGGCCATGGGGCCGGCGGCCCGTGCCGTACGCATCGTGGCGGCCCGCACCGGTGACCGGGTCGGCGTCGTCGGTGCCGCCGCCGTGGCCTTCGAACGGACCGGCTTCCCCGGCTACGGGGACGACGCCTGATGGCTGTCCTCGCGGGGATCGACGTCGGGACGACGCACTGCAAGGCGGTGCTGTGCACACCCGACGGGACCGTCCTGGCGCACGCCCAGCGCCGTACCCCCGCCGACGGTCACGTCCACGACGTGGCCCGGCTCCAGCAGGCCGCGCTGGACGCGCTGGCCGCCTGCACGGCCGCCGCGGGGCGTACCCCCGACGCCGTGGGCGTCACCGGCATGGCCGAGACGGGCGCCCCGCTCGACCGGGACGGGACGCCGCTGCTGCCCGCGTCGTCCTGGTCCGACCCGCGCCCCGCCGCCCAGGCCGAACGGCTCCGGGGCGACCCCGGCGCCGCCGCGCTGCACGCGTCCACCGGCATCCTGCCCAGCCCCAAGGTGCCCCTGGCCAAATGGCACTGGCTGCGCGACGAACACCCCGCCGTGCTGCGCCGGACCCATGTCTGGGCGGGCGCCGCCGATCTCGTCGCCCAGGCGCTGACCGGCGCCGTGGGGACGGACGCCACGTTCGCCCAGCGGACCATGGCGTGGGACGTGCGGACGGGGACGTGGCGCGAGGACCTGCTCGCCCGCGCGGGCCTCGCCCCGGAGCGCATGCCCACGGTCCGCGCCCCGGGCGAGCCGGTAGGCCGGACCGGCACGGCCACCGCCACCGCTGTCGTGGCGGCCGGGGTGCCGGTCGTGGTCGCCGGGCACGACCACCTCGTCGGCGCCTGGGCCGCGGGGGTGCGCGAAGCGGGCCAGGCGGCCGACTCGATGGGCACGGCGGAGGCGGTCGTGACCGTCGGCGACGGACCGCCGGACGCGGGAGCCGCGGCGCGTGAGGGCATGTCGTACGGGCGGCACGTGGACGGGCGGCACTGGTGCGTCGTCGCGGGGATGTCCGGGTCGGGTGCGCTGGTGGAGTGGTTCTGCGACCGCGTGCTGGGCCTGGGGGACGCGCCCGCCGACGAGCGCTACGGGCGCTTCGCCGACCTCGTCGGGCAGGCGGGCGACGGACCGACGGGCCTGACGGTCGAGCCGTACCTGTACGGAAGGTCCGCGCCGCGCCCTGACCGGGACCGGCGTCTCGCGGTGCACGGGGTGGAGGCGCGGCACGGACTGCCCGAGCTGGCCCGGGGGCTGCTGGAGGGCGCCTCGCACCAGGCGCGCTGGATGGCCGATGTGCAGGGCGAGTTGACGGGCGGAGGGCCGCCGCGGACCGTCACGCTGCTGGGCGGCTCCGTACGTCTGGAGGCGTGGACCGCCGTCAAGGCCGCCGTCTCGCCCTGGCGCACCCTGGTGTGCGCTGTCCCCGACGTCGCCTGCCTGGGAGCCGCGGCCTGGGCGGGGGCGGCGCTCGGCCTGGATCCGGCGGCCGTGACGGGCGAGCGGTACGAGGTGCGGCCCCGGCCGGAGATCGCCCGGGCCCACCGGGCCGCTCACGCACGGGAGTTCCTGCCGACCGTGCAGGCGGGCGGGGCGGGCGGCTGACGGCCGGTGCTGCCACGGGGATGCTTGCCCTGGCGCCGTCGCCGTCGCCGTCGCCGTACCGCCCGTACCGCCGCGGTCATGTCCGTACCGTCGTGGCATCAGGCCCGCAACGCCGCGGCGCCAAGCCCGCATCGCCGCCCGGGCCGCGCCCGTACCGCCACGGTGGCCCGGCCCGCTCAGGACTCCGGCTCGCCCCCCGTCCACTCCCGTGCCAGCACCGACCAGATCTCGGTGTCCTGCCGCTTGCCCCGGTACAGGTAGTTCTCCCGCAGCACGCCGTCGCGCCGCATCCCGACCCGCCGGGCCACGGCGATGCTCGGGGCGTTCTCCGACGAGACCCACCACTCCACGCGGTGGATGCCGCGTTCCCGCACGGCCCAGTCGATGATCACGCGCACGGCGCGGGTCACCAGCCCCCGGCCCGCCGCCGACGGTTCGAGCCAGCAGCCTGCCTCGGCGGTGCCCTGCTCGACGTTCATCGTCCGGAAGAGAACGCCGCCGACCAGCGTGCCGTCCGACCAGATGCCGTGGATCCGGCCCGTGTCCGACGCCGTCTTCTCGGCGTACTGCTGGAGGTACGCGCGGCTCGACTCCAGGTCCGTGACGACGTCGGGCAGTCCGACGTACTGCCCGATGAACTCCCGTCCCCGGTCCATGTGGGCCAGGAATTCCTCGGCCTGCCACGGTTCCAGCGGGCGCAGCTCCGCGCCGTCGTCGCCCAGGGATATCGCGTACATCGTCACCTTCCGGGTCGGCCCGTCCGTGCACACGGACCCCGTGCGCACTGCGGGGGGATCTTCGCACAACGGGCGCGGAGGGCGTCCCCCGCAGCGAGCCGTCCGGCAGGCGGATGCCCTGCTACCGTCGGAATTGCGCGGTTCGCGCAAGAAGTCGTCTCCTGCGGTGCCGGGTGGCCGGCGGAACGGAAGGGGACCGCCACGTGGCCGGTCGGGAGCGCACCTCCACCAGGAACAGGCGCCGCCGCCTGGTGGAACTGCTGGGCGACGACGCCACGAGCGTGCGCGAACTGGCCGCGGAGTTCGGGGTCTCGCTGTCGACCATCCGCCGGGACCTGGCCGTTCTCGCCGACCGCGGCCGCATCACCCGTACGTACGGCGGCGCGGTGGACCCGCGCCGCGCGGAACGGGGCGGCGCGCCGGGCGGTCCTGACGCGGTCGCGGCGGCAGCCGCGGGCCTCGTACGGGGCGGCGAGGTGGTGCTCCTCGACGCCGGACCCGGCGTCGACCGGCTCGCGCGCGAACTGCGCGACCGGACCGACATCACGGTCGTCACCAACGGTCTGCCGACCTTGTTCGAACTGGCCGACGCGTCCGTGGACGTCGTCGTGCTGGGCGGAACGCTGCGCCGCCCCCACGCGGCCCTGGAAGGCACGAGGACGGAACAGGCGCTGCGCAGGATCAGCCCGGACCTCGCGTTCCTCGGTGCCGAAGGGCTCGACCCGGCGCGCGGCATCAACTGCCCGCACCCCGAACAGGCGGCGCTGAAGGAGCTGATGGCCGAGTGCGCCCGCGCCACGTGGGTGCTGACGGACCACGCGGGCGCGGACGCCTCCTTCCCGTACTGGGCCACGGTGCCTCCGGGGACGGGCCTGGTCGCGGCGGGGGACGAGGAGGAGCTGGCCGCGTTCGCGGAGGCCCACTGGACGGTCCGCGGCACGGGGGATCGGGACCGCCGCGCGGGGGAGGGGAGCGCCGCGGAGGGCGGCGGCCGCCTCCGGTAGGGCCGTCGGCAGCAGCGGGACCGTCCCTCCGCGCGCACTCAGCCGGTCAGCCGGTCGCGGGCCTCCGTTCCCGCCGGGGACTCCACCTCGTCCGGGCGCTCCGTGTGGAGCGTCAGCTTCCCTTCGGCCACATCGACCATCACGCGCGTGTGCGGCTGGAGTCTGCCGCTGAGCAGCAGCCGTGACAGGTGGTTGTCCACCTCGCGCTGGATCGTGCGCCGCAGTGGCCGTGCGCCGTACTCCGGCTGGTAGCCGCGGTGCGCCAGCCAGTCGACCGCCTCCGGGCTGAAGTCGACGGTCACGTCCTGGGCCCGCAGCCGGCGCCGGGTCTCGTCGAGCAGCATGTCGGTGATCCGCCGGAGCTGCTCGTCGGTGAGCTGACGGAAGATCACGATCTCGTCGATGCGGTTGAGGAATTCAGGCCGGAAGTGCTCGCGCAGCGGTCTCAACACCCGCTCGCGCCGCGCCTCCTCGTCCGCCTCCCCGTCGCCGCCGGACCCGAAGCCCAGCGTCGCGCCGCGCCCGGAGACGGCCTCCGAGCCCAGGTTGCTGGTCATCACGATGACGGTGTTGGTGAAGTCGACCGTCCGCCCCTGGGAGTCGGTGAGCCGCCCGTCGTCCAGCACCTGCAGCAGGACGTTGAAGACGTCCGGGTGGGCCTTCTCGATCTCGTCGAGCAGCAGCAACGAGTACGGGTGCCGGCGCACGGCCTCCGTGAACTGCCCCGCGTCGTCGTGCCCGACGTACCCCGGCGGGGCTCCGACCAGTCGGCTGACCGTGTGCCGCTCCTGGTACTCGCTCATGTCGAGGCGGACCATGCGGTCCTCGCTCCCGAACAGCGCCTCCGCCAAGGCGCGGGCGAGTTCGGTCTTGCCCACGCCCGTCGGCCCGAGGAAGAGGAAGCTGCCCACGGGCCGGTCGGGGCTGGACAGCCCGGCGCGGGAGCGCAGCACCGCGTCCGCGACGGCGGTGACGGCTTCGTCCTGGCCGATGACCCGCTGGTGCAGATGGTCCTCCAGGCCCAGCAGACGCTGCTTCTCCTCCTGGGTGAGGCTGCTGACGGGGATGCCGGTCTGCCGCGAGACGATGTCGGCGATGTCCTCGACGGTGACCTCGGGGATGCGGTCCGTGTCGGGCTGTTCCTTGCGCTTGCTCTCCTCGATCCGCTTCTCCAACTCGGCGCTGCGGTCGCGTACTTGGACCGCGGTCTCGAAGTCCTCGGCCGCCACGGCCTGCGCCTTGTCCCGGCGGAGCTGCTCGATCTCGCGCTCCAGGGCGCGGACGTCCGTGCCGCGCGTTGAGGAGCGCAGCCGCACCCGTGCCCCGGCCTGGTCCATGAGGTCGATCGCCTTGTCGGGGAGGAAGCGCTCGGTGAGGTAGCGGTCGGAGAGTTCGACGGCGGCCAGCAGGGTCTCGTCGGTGTAGCGGACCTGGTGGTGCGCTTCGTAGCGGTCGCGCAGCCCGCGCAGGATCTCGACGGCCTCCTCCGGGCTCGGCTCGGGGACCAGGACGGGCTGGAACCGGCGGGCGAGCGCGGCGTCCTTCTCGATGTAGCGCCGGTACTCCTCCAGTGTGCTCGCCCCGATGACGTGCAGCTCACCGCGGGCCAGCGCGGGCTTGAGCATGTTGCTCGCGTCCATCGGCCCGCCCTCGGCGCCGCCCCCGCCCGCGCCCACGACCGTGTGCAGTTCGTCGATGAAGACGACCAACTCGTCCGAGTGGGAACGGATTTCGTTGATCACGGCGGTCAGACGCTCCTCGAAGTCACCGCGGTAGCGGGTGCCCGCGACGATGCCGGACAGGTCGAGCCGTACGACCCGCCGGCCCAGCAGGATGCCGGGGACGTCGCCCTCGACGATGCGCTGGGAGAGCCCTTCGACGATCGCGGTCTTGCCGACCCCGGCCTCGCCGATGAGCACCGGGTTGTTCTTGCCGCGCCGGGCCAGCACCTCGACGGTCTGCTCGATCTCCTCGTCGCGCCCGATCACCGGGTCGATGCGCCCGTCGCGCGCCAGGGCGGTGAGGTCGCGCCCGTACTTGTCGAGCGTCGGCGTGCCCTGGTCGCCCGCGCCGGGGCGCTGCTCGGGGGAGCGGGGCGGGGACGCGAAGCCGCCGGGCGCGCCGCCGGGGGTGCCCGTGCGCGGATCGAAGTGGGCGGCGTTGAGGATCTGCCCGGCCGTGGAGTCGCGGTTGGCGGCCAGGGCCACCAGGACGTGCTCGGGCCCGATGTACGAGGCGCCGGTGGACCGGGCGATGTCGTGGGCGTCGAGCAGGGCGCGCTTGACGGCGGGCGTGACGGCGATGGAGCGGCGCGGCGGGCCCTCGCCCGCCTTCCGGTCGATCTGGGCCGCGATGGCGTCGGGGTCGGCCCCGGCGCGGGACACCATGGCCCGCGTCGGGCCGGCGCTGAGCGCGGCCCGGAGGAGGTGCTGTGTGTCGAGGTCGGTGCTGCCGTGCTCGGCGGCGTACGAGGCGGCGGCCGATACGAGCTGCCGCGCCGGTTCGCTCATCAGGCGACCGAAGTCCATGTATCTCGAGTCGGACCGCCGGTTCTGCGGCCCTGTGCCGAGCAAGTGTGCAAGGAAGTCTCCGAGCGGGTCCCGGCCGTACTCCTCGGGACCCCTGTACCCGCTGTTCATAGGCATCCGTCCCGATGGCCCGGAAGCACCGGGCCACGCTGTCGTCGTGTGCGGTGCGGCTGCGGGGCGGGTTTCCCCGTCCGCCCGGGCGACACGTCGTCGTGGGGCTTCTTCCGTCACATCGCTCGATGGGCGCCCACCTTTCGCTGTGCCGCCGGGGGATTCCTCACACGATTCCTCACTCGACGGGCCAGGTGTGTGCGGGGGCGTTGAGGTGCATGAAGTCGATGTACTGCAGGGTCATGCGGCGCAGCGCCTCGTGGTGCCCGACATGGTCGGTGGACTCGATCCGGTGGTACGTCTCCGCCTGCCACAGGGCCCCGTTGCGCTGGGTGACGCAGCGCTGTTCGATGATGCCGAGCATCGGCTCGCGCCACGCGGAGTCGATGCCGGAGCGGTCCAGCCCTTCGTGGGCGAGGGGCAGCAGCCGCCGCAGCACCAGCTCGGAGACGGGCACTTCGCCCATCCCGGGCCAGTAGAGGCGGGCGTCCATGCCGTGCATCGCGGCGGCGTGCAGATTGTCCTCGGCCGCCGCGAAGGACATGCGGGACCAGACCGGCCGCTCCTCGTCCACCAGTGCGCGCAGCAGACCGTAGTAGAGCGCCCCGTTGGCGGTGGTGTCGGCCATGGTGGGGCCCGCGGGCAGCACCCGGTTCTCGATACGGAGGTGGGGCGTGCCGTTGACGACGGCGTAGACGGGGCGGTTCCAGCGGTAGATCGTGCCGTTGTGCAGGGTGAGTTCGGGCAGGTCGGGGATCTCGCCGCGTTTGAGCGACTCCAGCGGGTCCCCGGGCTCGCACAGGGGGAGCAGCGCGGGGAAGTAGCGGACGTTCTCCTCGAACAGGTCGAAGACCGAGGTGATCCAGCGTTCCCCGAACCAGACCCGGGGCCGTACGCCCTGCGCCTTGAGCTCCACCGCGCGCGTGTCCGTGGCCTGCTCGAACAGCGGGATGCGGGTCTCCCGCCACAGCTCCTTGCCGAAGAGGAAGGGGGAGTTGGCCGACATGGCGACCTGGACCCCGGCGATGGCCTGCGCGGCGTTCCAGTAGTCGGCGAACTCGTCCGGGCTGACCTGGAGATGGAACTGCGTGCTGGTGCAGGCGGCCTCGGGCGTGATCGTGTCCGCGTAGGTGCGCAGCCGGTCGACGCCGTCGATGGCGATGCGCAGGTCCTCGCCGCGGGCCTGGAAGATCTGCTCGTTGAGGAGGCGGTAGCGCGGGTTGTCGACGAGGGCGTCCTCGCTGACGTCGTCCTGCTGGAGCGTGGGCAGGATGCCCACCATGATCAGATGGGCGCCGACCGTCGCGGCTCGGTCCTCGGCGTGGTTGAGGGCGTCGCGTACGTCCTGTTCCCAGGCGCCCGGGCCGCCGGTGGTCAGCCGGCGCGGCGGGATGTTGATCTCGAGGTTGAAGCGGCCCAGCTCACTGGACCAGAACGGGTCCGCGATGGCCTGCAGCACCTCGGTGCTCTGCATCACGGGCTCGGCGGAGTCGTCGACGAGGTTGAGCTCGATCTCGAGGCCGACCTGCGGGCGTTCGGTCTCGAAGCGCTCCTCGCGCAGCATGTGGGCGAAGGCGTCCAGGCACCGGTGCATCTTCTGCCGGTACTCGCGGCGGTCTTCGCGGGTGAACACCCGCGCGGGGACGTCGCGTCCCATCTGTCCTCCCGAGGCCTGCTCGGCGGACACTCCCTGTGCCTGTCAGCGTCCCACGACCCGCCCGCGCCTGCCAGCGACCGCCGGACCCGGTACGGACGGCGTACGCGCGGAAGCTCAGGGTGACCCGGCCTCGCCGCACGGAACGGACGGGCGTGCGGTGGCGGGGCGCGGGTCTGACGGGGTGGGACCGAACGGCCGCGGCGGGGGTGGTCGTAGCGGGGAGGGGGTGGTCGCGGAGTGCGTCACTCCTCGGCGGAGGCTTCCGGCGCCCGGCCGTCGGGCGGGCTGACCCAGCCGCAGAGGCCGCAGACATAGCGGTTCTGCAGGCCGTCTATCTGCGCTCCGCAGGCTGGGCAGGTGGTGGTCGAGTACGTCTCGTTGCTCAACGCTGCGCCCCGCAATTCCCGCAGAGCCAGCCGCCGTTGGGACTCTGTTGCATCTGGCCGCCGCACTGAGGGCATTGATTCCGGGTTTCTGCCGGATCGATTCTCACAGCGAACTCCCGTCGTCCGTTCATTAGTGGAGACGCACGGGAACGTCACAGGTTCCATCCGCCGCTCTCATGGTCAACCTTTGGCCTGAACAATGCTCTCCGTAGGCACATTACGGATGGCCGTTCCCGGGCGCTCATCTGACGCTGCGACGGATCACGGTCTGCAACAGGCCCGTCACCTGCGGAAGTATGAGCGTCTCGCCTTCCTCGAGCACTGCCGGCGGGGCGACTGCCCGGTCCGGCGCGGCGCATGCGTGGACGGTCCGCTCTTCACCTCATCAGCGACCGACCCCCTCGTCCTCCCCTCATTCGCCACGGTCGCTTCAGCCTTCTTGCCTATGCCCGGCTTCAGGTCGGTCCAGCCCCCGGTCGTGGGGCGTGCCGGAGCCCGGGGGCGCGGTTGCGGAACGGTGGTGACGGGTGGGGCTGCTGTGGCCTGGGCGGCGCTGTCGGTGAGCAAAGTCACACCGCATGGAGGGGGATCCTCCGCATTTCGTCCCGATGTGCGGAGGGGGCGATGCGCGTACGGGCCCGGGGTGTTGGCGGATCGGCGCCGGTGCGGGCGGGAGGGGCGAGCGGCATCTCTGGGTGGATGTATAACCCAATGATATAAGTGGGTTATGGAAATCCGTTCGGACAGTGAAGGCGCCCCCTCGGTTCTCGACGGCGACCCCGAGGCCGGGGAGGTGGCGGCGGCGCTGGAACGCCTCTTCCGTCTGTTCCGCCGGCTCGGCACGCCCACGGACCTCTCCCTCACCGCCGTGTCGACGCTGAGCGACCTGGAACGGACGGGGCCCGGCCGCCTCACCGCGCTCGCCGCCCGGGAGGGCGTCACCCAGCCGGCGATGACCCAGCTCATCTCCCGCCTGCAGGAATCCGGACTGGTGACACGGGCCTCCGATCCGGAGGACCGCCGGGTGGTCCGTGTGCACATCACCGACGCCGGTCGCGACGCGCTGGCCCGCCGTCGGGCGGCTCGCGCGGAGCGCCTCGGTCATCTGCTGGAACGGCTGAGCCCGGACGATCGCGCCGCGCTCACCGCGGCCCTCCCCGCCATCGACACCCTGACCCGGCTGGAGCCCGAGAGCCGTACGGGTGCCCCTCGTTCCTCGCCCTGAGATCGCCCCGACCGCGTCCCCCGACCGCATCGCCCTGCCACGGCACCGCCCGTACCCCACCCCCCGCACCGCCCACCGCACGGAAAGCGTCCGAAACGGAGCACCCGTATGACCGGCGCCTCAACCCGCCCCGCCGCGACCGGCCCCGCCGCGACCGGCCCCGCATCGACCGGCCTCGCCGCAAGCCCTTTCCGGCAGCCGAAGGCCGTCTTCGCCGTCGCCTTCGCCTGCGTCGTGTCCTTCATGGGCATCGGCCTCGTCGACCCGATCCTGCCCGCGATATCCCACGACCTGCACGCGACACCGAGTCAGGTGACGCTGCTGTTCACCAGCTATCTCGTCGTCACCGCGGTCGCGATGCTGATCACCGGTTGGGTCTCCAGCCGCATCGGCGCCAAGCGCACGCTGCTCGCCGGGCTCACCATGGTCGTGGCGTTCAGCGCCCTGGCCGGAACCGCGGACGGCATCGCCGGGATCGTCGGCTTCCGGGCGGGCTGGGGCGTGGGGAACGCGCTCTTCATCGCCACCTCCCTCGCCGTGATCGTCGCCTCCGCCAGCGGCGGCTTCTCCGGCGCGATCATCCTCTACGAGGCCGCGCTCGGCCTCGGCATCGCCGTCGGCCCGCTCCTCGGCGGTCTCCTCGGCAGCATCAGCTGGCGCGGCCCGTTCTACGGCGTCGCGGCCCTGATGGCCGTCGCGCTCCTCGCCACCGCCGTCCTCGTCGAACCCCTCCCGATGCCCCGCCGCAGGACACGGCTCGGCGACCCCCTGCGCGCTCTCCGCCACCGCGGGCTGCTGACCTTGTCGCTGACCGCGCTCTGCTACAACTGGGCCTTCTTCACCGTCCTCGGCTACGCCCCGTTCCCGATGGACCTCGGCGCGGTCCAGCTCGGTCTCGTCTTCACCGGCTGGGGACTGCTCGTCGCCGTCTTCTCCGTGTTCGGCGCCCCGTGGCTGCAGCGCCGGCTCGGCCTTGCCCGCACTCTGTACGCCAACCTCGCGCTGTTCGCGGTCGTCGTACTCGTCATCGCCGTCTGGACCACGCACACGGCCGTCCTCGTCACCGCCGTCATCGTGGCCGGTGTCTTCATCGGCGTGAACAACACGGTCACCACCCAGGCCGTCATGACCGTCTCGCCCGTCGAGCGCCCCGTCGCCTCAGCCGCCTACGGCTTCGTCCGCTTCATCGGCGGCGGGCTCGCCCCCTTCGCCGCGGGGAAGCTGGTCGAGGCGACCGATGTGCACGTGCCCTTCTACGTCGGGGCGGCGGCCCTCGTCCTGGGCATCGCGGTCCTCTCCACGGCGCACGGGCTCCTGGGACAGGCGGAGCGGGCGATGGAAACCGCGGACGCGGAGCAGCCGCCGACGAATACGGAAGAGCGGCCGCCCGCGTCCGCCGGAGGCCCGCACGCGGAGCGAGCCGCGTCGGCAACTCCCTGACGCCGCACGGCGACTCGCCCCGTACGGGGGCCGGACATCGCGAGGGCCCGCCGGTTCGCCGGCGGGCCCTCACGCCTCCTCACATCCCCGTGTCGCAGCAGGTGTCCCGGCGCAGCTGCCGCCCGACCTCCAGCCACTTCTCGGCGTCGCGGCCCCGATTCCCGTCTCCGCCCGCCCGGACGCCTGCCCCGGCATCCGGGACGGTGAAGTCCCTTACCAGCTCTGCCTGTTCGTACCGAACGCCGCCGCGCAGCACCGACACCGTCCGGACCATCGCGTCGAAGTCCGTGAAGGGATCACCGTCCACCACGGTCAGGTCGGCCAGCTTGCCCTCCTCCAGTGTGCCGAGATCGCGGTCCGCGCCGAAGACCCGCGCGGGCAGCACGGTCGCGGTGCGAAGCGCCTGGGCCGGGGAGAGCCCGTGGCGGTGCAGCGCCCGCAGGCCGAGGTGCAGCGCGAGGCCGACCGGCACGAGCGGGGTGTCCGTCCCGAGCGCCACGATCCCGCCGCCGTCGAGCACCGAGCGGTAGACGCCCATCTCCGTACGCAGCGTGGCGAGTTCACCGTCCGTGGGCGGCTTCCCGGCCAGCTGCTCGACGAGCGCCACGTCCCACGGAGGCATCAGGGCGGTGACCCGCGGGTCCCGTGCGAGCGACGGATCGGTCCCGAGCAGCGGCATGGCCGTGAACGGCGTCGCGACGAGCGACAGGTTCCCGGAGGCGTAGAGGTCCACGAGGTCCCGGTAGGCCCGGCCGGACGCCGTCGTGGCGTGTCCGAACTCCAGCCGCTGCGTGGCCTGCAGATGCGTCGTCAGGTCCTGCCCCAGCTGCAGACCCGGGGTGCACAGGTGGCTGCCCGCGCGCACCCCCAGCCGGTGCGCGAACCGGGCGGCGTCCTCCATCATCCAACCGGGCGCCCGGACATACGTCTTGACGAAATCCCAGTCCAGTGCGGCCGCCCGCTCCAGGGAGCGGCGGAGCCCTTCCCTCGTACGGTGCGCCCTGCCCATGCTGTATGCGACGCGGGCGCCGTCCAGGAGTTCGCCGGTGGCCAGCAGCCGGGGCGCGGCCAGCGCTCCGGCCGCGATCGCCTCGCGGAGCCGGGCCTGTTCGTAGGCGAAGCCGCCCAGCGAGACCGCCGTGGTGATGCCGTACGCGAGCTGGGTCACCGTCTGGCGGCCGCCGTAGGTGTACTGCCACGGGTGGGTGTGCGCGTCCCAGAGGCCCGGGACCACGGTGCGCTCCGATGCGTCGACGCGGCGCGCGGCCCGGCGCCGGGCGCGGTGCGGTTCGACGGCGGCGATCCGGGCGTTCCGCACCACAACGTCGACGTCCTCGCGAGTGGCCTCGCCCGTCCCGTCCCAGAACTTCCCGGCATGCACGACCGTGTCCTCCGGTACCGGACGCCGGTAGTCGAGCGGGATCCGGACCGTACGGGCACGGCCCGACGCCAGGTCGAGCAGACGCAGCCTGCCGCCCGAGAGATAGAGCAGCGAACGGGAGTCGGCGGACCACGAGGGATGGTCGGCCGACTCGTCGGTCAGCCGGCGCGGCTCCCCGTCGGGCGTCCCGTCCGGCCGTACGGGCAGCAGCCACAGCGCGGATTCGGAGATCACCGCCATGTGGCGGCCGTCAGGGGACCACGCGGGACCGGAGTCGTAGCGGTCCGAGATCGACTGGTGCGGCGCGACGGCGTGCAACCGGGCCGTCCCGTCGCGGGTGTCGACGACGCGGATCAGGTTGTAGCCCTCGCGGAAGCGCTGATCGAGCCGGTTGCGGTCGCAGAGCGCGACGAACCGGCCGTCCGGCGACCAGCTCGGCCGGCCGGGCAGCCCTCCGGCGCCGAGGGGCTGAGCGAGCAGCCGGTCGGTACCGGCGGCGAGGTCGCGCAGCACGAGGTTCCCCGTCATGTCCAGCGTCGCGAGGCGGGTGCCGTCGGGGGAGAGCGCGGGCTGCACCCGGCCGCCGGTGGCGAGCACCGTCTCCTCGCCGGACGTCAGGTCGTGGCGGCGGACCGCGTAGAGGCCGTCGCGGTCGTCGGCGTAGAGCAGCGCGCGCCCGTCGGAGGTCCACGAGGGCCCGAGGACGTACGTGGTGGTGCTCGCCCGTACGACCCTCCGCGGCCGTGGGACGCCGCCCTCGCCCTCGGAGGAAACACCGGCCACCCAGAGGGAGTTGAGGGCGGCGAACGCCACCCGCTTCCCGTCGGGGGACAGGGCGGGGAGGTGCACCCCGCGGACGGCACGCACCCCGCCTCCTTCGAAGTCGTAGCGCTTGACGGGATAGTGGGGACGGTCCAGGCGCATCGTCGCGGTGAACGGGATCTCCCGGCCGTCGCCCGGCGCCTCAGGGCGCAGCAACCGGTACTGCCCGCCGATCGTCAGCAGCAGCTCGCCACCCGCGGTCCACCGCGGCGGCACGGGCGCCACATCGCCCTCGACGGCGACCCGTTCACCGTCCACGACGAGCGCGCAGGACGCCTGCGGAGCAGGCGTCGTCCGCAGATACGCCAGGCGCCCGTCCGCCGACAGCGCGGGCGTCATGATCTGGACGGGGTCCGTCTCGCTGCGCTCCACCGTCACCGCGCCCGAACCGTCGGCCCGTACGGACGCGACGGTACGGGCCTCCAGCGTGGTCCCGGTCGCGCGACCACGCACGAACAGCACGCGCGCGCCGTCCGGCGACCATGTGGGGTCGAAGTCCTCCCAGGGCCCGTCCTGTGACGGACCGTCCTGTCCGGGCACGCCGGTTATGCGGGTCAGACCGCCGGAGTTCACGTCCAGGACCCAGATGCGGTACGGGCTTCCGGCCACCGGGTCGCCGCCCCGCTCCGAGGAGAAGGCGATCCGCGTGCCGTCGGGCGACCAGGCCGGTCCGCGGTCGTCCCACGGTCCGTCGGTGCGCTGCCGCAGCTCCGACCCGTCCGGGCGCAGCGTCCAGATGTGGAAGCCGCCGCCCCGGTACGCGCAGACGGCGAGGAGTTCGCCGTCGGGGGAGTGGACGGGCCGTGTGGGTTCGAGATCGGGTGGCGTGAGCGGCTCGGCGCGCCCGCCGTTCCCCGGGATCGACCACAGGATGTTCTGCACCTCGGCGACGAGCCGGTCCCCGCCGGGACTGAGGGTGCCGGAGCCGTTGGTGGCGGATGTGAGGGTGACGGAGACCGGGGTGGACGTTGAGGCCGCCGCGGCCGGAGCGGCCAGGGCGGCACCGGAGGCCGTCGCGGTGCCCGCCGCGGCTGTGGTCACCGCCGCGGCTTGGAGGAACCGGCGCCTGGACAGCGCGCCGCGGGAGTCATCGGATGTCGCCAACATGCCTCCTGCATCAGGGAGTTGGGGCGATGCCCCGGGAAGGCGCGACGGGCGGGTCCGCCCGGCGCTTGATCGTCGCATCCGTCACCCGGCCGTGGTCAACACCGCCACGGGAAGCACACCGGTACGGCGTGCGGCGGCCCTGGACCTGCGCCGCGTGCGGGCTCAGAGTCGTACGGCCTCGACCAGCACCAGACGCTCCGGGTGGAGCATCGGCGCCTGGATCCCCACCGTGGCGAGTGCCCGGCCCGTCAACTCCACGCCCTCGCCCCACCACGGCAGCGGCGTACGAGAAGGCCCCTCGGCGCGGTCACCCGGCGGCAGCGGCGCGAGCCGGTGCACCGCGTCCTCGTCCAGACCCGGAAGGCGGACGCGGCCGGGCGGTGCCACCACGCCCGTCGCCGTCTGCACGAACGCGTACAGCGCGCGGGAGCGGTCGGGCTCCACCACACCGTGCACCCACAGGGCCGGGTCGGGATGATCGCCGCGGACCACCGTCCCGCTGTGCAGCAGCGGCCACAGCTCTTTGTACGCGGCGATCCACTCCGCCAGCCGGGCGCGGTCAGCGCCGCCTCGTCCGTCGCGCCGAGATCGGCGCCCCAGTGGACGACCCGGGGCAGCAGTTTCCCCGAGCAGTCGAGGACGAGGCTGGTGCCGGCGGCCCGGAGATGAAGCAGGTCGGGGGAGTCGCGGTCGGGCCGCTCGGGGGAGTCGCCCTGGGGCCGCTCCGGGGCGTGGCCGTGGTGGGGGCGGGGGGAGTTGCCGTTGCCCACGCGGACCCCTTGATCGGTGGCGTGGGCCCGTCAGAGTAGTGGCCGGTCCCGCCCGGGCACGGGTGCGCGCGCAGGCGCGTACCCGTGCCTCCCGGTCCTGGCCCCTGTCCCCATTCCCGCCGCCGACCCTGGCCATCGCTCGCGCTCAGGGCGGCCGTTGCCGCCCTGGCCGTGGACCGGTCCCCGGCCGGCCGGTGGCAGGGCGCCGCCGTTACGCCGTGCGGGGCTGCTCTCCTGGCTGCTGCAGAGCGTGCCGCGGCGCCTCCTGGTTGCGGACCGCGTGCACGACCGACGGCGTATCGGCCGCGTCCTTCGCGGTCTCCTTTACGCTCGTTGTGGCGGCCGCGGGGGCGGGGCGGGTGCTCAGCTTGTGGCTGGCGGCCTCGTCGAGACTGATCGGGCGCCCCATCTGGGCAGCGAGACGGCCGGCTTCATGGCCCAGCAGGGCGATGTCCTCCCAGCGGAGGCGGAGCACCAGGCGGAGCTCGGCCTTGCCGTCGGGGAGGGCTTGCAGTTGAAGGGCTTGCGGGTCGCTCATGCGGCGGTCCTCCAGGGGGGTCGGCAGCGGCACGGCGGGCTGGGTCCGCCCGTCGCACCGCGGACGTGTGTCCAGTGATACGGAGCGCGGCCCGGACCTGTTCAGCCACTTGTCCCTCCTGAAGCAGCGCAGGCCCGCGCTCCACGGGAGAGGGCCTCCGCCGCCGCGCGACGAGACTCCCGGGTACGCCGAACGATTCCCCGGCGCGGGCCGTATAGCTGGGGGAGCTCAGGAGCGCCACACCACCAGGGAGCCCGTCATGCGCATGCGCCGCCCCTTCCGCGTCCTCGTCACCACGCTGCTCGCCGCCACCGCGTTCTCCACGACCGCGTGCGGCACGGACAGCGGGAGCGGCGGGGCCTCACCGGACCGGGCCGAGGCCGCCGGCGACCCGACTCCGGCCGCCGGGGCCAAGGGAGTTCCGGCGACCTTGCGGTTCCGCGGCACCACCCTCGACGGCGAGCCCTTCGACGGTGCGACGCTGGCCGGGAAGCCGGTGGCGCTCTGGTTCTGGGCGCCGTGGTGCGGCACCTGCCGCGGCCAGGCACCCCAGGCCGCCGAACTCGCCAGGACCTACCAGGGCAAGGTCCACGTCGTCGGCGTCGCAGGACTCGACGCGACCGGCGCGATGAAGTCCTTCGTCTCGTCCCGGAAGGTCGGCGGGTTCCCGCATGTCGCGGACGAACAGGGTGCCGTCTGGAAGAAGTTCGGCATCACACAGCAGAGTTCCTTCGTCCTTCTGGACGGGAAAGGCAAGGTCGTCCACAGCGGAGTTCCCGCGGGACCGGGGGAGCTGGACGACCTCGTCGCGAAGCTCGCCGGCTGACGGGGCCCGTGGCGACCGATGACGGACCTGCCGTTCGCCCTGGCGCTCAGCGCGGGCATGCTCGCCGCGGTGAACCCCTGCGGGTTCGCCCTGCTGCCCGCCTATCTGTCGCTGCTCGTCCTGGGGGACGGCTCGACGACGCGCGCCACGGCCGTCGGGCGTGCGCTGGCCGCCACGGCGTCCATGACCCTCGGCTTCGCGGTCGTGTTCGCGGTCTTCGGGCTGGTCATCGCGCCCGGCGCGGCCGCCGTGCAGCAGCAACTGCCCTGGTTCACCGTGGTGTTCGGGGCCCTGCTGGCCGCGGTCGGCGCGTGGCTCCTCACCGGCCGCCCGCTGCCGTCCCTGCTGCCGCGTCTCCGCAGGGCCCCCGCCGTCACCCGGTCCGTGCCGTCCATGGCGCTGTTCGGCGCCGCGTACGCCATCGCTTCCATCGGCTGCACCATCGCCCCGTTCCTGGCGATCGTGCTGTCCGCGTTCCGCGGCGGATCGACGGCGGGAGGCGTCCTGCTGTTCCTCTGCTACGCGCTCGGCATGGGCGTGATCACCGGTGCGGCGGCCGTGGCGGTCGCCCTCACCCGCACCACCGCGGTCGGCGGCATCCGCAGGCTGGGCGCGACGGCAGGGCGTCTGGGCGGTGCCCTGCTGCTGGCCGTCGGGGGATACGTCGCGTACTACGGCTGGTACGAGATCCGGGTGCTGCGCGGCGAGACAGTGGCCGATCCCCTCGTGGACGGCGCGACCGCCGTCCAGCGGTGGATCGCGGACGGCCTCGACCACACCGGTGTCCCGCTGGTCGCCGCGGTGTTCGCCCTGCTGCTCGCCGCAGCCGTCGTGCCGTACCACCGCGGCCGGTCCCCTGAACGCCAGGGAACCGGCCGCGGCCGTGTGGGGCGGTGGCACGACCCGGCACGGAAGTGACCGGGCCGGGAGCGGGTGTTTCAGCGGACCGTGAGGGGCGGCCCTTCCGCGCTGCGCGGAGTGCGCCCGGGCAGCGCCGTCAGCCGCAGGTGCGGCCGCCGTTGATGCACGACACCGCCTTGCGCATCAGCCGGTCGGACATCACGTTGATGAAGTCGCCGTGGTCGGTCACCGGCTTGTGGAGCTGTTCCGGGAAGCTGTCGACGGCGAAGACCGTGCCCGGCTTCACGTCGTAGGTGATCCGCTGCACGAGTTGCGGGACGGCCCGGAAGCCCTGCGGGCAGCTGCCGTTGCGGTTGGCGAAGGCCACATGCGTACGGTGGTTGGCGCTGTCGATGTTCGTACCGTCCCAGCAGCTCTGGAAGTTGAACGTACGGACGACGCGGCTGCCGCTCGGGCACAGCGGGTACTTGTCCTTGAGCTGCCGGTTCTCGAAGCCGGTGCAGCTCCAGGAGGCGTTGGCGTTGGCCGGGCCGTTGGTGAACGACTTGGCGTCGCCGGTGATGATCCGCAGGAAGCGGGGCATGGCCGCGACCTTGCCGGCCGGGCTGCCCTTGAAGGTCAGCTTGACCGACGCGGGCTTGAGGATGCGGCCGATGTTTCCGTCCTGACCGCCGCCCGGCTGGTCGGCGTCGGCCTCCTGCTGGCCGTTGCGGAGGCGGAGCACGGGCCAGTAGTGCGTGGAGCGGTCACCGTTGGAGCAGGTGGTCCCGGCGGCGGCAAGGCTGTCGTTCGTGGAGAACGCGTTGGTGTCGAGGTTGCCGACGTAGTCGTGCTTGTGGTGGGCACCGTTGCTCACACCCGGGGCCGCGATGACGTTGTCCGAGTTGAAGTGCTTGTTGCCGTTGCGACCGCAGCGTGTCCGGAACGTGCCGACCGAGGCGCCGCGCTGCTTGGCGGGCTTGACGACGTTCGGCCGCACTTTCCTGATGTCGACGAAGTCGGACCGGACGGGGCCACTGGCGGGCGGCGCGGAGCTGGAGGCGTTCGGCGCCGGGGCGGACGCGTTGGGGGCGGGCGTGCCCTGCGCGGAGGCCACTTCGGGGTCCTGCTGGACCTTGCAGGAGGCCAGCGAGGTGAGCCAGTCCGGACGGTCCCCGGCCCGGTCCAGGGCCGTACCGATGCGGTCGAGCGCGCTCTCGCGCTGATCGGCCAGCGGCGCCAGCACCCGCGCCTTCACCCACTGGCGGTCGCTCGCCGTATGTGAGGTGGCGAGCCGCTGGTAGGCGTCGGCGACCTGGCTGTCCATGCGCGCCAGTTCCGTGTCCACGGCGGACCGAGCCCGCTGCGGAACCCGCGAGAGCCGGATCGTGACGTCCGGGCAGACGATGGTCGTCCCGGCCTGGGGTCCGGCGGCCGCGGTGGACGCGGGAGCGGGATTACCGCCCCAGCCCGCCGAGGCGTTGTCATTCAGCAGTACGATCCCGCCTCCGCCCAGCGCCAGAGCGGCTACGGCGGCGATGGCCGTACCGATGACACGGGAGCGTCTGTGGCCCTTGTTCCTCACGGGGGCCCCTTTCCGATCGTCGTCCACGCCGGTGCCGACGTACGGGGTCGGGCCCGGCTCGATACGCACCGAACCGTCCCCTGGCCCAGAGGGGACGGTTCGGTGCATGGAGATATACGGATGGGGACGCGTTCGTGCTCGATGACGGGGCAGAGAATTTCGTCGGGTGTGTCCGGGGCGCACGGCGCACGGTTCGCGCCGGGTGCGCGCAGACGCACCATGGGCCGCTCGCGGACGAACCGGCGGGCATCCGCGGTGACTTGCGGCGCGGCGCGCGGTCCGCGGACGGGTGGTGCGCCGTCGCACGGAAGCGAGCCGGCGGGTCCGCGCGGAAACGAACCGGCGGGCCCGCCTCGAGGGCGGACCCGCCGGTCCTCAGGAACCGCTCACGAGTTGCTCAGGAGCCTCAGAAGACGCTCACGCCGTACGCGCTCAGCGCCTCGGTGACGGGCTGGAAGAAGGTGGTGCCGCCGGAGGAGCAGTTGCCGCTGCCGCCGGAGGTGAGGCCGAGCGCGGTGCTGCCGGCGAAGAGCGGGCCGCCGCTGTCACCGGGCTCGGCGCAGACGTTGGTCTGGATGAGGCCGGACACGATGTCGCCGCCGCCGTAGTTGACGGTCGCGTTCAGGCCGGTGACGGTGCCGCCGTGCAGGCCCGTGGTGCTGCCGCTGCGCTGTACGGACTGGCCGACGGAGGCGTTGCCCGCGCCGGTGATGTCGCGGTAGCTGCCGTTGTAGAGGTAGACCCGCCCGTCGGCGGCGGAGGAGTTGGAGTGCCGGATGAGTCCGTAGTCGTTGCCCGGGAAGCTGGAACCGGCGGTCGAGCCGAGCAGCGTGGTCTGGGCCGAGTTGGTGTACCAGGTGCTGCCGATGTTGGTGCAGTGGCCCGCGGTGAGGGCGTAGTACGTGGTGCCGCTGCGGACGTTGAAGCCCAGCGAGCAGCGGCCGCCGCCCGTGTAGATGGCCTGGCCGCCGGCGATGAGCTTGCTGAAGGTGCCGTGAGTGCGCTCGATCCGCAGGGAGCCCGCACGGTTGCCGGCGGCCTCCTTGATCTCGGCTATCTCGGCGGCGGAGACGGTCTTGTCGACGGTGACGACGACCTTGCCCGACGTGGTGTCGGTGTACCAGGCCGTACCGGCGACGTCGGCGTCGCGCACGGCGTCGCCGGCCTGGGCGAGCTGGGTGGTGGCCCGGCCGACGTCGGCCGGTTGGGCCAGGGCGGTCGGGGTGGCAAGCGCGGAGACGGCCAGCAGGCCGGACGCGACGGCGATCAGCCGCACGCGTCTGGGCACACCGCCGAGGGGGGACAGGCGCTTGATGCTCACAACATCCTCCGATGGGGGTTGGGGGGCCCGCTTGGGTGGACGGGCCCGTCAAGCGCGGTCATGGGATGCGACGGCCTCGAGTTCCGTCGTGCCCCTGACAACCGCACCGAGGGAATATTCGGCTCCGGTTGAACGGTCTACAAGGTCGCCTTTCGGTCGCTCTACGCGCGTTGCCAGGCTCCGCGGCGAGGGAGGGGCGCAGTCGCTTTCTCCGTACGCGGCCGACGCTCGTGAGGAGTCCCGCCGCACCCGCGTGAAAGCGTTTGTCACAGCGACGACGTACAGGTCCGGGGTGCGGAGCCGTGGCGGGTGTCCGAGGCGCCGCCGCCCGTGCCGGGCTGGGGGGTGACCGCGCATCGGTGGCTGCGCGCGCCCCGTTGCGCGCCCGCGCGCGGCCTTCTCGTCGTGCAAATCGCGCCACGAGGAGAGCCGCACCCCAGGTGGCCCCAGGTGACTCGCGTAGATCGCCGGGCGATGCGTGCGCAGCCGTGCGGGCGCGGGTCAACGCCCCATGCGGAGGGCGCTTTTGCGGCGATCGCCACCCTTCGCGCCGCGCTTTCGGTTGTCCGGAATTCAACGTTGCGCTGTGGCCGTGGGCGATGAGATGGAGACGCCGTGCAACCGCCGGACCGTCCGCGCCCGAGGGGGGATTCGTGGTGATCCCCGGAGCGGGCGCCCTCCGGGCCCGAGGCGGCCGGGTCCGTGGCGGCCGGTTCCCGGGCGGTGGGGCACGGGGGCGGACATGCGTGGGGGGCGCCGCTGTCACACGCTGGGAACATGACTGACGCACGGGCCCCGATCGTCGTGTCGCGGGTCATGCCGGGCGATCCGCCCTTCCGCATCGTGGAAATCAACGCGGAGATGGTGGGGACCGCCCACGACATGCTCGACGTGGTCCGGCTGGCGCAGCGCTCCGGGTTCCGGCATGTCGATCTCGATGATCCGGCCGTCGTCAGGTGGATGGGTGGCGACAAGTACACCTGGTCGCTCTGAGCCGGTGGCCGTCGAGCGCTGGAGCTGATGCGGGGAGGGCTGGGGGCGGGCGACGGGGCGGGGGAGGGGAAGCGGGGCGGGGCGCGTCACCCGGTGGTGGTCGCGGGGAAGCGCCAGCGGGTCTGGCCGTACCGGCCCTTGGCGAATCCGAAGGCCGTCGCCGGAGCGACCCGGAAGACCAGGGCCCTGCCCGCGTCGTGACGGAAGGCACCGTCGCGTACGTCGAAGTGCCATTCCTTGCCGTACTTCGTCTCGTACGCCGTGGCCAGCTTCCGGAGCGCGGCGTCGTCGGTGACCTGCGCCGCGTCTCCCTCGACGACTACGTCCAGGCCGTCACCGAGGCTGTTGCACCCGGTGGTCAGGACGCAGTGGGTGTTGGTGCGCAGGTTCTTCGCCTTCCGCTCCTCCGGGCCGGTGCAGAAGTGGAGCGCGTCGTCGACCCAGACCGCCAGGAGGGGGGTGACGTGCGGTCGGCCCTCGGGGCGCACGGTGGTCAGCCAGAACAACTCGGCCCGCTCGAGATGTTCGCGCGCGGTCGGCCACGGGGTCGCGGCCACGTCCGCCATGCTGTAGCGCTCGTCCAGTTCGGTGACCGGTTCCCTGGCTGCCATGGATCTCCCTCTTTCTGCTGTACGCGGGTGCGCGGGTGCGCGGGTGCGCGGGTGCGCGGGTGCGCGGGTGCGCGGGTGCGCGGGTGCGCGGGTGCGCGGGTGCGCGGGTGCGCGGGTCCGTGCGCGGGACGCCCCTCGGCCGGGGGCGCTGTAGGGGAGACCGTCCGGGGCCGCCGGACTCATCGGTGCCGGCCGGACCGCGCGGTGCGCGCATCAGGGAAGACCGGCGCGCGGACGACGCAAGCCGGGGCGGCCGCTGTGGGCCGCCCCGGCTTGCGCGCGGTATTACTGACCGGGACCGGCGGCGCCGACCTCGCCGAGGTTCGCGGTCTCGCCCTGCTCAGCCCCGTCGGCCGCGTTGTCACCCTGGTTCTGGCCCTGCTCCTGGCCCTGGTTCATCCCCTGGCCCTGGCCCTGCCCCTGCCCCTGATCGGCGCCCTGTCCAGGGCGACCGCCGGGACGCCCGCCCTGATTGACGGACGTGGACGACACACAGGACTCGTTCTGCTCACCGAGGCTGGGGAGCAGGCCCCCCAGGATTCCCGGGGTGATGTGCCGGGAGCACATCTGCATGCTGCCGCCCGGAGCATCGGCGACGGCGGGAGAGGCGAGGAACAGGGCGCCGCACAACCCGGCGCCGACTGCGGACATGCGAATCAACGTGCGCATGAAAACCTCCTGATCGAGAGCGCGTTGTCTCCACCGTGTCGCGGAGATCACGGGGCCGCACGCGGGCTTACTGCGACTGGGGTGACGGACCACGGCTGGGGTGACGGACCGTCGGACGAGGAGGGGCCAGCCACCGCGCTGACCGGGTGTTTCCACTTCACTGATGACTCGTCAGTCGATCCGGCCTCTGTGCCGCCCGGGTCACCGTGATCTGATGAAGCGCCAGGTGATGAGGTGTCATCACGGCGTGGAACGCGACGGCCGCACGAGGTGACGGACGGAGCGCCGACGGGAGGAGGCCGACGATGAGCGGGTCCCAGGGGACGCCCGGTGCGGGCGGAGGTCAGCCCCCCGTGGTGAGCAACGAACCGGGCTCCTTCCCGTACGGCGTCTGGCACGAGCGTCATCCCGCGCTCTTCCGGCGACTCAAGGAGACCTTTCCGTTCGGCCCCGGCCAGCGGCGAGCGCTCGACGCGCTGCTGGAGGAGACGCTCAGCGGGGTGATCGAGCCGCTTCCGGAGACCGACCACGACCACGGGCTGTGGTCGGGACCGTGGGACCGCGGGCACTACGGCACACGCTGGACCGACGCCCCGTTCCTGTGGGCGGAGAGCTACTTCTACCGCCGACTGCTGGGTGCCATCGGCTACTTCGGGCCCGGGCCGTGGCAGGGCATCGACCCCTTCGGGCCGTCCAAGGACGCGGAGTTGAGGAGCGGGACGGTCGACGAGGAACTCGCCGCTCTCGACACACTCGGTCCCGTCCCTGCGGACCGCACGGACTCCCCGCACCACGCGGACCGCATGGACTCCCCGGTTCCCGCGGCCGCCGGCACGACCCGCGCCGCCGCACCCGACGAGCCTCTGACCGATGCACTGCTCCATGCCGCGCTCTGGGGCAACCGCGCGGACCTCGGGTTCCTCATCACGGCTAACGGCTCCGGGCGTACCGACGACGGGACGCCCCTCGTGGCCGACGACCGCGCGTCCCTCCACACCCTGCTGAGCGCATCGTCCCGGCAGGGCGGGCGCGTCGCCGTCGTCGCCGACAACGCGGGCCGCGAACTCATCCCCGACCTCGTCCTCGCCGATCACCTGCTCACCACCGGCCGCGCGGCCACCGTCACGCTGCACATCAAGCCGCACCCCTACTACGTCTCCGACGCCACGACCGCCGACGTCCTCGCGAGCCTGCAGAGACTGGCCGACGCACCCGGCCGGGCCGGTGGCACCGGCGACCGGCTCCTGACGGCGATGCGGGAGGAGCAGCTGACACTCTCTGCGCACCGGTTCTTCTGTGCCCCGCTGCCGTACGAGGACATGCCCGGCGACCTGCGGCAGGACTTCGCCTCGGCGTCGCTCACGATCCTCAAGGGCGATCTGAACTACCGGCGTCTTGTGGGGGACCGGCACTGGCCCGCCACAACCTCCTTCGCGGAGGTCACGGGCCACTTCCCCGGACCGGTCGCGGCCCTGCGGACCCTGAAGTCGGACGTGGTGACCGGACTGCCGGACCGCACCGTCGCAGCGCTCGACGCCTCGGGTGAGGAGTGGCGCACGAACGGTCGGCATGCGCTGATCCAGGTGCGTTCCTGACGGAGTGTCGGCCGTCGCGGGGGACGCGCCCCTGGCCGCCGTCCCCGAGTCCCCTACGCGCCTGCACCCGGACCGCGCCACTTGCCCCCGACGAGGCCGTCCGTCCGGAACGACAAGAGCCGGGGCGGCCGCGTCGCGGCCGCCCCGGCGGGCAGGGGAAGGCGGTGTGCGTTTACCTTCCGGGGTTGATGGAGCTGCTGCTGACGCAGGACTCCGCCTGGTTGCCGGCGTTCGGCAGAAGACCGCCGAGGATGCCGGGGGTGATGTGCTTGGAGCACATCTGCATCGTGCCGTTGGGGCCCTCGGCCATGGCGGGCGAGGCAAGGGCGAGAGCACCGAAGAGCCCGACGCCGACGGCAGACAGACGGATGACGTTGCGCATGGAAACCTCCTGTGAGAGCGCGTGAGACCACGGTGTCCCGTTGATCAACCCGCCGCACCCGGACGTACTGCGACCGGGTTGCGGAGGTGACGGTCCGTCGGCGTGTCGGATGACAGCACGTCAGGAGACCGTCCACTTTCCTGGCTTCGCTTGGGCCTTGCGTGACTGCGGAGCGGCAGGCGCGACGGCTGCTCGGCGTACGACGCCGGCCCGGCGCGGGCGGTGTACGACGGGGCGCGCCGGAGGACGGCGGCCCCGTGGGGCCCGGCCGGGCGGTGGCGAGTCCGCTCCGCAGGGAGTGACGGCGGCGTCCCGGCCCAGTAAATTCGTAATTAAAGCCGTCCGGGCTGTGGCGCCGGTCCCGGGACCGAGCCCACCCGTCCCAGCGAAGGAGTCCCCTTCCCATGAGCGGACCGGCACACCGGAACGGCGCCCGCTTCACCGGCCGTGTGGCCGTGGTGACCGGCGGGGCGTCCGGTATCGGAGCGGCCACCGCCGCCCGCCTGGCCGACGAGGGCGCCGCCGTCGTCGTCACCGATGTCGCGGCCGAGCGCGGCGAGGGCGTCGCCGAGGCACTGCGGGCGCACGGCGCCCGCGCCGCCTTCGTGGCGGCCGATGTCGCCGACGAGGACGACTGGCGGCGCGTCATTGGGGCCGCTCACGCGCTGGGCCCCGTCGGTGTCCTCGTCGGGAACGCCTTCGTCGACGACGTGACCCCGGCCCATCGGACGTCGCGCGCCTCTTGGGACCGGCAGCTCGCGGTCAATCTGACCGCGGGTTTCCTCGGCGTCCGCGCCGTCCTCCCGGACCTCCGTGAACGTGGCGGCGCCGTCGTGCTGACCTCCTCCGTCCACGCGCACCACGGCATCCCCGGCCATCCCGCCTACGCGGCGGCGAAGGGCGGACTGCTCTCGCTCTGCAGCCAACTGGCCGTCGAATACGGGCCCGAGGTGCGGGTCAACGCCGTCCTGCCCGGCCCCGTCCTGACGGCCGCGTGGGACGGTGTCGGGGACGAGGACCGGCGGCGCAGCGTCGCCGGTACCGCGGCGCGCCGCTTCGGGACACCGGAGGAGGTCGCCGCGGCCATCGCCTTCCTCGCGTCCGACGAAGCGTCCTACATCACCGGGGCGAGCCTCGTCGTCGACGGGGGCTGGAGCGTCGTCAAGGCTTCGGCCTGAGTGCGGAGGTGGGAAGCATGACGCCGGAAGCGGTGACGCCGCCGCGCATGAGGCCGGAACCCGCGACGCCGTGCGGTCGCCGAAAAGGTCGCGGAGAGGCGGGGCGGGCATGACACCGTATGCGCGGCGCGGAGTCCACGGCCAGACCGTGGAGACCCTGGCTCGGCGGGTGCTCAGTGGCGAGTTCCCCGAAGGCGCGACGCTCGATCTCCCCGTGCTCCAGCGCGAGTTGGACGTCAGCCTCACCGTTCTGCGTGAGTCGCTGAAGGTGCTGGCCGCCAAGGGGATGGTCGACGCCCGGCAGAAGCGCGGGACGTTCGTACGGCACCGTGCCGACTGGAATCTGCTCGACGCGGACGTGCTGCGCTGGCAGTTCGCCGCCGGTGGGCCGGTCCACGACGAGCACCGCATGCTGCGCCACCTCGCCGAGGTACGCGCCGTCATCGAACCGGCTGCCGCGCGGCTCGCCGCCGTCCGCCGCTCCGACGCCGACCTCGTCGCGATGGACAGCGCCCTCGTCGCGATGGGGGAGGGGGAGGAGCACGCGCACGCCGAGGATCCCGCGCACCCCGTGGATCCCGCGATTGCCGTGGATCCCGCGCATGCCGTGGCGTCCGACCTCGCCTTCCACCGGGCCCTTCTGGCCGCCACGCACAACGAGTTGCTGGTGCGGATGGAGATGGTCATCGAGTCCGGTCTCGCGCACCGCGACCACATCGTGCACAGCTCGCCTCACCACGGCGACCCGGTGCCCAGCCACCGGGCGGTTCTCGACGCGGTACGGGACCGGGACCCGGACCGTGCCGAGGCGGCGGTACGGGTGCTGCTCGACCAGTCCCTGCGCGATCTCGACAAGGCGCTCCGCGACCTCGGCGGGGACGGTGGCCCCCGCGCGTCTTCCGGGGACTCGGCTCTCGGCGGCGCGGAGGGCCAAGGTGGGGAGGGTACGGCCGCGGACGGCCGGGACGCGGAGGGTACGGCCGCGGACGGACAGGGCGCGGACAACCGGGGCCTGGACGGACAGGGCGCGGACGGTAAGGCCGTGAACAGCCGGGGCGCAGGAGGCGGCAGATGAAGATCGCACGGATCGAGACCTTTCTCGTCCCGCCCCGCTGGCTGTTCTGCCGCATCGAGACCGACGACGGCGTCGTCGGCTGGGGCGAGCCGGTGGTCGAGGGGCGCGCCGAGGTCGTCCGCACAGCGGTCGGCGTGCTCGCCGAACACCTCCTCGGGCGGGACCCGTTGCGCATCCAGGACCACTGGCAGGTCCTCACCAAAGGCGGCTTCTACCGGGGCGGCCCCGTCCTCGCCAGCGCCGTCGCCGGACTCGACCAAGCACTGTGGGACATCGCCGGCAAGACGTACGGTGCTCCCGTCCACGCCCTGCTCGGCGGTCCCGTACGCGACACCGTCCGCGTCTACGCCTGGGTCGGCGGTGACGAACCGGCCCGGCTCACCGAGCAGATCGCCGCGCAGATCGAGGCTGGCTTCACCGCGGTGAAGATGAACGCGGCGGGCGCGGTCGCTCCGATCGCCACCTCCGCGGAGACCGCAGCCGTCGTCGAACGTGTCGCGACGGCCCGCGAGGTGCTGGGCCCCCACCGGGACGTGGCCGTCGACTGCCACGGCCGGTTCACCCCGGCGAGCGCGCGGCGCCTCCTGGCCGAACTCGCCCCGCTCCACCCGCTGTTCGTCGAGGAGCCGGTGCTGCCCGAGCAAACGCATCTCCTCCGCGACCTGGTCGCGGCGAGCCCGGTGCCCATCGCCACCGGGGAACGGCTCTACGACCGCGCCGGCTTCCTACCCGCGCTCACGGCCGGGATCGCGGTCGCGCAGCCGGACCTCTCCCATGCGGGCGGGGTGACGGAGACCGTGCGCATCGCCGCACTGGCGGAGACCTACGGCGCCCTGCTCGCACCGCACTGCCCGCTCGGTCCCATCGCGCTCGCCGCGAGCCTCAATGTCGCCTTCACCGTCCCGAACTTCCTCATCCAGGAGCAGAGCCTCGGTATCCACTACAACAAGGACGCCGATCTGCTGTCGTACGTCGTCGACCCCGAGCCGTTCCGGTTCACCGCCGGGCACGCCCGGAGGACTCAACTGCCGGGCCTCGGCGTCACGGTCGACGAAGCGGCGGTCCGCGCGGCCGACCGGAGTGGCCACGCCTGGCGCAATCCGGTGTGGCGGCACGCCGACGGCTCCTTCGCCGAATGGTGAGGCTCTCGGGCTGCGACGCGACGGCCCCTGCGATGCGCCCGGGTCCTGCGATGCGCCCGGGTCCTGTGTTGGGCCCGGGTCCTTCAAGCGCCCGGCGCTGCGATGCGCCTCGGCCGGGTGACGCGTCTCGGCCTGTGCCGTGGACGTGCAGACGGTGGCGGGTCCCAGCGGAGAGGGCCCTGGCGGGGGCTCCTCGCGGTACGGCGCAGGGTGGACCCTCGTCCGCTGACCGCTGACCGCTGACCGCTGACCGCTGACCGCTGTCCGCTGTCCGCTGACCGCTGACACGTTCCGACACCGATCCCGGGAGCAGAATCGATGACCGACACCGCGCAGCAGCCCCGGCCGTGCTGGTCCGACCGGCTCGAACTCGGCGAGGGAGTCCGCTGGTTCGACGGCCGCCTTGTCCTGGTCGACATCCTCGCCGGACGCCTCCTCCAGGCACCCGACGACGGCGGCGCCGTCCCCGGGGCCGCCCTCCGCGAAGTCCTCCGACTCCCCGTCCCGCTGGGCGCTGTCGCACCGCTCGCCGACCGTCCCGGGTGGTGGGTCGCCGCCGCGGGCACGGGAATCTGCCTCCTCTCGCCCGATGGCGTCCTCGACTGGCTCGCCAGGCCCGAGGACGCCACCCCTCTGCCGACCCGTATGAACGACGGCGTCGCCGACCCGCACGGGCGTTTCTGGGCGGGCAGCATGGCCTACGACGCCACCGAGGACGCCGGATCGCTGTACCGGGTCGGGCCCGACGGATCCGTCACGCGGGTTCTCGACGGCATCACCGTGCCCAACGGGCCGGCGTTCACCGCCGATGGAACCGTCATGTATCTGGCCGACAGTGCCCGCGGCGTCATCCGGCGGTACTCCGTGGATGCCTTCTCCGGCGCCCTCGGGACACCCGAGCCGTTCGCCACGATCGGCCACGGCGCTCCCGACGGGATGGCCGTGGACCGGAACGGCAGCCTGTGGGTTGCCGTATGGGGCGCCGGAGCCGTGCACCGCTACCGCGAGGACGGCACGCTCGATCGGGTCGTCCCCGTACCGGCGGCCCAGCCTGCCGGGGTCTGCCTGGGTGGGCCGGACGGCCGGACGCTGTTCGTCACCAGCGCCCGGGTGGGCCTGGACGAACCGGGGCCGCTCGACGGTGCGGTGTTCGCCCTGCCCGTGGACACCCCTGGCCCGCCCGCCTCCTCCTTCCGCCGTGCCGAAGCTGCCTGAACGCTCGCCACATCAGGGTGAACGACACACTCGGCCGTGCGCCCCGAGCCATCCGCCCCGGACTCCGCCCCCCTCACCCCACTGTCTCGCCCGCTCGATGATCTCCGTTGCTCGATGTCACGATCCCCTTCGTCGTGAACGGGGTGAACTGGCTGGCCTGAAGGCCGTACAGCTCCGCGTAGATCCCGCCCGCCGCCAGCAGCTCGTCGGGTGATCCCGACTCGACGAGCCTGCCGCTCTCCAGGACATGGACCAGGTCGGCGTGGCGCACCGAGGCCAGCCGGTGGGTGATGAGGATGACGGTCTGGCCGGAACCCGCGAGGGCACGGATCTTGTCGAACACCTCCAGCTCCGCGCGGGCGTCGAGCGCGGCCGTGGGCTCGTCCACGATCAGGACATCGCCTCGCCGGTAGGTGGCGCGGCCTATGCCCAGCCGCTGCCACTGCCCGCCCGAGAGCTGGTGTCCGCCCCGGAAGCCGCGGGCCAGCAACGTGTCGAGGCCGCGCGGCATGTCGGCCAGGACCTCCCCGGCGCCCGCGTGGGCCACGGCCTCCTCGAGCCGCTGCGGGGTGATGGGCGCGCAGGCACGGCCGATGGCGATGTTGACACGGGCCGTGAACGGCCACCGGTGGAAATCCTGCGCCACCATGGCGATCCGCCCGGTCAGTTGTTCCCGGTCGGCGTCGGCCGCGTCCACGCCGTCCCACATGATGCGGCCGCGGTCCGGGGCATAGAGCCCCGACAACAGCTTCACCAGCGTGGTCTTCCCGGAGCCGTTCTCCCCGACCAGGGCGACGATCTTGCCCGAAGGGATCGTGAGTGAAATGTCCCGCAGCGCGGGCTCGTTGCTCTCGCCGGGATAGGTGAACGTGACGTCCTCGAAGCGGATGGCCCGGGGAGCCGCGGGCAGCGCCGCACCTCCGACGGGGATCGCCCAGTGCCCCGCCTCCTCGTACAGCCGCTCCAGGTCTCCGACGAACAGGGCCTCCTCGTGCAGAGAGTTGATCTCCAGGACGAGACTGTCGAGGTTCGATCCGCCGGTACGGAGCGCGATCACGGCCGTCCCTGCCACCGACAGCGCCATCGCCCCGCTGAGCAGCAGCCCTCCGAGCGTCAGATACGTGGCCGCGGCGGCAACTCCCGTCCAGCCCGCGGCGATCAGCCCCGTCCTGGCCTCCAGCCGTGCCAGCCGCGCCTGTTCGGCCTCCGCTGTCTCCGACATCGAACGGAAGTGCCCCAACAGGAACGGCGCGACCCCGTGGACCCGGATCTCGGGTGCCGCACCGGGATCCGTCAGCAGACTGCTCAGCAGCCGGCCGGCACGGGCGTGCTGGACCCAGGCGTGGAAGGACCGGTACCGCCGCCGGGCCGTGGTCAGGGCACTCCAGGCACTGGGCAGGGTCATGGTGACCAGCAGCGGCAGGAGCAGGGGGTGGAGCACGGTCAGGACACCCGCCGCCGCCACGAGGGAGATCATGGCATTGACCACCCGTGTGGAGATGCCGATCATGCGTCGCGCCGAAGCGGCCCCGTACTGCGCCGAGTCCAGCAGCTTGTGGAACGCGTCGTCCTCGATGGCCGCCAGCTCCACGGACGACGCTCTCTCCAGATAGAGCTCCGTCGCGACCCGTTCGACCTTCGGTTCCAACCGCCCCGTCGCATACGTGGAGGCGGCCCGGAGCAGCGTGATGACCAGCATGGCGACGGCCATCACGATCAGGGCAGGGGCGGCGGCGCGCAGGCGTTCCTCGATCCCGGCCCCCTTGAGCAGCCCGGCGAGGAGCGTGTTGACCGCGAGCAGGCTGACGGCCTGGGCGACACCGCGTCCGATCTCCGCGCCGATGACGATCCTGGCCGCGCTCCGGTCGGCCCGCCACGCGAGCCGGAAGCCGGTCGCCAGCAGGTCCGGCAGACGCAGCACGAGGGCGCGCAAGTTGAGCTGCATGAACGCCTCTTCGTGCTGCGACCAGCCCATGTCGTAGCGCAGAGGGCCGCCGAACAGCAGTTGTTCCGAATCCGACACGGCCGCATCGTCCGAGCCCGCATCGTCCGAGCCCGCCGCGTCCGAGCCCGCATCGTCCGAGCCCGCCGCGTCGTCCGAGCTCACGGCGTCCGCCCCCACCGCCCTGTCCGACCCCGCCGTGTCGTCCGAAGCCGCCGCGTCGGAGTCCGCCGCGGCGTGGTCTTTCATGACGGACACCCGCCCCGCACATGGCGCTCCGCGCGCTCGGATCGCAGAGCGGCCAGCATCCCGTGGGCGCGCTCGACACTCTCGATGTCCTGGTACTCGATGCCTTGCCGCAGCGAGCTCAGGGCGTCCACCGCGGCGTACGAGGCGCAGGCGCGGCGCTCGTCGTCGGTCAGCTCGCGTCCGTACCCCGCGTAGAACGCGGATCGCAGGTCCGAACGGGCCCGCAGGGGGCCGTACTCCAGGCCCGCGAGATCGCGGCGCACCGCAGGCTCGGCGCAGCTCTCCTCGAATCCGGTGAGACGGATGAGTTGGTTCGCCTCGTCCCACAGCCAGTTCCGCGGGTGGTAGTCGGCGTGCGACGGCACGTCGGGGAGGACCGGCGGCGGCTCCTCGGCGATGGCGTGCAGCAGGGCCTCGTCCTCCGACGCCAGATACAGGGCCGCGCCGTTGAGCATCTCCTCGACGTCAACGGCCCAGGTCGCCGCCGCCACCGGCCTCGCGCGGGCCGCCCGATCCGCGGCCCCTGCGCCCGCCGGGGCGCCGACCGGGGCGGAGTGCAGACGCGCCAGCAGCTCTCCGGCCTGCCGGTACGCCTCCCGCTCCTGTTCCGGCGGGAGCCTGAACGTGCTGAGCGGGCGGCCGGGGAGCGCGGTGAGGACGATCCCTCTCATCTCGGGGTCGGCCGCGGCCAGTTCGGGCGCGCGACCCTCGCCGAGGCATCCCGTCCATCTGCGGTACGCGGTGGCCTCGCGGTGGTACGCCGCAACCTCCCCATGGCGCTTGGCGATCCACTGCCGGCCGTCGGGCCCCTTCACTTCCCAGCTCGTGGCCCGCCCGTGCCCTCCCCACGCGCGCTCGCCGACGGTGAACTCGCCTGCCACGGAAACCACCAGGTGACGGATCTCCCTGGGCATGTCGGACATGACCTCTCCCCCTTGCGATCAGGCATCCCCATGGGCTGCCTCAGCCGCCGAACGGCGCCCCTGCGTGACACGCCGCGCACCCGTGGTCATCGGGTACTGAAAGAAGGATGCCAACCGCCACTGACATCCGGGGGCAGTACGGCGGTGTTGGTGCCGAGAAGTCCTGTTCCGGCCCGGTGCTCCGGCGCGTACCGGAGCACCGACCCCGGCGCGACGTCGCGCGGAGCCTTCGCCTGCACCGGCGTCCGTCATCCGCCGACGGGCCGACGGGTCCGGTACACGAGCCCCGGATCTGACGCTCTATCGTGTACGCCATGTCCGCCCCTGAGCTGATCCGCATCGTCTCCCGCTCCTCGCCCATGGCCCTGGCACAGGTCGAGCGCGTCCGCGCCGAACTGGCCGTTCTGCACCCCGGAATCCGTACCGAGGTCGTGCCGGTCACGACATCGGGCGACCGCTGGATGGGCGACCTGGCGAAGCTGGGCGGGAAGGGCGCGTTCACCAAGGAGGTGGACGCCGCCCTGCTGGCCGGCGAGGCGGACCTCGCCGTGCACTGCGTCAAGGACATCCCCGCGGACCGCCCGCTCCCGGCCGGTACGACGTTCGCCGCCTTCCTGAAGCGCGACGACATCCGCGACGCGCTGATCCACCCCGATGGACTCACCCTCGACGCGTTGCCTCCGGGCACCCGCATCGGTACGTCGTCGGTGCGCCGTGTGGCCCAACTGGCCTCCACCCACCCGCACCTGGAGTGCGTCCCCATGCGCGGCAACGCCAACCGCCGTCTGGAGAAGATGTACGCGGGCGACGCCGACGCCCTGCTGCTCGCGGTGTCCGGGCTCGAACGCATCGACCGCACAGACGTGATCACCGAGATCCTGTCCGTGGAGACGATGTGCCCGCCGATCGGCGCCGGGGTCCTGACCCTGCAGTGCCGCGAGGACGACACCGCAACGATCGACGCGGTGTGCGGACTCGGCGACCCGGACACCTACCGTGAGACCACGGCCGAGCGGATGTTCCTGCATGTGCTGCAGGGCCACTGCAATTCGCCCATCGCCGGTTTCGCCCGGGCCGAGCGCAACGGCGGACTCTCCCTCCGCGCCCGGGTTTTCACCCCGGACGGCAAGACCGTGCTGGACGCCCACGAGTGGGCAGGCCCGCTCGACCCGGCGACGCTCGGCACGTCCGTGGCCGTCGCGCTGCTGCGGCAGGGCGCGCGCGAGCTGATCGACGGCATCGCTCCCCACTGAGCAGGCCACATCGCGCCGAGCGGAACCCGCCGCTGACCGGGCACCCGCACTGAGCGGGTGCCTCACGCGGTGATCGGATCACCCCGCCGCATCGGATGGCCAAGGGGCGCATCGGTGCACCGCGGGCGCACAGCGCCGCACGCACGACCCCGTGCGCACCCCCGCACGACCCTGAGACCGTGCGGGGCGGCGGGCCCGTCGAGCCGCGCACCGGTACGGGCCCCTACCGGCTCACCGAGCCTGGACCTGCTGCCCCAGCCAGTCGTCCGACCATGTCGGCGAGGACCCCGTCGCCCGGCACACCGCGATGTACAGCAGGATCGGGTGGGTGTACGGCATGGTGTCGTCCGGCCAGTGGATGAGCCGGGGTCCGCCGGGCCGAACGCCCGTCGGCGGCTGCCGCGGCGCGGGGACGTAACCCCCCGGCGCGTAGCGGGACTCCGCAGGCCAGGTGACCCCCTGGTGCGAGCCGGACGGTACGACCCACCACCACCGTTCGCCGTCGTCGAAGACGCACCCCACACTGGGCAGGGCCTCCAGGATCCGTGGCCCGAGATGCCGCGGCAGCCCCACGGCGTCGCATCCGAGGGACAGCGGCAGCGCGGACGGGACGTCCAGCCGCCGCCGTGGGGCGTGGGCCGGGTGGCGGTTCCGCTCGCCGAGCAGCCCGCGGGAGAGCAGGGAGACCAGATCCCGGGCGGTGTACGGCTTGGGGTGATTCATGAACCGGCCCCGTGGCGGGACCGAGCCGTCCGTCTTCTCTCCTCCGCACGGCATCCACGGGCCCGTGCGCCCGCTTCGTGTCTCCGTGCCCTCTTGTCCGTACGGCGTCCGGCAGGCATCCTCACTCCGGCCTCGCGGCCGGCGGCACATGGCGAACTCCGGTTCCCGTGCCGGTGAAGAAACGTGTCGTCGTACGAGTCGTCATTGCCCGAGCGAAGGCCACGGCGGCTCCTAACGGTGGGGGTGTGCCGCACTCTCTGTGCCGCAGCGACGTGAACTGCGCGAACGTCACCAAGACCAATATGGTTGTGTGCGCTGACACTTGGCAAGACCCACTCTGAACATTGCAGAGTTGAGATTGCAGTGTGTCCATGCCCAGCCGGGCCGTGGCAGACTGCCGACATGAACGTGTGGGGAGGTCCCGCGTGAGCGAGCCGCGCTCCGCGCCGACCGTGGGTCAGGTCGTTCTCGGCAAGCGTCTTCAGGACCTGCGCGAGCGGGCGGGGCTGAAACGGGAGCAGGCTGCCCGGGTGCTGCGCGTCGCATCCGCAACGGTCCGGAGGATGGAGACGGCCGAGGTCGCGCTCAAGGTCCCCTACGTGCGGATGCTGCTCGAGGCGTACGGCGTCGCCGGGGACGAGGCCGACGCCTTCATCGAACTCACCGAGGAGGCCAACAAGCCGGGCTGGTGGCGGCGGTTCCACGACATCCTGCCGGACTGGTTCAGCCTGCACGTCAGCCTGGAAGGGGCGGCGAGCCTCATACGCGCCTACGAGCCCCACTTCGTCCCCGGACTGCTCCAGACCGAGGACTACGCCCGCGAGGTGCTCCGCTCCGGTGCGCTCGGCGAGTCCAGGCCCGAGGACCTGGAGCGTCATGTGGCGCTGCGCATGGAGCGGCAGAATCTGCTGTCCCGCCCGGGGGGCCCACGGCTGTGGGTCGTCATGGACGAAACGATTCTGCACCGCCCGGTGGGCACGCCCGACCTGATGCGGGCACAGATCGACCGGCTGCTCGAAGCGGCCACCCTGCCTCAAGTGACCCTGCAGATAGCGGAGTTCACCACCGGGCACCACCCCGGCACCTACGGGCCGTTCGTCCTCTTCCGGTTCGCCCTCCCCGAACTCCCCGACATGGTCTATGTCGAATACCTCACCGGCGCCGTCCACCTCGACGAGCGGCGCGAGGTCGCCTCCCACCTCGAAGTCCTGGACCGCATGGCGGCCCAGGCCGCCACCGCACAACGCACTCGGGACATCCTCAGGGAATTCCGCAAGGAGATCTGAATGGATCGCGAAGGCATCTACAACGGTATGCGCGCCACCGATCTCGGCACCGAGGGGTGGCAGAAGCCCTGGAGCGGAGGGAACGGCGGCAACTGCGTCGAGGCCATGAAGCTGGAGGACGGCCGGGTCGCGCTGCGCCAGTCCAACGATCCCGACGGCCCCGCCCTCATCTGCACCGGCGCCGAGATCCTGGCGTTCGTCCAGGGCGCGAAGGCGGGCCAGGCCGACTTCCTACTGTCCTGACGCACCCTCAACGGCAAGGCTGTCACCGTCACTTGGACGACACCGCCGCGCACGCACCGTAGTGTCTGTCATCAACCGCCCCTCAGGGCGCGGGACATCATCCACAGGAGCTCTCCCATGACCGCACGCGAGGCCGAGTCCGTCCGGATCGACACCAGCAGGCCGCATCCTGCACGCGTGTACGACTGGCTCCTGGGCGGAAAGGACAACTACCCCGTCGACGAGGCGCTGGCGCAGCAGATCCTCGGTGTCGACGCGAACGCAGCCGGCACCGCCAAGGCCAACCGCGCGTTCATGCACCGGGCCACGCGGTGGCTCGCAGGGACCGGAATCAGCCAGTACCTCGACATCGGCACCGGGATCCCCACCGAACCCAATCTCCACCAGGTCGCGCAGGGCATAGCCCCGGCGGCGCGCATCGTGTACGCGGACAACGACCCGATCGTCCTCCGCCACGCCGAGGCGCTGCTGCGCAGCGCGCCCGAGGGCACCACCGACTACATCCAGGCCGATGTGCGCGACCCCGGTCTGCTGACCGAACTGGCGGGACGCGTCCTGGACTTATCCCGCCCCGTCGCCCTGTCCCTCATCGGGCTGCTGCACTTCGTTCCGGACGAGGACGACGCGTACGGACTGGTGCGCAGCCTCCTCGACGCCCTGGCGCCCGGCAGTCATCTCGTCCTGTCCCATGTCACGGGGGACTTCGACCCCGCGTCCGCCGAGCGTGTGGTCGCGCTGTACGGGAAGGGCGGCGTCGCGCTCAGACCGCGGACGCGTGCCGAGGTCGCCGTGTTCTTCGACGGCCTCGAACTCGTCGACCCCGGACTGACACCCGCCCCGCACTGGCACCCGGAACTGGGGGACGGGCGGCCGGACGCGCCGGGACGCGAGCCGGTTCCGGTGTACGCGGCGGTGGCGCGGAAGCCCTGACCGCCCGCCGCTTCCGCCGTGACGGCAGAACGCCCTCTGTGACAGCAGTGCGCCCGCCGTGACTCCGGACGCGCTCGTTACCGCAGACGCTCTATGGCCAGCAGCGCGGCGTCGTCGTCGAGGTCACCACCGGCGTGCCGGAGGAGGTCCGCCCGTACCTGCTCCACGAGCCGGTCCAGGGGATCGGCGCCCCACAGCGCCGTCCTTTCGGGCAGCGGGTAGAACCGCCCGGACCGGTCCCGTGCCTCGATGACCCCGTCGGTGTAGAGCAGCAGACGGTCCCCGCCGTCGAAGGGGACGGTCTCCACCACCGGCCCGCCGTCGACGAGCCCGGCCAGTCCGATCGGCGGTCCGGGCTCCGCGGAGCCGCAGCCGTGGATGATGCCGTCCCGGATGGCCAGCGGCTCCGGATGCCCGCAGTGGACGAGGCGCACCACGGGTTCCTCCGGGATCTCCACGAGCAGCGCGGTGGCGAACCGCTCGGTGAACTCCTCCCCGTACAGCCGCTGGATGTTGCGGTGGGCGCTGCCCTCCAGCCAGCGCGCCACATCGCCCAGGCACGGCTCGTGGTGGGCGGCCTCCCGGAAGGCGCCGAGCAGCGCGGCGCTCGCGTCGACGGCGGGCAGGCCCTTGCCGCGCACATCGCCGATGAGGAGGCGCACGCCGTGCGGCGTGTGCAGGACCTCGTAGAAGTCTCCGCCGATCCGGGCCTCCGACTCGGCCGCCATGTACGTGCCCCGGAGCAGCACGGAGTCGACGCGGCCGGGCAGGGGGCGTATCAGCGTGCGCTGCGCCGTCTCGGCCACGGAGCGCACCTGCAGGAGCTCCCGCTCGCGGCGCTGCCGGATGGACGAGGCCAGGAGGCTCATCAGGCCGACGGCCACGAGCGCGATGTCGGTGATCTGCGACGAGGACGACCCCAGGCGGTGGTCGGCCACGTCGAGCAGCGCGTTGACCCCCATGGTCGACGCGGCGACGGCCGCCGTGGCGCGGACCCCGCAGATCGCGGCGGCGAGCACGGGCACGGCGGCGAGGACGGGACCGAGCCGCAGCCAGTCCGGCGTGACCAGCTCCACCAGCGCGATCACAGCGAGGAGCGCGAAGGGCGACAGGGGCGTCAGCCGCCGCAGCCAGGTCTGCGTCGCGGGGGTGCCGGCGGCGGGGGGCGCCGTGCTCTCGTACACGGGGTCTTCCTCCAACCGCCTGGGGTGTGCGGACGCGTACGGACAGCCGCCATGGGTGAGCGACGCGTACGGGCATCAGGGACGCCACCACGCTAGACGGACGCGCAGGGCGGCGGACCGGCCGAAAGACCGTGACGACCGGGCCGAAGGTCCCGAAGGAACCCGGGACCCCGGCTGCGGGGCGGGATCCTGCATCACCACCCTGACCTGCGGCGGAGCGGCGCCGTCCCCCTCCCGCGGACGGGCCGCCGATGAGTCGGTCGGTCGGGCGGGGTCCTAGAGAGCAGGGGGCCTCCGGAGCGGGGCGCCGCATCAAGGGCTCCGCGGCAGAGGAGCGCCCCAGCACGACCGGACCCACCGGACCCACCGGACCCACCGGACCCGACCGGACGCACATGAGCAGACCGTACGCAGAAGGAGGCTCGAACCATGACCACCGGAATCTCCGCCGATGTCGCGGCCATCCACGACGTGATCGACGCACGCACGCGCGCGCTGCGAGAGAAGGACCCCGAAGGGATCGTCACCCACTACGCACCGGGCGTCGTCGCCTTCGACCTCGCCCCTCCGCTGGCGACGACCGGAGTCGACGCGGGCGCCGTCGCGACATGGCTGGACACCTGGGACGGGCCGCTGGGCTACGAGGTCGAGCAACTCGCCGTCTCGGCGGCGGGCGACGTGGCGTTCACCCACAGCCTGGACCACATGTCCGGCCGCCAGTCAGGGGCCACGACCGATCTGTGGTTCCGGACGACGCTGGGACTGCAGCGCGTCGACGGCCGCTGGCTGATCACGCACGAGCACCAGTCGACCCCGTTCTACATGGACGGCTCCGGGAAGGCCGCACTCGACCTCGCCCCCTGAGCGGCGGACCGCTGCGCCGATCCCTCCCAGCCGGTGCTCGCCGCCTGTCGACCGCTGACCGCTGACCGCTGAACGGCCGCCAGACCGCCGGACCGCCGGGCCGGTCAGCGTGAGCGGCCGGGCAGGTGGGGGGAGAGGAGGCTGATCACCTGGTCCAGCCCGTCCACCGGCCGCGACTGGTCGGTCGTGACGGTGACGTGATCGTGGACGACCACGTAGTTGATCATGTCCCGCGCCTGTTCGTTGATCGTGCGCGGCGGGAGGCTCGGGAAGTCCGCGGCGTCCAGCGCCCGGCGCAGCGAGCGCAGCCCCGGGGCGTCCAGGGTGCCGTCCGGTCCGGCCTTCCCCTTTTCGACGGTGGTGTACGTGCCGTCGTCGAGAACGCGGAGCTGTTCCTTCCGTCCGGCGAAACCACCGCTGACGAACATCTCGACGAGGACCGGGGCGGGCACCTTGCGGTCATCGGAGGCGCTCGGGGATGCGGAGGGACCGGGCTGTTTGCCGTCCGGGGACGACGCAGCGGGGGAGGAGGCGGTGGCCGAGGGCCGGTCGGGTGACGCGCTCGGCGTCGCGGAGGCGTCGGGACCGTCGCCGCAACTCGACGCGAGGAGCGCGACGGCCGCCGCCAGCGCGACCGCCGTACCGCTCCGGAATCTCACGCTCACGGCCGCTCCTTGAGATGGCGTCATGGGGGGTCGAGCCGAACTCTGCCCCGTTCCGGGCCCGGAGGAAAGGAGGCTGCGCGGGAGTCCTCTCCCATGCCGGGTGACGGGTCGTCCCCCTTCACGGCCGCCGGTTCCGCCTACCGTGCCTCGGACGGGCAGCGTGCGATCATGACCGCGGTCCCGCACCCGGCGCCCGCCCCACGGCAGGGCTCGGCCCCCCCCCGCGACGGGAGGAACGTCATGGAGCCAGGAGTGACGGACAATCCGGAGCGCTCGCGGTTCGAGATCCATGAGGAGGGTGGCGACATCGCCGGGTTCCTCACGTACCGGCTCGGTGACGACGAGATCGCCTTCCTCCACACCGAGATCGACACGCGTTTCGAGGGTCGTGGCCTGGGCGGCCGGCTCGTCCGCGCCGCGCTCGACGCCGCCCGCGAGGACGGCCTGACCGTCCTGCCCCACTGCCCCTTCGTACGGGGATGGATGGAACGGCACCCGGCGTACGAGAGCTTGGTCCGGGAGGAGCACCGGGCCCGCTTCGGCTGGTGACTCCGTACGAGCGGATCCGGCCTCGGTGATCCTCGTCCGGCCTACCGCCGGATCAGCGCGATTCCCAGCTTGGACATCGGTCAAACCTGGACCCGATATTGGGGCCGCCTCCATATTGTCGGCTCGCCCGGGGGTCTCTAATCTCTGGGGTTCCGAACCGGAGAGGCCATTCCCGACGTGACGGCTCCGTGTGACGGCTCCATGTGACGGCAGCGCCAGCACCAAGGGAGAGGCGGATGACCATCCTGACCGTACCGGTCATGATCAGTTTCGGGTTGTTCCTGCTCGCCATGATCCTCGTCGGTATCTGGACCTACCAGGAGACCACCACCTTCTCCGACTTCGCCCTGGGCGGCCGTCGGCTGAGTGCGCCGGTGGCCGCGCTCTCCGCGGGCGCGAGCGACATGTCCGGCTGGCTCTTCCTCGGACTGCCCGGCGCCGTGTACGCGACCGGGATCGGCGCCACGTGGATCGCCGTCGGGCTCGTCGTCGGCACCTACCTCAACTGGCGCCTGGTGGCGCCCCGTCTGCGCACGTACACCGAACTGGCGGGCAACTCCGTAACGCTCTCCGCCTACCTGGAGGAGCGCTTCGAGGACAACACCCGCCTGCTCCGCTTCATCTCGGCGGCCGTCATCGTCGTGTTCTTCACCGTCTACGTCGCGAGCGGCCTGCTCGCGGGCGGCGTCCTGTTCGAGGAGATCTTCGGCGGCGGCTTCGAGTTCGCGCTCACCGTCTTCGCCGTGGTGATCGTCGCCTACACCATCCTCGGCGGTTTCCGCGCGGTGAGTATGACGCACACCGTGCAGGCCAGCGTGATGTGCTTCGCGGCCGTCGTCCTCCCCGCGATCGGCATCGGACTCCTGGGCGGCTGGACCGCGTTCGAGAACGTGATCAACGCGAACACCCCGGCGCTGCTGGACATGGGGGCCGAGGCGAGCTTCGACGGCGGCCAGTGGGCGTCGGGCAAGCCGCTCACCGCGGTCGCGGTCGTCTCCCTCCTCGCCTGGGGCCTGGGCTACTTCGGGCAGCCCCACATACTCGTCCGCTTCATGAGTATCCGCAGTACGAACGAGATACCCCGCGCCCGCCGCATCGGCACGACCTGGGTGATCATGGTCCTGGCGGGGGCCTCGCTCGTGGGCCTGGTCGGCATCGCCTCGCTCGACGAACCGCTGGACAACCCCGAGACCGTCTTCATAGCGCTGTGCGCGCAGTTGGTGAACCCGTGGTTCGCGGGTCTGCTCCTGGTGGCGGTGCTCGCCGCCATCAAGTCCACCGCCGACAGCCAGCTCCTGGTGTCGGCGACCGCGCTCACCGAGGACTTCTACCGCGCGTTCCTCAAGCGCAATGCCTCGGACGCCACGCTGGTGCTCGTCGGCCGGGCCACCGTCGTGGTCGTGGCCGTGGTCGCGTACATCATCGCTCTCAGCGGCGGCGCGGTGCTCGACATCGTCGCGTACGCGTGGGCGGGCTTCGGCGCGGCCTTCGGCCCGGTGCTCATCCTCTCGCTCTACTGGGCGCGCATGACGTGGGCCGGGGCGCTCGCCGGCATCGTGACGGGCGCCCTGACCGTCGTCTTCTGGAAGGACATCGACCCGCTCCTCGGGCCGCTGCAGACCGGCGTCTACGAGATGGTGCCGGGCGTGATCGCCGCCACGCTCGCCGCGCTGTTCTTCGGCCGGTTCGTCGGCCGCCCGCCGATGCGCGCATGGTCGGGTCCGATGCAGAACCGCAGCAGCACGAAGGTCATGGTGGGCTGAGGCCACCGCGACCGGAGCCTCGGCCCGTGGCCCTGGCCTGAGGGCAGGAGAACTCCGGGCTCATGGAGAAGTCTCCGCGCCCCCGGTTCACGCGCCCCCGGCTCACGCACGCCGGGATCAGGCCAGGGGTCAGGTCAGGTCCCGCAGGACGCGCTCCTCCTTCTCCGGGGCCAGCCCGATGGCGGGGCGGCCGGGCCGCCGAGGCGGCAGAACGTCCGACTTCCGCATCCAGGCCCACGTATCGGCCACGGTCTCCCCGACGGGCCGGCACCGCAGCCCCGCCGCGAGGGCCTTGGACACGTCCGCGCCGTGCAGGGTGTCGTGCAGATCGCCCGGCGGCAGCCAGACCGGGAGCTCCGTCCACGGCTCGATGCCCGCAGCGAGTACCGCCTCCGGGTCCGCCCAGCGGAGCCGGGCGTCGCTGCCCGTCACGCGTGTGCAGGCGCAGAGCAGTTCGCCCATCGTCGCGTGGCCGGGAGGGCTGACGAGGTTGTACGGCCCGCCGAGCCCGGCATCCGCGGCGTCCAGGAGCCAGGCGGCGAGATCCCGCCCGTCGATGTACTGCAACGGCAGGTCGCGGGGGCCGGGAGCGAGGACGGGGCCGCCGCGCGCGATCCGGTTCAGCCACCAGGGGAGCCGTCCGACGTTCTCCCAGGGGCCGAGGATCAGCCCCGCGCGCGCCAGCAGTCCGCGGTCGCCGAACGCATCGGTCACCGCCATCTCCCCGCCGCGCTTCGCCTCCGCGTAGTCGTCGTCGCCGTCGAGGTCCGGTGAGGCGTCCACCAGTGCGGCGCCCTCGTCCAGTCCGGCGGCGGTCGGGAAGCGGTACACGGACCGGCTGGAGACGTAGAGATACCGGTCGACCCGGCCCGCCAGCAGCCGGGCGGTGTCGCGTACGGCCGACGGCGCCCCCGACCAGGTGTCGACGACGACGTCCCACGCGCCGTGCTCCAGCGCTGCCAGGCCGCCGGAGGTCCGGCGGTCGCCGTGGAGCACCGTGACACCGTCCGGCGGCTCGTGGTGTCCGCGGTGGAAGACCGTCACCTCCGCGCCCCGGGCGACGGCCTCCTCCACGACCGCGCGTCCGACGAAGTGCGTTCCGCCCAGCATCAGTAGCTTCATGCCGCAGACTCTGCCCGCTCGCCGCGCCCCCGGGAACGTCGTCCTGCTGTCAGCAGATTCGCCGTGGGCGGACTCCGCACCGGGGTACGGGTGTACGGAGGCGTCCCGGGCGCGGCTACGTCAGACGAGGGGCGTGCGGCGTCAGGTGCCGGACAGTCCGCCGACCAGCCCGCCGACCACGTCGTCGAGCGTGCCGCCGACACCGTCGACGAGACCGTTCACCAGACCCCCGCCTCGTTCGTCGCTCTCGTCATCCGGCTGTCCGCCGCCCGGCGTGCCGGTGGAGGCCGGGTTCTCGTTGCCCGGTGCTCCGGCGGTGGAGGAACCGGTGCCGCGATCCCGCTCGGAGGGGCGGGCAGCCGGTGCCGGGGTGGGGGTGGCGGTCGGCGTGGCGGCCGCGGTGGGCGTCCCCGCGTCGGCCTGAGGGTGCGATGCGTACCTGCTCGTCCGCGGCGCGTCGCCGTGTTCCCGCACCAGCTCGGGCTCGGCGGAGTGCGAGGGTTCGAGCGCCGGGCGCGCCGGGGTGGAATCCGCCGCGGTGGGTTCGGCGCCCCGCAGTTCGTCCTGGCCGGAGTCCTCGGCCTGACGGGAGTCGAGGCCCGGGCGTGCCTGTGCGGGCGCGTCGTCCCCGGCGGTCGAGTGGAGCGCGAAGGCGATGGCGCCCGCCGCGCTCATGGCGACGACGGTCTTGAGCGCGGTGGAGCGCGTCTGGCGTATGCGGCTGGGTCGGCTGTGTCTGCCCATCTCGCTCGTGTCTCCCGGTGACGTCGCTGGGCTGGGCGGGGCGGCGCCCCAGTAAAGCCCGAGGAGGGGCGCCGAACACCGTTCCGAGACAGAGTCGTTACAGGTCGGGGAATGAAACGGAGCATTCCGTTCCGGGGGATGCGCGTGGTTGTGGCGACCTGCGCCGTATGCGGGAATTCAGAGGGCGCAGTACATGATGTGCAGCCCGACGTAGCCATGCTCGGGATGCCGGAAGCCCTCCGGGACGGTGCCGATCACCTCGAAGCCCAGCGACTCGTACAGCTCCACGGCGCGTGTGTTCGTCTCCACGACGGCGTTGAACTGCATGCCCCGGAAGCCTGCGGCGCGGGCCCACTCCAGGGTGTGCTCGACCAGGGCCCGCCCGACTCCGCGTCCGCCGTGCTCGGGGTCGACCATGTAGCTGGCGCTGGCCACGTGGGCGCCGTTGCCCCGCTGGTTGCGGTTCATCTTGGCCGAGCCCAGGACCGTGCCGCTGTCGTCGACGGCGATCACGGTGCGGTCGGGCGGCGGAAGCATCCACCATCCGCGGCCCTCTTCCCGTCCGAGGCCGGGCGGGAAGGTGAAGGTGTCACCCGCGGCGACGATGCGGCGGAAGAACGGCCAGATGTCCGGCCAGTCCTCCGCGGTGGCTTCCTTGATCAGCATGTGCTCCAGCATGTCGGGACGGGTGCCGGGAAGCCAGTGCTTTCCCTGCGCGTCCGGTGCCCGGGCTCCTGCGCCGGGGGTCCGTTTCCCGGGCTGCCGGGGAAGCGGAGAATTTCAACGGTCAGTATTTCTCCGTGCAATGAAATGGCGGCGGAGTCCGAAGAGGGCCGGACCGGGGCATGGGCCGACCGCATATGATTCGCGCCACACTTGCGAACTCGTGGTCACGCACCGTATGTTGACGTGCCGTTTGCTACTCACGGTAACGCGCGCCTCGGTGATTCACGGCGTTTCCATCGTGAACCATCCGTGATCACAACGTTCACAAGTGCCGCCACCCGCTGATCTCCGGGCCTGACGGTGCAGTTCGGTGCGACTTACAGGAACCTCACGAGACCGGTCAAGAGGGTGTAGTCGGCAGGCCCTTCCCGGGGGTTGTGGATCTTCGGGTGAACTGCGATCCTCACCTCGGCATCCATTCCCGATGCCGGGGAACAGGTGAACAAGTGAAGGCTTCGACTGCTTCATGACGCGCGCTCACATCAACTGATCGAGACGAGGAGACAGGCTCTTGCGGTCCCACTCAGTCCCGGGAGCCGGAGCGTGCGCCGCTTTTACGGAGTGCGGTGACCGCGGTTTCCGCATTCCTTTCGCCGACACTCTTCTTCATGGGCCGAACGCCGGAGTCGCCATTCCCCGAACAGAGCGCCGGGTGGCACGGAGATCCCTAGCGGCCCGGAGAAATCCTGATCCCGATTCGGGGCGGCGGAAAGAGTTCGGAATTCCGCGAGCAGGGAACGCGATGACGTATGCGGAGCGGCGGGAGGTGGCCTGATGGAAGGTCAGAAGGTCATGGAGTGCTTCTGCAGCGGCGACGAGCCCGATGCCGGGGAGCTGGTCCCGATGTTCATGACGGCGATGGGCCCGCTCGTGGGCGGCACGGGCCTCCTGGAGGAGGAGCACGACTTCTGCGGTGAGAGCGGCAGCGCGATGCTGCTGCGCCATGCGGAGGACCGGGGTGCGGAGCACGCCGATACCGTCGTGGGCGCCGCCTTCGAGGTCTTCGAGCGCCACAGTCTGTCGGTCTACCGTGACGACCTGATGCTCACCGAGAGCTACTGGTCGCTGGAGGAGCAGCTCTTCGACGCGGTCGCGCCCTCCCGGCTCCTGTGTGCCCGGAGTTCGTCCGTGGCCGACCGGCGGAGAGCCGACGCGGTGACGCGGTCGTGGGTCCGTGGTGTCTCGCTCTCGACGGGCTCCGACTGCCTGGTCCCCGCCCAGTCCGTCCACCTCCCGTACTTCGCGCCCGAGGGGGAGGGTTACCTCCGCGACCCCGTCGCCACCGGGGCCGCGTCCGGACTCTCCTGGTCGGCCGCCGCGCGCCGCGGGCTCCTCGAAGTGATCGAGCGGGACGCGCTGATGATCATGCACTATCTGCAGCTCTCGCCCGACCGGCTCGACCTCCGGCGCTGTCGCGAAGGACGGCTGGGTGAACTCCTGGCCGCGGCGCGGCGCGACGGCCTCGAGGTCCGGCTGTTCCGCGCCCCCACCGATCTCCCCGCCCATGTGGCCGTGGCCCAGGTGACGGGCCCGTCGGGCACCGGCCCCGAGATGACGCTCGGCGCCAAGGCGTCCCTGTCGCTGAACGACGCGATGGCGGGTGCGGTCCTCGAGGCGCTCTGCTTCCGCCGCGGACTGCGGGACCGCTACGAGGACGCCGTGCGCCACGCCGACACCTGGGTCACCACCGGCATGGACATCGGCTGCCGGGAGGACCGCATCGGCTACTGGGCGCAGCCCGGCCGGTCCCGCGAACTCCCGTATCTGCACCTGGAAGGCCCCGCGCTGGACCCCGCCGACCTCGAACCGCGGGCCGGGTCGATGCGACGCCTGGTCGCCCAGGTCCTCGACCGCGTCGGGGATGTGGTGGTCTGCGATGTGACGACGGACGACCTGCGCGACATGGGGGTGTCCGTGGTGAAGGTCGTGGTGCCGGATCTGCAGCCGATGCATCTCGCCGAGCCTTTGCGGGTGTTCACGCCGCGTCTGCTCGGCTTCGGGGCGTCGGGGGGCTTCGGACGGATCCTGCCCGGGGACGTGCCGCACCCCTTCGTCTAGCGGACCTGTCGGGGTCGCGCGGTGCTGAACCGTTTCCTCCGGGGAAGCCGGACGGTATGCGGCCGGGGCCGGGCGGTGTCTCTCGGCGAGCGCCGGGCAGGGCTGCGTGGGAATCCTGCGACAGGTGTCCACTCCAGGGGCGTTCAACTGGTCATATCTGGCCGGAACTTGACGATCCTTCACCCGGGCTGCACCACGACACCCGTCCGGATCCGTATCGTTGAGGCGACCCGCAAGATCGATCTCACGACCGGTCGGCGGCGCGTCGGGAGTTCGTGAGGACGGGGCGTCCTCACGGGCTCCGCACGGGGAGCGCGCCCGCCCGGGCCCGCCCTCCGCTCCTGTCCGAGGAATTGATGACACCCATACCGGACGCACCGATCTGGCTCCTGCTCCCGGGCCTGGCCGCTGCCGGGGCGGTCGCTCTGCGCTACCGCGGCATCGCCGCCGCCCGCGCGAAGCGCATCGCGGCTCTCGAGGCAACCGTCCAGGACCGCGAACAGGCCATTCGGATGCGTGACGCCGAAGCGCACCACCTGGTCGAGCACCGCGTACCGGCCCTGATGAAGGGCCTGTGGCAGGGCAGGCCGACCGAGACGCCGGGGCTGCTGCACGACGAGCTGGCGGGCACGCCCTTCGCGCAGGCCCAGTACACGGTGCTCGAGATGTTCAGCGGTGTGCCCGCGGAGGCGTCCGAACGAGCGGAGTCCGCGGCGCGCGCCGCGGTGAAGACCGTCACGCGGTCGATGGAGGCCCTGCTCAACGAACAGCAGCGTGCCATCCTCGACATGCTGGAGCGGCACCACGACGAGAAGGTCCTGTACGACGCCAACGCCATCGACCACGCCAGCAGCCAACTGAGCCGCAGGACCCAGGTCATCGGCGTCCTCACCGGGTCCAGGCCGCTGCGGCAGCGGACCAACTCGCCGCTCGAGGACGTCGTCCGCGGAGGCATCTCCCGCATCCGCGACTACCAGCGGGTCAAGGTCACGGGACGGCCGGCCGCCGCGGTCGTCAGCCGCGTGGTCGAGCCCGTCGTGCTCGCCGTCGCAGAGCTGCTGGACAACGCCGCGCGCCACTCCGAGCCTGGCTCGGACGTACGGGTGTGGTTCGTCGAGGGCCACAACGGCGTCAGCATCGTGATCGACGACGCCGGGGTCGGACTCAAGCCGGAGGACCGGGAGTTGGCGGCGCGTCAGCTCTCCGGCCGGGAACCGGTCCTCCTCACACAGCTCCGCAACCCCCCGAAGTTCGGCTTCTCGGCCGTGGGCGTGCTCGCCGCCCGGTACGGGTTCCGGGCCAGCGTCGAGCAGGAGTCGGACTACGGCGGCGTACGGGCCGTGGTCTACCTCCCCAAGGAGCTTCTGACCACCGACCTCGACGGGCAGTCGTCGTCCGCCGCACGGACCCGGACCGCCGGGGCCGGGAACGGCGCAGCGCCCGCGGATGAGCCCCCGTCCGCAGCGCGGGGTTCCGCGCCCGCAGAGGCAGGCGCCGCTCCCGCTCCGGCAGTCGGGGTGCCCCACGCGGAGTCCGCGACGGGGACGTCGGCGGACGAGGCCGAGGCCCGCGGATCCGACGAGACCGCCGAGGGGTCCGGGGCCCCGGCGCGGACCGCGGACACCACCGCCCGCACGGGGGACGACACCGCCGCGCCGGAGACGGGCGCTTCCGGCGGGCATGATCCGCGTCCCGACGCAGTGCGGGAACAGCGCCCGGAGCCCGGTGCGCAGGAGCCCGCCGCCGCGCGGCAGTCTGCGGCCGAGAAGGAGCCCGCCGCCGGGCGGGAGTCCGGGCCCGGCGCACAGGAGCCTGCTGCCGAGCAACAGCCCGCGACCGAGCCGCAGTCCGGGCCCCGCGCGCACACCCCCGCCCCCGTCACCGAGCCGCAGTCCGGAGCCGCGGCCGTGGCCCCCGCAGCCGCCGACCCGTCGTTCCCCCTGCGCCCCGACGGCCTCCCGCAGCGCCGCCGCAACCGGCCCCGACGTCCTGCCGCGCCGCCCCGGCCCGCGATGCAGACGCCGTCGAACCCGGCGGGCAGCGTGGGTGCGGTCGTACGGGGCCGGCGCCGAGCCGCACAGCGACAGCAAGACCAGAACGAAAGGAACCCGGAGTCATGACCACCCCCGGCACCGATCTCAGCGGCCTCGGCTGGATCCTGGACGAGAACATCCTCCGACTCCCGCACACGCTCCGTGCCCTGCTGCTGTCGGCCGACGGTCTGACCGCCGCCTCCTCCGACGGGGTCGACCGTGACATGGCCGACCGTATGGCCGCCGCGGTCTCCGGGATGCAGTCCCTGAGCCGCGAGGCCGCCGAGTTCGCCGACTGCCAGGAATCCCCCTGGGAGTTGACGATGATTCAGTACACCGACGGGTTCATCTTCACCATGGCCGCGGGCCCCGGCACCTTCCTCGCGGTGGCCACCACCGCGGACGCCGACGTCGAGGCCGTGTCCTACGCCATGGAGAAGGCCATCGACCGGCTCGGGCACGAGATGAGCCTCCCCGCACGGGACTCCGCCGGCAGCTCGGCGTGACCCCGCCCCGGCGCGGCCGGGACAGGGGACTGGTGCGGCCGTACGTGGTGACCGGCGGCCGGTCCGCACCCAGCCGTCGACACGTCGACCTCATCACGCTGGTGATGTCCAGGCGCGACGCGGCGACGACGGGGCTCACGCCCGAGGAGCGCCGCGTCGTCGACTTATGCCTGCGCGGGGCGCTGTCGGTGGCCGAGATCAGCTCTCATCTCGGCCTTCCGCCCAGCGTCCTGCGCATCGTGCTCGACGATCTGCTGGACAGCGGCCATGTCACCTCCCGCACCCGGATCCCGTCCACCGGGGACCGGCCGATCCGCAACCGAGAGCTTCTGGAGGCTGTCCTCAGTGGACTCCGCGCACTCTGATCCGGCCGCCGGCACCTATCTGCGCGGCGACGAGATACCGGCGAAGATCGTGATCGCCGGTCATCTGGGCGCAGGCAAGACCACGTTCGTCGGCACGCTCTCGGAGATACGCCCGCTGCGCACCGAGGAGCGGATGACGGAGGCGGGCGTGGGGACCGACCACGTCTCCGGACTGCCGGACAAGACCGAGACGACGGTCGCGATGGACTTCGGCCGGCTCTCGCTCGGCGACTCCCATGTGCTGTACCTCTTCGGCGCGCCGGGACAGCCGCGGTTCTGGTCGGTGTTCGCCGATCTCACCCGGGGCGCGATGGGGGCGCTCGTGCTGGCCGACACCCGTCGTCTGGCGGACAGTTACCACATCATGGGCCTGCTGGAGGACCTCTCCGTGCCCTATGCCATCGCCATCAACGACTTCGACGAGGCCCCCGACCACGGCACCGAGCAGCTCCGTGACGCCATGGACCTCGCAGCTGACACCCCGCTCGTCATCTGCGACGCGCGCGACCGGGACAGCTCCAAGGAAGCCCTGATCCGGCTCGTCGAGTATCTGCTCACGCTGGAACCCGAGCCCGCCTGTTGACGGTCCCTGCGCGCCGTGCCGGTGCCCCGCCCGCGTGCCTGCCTGCCGTCCGCGCGCCTGGTGACGGCCTGTCTCGTCACGCCCGTCGATCGTCCACGATTCCGTTCGTCCGCCCCCGGCCCGCCCGTTGACCGTGCCGTGCCCGCCCCACGACCCGGAGCCCGTCCGATGACCAGTCCGCCGCCGTCCTCCCACCCCGAACCGCGCCCCACCGCCTGCCCCCGCGGCAGCAGCCGCCCCTCGGAGTCCGCCCGGCCGATCCCGATCCACGGGCCGGAGTTCAGCGCCGATCCCCGCACCACGTATGACCGCCTCCGCGCACAGGGGCCCATCGCGTCCGTCGAGATCGCCCCACACGTCCACGGCCGCATCACCACCACCTACCGAGCGGCGCTCCACCTCCTCCGCAACACCCCCGGCCGGTTCGCCAAGGACCCGCGCAACTGGCAGGCGCTGCGCGAGGGGCGCGTACCGGCCGACAGTCCGGCGCTGATGATGATGCAGCCGCGGGACAACGCGCTGTGGATGGACGGCTCCGACCACGCGCGGCTGCGGGAGTCCATCACCGGCAGCCTCGACCTCGTCGACTCCCACGCGCTGGCCGACACCGTCACGCGGATCGCCGACCTCCTCGTCGACGGCTTCGCGGCGGACGGAGAGGCCGACCTCGTACGGGACTTCGCCGCGCCGCTGCCGATGCGCGTGCTCATCAGCATGTTCGGCAGCCCGCCCGAGGTCGGGCGGCGCATCGTGCACGCCATCGCGAAGCTGTTCGACACCGCTCAGGACGCGGCTGAGGCCAACGCCGAGCTGGAGGCGGCCTGTCTGGAGCTGACCCACCTCAAACGCCGGCGCCCCGGCGCCGACATGACGTCGTGGCTGCTGGACCATCCGGCCCGGCTGACCGACGCGGAGATGATCCAGCAGATCCTGCTCGTCGTGGGTGCCGGTACGGAGCCCAGCACCGATCTGATCTCCAACGCCCTGCTGCTGATGATCGACGACGACCAGTTCGGCGGGAACGTCCACGACGGTGTCCAGCCGGTCGGCGAAGCCCTCGACCATGTGCTGTGGGAGGACCCGCCCGTGGCCAACTACTGCCCCCTCTATCCGCGCAACCACGAGACGTACGAGGGGATCGAGCTGGAGCCCGGCGTACCCGTGCTGGTGAGCTTCGCCGCCGCCAACAGCGATCCGGCCCTCGCCGCCGGCCGGCACCTGCGCGGGGGCAACCGCGCGCACCTCGCCTTCAGCGCCGGTGTGCACGGCTGTCCCGCGCCCGATCTGGCACGGGTCATCTCCGAGACCGCGGTCGAGCGCCTGCTCGACCGCCTGCCCGACCTCACGCTCGCCTGCCGCCGCGACCAACTGACCCGGAGGCCGGGCACGTTCCACTCCGGGTGGACCGCCCTGCCCGTCACCTTCCCGCCCGTCGCACCCTCTTCTGGAGAGACCCCATGGACGACAACCGGCGCACACCCGGATCCTCATCCGTACCCGCACCGGGATCCGGGTGCCCGTTCCGGCTCGACCCCCACGCCGCGGACATCCACGGTGAGACCGCACGTCTCCGTGCCGCGGGGGCGGCAACCCGGGTAGAGCTGCCCGGCGGAGTCCAGGCGTGGTCGGTCACCGACACCGGACTCATCAAACGGCTCCTCACCGACGCCCGCATATCCAAGGACGCCCACCGGCACTGGCCGGACCACATCGACGAACACATCCCCGCGGCCTGGCCGCTGCGCCCGTGGGTCGACGTCCGCAACGCCCTGACCGCGTACGGCGACGAGCACACCCGGCTGCGCCGTCTCATCGGCTCGGCGTTCACCACCCGCCGCGTCCGTGCGCTCGTCCCCGTGATCGAGTCCCTCGCCTCCGGCCTCCTGGACCGGCTGGAGGACGAACCGGCCGGTACCGAGGTGGACTTGCGGGCCCGGTACGCCTGGGTGCTTCCGCTCATGGTCGTCAACACCCTGCTCGGTGTTCCCGACGAGACGCATCAGGACTTCCGCCGTGCCATCGGTGGCCTGTTCGCCACCAACCTCTCCGAGGAGGAGGCCACCGCGAACGCCCTGGCGGTCTACGCGCTGCTCGACGACCTCGTCGCCGCCAAGCGCCGTACGCCCGGCGACGACGTCACCAGCGCACTCATCGACGCCCACGACGACGCGACCGACTCGCGCCTCTCCCACCAGGAACTCCTGGACTCACTCCTGCTGTTGATCGGCGCCGGGCACGAGACCACCGTCAACCTCCTCGACCACGCCGTGGTCAACCTGCTCGGCGACCGCGGACAACTCGCCGCGGTCCGCCGGGGAGACGTCGCGTGGAGCGACGTGGTGGAGGAGACCCTGCGCCACCAGGCGCCGATCGCCAACATCATCATGCGGTTCCCCGTCGAGGACGTCCACGACGCCGAGAGCGGTCTGACGTTCCGTCAAGGCGAAGCCATCGTCATCAACTACGCGGCCGTCGGCCGCGATCCGCACCTCCACGGGGAGAACGCCGAGGTCTTCGACAGCACCCGCTCCTCGCGCCGCGAGCACATGGCGTTCGGGCACGGCGTCCACTACTGCCTCGGTGCCGAACTCGCCCGTCTGGAGGGCCGGATCGCCCTGTCCGCCCTGTTCGATCGCTTCCCGCACCTCGAACTGGCCGTGGAACAGGACACGTTGGTCCCCGTCCCCTCGTTCATCTCGAACGGACACCAGGTCCTGCCGGTACGCCTCCACGGGAGCGCGGACCAGGCGCCGGTCGGGTAGCCGACCGTACGGGGGCTGCGCAGGGGGCGGGCGAGCCCGCGGCGTACGGGGACCGTACCCACGGTGTCCGCGGACGCTCGCGGCGCGGCATACGGAACCGGCGGCGCATCCGGCCGCGCCGCCGGTGACCGGCCCGTACGGCACCGTGCACGGCCCTTTCCGGGACGGCCGTGCGAACGTGTTGGTGACCGCACGACGACGTGTTTCAATGGCCGCCCTCGCTCGGAAGCGCAGGCCCGGTGGCCTGCCGCTCCGGGGGCGCACGCCGCAGTACAGGGGGGGGGCGATCGCATGGCCGGATCGGCGCAGGCCCGGTGGAGCGCGCTGCTGGAGAAGGCCACCCGGGACGGCAGGATCGAGGTCGAGACCGCGGCGGCCGACCTGGGCGTCTCCGCCGCCACCATCCGCCGTGATCTCGACGAACTCGCACGTCAGCAGATGGTCACCCGCACGCACGGCGGAGCCGTGATCAACGCCATCGCCTACGACCTCCCCCTGCGCTACAAGGCTTCGAAGCACGCCCGCGAGAAGGAGCGCATCGCGCACGTGGCTGCCGGGCTGGTCGGCGCGGGGGCGGTCGTGGGCCTCAACGGCGGGACCACGACCACCGAGGTCGCCCGCGCGCTTGCGACACGGCGCGACCTGATGGAGTCCGGCGAGGACCCTTCGCTGACCGTCGTCACCAACGCCCTCAACATCGCCAACGAGCTGGTCGTACGCCGCCATGTGAAGCTCGTCGTCACCGGCGGCGTGGCGCGCCCCGCCTCGTACGAGCTGATCGGGCCGCTGGCGACCGACCTGCTCGTCGAGATCACCCTCGACCACGTCTTCCTCGGGGTCGACGGCCTGGACGCCACGCAGGGGGCGACGGCCGGGCACGAGGGCGAGGCGAGCATCAACCGGGCCCTGGCGCGCCGGGCCCGGCAGGTCGTGGTCGTCGCGGACACCTCGAAGCTGGGGGAGCGGGCCTTCGCGCGGATCTGCCCGGTGGAGGAGATCCACGTCCTGGTCACGGACCAGCACGCGCCCCGCGCCTTGACGGACCCGTTCGCCGCGGCCGGCGTCGAGGTCATCCGAGCCTGACCGCCTCCCGAGCCCGAGCCCGAGCCTGACCGCCTCCCGAGCCCGAGTCTGAGCCCTGCCGAGCCCGACCCCGAGCCTGAGCCCTGCCGGGACAGAGCCCTGCCGGGCCCGGGCCCCAGCCCTTGAGCCTGCCCGGCCCGAGCCCCGCCGCGTACTCGCCTCTGATCAGGGGCTGAACGTCTCACGGCAGAGCGCCAGGCGGCACGCCGGTCCACCCCTCGGGGCGAGCCGTACCCAACCCCCTTACCCCGCCCCGCACGTGACCGCCCGCGTCCCGGACGGCACTCCATCGTCACCCCTGGCCGCCCTCGCGCATCCCCCTGTCCGCACCGTGCCCCGCCGGACGGCTCTGGCGGACCACCCCCCTGATGCTTGTTTCTGCGTGAATCGCACTGGAAACAAACAGGGTTGTTCATCCATGCTCAGGGATGCGGTGACACGAGGTGCGCCACGACGGCCGAGACGGGAGTGCCCAGCCATGAGCCGGACCGAGACCGAGATCGCCACCCAGCCCGAATGCTGGCGCCGCGCTGTCGAGTTGGCGGCACGGCCCGACGGCCCCGCACGTACCGGAATGCCCCGCCCAGGCGAGCGTGTCGCCGTCGTGGGATGCGGCACCTCCTGGTTCATGGGCCACTCCTACGCCGTGCTGCGCGAAGCCGCGGGGCACGGCGAGACCGACGCGTTCGCGGCCTCCGAGGTCCCGCCGGGCCGGAGTTACGACCGGGTGGTCGCGCTCAGCCGTTCCGGCACCACGACCGAGGTGCTGGACGCGATCCGCCGGCTGCGCGGAGTGACACCGCGCGTCGCGGTCACCGCGGTCACCGCGGACCCGCGGAGCCCTCTGGCGGCGCTCGCGGGCGTGACGGTCGCACTGGACTTCGCCGACGAGGAGTCGGTCGTCCAGACCCGTTTCGCCACCACCGAGTTGGTCCTGCTGCGCGCCCTCCTCGGCGAGGATCTCGGCCACCTCGCGGGCCAGGGGGCGCAGGCCCTGTCCGAGCCCCTGGCCCCCAGTGGGGGCGCTGCCGCGGGCGGGCCCACGAGCCTCCACGGTCTGCTCGCCGCAGGGCAGTTCACCTTCCTCGGCCGGGGCTGGGCCTACGGCGTCGCGCTGGAGGCCGCGCTGAAGCTCCGTGAGGCGGCGCGTGTCTGGACCGAGGCGTACCCGGCGATGGAGTACCGGCACGGGCCGATCAGCATCGCGGCACCTGGCCGGGTGGTCTGGTGGTTCGGCGACCGCGCCGCCCTCCCCGCCGGACTCGCGGACGACATCGCCCGCACGGGTGGCCGGCTGATCGCTCCCGGACGTGATCCGCTGGCCGATCTGATCGTCGTCCAGCGGCTCGCCGTGGCTCTCGCGTCGGCCCGCGGACTCGACCCGGACCGTCCCCGCCACCTCACCCGCTCGGTCATCCTGGCCTGAGCCGCCGCACGCCGGGGGAGAGGTGATGCAGACGCCACCGAGAGGAGCCGGAGTCCGCATGCCCCGCGACCTTCCGCACGACCGCCCCCACACCGCACCCGACACCGTTCCCGACGCCACCCCCTACGACATCGACGCCGTCCGCGCGCAGTTCCCGGCGCTGGAGTCGGGAACGGCCTTCTTCGACGGCCCGGGCGGTACGCAGACGCCGCTGCCGGTCGTCCAGGCCGTCACCGACGCACTCACGCGCCCCCTGTCCAACCGCGGGCAGGTCACACCGGGGGAGCGGAACGCGGAGGCACTGGTCTCCGGTGCCCGGGAGGCGCTGGCCGATCTGCTCGGCGCACACCCCTCCGGCGTCGTGTTCGGGCGCAGCGCCACCCAGCTCACGTACGACATCGCGCGGACCCTCGCCGCGACCTGGTCGCCCGGCGACGAGGTGGTGGTCTCAACGCTGGACCACGACTCCAACATCCGGCCGTGGGTGCAGGCCGCGGCCCGAGCCGGGGTCCAGGTGCGGTGGGCCGAGTTCGATCCGGCCACCGGTGAGCTGACCGCGGACGCCGTCCGGGCCGCGCTGTCCGAGCGGACCCGGCTGGTCGCCGTCACCGCGGCGTCGAACCTGATCGGCACGCGCCCGCCCGTCGCGGAGATCTCCCGCGCGACGCACGCCGCCGGTGCCCTGCTGTACGTCGACGGCGTGCACTACGCGGCCCACTCCCTCACCGACATCGACGCGCTGGGCGCGGACTTCTTCGTCTGCTCCCCGTACAAGTTCCTCGGGCCGCACCTGGGTGTCCTCGCGAGCCGGAAGAGCCTGCTGGAGAGCCTGCGGCCGGACAAGCTGCTGCCCGCGACGGACGCGGTGCCGGAACGTTTCGAGCTGGGCACCCTCCCGTACGAGTTCCTGGCCGGGACCCGCGCCGCGGTCGACGTCCTCGCCGGTCTCGCCCCGGGAGGCGCGAGCGGACGGCGCCAGCGGCTGGCCTCCTCCTACGCCGCCCTGACCCGGCACGAGGACGGGCTGCGGCGCAGGATCGACGAGGGACTGGCGGGGCTCGCCTGCGTGACCGTCCACGCGCGGGCGGCCGACCGTACGCCGACCCAGTTGCTGACGCTCGACGGGCGCAGCACCGTCGACGCCTGCCACCATCTGGCGCGCAGCGGAGTCAGCGCCCCGTCCGGATCCTTCTACGCGCTGGAGGCGTCGCGCAGGCTCGGACTCGGGGACCACGGAGGACTGCGCATCGGGCTCGCCCCGTACACGAGCGCGGACGACGTGGACCGGCTGCTCGACGCGCTGACGGACTTCCTCGGGCAGTGAGCGGACTTCCTCGGGCAGTGATGGGGGAGCGGGGCGGGCGGCAGGAGCCTCCGTGGCGGCCGCGGCCCGCCCACGCTCCGTACGACCGTCGTCGGCCGAGCGTGAGGGCTCGAGCGCACTCCGGCCGCCCGCACCCCGTTGACGTAGCAGGGGCTCCGCCATCGGCGCATGCTGGAAGGTGCGAGCGGCTTCAACGGTGTCCCGGCTGTCGACGCCCTTCAGCGGGCGCTCCTCGGAACTGATCGGTGAGCAGGGGGCAGTGAGCAACCGAAGCGACGTCACGGAGCTGTTCACGTGGAGCTTCACCCGCACGTGGCAAGGAGTTCGTGATGGACACGGCAATCCGTGACTCGCTCAGGGACAGCATCCGCGGCCCCGTCACCGCGCCCGGGGAGCCGGGCTACGACGCGGCCCGCGCGATCTACAACGCGATGATCGACAAGTGCCCCGGCGTCATCGTGCAGTGCGCGGACGCCGGGGACGTCATGACGGCGGTCCGGTCCGGCGCGCAGAACGGCCTGGAGATCGCGGTACGGGGCGGCGGCCACAGCGGCGCCGGGCTCTGTCTCGTCGAGGACGGCATGACCATCGACCTCTCGGCCATGCGCGGGGTCCGCATCGACCCGATGGCCGGGACGGCGCAGGTGGCCGGTGGCGCCCAGCTCGGCGACCTCGACCACGCCGCGCACGCCTTCGGTCTCGCCACGCCCAGCGGGATCAATTCGACCACCGGCGTCGGCGGCCTGACGCTGGGCGGCGGCCACGGCCACCTCACCCGCGCGTACGGGCTGACGGTGGACAACCTGGTGTCGGCGGACGTCGTCCTGGCGGACGGCAGTTTCGTCACGGCGGACGAGAACCACGAATCGGACCTGTTCTGGGCCCTACGCGGAGGTGGCGGCAACTACGGAGTCGTCACCTCCTTCACGTACCGCCTGCACCCCGTGAGCACGGTCGGGGTCGGCATCACCGTCTGGCCGGTGGAGCAGACGCCCGACGTGCTGCGCTGGTACCGGGAGTTCCTGCCGCAGGCGACCGAGGACCTCAACGGGTTCTTCGCCATCCTCACCGTGCCGCCCGGCCCGCCCTTCCCCGAGGAACTCCACGGGCGGAAGGCGTGCGGCGTGGTGTGGTGCTGGGCGGGCGAGCCGGAGCAGATCGACAAGGAGCTGGCAGGGGTGGGCGACGCGGGGCGGCCGGCGTTCCACTTCACGACGCCGATGCCGTACCCGATGCTGCAGACGATGTTCGACGAACTGCTCCCGTCCGGGCTGCAGTGGTACTGGCGCGGGGACTTCTTCGACCGGATCACGGACGAGGCGCTCGACGTGCACGCCCGGTTCGGGGAGGCGCTGCCGACCGGGCTGTCGACGATGCACCTCTACCCGATCGACGGCGCCGCCCACCGCGTCGGGCCCGATGACACGGCCTGGAGCTACCGCGACGCGACGTGGTCGGGCGTCTTCGCCGGGATCGACCCGGACCCGGCCAACGCCGGGGCGATCAGGGACTGGTGCGTCGGGTACTGGGAGGCGCTGCACCCGTACTCGATGGGCGGGGCGTACGTGAACTTCATGATGGACGAGGGGCAGGACCGCGTACGGGCCACCTACCGGGACCACTTCGACCGGCTCGCCCGGATCAAGCGGGCGTACGACCCGGGGAACCTCTTCCACGCGAACCAGAACATCGAGCCGGCGTAGCCCCGGAGCGCTTCCGAGGTCGTGAGGGCCCTGCGATTCCCCGTCCCGGGGTGCGGCAGGGGCGGTGGTGGACAGGTTGGGCGCTGTCCACCACCAACGACCGGGAGCGGAATGGATCTTGAGCAGGCGCAGCAGCGGGCCCTCCGGGTCCACGCCCTCTACGACGAGCTGAACCTGCGCGAGCGCGGACGCGTCTGGACGCGCGAGGAGTTCATGCTCGGCTTCGTGGGGGACGTCGGGGACCTGGCCAAGCTCGTCATGGCCGAGGAAGGCGCCCGGGAGGTGCCCGGCGGACGGGCGGCGCTGGAGCACGAGTTGGCCGACTGCCTGTGGTCCGTGCTGATCCTGGCCCGGCTCCACGAGGTCGATCTTGCCTCCGCCTTCGATCGCACCATGGACACCCTGGAGACGGCCGTCGCGAGGCAGTTGGACGGCGCCGACGGGTACCCGGGCGGACCGGGTCCTTCCCATCCGGATCCCGCCGGTACGGAAGCCGTCCCTCCGATCCCCGGCGGGTCCGGATCCGGACGTTCCTGAGTCCCTCCCGGGGAGGGGCCACCTCGCCCTGAACGCCCGCGTGTTGCCCCTGCCCGACGGAAGAAATCGGGGCGGAGCGGACGGCTCCGCGGTCCTGTGAAGGATGGGGGCGGGGGTGCCTATGAGACCTCCGGGGCGGGGCAGTACTGTGCGCTCGCACGGTCACTCGACCGACGTACATGCCCGGAGGATTCATGAGCGTATCCAGCAGATCGTGGCGGCGTTCGGCCGCTGTGACGACGGCCGTCGCGGTCGGCCTCATCGGGGTCGGACTCACCGCCACTCCGGCGTCGGCGCACACCCCCAAGTGGACGGTGGACTGCTCCGAGGTGAGCGTCGATCTCACCGCCTACAACGACAAGGTCAGCAACACCGTGACCATAACCGTCGACGGCAAGGAGCTGCTGCCGACGGAGACCTTCGGGCGCGAGTTCCACAAGAAGCTCGAGATCCCGAGCCACAGCAGCGAGGCGCAGGTGCGTCTCGTCGTGAAGGCCGGGGACGGCGACAAGTTCTCGCGCGACGAGACCAAGGTCTCGCCGGTGTGCGAGGACACCCCGACCCCGTCGGAGACCCCGTCCTCGCCGTCCGAGACGCCGACCCCTTCGGAGACTCCGTCGGAGGAGCCCCCGGCCAGTGACACCCCCTCGGCCGAGGCTCCGGCACCCAGCACCTCCGCGCCGGGCGACCTCGCCGAGACCGGCGCGTCCAGCAGCACCCCGCTGATCGCCGGCGCGGCCGCCGTGGTCGTGCTCGCCGGTGGCGGCATCCTCTTCGCCACGCGCAAGCGTCGCACCGCGCGCTCCTGACGTACTCGAGGCGCTGCGCCCCGCCGGTCCGGTGGTCAACCTCCGGGCCGGCGCGGCACTCACGCCGGGGAGAACGGTCTCCCTCCGGTGCACCCGAGACCCCGTGACGACACCGGGGTCTTCTTGTTGTCCGCGGCTCTGCGTGCTCCGCGTGTCCGTGTGCCGGACTCTCGCTCCGCCCGTGCGCCGTTCCCGCTCGCCGATTCCCGGCCGCTCTTCCCCTGACGCCGCACCGTACTGTACGGTCACATTCCTGGTTACTCAATTAAGTGACTATCCAAGAGTGCGACCACAGGGAGGGAGTGTGAGGGATGGCCCTGCGCCACGCGGTGCTGGCGGCGCTGCTGGACGGTGAGTACAGCGGCTACCAGCTGGCCAAGGCGTTCGACACCGGCGTCGCCAACTTCTGGCACGCCCTGCCGCAGCAGCTCTACCTGGAACTCGGCAAGCTGGAGAAGGACGGGCTCGTCGCCGGGCGGCAGGTCATCCAGGAGACCCGGCCCAACAAGCGCCTGTTCACCGTCACCGACGCCGGTGTCGCCGAGCTGGAGCGGTTCGCCGCCGCCGCCTCCAAGCCGTCCTTCATCCGCGACGATCTGCTGGTCAAGGTCCAGGGCGTCGACCGCATCGACGCCGAACCCGTGATCGCGCAGCTCGAGGAGCGAGCACTCACCGCCTCGGCCAGGATCGAGATCTACGGCAGGACCCTCCGCCATCTCCGCGGCGAACTCCCCGAAGAGGAGTTCCTGCGCCAGGGCGAGCACATCGGCCCGTATCTGACCTGCCTCCGCGGCCTGGAGTTCGAGGAGGAGCACCGTGACTGGTGCCTGCGGGCGGCCGGGATCCTCCGCGCCCGGGAGGCCGCTCGCGCCGGACCGTGACCTCGTACGCCTACACGGCCGCCCCGGTCGGCCCGCACATCCGCACTCACCGCACCCAGCCCGTCCCACCGCGCCTCTGACGCGCACGCCTCGCGCCGCATCCCCGGCGCGCACCCCTGACGACGCCGCACCGACCGCCCACGGCCCCGCGGCACGGGCCCGGCCCACGGCCGGACCGACCCAAGAGCGCGAGGAGGCGCTGACCTTGACCGAGTACCCCCACCTGCTGAGCCCGCTCGACCTGGGCTTCACGACCCTGCCCAACCGCGTGCTCATGGGGTCCATGCACATAGGTCTGGAGGAGGCCCCGCAGGGCTTCGAGCGGATGGCCGAGTTCTACGCCACCCGGGCCCGCGGTGGTGCCGGCCTCATCGTCACCGGAGGCATCGCCCCCAGCCCCGAGGCGCGCCCCTTCGAGGGCGGCGCCATGCTCACCTCGGAGGCCGAGGCGGAGGGGCACCGGAAGGTGACCGCCGCCGTCCACGCCGAGGGCGGCAAGATCGCCCTGCAGATCCTGCACTTCGGCCGGTACGCCTACCACGAGGACCTGGTGGCGCCCAGCGCGATCAAGGCCCCCATCAGCCCCTTCACGCCGCGCGCCCTGAGCGAGGCGGACATCGAGCGGACCATCGAGGACTTCGTACGGACCGCGGAGCTGGCGCAGTCCGCGGGCTACGACGGCGTCGAGGTCATGGGCTCCGAGGGCTACTTGATCAACGAGTTCATCGCCGCCGCCACCAACCACCGCGACGACCGCTGGGGCGGCGCGTACAGCAACCGGATCCGCTTCCCGGTCGAGATCGTCCGCCGCGTCCGCGAGCGCGTCGGACCGGACTTCATCCTCATCTACCGGCTGTCGATGCTCGACCTCGTGCCGGGCGGATCGTCCCTGGACGAAGTGATCACCCTGGCCCGGGAGATCGAGGCGGCCGGTGCCACGATCATCAACACGGGCATCGGGTGGCACGAGGCGCGGATCCCGACCATCGCGACGTCCGTGCCGCGGGGTGCCTTCGCCTGGGTCACCAAGAAGCTCATGGGGTCGGTGTCCGTCCCGCTGGTGACGACCAACCGCATCAACACCCCCGAGCTGGCCGAGCAGTTGCTAGCCGAGGGCCATGCGGACATGATCTCCCTGGCCCGCCCGTTCCTGGCCGACCCCGACTTCGTCGCCAAGGCCCGGCAGGGTGCGGCGGACACCATCAACACCTGCATCGGCTGCAACCAGGCCTGCCTGGACCACACCTTCAGCGGCAAGATCACCTCGTGCCTCGTCAACCCCCGGGCGTGCCACGAGACCGAACTCGTGCTCTCGCCCACCCGGCACCGCAAGCACATCGGCGTGGTCGGTGCGGGACCGGCCGGCCTCGCCTGCGCCGTCTCCGCCGCCGAGCGCGGACACCGCGTCACGCTCTTCGACGCGGACGGCGCCATCGGCGGGCAGCTCAACCTGGCGCGCAGGATCCCGGGCAAGGAGGAGTTCGACGAGACGCTGCGCTACTACCGGCGGCGCCTGGAGGATCTGGGCGTCGACGTCCGGCTGGGCGCCGCCGTGACCGCCGGGGACCTCGTCGCGCACGGCTTCGACGACATCGTCCTCGCCACCGGCGTCACTCCGCGGATCCCGAGCATCTCGGGCATCGACCACCCGAGCGTGGTGAGCTACCTCGACGTCCTGCGCGACGACGCGAAGGTCGGGGAACGGGTGGCCATCCTGGGAGCCGGCGGCATCGGGTTCGACGTCGCGGAGTTCCTCACCGACGAGGGCCACGAGGACGGCCTGACACCCGAGGCGTTCTTCGAGCAGTGGGGCGTCGACACCGAGTACCGTACGCCCGGTGCGCTGCAGGAGCCGCGGCGTACGAAGCCGTCCCGGACCGTGCACCTGCTCCAGCGCAAGACCGGCAAGGTCGGCGCGGGACTGGGAAAGACCACCGGCTGGATCCACCGCGCCGAACTCCGCCACCGCGGCGTGACGACGGTCGCCGGTGCGACGTACCACGAGATCGACGACGAGGGGCTGCACGTGACGATCGAGGGGGAACGCCGGATCCTCGACGTGGACACGGTCGTGGTCTGCACCGGGCAGGAGCCCCGGCGCGACCTGTACGAGGACCTGCGTGCCCAGGGCCGCGAGGCGCACATCATCGGTGGCGCGGACGTAGCGGCCGAACTCGACGCCAAGCGCGCCATCCTGCAGGGCACCGAACTGGCGGCCGCTCTCTGAGCGGGGTGCGCGCCGGGAGCGGCGGAATCGCCGTACGCCCCGCCCGGCCCGGCGACATGGTCGCCGCGGCCGGGCTGCGGTGGCAGTGGGTCCGGGAGAACGGCGCGGCGCCCGTCAGCACACGCGAGGAATTCGTGCGGCACTTCGCGGCCTGGGCGGAGGGGAACGCGGCCTCGCACCGCTGTCTCGTCGCGGTCCGCGACGACACCGTCATCGGCATGGGCTGGCTGGCCGTCACCAGCCGCGTTCCGAGCCCCCGCGCGCTCGAGCGTGCCTCGGGTGACGTGCAGTGCGTGTACGTGGTGCCGGAGGAGCGGAACACCGGCCTCGGCGGCGTCCTGATCGAGGCGCTCCTTCAGCTGGCGCGGGAGTCGGGGCTCGAACGGGTCACCGTCCACTCCAGCACCCGGGCCATCGGCGCGTACGAACGCCACGGATTCGCGCTCTCCCCACGCCTGTTGCAGACGGGACTCGACAACCCGTTGTCCTGAAGGGCGGATTGCGGAGTCGGCAGGTCCGGCGCGGAACGGGATCGGACGTGACCGGAGCACCGAATCGACCCCCGATGACGGGAGTTCGCGCTTTCCCGCATGTGGGTGCGATGAGGCGGACGGTGCTCCGTCCGGATCACTCCGCCCCTCGAAGCGGCCGGATGCCGCGCACCCGCCCGCTCCGGGCGTCCGGCCGGGACCCGATGACCACGGTGGCGCTCAGGTCCGCGCAGCGCGCCACCCGCGTGCTCAGCCCGTCACGCCGGAACGACGCGACCGTGCCCGCCGCCTGACGCTCACTCGTCTCGACGAGCAACCGGCCGCCCGGCGCCAGCCACGACACCGCATCGGCCGTCACCCGCCGCTGAACGTCCAGCCCGTCCGCTCCGCCGTCGAGCGCCACCCGCGGCTCGTGCAACCGCGCCTCCGCCGGGAGCAGCCCGAAGGCATCGGTCGGGACGTAGGGGGCGTTGGCGACCAGTACATCGACCCGGCCCCGCAGCCGGGCGGGCAGCGGATCGTAGAGGTCGCCCTCGTACACCGCCGCCCCCGAGCCGAGGTTCCGGCGGGCACAGCGCACCGCGGCGGGCTCGATGTCGGCGGCGTGCCACTCGACCGGACCCGGCCCCATCGCAGCCTCCACTGCCGCAGCCTCCGCCACCGCGGCCTCCACCGCCGCCCGCAGCGCGGCCGTCACCGCGCCCGAGCCGCAGCACAGGTCGACGACCACCGCCCGCCGCGGCACCGGACGTGCCTCGCGCAGCAGCGCGACGGCCTCTGCGACCAGGAACTCGGTGCGGCGGCGCGGTACGAACACCCCCGGCTCCACCGCGACCCGCAGACCGCAGAACTCGGCCCAGCCGAGCACGTGCTCGAGCGGCACCCCCGCGGCACGTCGTTCCACCATCGCGGCGGTCTCCGCGGGTGTACGCGCGGTGGAGAGGATCAGCCGCGCCTCGTCCTCGGCGAAGACACAACCGGCCTCGCGCAGCCGGGAGATCACGGTCGAGGAGGAGAGCAGCGGAGGGGAGGAGGGAACCGACATGAGAGCCTTCCGGGATGCCGAAGGGCGCCCTCGAGGCCACCTATGCGAGGTGAACCGTACGGCTGAGAGAGGAGAGCACCCGGCCTGCGACAGCGGTGATCGGTCCCACCTCCTCGGAAGTTCCTGCTGGAGCCCGCCATCGTACCCGACGATGCGCGCATGCGCGGGTCGGCGACCCGATCTCCGCTTCGGCACCCCGGGTGGCGGGCGGACCCATCAGGATGGTCCGGCACCTGAGGAGAGGGATGAGCCGATGCGCGTGCTGACATGGAATGTGTGGGGACGATTCGGCCCGTGGGAGGAGCGACAGCAGGCCGTCCTCGCCACGCTGCGCGAGATACGGGCCGACGTCATCGGACTGCAGGAGGTGTGGGCCCGGGGCGGTGAGCATCAGGCGGCGTGGCTGGCCGACGAGCTCGGCATGCACTGGACCTGGGCGCCGTCCGAAGCGCCGGAGCGGTGGCGCGAGCGCCTGGGCGACACCGAGGTCGACATCGGCAACGCCGTGCTGAGCCGGTGGCCGATCGTGGACACCGCCACGCTGCGCCTGCCCGCGGACGAGGACCAGGACGACGGGCGAGCAGCCCTCTACGCGCTGGTGGACGCGGAACCGCACCGCGTCCCGTTCTTCACCACGCACCTCAACTCCGCGATCCACGGTTCGGCGGTGCGCTGCCGGCAGGCCGCCGCTCTGGCCCGGTTCGTGGCCGAGTACCGCGGCGGCACGCCGTTCCCTCCGGTGGTCACCGGAGACTTCAACGCCTGGCCGGACTCCGACGAGATCCGGCTCTTCGGCGGCTACAAGACCGCTCCCGCCGTACCACGCCACGTCCTCCTGGACGCCTGGGAGTACGCCGACCCCGCCGCGCCGTCGGCGACCTGGAGCGCCGACAACCCCTTTGTCGCGGCGAGCTTCAGCCCCAGCGTGCGCATCGACTACATCCACGTCGGGCTGCCCGGTCCGGACGGCACCGGCCGGATCACCTCCGTACGCCGTGCCGGGGACCGGCCTGTCGACGGGGTGTGGCCCTCGGATCACGCCGCGGTCGTCGCGGAGCTGGCGGCGGAACGGGTCGACCCCACGTAGCGGCACGGCAGTTCACCGGCTCCGGACAACCGCCGGAGGCCCAGTGTGTTCAGCCCCGGTGCCGGACGTGCGGCGGTGCGGGTCAGGAGCCGACGGCCTCCCGTACCGCCGCGATGAGCCGCTCGGCTCTCCTTGCCGTGCTGCCCGAACTCCGGCCAGTGGTCCGCGACAGGGGCGTCGAGGTCGAGACGTCCCTGCTGCGCGAGGAGATGGGCGGTGAAACTCACGACGCCCTTGCTGCAGGAGAGGACCGGGAGCGCGGTGTCCCGCTCCCAGGGGCGGCCGGTGCGGCGGTCGGCCGTGCCGCCCCACAGGTCCACGACCTTGCGGCCGGCCACGAACACGGCCAGAGCCGCGCCGAGTTCACCCCGTTCGGTGAAGTTCCGGCCGAACGCGTCGGCGACCGTCCCGAACCCTTCGTCGGCCCATCCGCTGTGCCGCACCGCTCTCTCCTCGTGTCGGGCGCGCACGGCCCCCGTCAGGCCGTCGGCCGGATCACGACAGGAGGAGCGGTCGGGCGGCCGCGACGGAATTTCGCGGCACCCGGGGTGAGGCCCCGGGCGCCCAGGGGAGGGACGTCGGAGGGCTCGCGGCCTCAGGAAGGTCGCTGGGCGGGATCCGCTGAGGGACCGCTCCGGCCCGGTCCGCTCGGGACGGTGTCGGCCCGCTCAGCCCAGGTCAGCTCAGGTCGGCCCCAGTCAGCCCCAGGTCAGCTCTGGTGAGGACAGCCCAGGTCAGGACAGGTCCGGGAGGGCCAGCCATTCCTCCCAAGACAGGTCCCGTCCGACGTAGCGCGGCCGCTCGAAGGGCCAGTCCTCGGCGATCCACCGGGGGACGAGGGCGTCGAGCGCCCGCTCCAGCTCCGTGCCGACCCGGTCGTCGACCACCCACCAGGAGATCTCGGCGTCCGCGCCCCGCTTCTCGGGCGGGTCGATGTAGACGCAGCCGAGCAGCGCGGACTCCGCGGCGTCGAACAGCGCGTAGTTGAAGGACTGATGCGCCGCGATCTCCACCGCGTGCCGCTCCAGGTCCTCACGGTCCTGCTCGTACGTCATATGGGCGGGCGGCCAGCCCCACGCCGTGCCGTAGAGGGACCACAGACGCTCCCGCGACCCCATCACCGCCGGGTAGTCGAGGTCGGCATCGGCTCCGGTGATGGGGCGCAGGTGGTGACCGCCGGGCAGGTCGACGCGGACGGGATGGGCGAAGTCATCGGGCAGCCAGGGCATGCGCCGGAGGCTAGCCGAAGGGTGGGAGGAGCCGCACCGGAATTGATGCCGCCCGCTGAGGGCGGGCGGCACACCCCGGGGCGCCCCGCTCCGGCTCCCGGCCGCGACCACGCAGCGCGCCGCGACGCCGTCGCGCGCCTCACCCGGCCACCCTCAGGCGGTGCGGCGCGTACGGTGCCGGACCCACACATTGGGTTCGACGTAGACCGCGTAGTCGTGCGCCGTATCGCACCGTACCGGGAGGAGGGCGCCGGGCACGTCGACGTCCCCGTCGTGGTCGAAGGGGAGACCGGTCCACTCCCGCCACTGGGCCAGCGACCCGCTGACGGCCATGGACGCGGGGGCGACCTTCACGACGCTGCCACCGGCCCTGACGTGGACCCGCAGCCAGGGGTCGGCGGGCAGACCGTCCTCCCGCACCCGGCGCGCGTAGTCGCCCATGGGTACGCGCGGCTCCAGGTGCTTGGCGTTCGGGCGGACGGGCGCGAGCAGGGTGTCGTGACCCTGCCGAGCGGCGGCGTCCCTGAGCCCGGACAGCATGCGGGGCGAGAGGCCACGGCCGAGGTACGCGGCGTCCACCGTGATCTCCAGAGCGCTGGCCACGGTCGGGGCCCTGCCCTGCCTCCGGTCGGTGAACGCCCACGTCAGCACCGTGTCCCAGCCCCCGTCCGGCGTCTCCTCCCGGTCCGGGAGGTCCGCGCGGAAGGGCGCGGCGAGCCCCTTGGCGACGACCCTGTCGCCGTGGGTCGCCACCACGCAGTACTCCGGGAACTCCTCCGGGACCAGCGGCAGCAGGGACCCCGCGACCGCGTCCTCCGAGATGAAACGGGGCCAGGTCTCGGTCATCTCATGCAGCCGGCCCACCAGGGCGGGACGCTCGGCGAGCGCGGTGATCTCGATGCTGTCGATGTCTTCCACGCTGCGGACCCTGCCATCGCATCCGTACGGCCGCGACCGATTTATCCGGTCGCGGCCACCGGGCGCGTCGCGCTGCACAGGCAGCTGTCCTCGTTCCTGACGGGGGCGGGACTGGAGGTCGAGGAGCGATACGGGGATTGGAGCGGCGGACCGCTCACCGATGCGAGCAAGGAGATCATCACGATCGCCCGCAAAGGCTCCGCGCCCTGACAGAGAACCCATGATTCGCCTGCCCGACGCGCATGACGCCATTCCTCCCCCGGGCGGTGAATTGGCTCTCCCTGTATGCCGGGTTGACGTACGTCCCGAAGGGCACCCGGCACCGGCGACGGTCCAATGCGCCGTACATCACCGAACGGCGCTTGTGCGGCGCCGAGGGAAGGAGACTCCATTCATGGGTATCGTGCGAGAGTCCGTACAGGTCGAGGTCCCGGTGCGCACCGCATACGACCAGTGGACGCAGTTCGAGGAGTTCCCGAACTTCATGGAAGGCGTGGAACGCGTCACGCAGATCGACGCGAGCCGTAGTCGCTGGACGACGAAAATCGCTGGTGTGCAACGGGAGTTCGACACCGAGATCATCGATCAGCTCCCGGACGAGCGCATCGCCTGGCGTACGACGGGCGGGGACGTGCGTCAGCGCGGACTGGTCACCTTCCAGCCCCTGGACGAAACCCGTACGCGCGTGGACCTGGTGATGGATGTGGAGCCCGAGGGCATCACGGACAAGGCCGGGGACGCGCTCGGCGTGCTGGATCGGCGTACGAAGGGCGACATGAAGCGGTTCAAGGAGTTCATCGAGCACCGCGGCGCCGCATCGGGGGGCTGGCGAGGCCGTATCTCCCCGGGCTGAACCGGGAGTTCGCGGCCGGACGCACTCCGGCGGACGCGCTCCGGTGGACGCACTCCGGCGGACGCGGGGCCGGGCCGCATACGGCCCGGCCCCGCGTGACGTGCACCCCGCGGCGATCCATCAATGCACCCCGATCCAGGATCCAGCAAGGCATCCGTCGAACCGGCGGAGCATTTCTGCTCATGGGTACATGAGGATTCATGGGCGCATGAGGAATGGCCTCCCGGCGCCCAGCCGCCGGAAGGCCATTCCTCGTCCATCACGCGTGCGGTGCACGCGTACCGCGCGGTGCGAAGGGGCTCACCACCGCCGCGGGAAGTCAGCGCTTCAAAGCGTCCTTGAGCTTCAGCACCGCCTCGCGAAGGTCACCCTTGCTGCGATCCGCACGGCCGTCGGCCGTGGTGCGCTCATGACCGGAGAAACGGCCTGCCATTTCCTTGGCCTGCTCGATCTTCGCCTTGCCCTTTTGCGTCGAGCTCACGGAGGCTCCTCACCCTGGAAAATCTTCGGTCTCCCTCCGGCTATCCGGCAATTCCCCGCCCAAACCCGTTGCCCCGCATATCGCTTGAGCACCTTCGCGGTGGATGCGGCGCGGGCGTGCCGACCGGGCCCCGGGGGTACCCGTGTGCAGACGCGGGCGCCGGCCTGCGGGGGAGGGAAACACGATGACCGTCGCCAAGACCTGTGTCCTCGTTCTCGACTGCACCGAGCCCGAAGCCCTGGCCGACTTCTACGCACGGCTGCTCGATGCCGAGGCCAGGCGCGGGGAGCACCCCGACTACGTCGAGATCGTCGGCCACACCGGCGTACGTCTCGCCATCCGCCGCGACCACGGACTCACTCCGCCGAGCTGGCCTCGCCCCGAGGACTCTCACCAGGCGCACCTCCAAGTCCTCGTGTCGCAGGCCGACATGGACGAGGCGGAGCGCGAGGTGATCGGCCTCGGCGCGACACCGGTGGAAGCCAAGGACAACTCCGGCCCGCGGGACGTCCGGGTCTACTCCGACCCCGCGGGCCATTCCTTCACGCTGGCGGCGGGCGAAGGGCGACTGGGGGAGTAGCCCCGCCAGGTCGCCCGCCCACGGTACGGTTGACGCGTCAACCGTACCGTGCCTATCGTGCGACATCGCCCCGCACCGGCCCGGCGCGGGGCGGCGTCCGCACAGGAGGCGCCATGAACCAGTCGACACCGCCGGGGAAGTCGTACCGGGGCGAGGGCGTCACCGTCCACTACGACGCGGGCCGGTGCGTCCACTTCGCGGAGTGCGTACGCGGCCTGCCCGAGGTGTTCGACCCCGGCCGCCGCCCGTGGATCCTCGCGTCGCAGGCGCCTGCCGAACGAGTCGCCGACGTGGTACGACGATGCCCGTCCGGCGCGCTCCACTACGTGCTGGACGGTGGCCCCGCCGAGCGTCCCGAGACGCCGACGACCGTGCGGGTGGCCGATGAGGGCCCGCTGCTGGTGCGCGGTGATCTGCGTCTGCAGGGGCAGGAGCAGGAGGATGGTGGGTCCGGCGAGACCCGGGCGGCGCTGTGCGCCTGCGGGGCGAGCGCCAACCGGCCCTTCTGCGACCGCAGCGGAACTTGCTTCGACCGGGCGCGCACCGCGTAGCCGGCGATCGCGCGTACGGCCGAGACTGCGCTTCCGGCAGCTCTTCCGCCGCTTCCCGCCTCCTGCGTCACTCCGCGCGCTGCGTGACCGGTGCGCTCGTCTCGTCGCCCAGGAACTCGTACCAGCGCCGCTGCAGGCACGGGTACATGGTGTCCGCCTCGACCAGGTCGAGGAAGGACTCCACCGTCGCCGTGAGGCGTTCCCGCCGTCCGGCCGCTGCCAACTCGCCGTCGTCCGTGAAGGCTTGGTGCGCCTGGGCCAGGCTGAACATGTCCGGGTAGACGCGGGCTCCGAGGTGTTCCAGCGGCACCCGCAGGGCCCACAGCCCCCGGTTGCCGCCCACCATCGACGGGGACGCGGAGACGAGCAGTGTCTGCTTGTCCTTGAAGGGCTGCGGCCGCAGCCGCGACACCCAGTCGATCGCGTTCTTCACCACCCCCGGCACGGAGGCGTTGTACTCGGGCGACGCGATGACGAGGCCCTGGGCCGACTCGATGCGGTCGCGCAGCGCCACGGCACCGTCGGGCGGGCCGCCGGCGGCCTCCGCGTCGCCGTCGTAGGCCGGCATCGGGAAGTCGCCGAGATGGGCGAGTTCGGCCGTGGCGCCGGTCCTGCCGACGATCCCGGTGACGACGGCGGCCAGCCGCGCGTTCACGGAACTCGTCCGGTGGGATCCGGACAGGACGAAGACGCGCAGGGCGTGCCGGTCGGCGTGAATGGCTTCGTTGCCGTTGCCGTTGCCGTTGCCGTCCGGCCCATCCGGTACGCGGGGGAGACCCGTCATGATCGGACCCTTCTGGTCGGAGTGTTGTGGCTCTCTGCGATGCCGGTGCGCGTGTCGGTGCCGGTGCCGGTGCCGCACGGACCTGCCCGGCGGGCGCGGCGCGGTGGCGGTCCGGGCAGCGCGAACTCGCACCACACGTGCTTTCCCTCCCCGCGGGCCTGCTGCCCCCAGCGGTCGGAGAGGGCTTCGACGAGGAGCAGCCCGCGCCCGTGCTCCTCGTCCTCCCGGCGGCTGCCGCGCCGGGCGGGGAGGGGGGAGTCGTCGGAGACCTCCACGCGGAGGACGGCGTACGGGCGTGCGCCCGTGAGCGGGTGGTCGCCGTCGTGCGAGGAGACGGCGTGCGAGGAGGCGCCGTACGAGGGGGCGGCGCACGGGGAGAGGGCGAGCGCGAGTTCGATCCTGCCGTTGCCGTGGGCCACGGCGTTGGTGATCAGTTCGACGGCGAGCAGACGTAGCGTGTCCGCGACATCGCCCGGTGTGTGCCACGCGTCGAGCACGGTGTCGATGAGCCGCCGGGCGGAGCGGGGTGCCGTCGTGGTCCGCGGCAGCCGGAACTGGGCTCTTCGGCGGACGGGCAGGGCCGGGCATGTGGGGGAAGTGGTCATGGTGGTGCCGATCGGAGGGGGCATGAACTCCACGGGTGGGCGATATATGTCCACTACGGGCACGGTAACACTTAAGGTTGACGTGTCAACCGTAAGCTCATCCGTCCCTTCGCACCCGCCTTCACCGGCTGGTTCGAGGAGATCGAGAGGGCCCGCCGGATGCGATCCCTGCCGCCGGTCAGCGGCGGCAGGGATACGGGGCGGAGGTGCAGCGGGGCGGAGGGAGCGCGCATCGGGGGGCAGGCCGACGCCGAGCCCGGCGACAGCTCAACTAGCGGCGGCGGAACGGGAGTCGGGGCGAACGGGACGGCCATCGACGTCGGCCCTCAGGCGTCGACGCTCAGCGATGTGGTTCGAGCGGTGTCGCGTCGATCGAGCAGAACGCCCGGTGCCGCGGCTTCTCCCTCCGCTCCTCGTCCTCGGGAGCCCCGTGCCCAGGAGTGGCCTCTCCGTCCGCGACGGCTCCCTCCACCGCCTCGTCCGCCCTCGCCCCGGCCTCCGCCGCCCGCGGATTGCGGATCAGCGCCCACGACAGGAGCCCGCCGGCCGCGAGGACCACCGCGCACAGCAGCACCGCCACGCGGAACGCGGCGTCGAACGCGGCCTGCTGGCGGTAGTCGTCCGCGGACAGGCCGGTCGCGAGCGGCAGCACCGCCACCGCCATGAGCCCCGCCGTCCGCGCCACGGCGTTGTTCACGCCCGACGCCAGCCCGGAGATGTGGGTCGGTACGGCCGCCAGCACCGCCGCGGTCAGCGGCGCGACGGTGATGGTCAGCCCGAGGCCGAACACCCCCATCGCCGGGAGGACTTCGGTGGTGTACGAGGCGTCCGGCCCGACCCGTAGGAGAAGCAGGACACCGCCCGCGCTCACCAGCGGCCCCACGGTCATGGGCGCCCGCGGCCCGATCCGCCGGGCGAGCGCGCCCGAGCGGGGCGAGCCCAGCAGCATGACCGCCGTGACCGGCAGCAGCGCCGCGCCGGCGGCCAAAGGCGAGAACCCGGCGACCACCTGCAGGTCGAGCACGAGGATGAAGAAGATCCCGCCCAGTGCCGCGTAGACGGCGAACGTGACGGCGTTCGCCGCGCTGAACTGCCGGGAGGAGAAGATGCCGAGGGGCATCATCGGGCTGCGGCTGAACCGCTCCGTCGCGAGGAACGCCACCAACCCCGCCACGCCGACCGCGGCGCTCACCCACACGCCCGCGGACGCACCGTTCTCCGCGGCGGCGATCAGTGCGTACGTCACCCCGGCCAGGCCCAGGGCGCCGAGCAGGGCCCCGGCCACGTCGGGGCGGGAGGGTGCGGCCGGGTCGGAGGTCTCCGGTACGCGGAGCAGCGCCACCGCGACCGTGGCCAGTGCGATCGGCAGATTGATGAGGAAGATCCAGCGCCAGCCGACGCTCTCGACGAGATAGCCGCCGAGGAACGGCCCGACGGCGGCTACCACCCCGCCAAGCCCCGACCAGGCGCCGATGGCCCGGCCCCGGTCGTCGGGGTGGAAGGTCGCCGCGATGATCGCCAGGCTGGACGGGGTGAGCAGCGCGCCGGCGATGCCCTGCAGGGCGCGGGCGAGGATCAGCAGCGTCGCGTCCGGGGAGACCGCGCACAGCAGGGAGGCCAGGGCGAAGAAGGCGGCGCCCAGCACGAACACCCGCCGGTGGCCGTAGCGGTCGCCCAGCGATCCGCCGAGGAGGATGAACGCCGCGAGGGTCAGCGTGTACGCGTTGACGGTCCACTGCAGTCCCGCCACGTCCACACGGAGGTCGCGGCCGAGTGCGGGCAGGGCGATGTTCACCACCGTCGCGTCCAGCATCGCCATGCCCGATCCGAGGACGGTCGCGAGCAGGGTCCAGCGGCCCCGCGCTTCCCCGATGCGGAGGCCGCCGGCCGGCCGGGGCCGCCCCGGGAGCGGTGGTGGTGCGTTGTGCTTCCGTTGCTGCGATGGCTGGTTCATGGAGTCCTTCGCCTCCCCGTCAGCCGGTGAATCCGCCGCGGTGGGCGGGGTCCACGATGGCGGCGTACCGGGGGTTCCTGCGGATGTGGTCCGCGATGAACGGGCACAGCGGAGTGACGGTCAGCCCTCGGTCACGTACGTCGTCGAGCGCGGCTCCGGCGAGTGCGCCGGCCAGTCCCCGCCCCTGGAACGCAGGGGCGATCTCGGTGTGGGTGAAGACGATGCGCCCGTTCCTGGCGCGGTACTCGGCGAAGCCCGCGAGATCCGGCCCCACGCGGACTTCGTAGCGCGCCTCGCCGGTGTTGTCGGTCACCTCTGCGGATGGTTCGGCCCCGGTCATGGCGCCTCCTCGGGTCGGTGCGGGAGGGGTGCGCCGGCCCAGCGTTTGACGAGTGATGTGACAACCATAGGCATTGTCGTTGACGTGTCAACCGTCGAGGATCCGAGGCCCCGGGGAGGCGGGACAGTGCACGGACTGCTCACCGGGGGTTGCGGGGAACCGGGACGCGCGACAACCCCGCCAGTCCGGTCCGGACCCGGGGCCGGTTCACGGCGAGGGGCGCCCGGTCGGTACGCCCCTCGCGGAGGGTAGGACGTCAGCGCGTCGGAATCGCCTGAGGAAACCGGAAGACCCGTCCCGGGTCGTAGGCCGACTTCACCTCGGTCAGGCGGCCGAGGTTGGCGCCGTAGTACGCCCTCTTCCAGTCCGACAGCCGCGGGTCGATGTAGTTCTGGTACGCCTGTCCGCTCGCGTGCGGCAGCATCGCGTCGTGCAGCGTGTCCAGCCACGCGCGGCTGCGCTTGATCCCCGAGGAGGACGCGTTGCCCGGCCAGTTGGCGATGTACTGCGCGAGGAAGAGGGAGTCGCGGTGCACGAAGGCCGTGTCCTGCGGCCTGACCCGGTTGGGGGCGCCGCCCAGGGCGTCGAAGGCGATGCTGCCGCTGCCTCCCGAGGGGGCGATGCGCGCATAGCGTTCGACCTGCTTGAGCAGCGCAGCGATGCCGGTGGCGGACAGCGGCCGGGTGTAGAAGGCGGAGCGGGCGGCGTACGAGGCCCGTGCCGTCCGGCCCGCGGGGTTCTGGCCGGGGAGCTTGCCCGGCAGATGGCACTGGGCGGACGTCCACCCACTGGCACCCGCCATCACCAGCATCGTGTCGTAGTGCGACCGCGTCCGCACCACCGACGACGTCGGCTGCGCGCCCACCGCGTCGACCAGCCGGTCCAGGTGGTTGCGCAGACCTGACTGCGTACCGAGGTAGTTGGCGCCGATGCCCACGCGCGGTGTGCCCGCGGTCCCGGTGAGGTGCAGATTGGCCCAGAGCGCGTCGGGGGCCTTCGGCGCCCACTTCTGCCAGGCGCGGAGGACGGCGGCCGCCTTCGGCCACGGCCAGGACAGGAAGGCGTAACTGCAGTCGGGAGCGGCGTGGGTACGGAAGTGCAGTTCGGTGACGATGCCGAGGTTGCCGCCGCCTCCTCCCCTCAGCGCCCAGAAGAGATCGGCGTGGTGGCGCTCGTCGACCTCCAGGACCCGGCCGTCGGCGGTCACGATCTCCGCGCCGGTCAGACTGTCGCAGGTCAGCCCGTACGCACGGCTGGTGACGCCGACACCGCCGCCCAGCGCGAGACCGGTCACCCCCACGGTGGGGCAGGAACCGGCGGGAATCGTCCGCCCGTTGCGATTCAGCGTCGCGTACACGTCGATCAGGCGCGCTCCGGCGCCGATGGTGGCGGTGGAACCGGAGGACACCTTCTTCATGGCGCTGACGTCGACGACCAGTCCGGGCCCCGAGGACCAGCCCGCGTAGCTGTGGCCGCCGCCGCGGACGGCGACGGGTATGCGGTACCGCTTGGCGAAGGCCAGACAGGTGCGTACGTCGTCCCGGTGCGAGGGATAGGCGACCCCGGCCGGCTTGATCGCGTCGAACTGCGGCTGGAACAGATGCCGCGCGGCGTCGTACTGCCGCTGGCCCGGACGCACCAGCAGACCGTCGAGATCCCGTGCGAATCCGGACCAGTCCGGCCCGGCGGCAGGAGCGGCCGCCGCGCTGGTGGTGCACGCCGGCACCCAGGCCGCGGCGGCGATGCCCAGCCCGGCCCGCAGGACGTCGCGGCGCCTGCTGCCGGAGCGGGCGGTCGGCGCGGTGGCCGAACCGTCGCCGGACCCGCCGGTCACGGACGGGCCCGCGCCGGGCGGGGACTGCGCGGGAAGCGCGGGAAAGTGCGGAAGTTCGGTACGGGCTGCGCTGTCGGACACGCGAGGTCCCCTCCCCGTGAGGATCGTTCCGGGCCTCTCCGCGGCCGAGTGAGTGAGCCGCGCAACGGAGTTGGCCTGTGGCTTGCGCGACCGCGGGAGGGCGGCGGGAGTCCGGTCCGGCCTGGGCGGATGTCCTCGTCGTCACTCCTGAGAGGTCGCACTCAGGGGGATGGGGGACGGGGTGCGGAGGTTGCGGGGCGTGGATGCGAATTCGGTAACAGGCGGCGGGGGAGGGGCGGTCGGGCAGGACGGGCGTACGCCGTTGTCACGACGGGCCGCTTCCTGTTGCCCGTCCGGCCGTCAGAGGGACGGTGGCCCGTGCTCGACCCGGCGCAGTACGGCGTCCAGCCGGTCCAGATCCGCGTGGCGCCGGTGGACGACGTGGTCCCAGACGAACAGCCCGTCCCAGCCCGCCTGTTCGGCCGCCCGAGCGACGCTCGCCACGGACCGGGGGTCGGCGAAGTCGCCGAAGTTCGGAAGGTTCACCGAGAAGCGCACCCCGGCATGGTGGCTCGCCACGTCACCCGGCGCAAACGTATTGAGGAGCGGTCCCGTGGGCTTCCCGTGCCGGGGTGAGGGCCCCGAGGCTACGGGCTAAGGGTTCGCTTCGGCGGCGTCCCGCTCGGCGAGGCGCCTGAGGGTGAGCAACTGCTTGCGCATCATGATCAGATCGCCCCAGGCGAGGAACCGCCGGAGCATCCTGTGGTGCAGCGCGGTGCGCGCTTCGGTGTCCACCCTGACCACGAGACGGCACCCGCCCGCATCCCGGGGGCTCACCGCGTAGGTCACGGTCATCCGTCCGTACCGCGACGCCTCCCGCTCCGGAAGGACACCGGTGATGTGCCGGTCGGCTTCGAACTCCACGATGTCGAAGACCAGGAACCTCTGTCCGACGGCGGGTGGCGGGAGATCCGGTGTGAGGCGGTCGGGGCTCTTCTTGCCGCCGAAGTCGATCCAGTCGTAGCTGTACGGAGCGATGGCGAGCTGCCGGGTCCAGCGGTAGACGAGATCGCACGGGGCGGCCACGTCGACGGCCCGCGTCCAGCTCTCGTAGGGGACCTCGAGGATCGCGTCGCAGGGATACGGCGCTTGCTGTTCCGCAAGAGTTGCGCCCCATATGCGCCCGCTCACGTGCATGGGGATGACACTACTTGATCGGTTCATCAGCCGATTCAGGCTGCCCCCGATTCAGGCCGCCCCCGATTCCGGCCGCCCGCGATTCCGGCCGCCTCCGGTTCGGCCCGCCCTGGTTCGGCTCCGCCCGTGCTGCCTGCGCCAGAAATGCTGCCACGGTTCGCGCGAACCCGTCCGGATCGTCCAGCCAGGGGTGGTGGCCCGCACCCTGCTGGACGATCAACTCGGCCCGTGGGAACAACTCCGCGATGTCCGCCGCGACCCGGGGAAGCGGCCCGCTGTCCAGTTCGCCCGCCAGGAGGAGCACCGGTACGTCCAGGGCCCGGACGGCGGATCGAGCGGCGGCGGGGGCGAACGCGCCGGGCGAGGCGTAGATCTCCGCGGCCTCGTCATTGCTCTGCTCCACCTCCGTGGCCGCGTGGGCTCGGGCGGTGGCGTCCCAACGGCCGTAGAAGAAGGGCGCCATGGCATCCCAGTCGGCATCGCTCGCCGTGCCGGCCCACACCCGTTCGTATGCGGCATGCGCCTCCCCGAACCACGGCTCGTCCGCGCGCAGCGCGGCGGCCTCCCGGCGGTGCTCCGCCGTGAAATCGACCCCGAGCGCCCGCGCGTGAGCGGTGATCAGGGTCAGGCTGCGGACGCGCCGCGGATGGCGCACCGCGTAGAGCAGCGCGAGGTCGCCGCCCGCGGAGTGCGCGAGCAGGTCGACCCGGTCCGGTCCGAGGTGTGAACGGAGCGCCTCGACGTCGTCGACCTGGCGATCGCACCGGTACGTCGACGGGTCGGCGGGGACGCCGGAACCGCCGGTGCCGCGAAGGTCGAGCATGACCAGGGACCGATGGTTCTGCAGCCCGCCGAGATCGCCGAGGTAGGCGGAGGCGCGCATGGGTCCGCCGGGAAGGCAGAGCAGCGGCTCGCCGCGGCCCACCACGTCGTACGTGAGCGGTGTTCCGTCGGAGGCGGTGAGCGTGGGCACGGCCTCATCCTCATGATCCGTCGGTGGCGGTGGCAACCGAATACGACGCGTCCCGTGCACCGGCGGGCGGGGATGGATGGGCGATGCAGAGAAACACTGGCGACGCTAGTTAACGTTCACTAACATCGTCCGCGTACGGGCTCCGCAGGAGCGCTGATCGCGGGAGTGGGGGAGACGCACATGACCACCGGCATGGATGTGACGTATCGCGGGACGGTCTATCCCTGGCACTGCGATCACATGGGGCACATGAATGTGATGTGGTACGTCGGCAAGTTCGACGAGGCCACCTGGCAGCTCGTCTCCGGCATCGGCATAACACCGGAGTATCTGCGCACCAGCGGTCGCGGCATGGTGGCCGTGGACCAGCGGATCTCCTACCGCAGGGAACTGCGCGCCGGAGACGTCGTCCTGGTCCGCTCGGCCTTCCTGGAGGTGCGCAGCAAGGTGATGCGCTTCTGCCACTGGATGGAGGACGCGGCGACGGGCGAGGTCGCCGCCGTCGCGGTGCTGACGGGCGTGCACATCGATGCGAAGGAGCGACGCTCCTGCCCGATGCCGGAGGAGTACGTGGAGCGGGCCCGAGCGTTGGTGACCGACGTCGACCCCTTGGCCGACTAGGTCCTGTCCCTGTTGCCCTTCCCGGGACCGATGCGCCGCGCGCCGCCCGCGTCACCGTCCACGTGGTGACGGCCGAGCACCCCGGCTTCGTCGTTCCAGTCCGGCGGCGTGACGGTGCCCGAGTGCCAGTCGCGCCGCAGAACGGCGTACCCGACGGCGTCATGGAGCGCGCCCCCTTCCGCGGGCCACGCCTCGCGGTAGTGCGCCTCCTTCACATAGCCGCATCGCCGGAAGATCCGGCGCATCGCCACGTTGTCCTGACGCGTCGTGCCCTCGATACGGCCGATCTCCGGGAACGCGGTGAAGAGATAGGGGGTCAGCCACGCGACGGCGCGGGCGCCGACGCCGCGCCCCCGATACCGGCCGAGGATCCTCAGATCGAAGAGGGGAGTGTCGTCGCCCAGGTCCATGAGGCGGATCAGCCCCATGCTGTCGTCACCTGAGGTGACCCAGAAGGACCTGGTCTCGTCACTGTCGAAGCGGCCCTCGGCGATCCACCGCCGCGCCTCGCGGGCGTCGACCGTAGCGGAACTGTGGTACGGCCAGCGGTCGCCCGTGAGGAAAGCGACCAGATCGTCCGCATCGGACGCGAGGCAGCGTCGAAAGGCGAGGTCCATGGCCGGACCCTAGTGACTCCGTCGCGTACGTTCACCGGGTTATCGCGTCGCCCGGTACGCTGCGCGCTGTGATCAACTCACCTGCGAGCCTTGACGACGCCGAGGTGGCGATCGCCGCTGCGCGCGCCGGCGCGGAGGTTGTGCGCGCCAGGTACGGTCAGCGGCTCACCCGCATCGACAAAGGCGCGGGGGACTTCGCCACCGATGCCGATGTGGAGGCCGAGAAGGCGATCCTCGATGTCATCCGTGCCGCCCGGCCCGACGACGCGGTGCTCGGCGAGGAGGGTGGCGAGCAGGGAGCGGCCGACGGGGCGCGCCAGTGGTGGGTGGACCCCCTGTGCGGCACCCTCAACTACGCCGTCGGCTCGATGCTGGTCGCCGTCAACGTGGCACTGCGCAACGGTCCTGCGGCGGTGGCGGACCCGTTCAGCGGCGAGGTCTTCTTCACCGACGGCGCCACCGCTCGGGTGCGGCACGACGAGGGCGACACCCTGCTGGTGCCCACACCGTCCACGCGCCTGGTGGACATCAACCTGGACCCTCCCTTCCCGAGCGCACCCGGATTCAGGGCTGTGGACCTGTTGGCCCGTCCTGGATTCTCCGCGCACTTCCGCCCGCGGGTCGTGTCCACGACCCTGGCGCTGGCCTGGGTCGCTGTGGGCAGGCGCGCTGCCTACGTCACCGATGGCGGCGACCTGACCGGCAGCGTGCACTTCGCCGCCGGTATCGCCGTATGCCGGGCCGCCGGCTGCGTCGTCACCGGAATCGACGGCGCTCCGCTCGGGCGGACGGGCCGAGGGCTCGTCGCGGCCGCGGACGCCGAGACCCACGGAATGCTGCTGTCCCTGATCCGGGGCTAGTGCGCGAGCTCGCCGTTCCCGGCAACGACTCCCCGGCGAGCGGGACATCACCACCTCCCCTTCGGCGGTCGTGACCTCCGCCTCCAAGGCTCCGCCTCCCGAACTCCGCTTTCACGACTCGCGTCGTCGCCTTCCCCGGAACCGTTCGACCACACGCTCCGGTTCACGTTCGCCCGACATGCGCCCCGATGTTTCCGGGATCACACACGGCGATTCGATGAGCCCGTCCGAGCCCGGGAGAGACGGGTGTTCACCGCGTCGTCGACGCCCGCGGGAAGGAAATGGTCCGCTCATGGAACCCATGCGTCCGATATTCGCTCTTGACGATTGACGCCAATATGGTCAGTCTCTTGTCCCCACAACGTGCTGCTCCAACCCCCCACTTCAGGAGCCGAACAGTGTTCACTGCAAAGAACGTGCGCCGTGGTGCGCTCGCAGCCGGTACGTCCGCCGCATTGGCGGTCGGCATCCTCAGTGCAGCCGTCGGGGCCCAGGCCACCGACGCTCCCACGGTCAAGGCCGCGCCCGACATCGACGTCGCGGCCGTCCAGGCCGACTTGGCCGAGTTCCAGAAGATTGCCGATGCGAACGGTGGCAACCGCGCGCACGGCCAGCCCGGCCACAAGGCTTCGGTCGAGTACATCAAGGGCAAACTGGACGACGCGGGCTTCAAGACGAAGCTTCAGGAGTTCGAGTCCGGTGGCGCCAAGGGCTACAACCTGATCGCCGACTGGCCGAAGGGCGAGGGCGACAAGGTCGTGATGGCCGGTTCGCACGTCGACTCGGTCGCCGACGGCCCGGGCATCAACGACAACGGATCCGGCTCGGCCGGCATCCTCGAGGTGGCGCTCGCCGTCGCCAAGGCCGACCTCAAGCCGTCCAAGCAGCTCCGCTTCGCCTGGTGGGGCGACGAGGAGGACGGCATGGTCGGCTCGCGGCACTACGTCGACAGCCTCGAGTCCGGTGACGTGTCGAAGATCGACGCGTACCTCAACTTCGACATGATCGGCTCGCCGAACCCCGGCTACTTCGTCTACGACGACGACCCGGCGCTGGAGAAGGTCTTCACCGACTTCTACAAGGGCAAGGACCTGAAGACCGAGCCCGAGACGGAGGGCGACGGCCGTTCCGACCACGCCTCGTTCAAGGACAAGGGAGTGAAGGTCGGCGGCATCTTCTCCGGTGCCGACTACGAGAAGACCGAGGAGCAGGCGTCCGGTTGGGGCGGCAAGGCCGGCGAGCCGTTCGACCCCTGCTACCACCAGTCCTGCGACGACAAGTCCAACATCGACGAGAAGGCTCTCGACGTCAACACGGACGCGATAGCCAACGCCATCTGGAAGCTCACGTCCTGATCGTGCAGTGACACGGGCCTGCGGCCCGGACGCCCGACCACGGTGTCCGGGCCGCATGTTCATGCGGGCCCGACGGTGTGTGCGGTGTGTGCGGCGGCGGCCCAGCAGACCGGGTTCCCGACGGCCTCGACAGACTCGGCGGAGCCCCCGGGCGGACCGGGGGCGTACGGCCACGGCCACCACGTCCGCAGTCGTACGCACCACCGATCCGGCTCTCCGCGTCAGGCGGTGGGCTGCTGCTGGGTCGCGCAGTGGATGCCGCCGCCGCCCTCCGCCAGGGTGTCGATCTCGATCGGCACGACGACACGCCCCGGGTGCAGCTCCCGGACGATGGACGCGGCGCGGTCGTCCGCCTTGGCGTCGCCGAAGCGCGGCATGATCACCGCCCCGTTGACCACGTAGTAGTTGGCATAGCAGCCCAGGAACTCCGCGCCGCGCCGCCCCAGTTCGGAGGGGTCCGGCTCGTCGAGCTCAACGATCTCCAGGGTCTTCCCCCGTGCGTCCCGTGCCGACTCCAGGACGCCGCGAGCCTGTTCGTATGCGCGGACCCACACGCGCGCCGTGCCGGCGGGCGGACGGCTCAGCAGGACGACCCCCGGTTCGGCGAACCGGGCCAGGGCGTCCACGTGGTAGTCGGTGATGTCCCGGCCCCGTACGCCCTTGAGCCAGATCACCTCCGAGACCCCGAGCAGGTCCTTGAGGTGGCGCTCGATCTCCGCCCGGGACAGGCCCGGATTGCGGTTGTCGTTGACCAGCGAGCTCTCGGTCACCAGGAGCGTGCCCGCGCCGTCCACCTCCAGCGCGCCGCCCTCGGCCGTGATCCCGGCCGACGTCCGGGGAACGCGGTGGCGCCCCAGGGCCCGGCGCGCGACCCGGGCATCGCGCTCGTGCTCCTGCTTGCCGCCCCACCCGTTGAAGTGGAAGTCGATGCCCGACACCCCGTCAGGTCCGGTGACGAACGTCGGTCCGCTGTCGCGCATCCACAGGTCGTCGACGGGGACCGGTACGACCTCGACCCCGGCACCGCACGCCCGCCGCGCGCGTTCCGCCTCCTCCGGGGCGGCGAACAGCTCGACCGGCTCGTGCTCGGCGACGGCCCGGGCTATGCGCGCGACGTCGCGCTGAACCGCCGGGGCGTCGCCGGCCCATAGCGAGTCCCGGGGCGGCCAGGCCATCAACGTCCGCTCGTGCGGCCGGGATTCCGCCGGCATACGGACACCTGGCCGCGATCGGGGCGGCGGCGAGTCCCTTGCCGACTCCGAGTCTGCCGCGGCGGTGGACCGGCAGGCCGAGGCGAAGAGCCCCGCTCCGCCCAGTGCCGCCGCGGCACCGGAACGCAGGACCGCTCGCCGTGGATGTGTGCTCATGACGTCTCTCCTTGATGCCGAGGGGATCAATATCCTGACTGAAATTTCAGTCAGGATCTCAGGCTAACACCGGACCGCACCGAACCCGCGGGTACGGTGTGTGACTGTGTCCGAACGCCGAATTCTGATCCTGCAGGCCGCCACCCGCGTCATCGCCCGTCGTGGGGTGCGCGGCCTGCGCGTGGAGGAACTCGCCGAGGAGGCGGGAGTCTCCACGGCGCTCATCTATTACCACTTCGGCGGTCGCGCCGGACTGATGCGGCACACGCTGGAATTCATCAGCACGCGCGCGGAGCGCTACACCGAACCCGAGGCGTGTCCGGAGTCAGACCCGCGCGGACATCTGGAGGAGATGCTGCTGCTCGAACTCCAGGACGCGCCGGACGTCGTGGAGAACAGCACAGCCTGGGGCGAGTTGAGGGCCACGTCCGTCTTCGACCCCGCCCTGCGCGAAGCGCTCCGCGAGTCCACCGACGAGTGGATCGACTACGCCGCCGGCCTCATCCGGCAGGCGCAGGAAGCGGGCACGGTCGCGGAGAGCGTGGTCGCCGGGGATGCGGCGGAGCGCCTCACCGCGCTGGTGGAAGGCCTCAGCGAACGCTGGCTCAGCGGCTCGGCCGCGCTGTCCCGCGTACGGGATGTGCTGCGCGGTGCGCTCGAGGTGGAGCTGGGGCCTGCTCCGAGTCCTGGAAGGCGGAAGGGGAGCAAGGGCCGCCGCGCTCCCTGATCAGGGCGGACCCGGCGTGAGCCTGGTCAAGTCGGTCCTGATCAGAGGCTGTTCGCGCTGACGCGGCTCTCCGCCCTTGCCGCTCAGCCTCTCCCGGCTACCGCCCGCGGCGCGGCGTCAGAACGCGGCCGGGCCCGCGGTGCGCCCCGGCGCGTCCGCCGTCGCCGAACCGGCGGAAGCGGCGGGGCGATGTCCGCCGGCGACCGCCGCTCCGCCCGTACGGCGAGGAAGGCCGCGACCAGTCCGGCGAGGGGCATCAGGGTGGCACCGATCCGGAACGCCAGGACCGTGTCCGCGACGACGCACGACTCCGTGAGCTACGCGAACAGCAGCGGGCCGCTGATGCCGCCCGCCGCGGTGCCGATCGCGTAGAAGGTGATCGTCCAGTGGGGTCCGCGGTCGGTCCGGGGTCAGTCGGCGAAGTGCTTGACGAACCGCCGCTGCCAGGGCGTCTCCACGGCGTGGGCGTCGTAGCGGCGGCGGACGAACGCGACCGCCTCGGACGGCGGCACTCCGTCGATGACGGCGATACAGGCGAGCGCGGTGCCGGTCCGCCCGCGGCCGCCGCCGCACGCGAACTCGACCAGGTCGGTCTCCGCGCGCTGATAGGCGTCCTCGAGGACGGCCTTCGCTTCCTCGCGGCTGCTGGGCACCCGGAAGTCCGGCCAGCGCAGCCAGCGGGAATCCCACGGAACCTCCGGGGGCTCCTTCCCGAGCAGATAGACGCCGAAGGTCGGCTCGGACCCCTGGGGGAGTGGATCACGCAGACCGCGTCCGCGCACCAGGCGTCCGGAGGGGAGGCGCAGCACCCCGGCGTCATTGGATTTCCATGTCACGGTCACAAGATCACCGTAGGGGGTGAGAGGTGAGGATGCGGTGCCGATACGTACTGTTGAGTAGTGGCCACTCTCACGGGGTGAAACCGGTCTCATACCGGCCCGTACGAACCATGGTTGGGGCCCCGCGCATGTCTCGCAAACGGGGCGGTGGCGGGTGCGCGGCGGTGATCAGTCCGCCGGGCGCGGGCGCGGGCGCGGGTGCGGGTCCGCGGGCGCGGTCCCGGGCGCCGGCCCGTCGCCCCCGATCAGCACGTGGACGTGCATGTCATGCCATCCGTCGGGGTGGAGGAGCGCATGGCGCCGGGTGCTCTCGTGCGCGAAACCGGCCTTGAGCGCGACCCGGCACGAGGCCGGGTTGGCCACGGAGTGAGCCAGTTCCAGGCGATGGAAGCCCACCTCCTCCAGGGCCCATGCCGCCAGCGCCGTCACGGCCCGGGGCGCGACGCCCGCACCGCGGGCCGAGGCCGTCGTCCAGTACGCGCACTCGGCCTGGCCGTCGACGAGGGACATGGTGCGCAGGGCGACCCGGCCGCGCACGGTGTCGTCCCCGGCCCTGACGATCGCCCAGTGCGCGCCGGTCTCCGACCGCCACGCCTGCCGCCATCGCGCGATCCACTCCCCGGCCTCCTCCTCGGAGTCGGCGCGGCGCACATGCCACTGCTGGATCGCGGGGTCCGTGAACGCCGCGACGACCGCGGGCGCGTCGGTGGGACGCCACGGGCGCAGGCGCAGCCCGCCGGGCACGGTGAGGGACGGTTGTTCCGACCGCCCGAGCCGTCCGGCGGGGACGACGGGCGGGGTCAGGGACGGCATGTCCGCATCGTCTCAAGAGCGGCCCGTCCGGCGCAGCCGAGTTCCCGAACGCTCCTCGGTGCCCGGCCCGCGGGCCCGTCGGTCGCCGTCAGCCGTCGTACCGGTCGAACAGCGCCTGAAGGTAGTCCTCCAGGCGGGCGGTGAGCAGGGCCGGGGTGAGGTCGGTGCGCCCGAGTTCGCGCCAGGGCCCGGCGACCTTCTCGGCGTCCGGGCCGAACGCCAGGGCGTCCAGCACCCGCCAGTACAGCTGCGCCGCCGGGTCCGGGTCCAGCCGGCCGCCCGCCGCCGCGTACCGTTCGGCCAGCTCCATGCCCGCACGGGCACCGTGCAGCAGCGCCATGGCGGAGGAGCAGTGCGCCACATCCAGGTCGGCAGGCCCCCACGACGTCTCGACCCAGTCGACGATGCCGCTGACGCGCAGCCCGATCCCGTGGCCGGTGAAGAGGACGTTGCCGGGGTGGAAGTCGCGGTGCAGAAGGCAGCCGCGGTACGGCGGGGGCTCGCGGCGCAGGACCTCCACCGCCCGCTCCCACACCTCGCCGCGCGCGGTGGATCCGGGCAGGAGCACCCGCTCGGGCGCAGTCCACGGCTGGTACGAGCGCGGGCGGGCCCTCTCCGGTACCGGCACCCGGTGGATCCTGACCAACTCCTGCGCCAGGAGGGCGGCCCGCAGCTCCGCCTGATCGTCGTCCAGCCGTACGGTGCCGGGGAGCAGGGACATCAGCAGCGAGGGGTGCTCGCAGAACTCGGCCGTCGCGTCGACGGCTTGGAGCGTCGCGACGGGGAGGCCGGTGTCGCGGAGGAGGTCCAGCGTCCGCGCCTCGCGTCTCAGCAGCCCTTCCGCGTGCCGGACGTAGAAGGGCTTGACGAAGGAGCGCAGGACGAGCCACCGGCTTCCACCGGGTCCCGTGACGTGCAGGCGGCGCATGTCCGACGTCCAGCCGCCGCGCAGCGGTTCGACGCCGGCGATCCGGTCCCCGTCGGGAAGCTGCTTGTCGACCCAGGCGCGGGTCGGGGACAGACCCCATTCGTCCACTCCGGCGCCCAGGAAATCCATCGTCCCGCTCTCGGCCATCCCGGCACCATACCCACCCGCGGGAGGGCGTTCCGCCCGTTCTCCCCGGCCCGTCCGGGCCGTGTGCGGGCGAACCGCCGCGCCACCTGGGGAGAGTTCGTCCGGCCGCGTGGCTGTGGTTCTCGTCACCGAGACGGATCGCACATGACGATGCGTCATGGAACGCCGGATGGCGTTGAGTTGAGGACTGGCCCGAGCCCGAACTGGGGGCGCGACACGGCCGGATCCGGGTGCGGTTGAGCCGTTGGGGTGACCTGATGTTGTTACCGGTCGAGGGTGTGTCGTTCCGTGCTGGCGGACGCGCGGCCCCGAGGCGTTGCGCGGCTGGTGCGGTGGCGGACCCGTATCCGCTTGGGTCGCTGTATCGCACACGGGAGTTGTGGTGCGTGTGCGGCACACCCGGAGCGGCGAGCGGCGGTTGTTCCGTAAATGTCCGTGTTGTGTAACGACAAGTGGTTGATCGCTCAATGGCGTGCCGCGGGCCGCACTGTAGGTCTCGCCTCGGGCCGCCCGGTCCGGGTTGAACCGGCCACAGCCGCTTCGGTGCGGCTGGGCCACTCCAGAAAGCTGGGGGATCTCCATGTCCCGCACTTCTCGTACCGTCACCGCCACCGCCCTGATCGCCGGTGCCCTGCTCTCCGCCGCCGTTGTGCCGGCCGCCGCCCACGAGGACCGCCACCGTCACCGCGGTGTGGAGATCGGGCAGGTCCAGTTCGACGCACCCGGGCCGGACCGGCGCTTCAACCGGTCGGTGAACGGCGAGTACTTCACCGTCGTCAACAACTCCCGGCGCCCGGTCCAGCTCCGGAACTACACCGTCTCCGACGGGCGCCACACCTACCGCTTCGACCGGCTGCGCCTGTGGGCCGGCCAGGAGGTCGTCGTCCACACCGGATTCGGCCGCGACCAGCGGCTGGTCCGCTTCCAGGACCGCGACCACCACATCTACAGCAACGTCCGCGGGGGTGTGGTCCTCCGCAACGGCGACGGCGCGCCCGTCGACCGCTGCTCCTGGAGCTGGAGGGACCGCGGCCACACCGGCTGCTGATCCCGTACCCGGCAGGTGACATCGCTGCCCCCGTCCCCTCGCCCGGGGGGCGGGGGCAGCGGCGTGCGGTAGCGGACCGCGGCACGCGAGCCTGAACGGGTGCACCTTGCGCCATGCATCTCCGACGGGCCGCCACGATCGGGGCGTCGCACCGGCGGCCGCGTTAGGGTCCCGCCTGGAACCGCCGTTTCTCTGCGGTTCATCCCGCTCTGACCGGTGCTCTTGGAGGCTCGCCGGGTATGCCCTGTTTCACAGGCCGACCGACGGCGGGCCGCGGCTTCCGGTCCGGTCCCCTGGCGAGGGCGGTCGCCCTGCTCGCGGTCACCTTCGCCGTCCTCACCGCACTCTTCACGGGAACACCGGCTGCGGCGGCCGTCCCCAGCTGCCGCGTCGGGGCGTATGTCACCGACCTGTTCGCGGTGGATCCCGCCAGGCGTACCGTGGACGCGGATCTGTGGCTGTGGAGCCTGTGCCCGCGGGAGGATCTGGCCGCCGTCAAGCGGTTCGAGTTCATCAACGCGACGAGGACGACGCTGACGGATCCCTCCAGCCAGAAGGTGGGCAACGCGTACTGGACGCAGGTCAAGGTGTCCGGGACCTTCCGGCAGAACTTCGACTGGACCGACTTCCCGTTCGACAAGCAGGTCGTGCGGATCCAGATCGAGGAGGACGAGCTGGACGAGTCACGGTTCGTCTACCGGGCGGATACCGCCAACTCCGGCTACAACCGCCGGATCCACCTTCCCGACTTCCGGATCTCAGGATTCCGGATCGGTATCGTGGACGCGCCTTACGCGACGAACTTCGGCGATCCCCGGCTGGAGCAAGGAGTCGGCAGCAAGTACTCCCAGCTGGTGATCCAGTTCTCGATCACCCGGCAGGACATCACGAGCTTCGGCAGGGAGGTCTTGCCCGTCTATGTGGCCTTCCTGATCTCCGTGATCTCGTTTCTGATCTGGTCGAAGGACGACGACGTCACCATGGTCGCCCGGCTCGGGATTCTCGGTACGGCCCTCTTCACGATCGTGCTCAACTTGCGGCAGTCCGACGAGGAGCTGGGGTCGGACCTGGGTGTGACCCTGGTCGAGGAGATCCACTTCATCAGCCTGCTCTACGTCCTGGTGGGCGTTGCGGCCACCACCTACATCCTGCGGCTGCTGAAGGAATCGATGGCCCGGCCCGGGGTGCGGCGCACCAACAACCGCATCCTCGCCCTCACGACGGGCCTCTACCTCATCGCCAACATCATCGTCATCGCACTCTCCGTGTCGTCCTGAGGTGTGCCTCCCCGAGCGGGGCGCTCGATTCCGCATTCCGCCGTCGTGCCCGGCGTCGCGACCCGGCGGGAAATGGAGCAGCGACACAGAGGAAATGGGGAGCGGAATGGCTTGCACATGCCGCAACGTCATCTGATGGGGTGGAGGCGGTGAAAACGAAAGGCCGTACCTGCCATGAACACCCCCCGCAACCGGACCGTCAAGATCGGCGAAGCCGCGAAGCTGACCGGCACCACACCACGCGCGATCCGGCACTACCACCAGATCGACCTGCTTCCCGAGCCCGAACGCGGCCACGACGGACGGCGCCGCTACGGATACGACGCGATCGTGCGCATTCTCTGGATACGCCGCATGACGGAACTCGGCATGAGGCTGGAGGACATACGCACCGCGCTCGCCGCCCGGAACGACGAAGACCGGCAGACGCTGCTGGACGAACTCGACGAGACCCTCGCGGCGCAGGAGGAGACGATCCGCCGGCAGCGCCAGGCGCTGCGCCGGCTGCGCGAGACGGGGAGTGACCTGGGCCTCCTTGCCCCGAACGTCACGGATCTGCTGACGGAACTCGGCGCCGGGGCACTGAGCCAGGCCGACCTCGACACGCTGCTCGTGACCGAGCACCTCTTCGGCCCCGAGGCCGCCGCCTTCCAGGCGCAGGGCCACCGGATCCTCGCCACGCACGAGGAGTTGCGCGCCGAGCGCGACCGCATCGACCGGAAGATGGCCGAACTCCGGCACGCCGACGCGGACGATCCCCGCGTCGAGGAACTGGCCGCGCAGTTCTTCGCGCACATCCAGGCGATGGCCGAGATCGAACGGTCCGCCGGATTCCCGCAGTCCGAGGAGCCGGAGCTGCGGGTCGAGACGGACCCGGAGTCCGGGCGGTCGACCCTCCCCGACCTGGAACCGTTCGGCAACCTCCCCACGGACGAGTCGCCCGCCCAGCGGCGCTGCGCCGAACTGATCGGCCTCAAGCTGGCCGGCTGGTCCCCGGCCGAACGCGGCGAGGCGTAGGAGGAGACCCGTGTCACGCGCCCGCGCCGCCACGGCGCGGGCGCGGCCCGCGGATGCCTGTCGCGGGCGTGGACGTCGCGGACTCCGGGGAGCGTCGTCGGCGGGAGAACGTCGCGGGGTCTTCCGAACTCCCGGCAAAAAGGAACCTCCCCCGGCCCGAGGTGGGGGGTCTGGTCGCGGGCCGGAGGAGGTTGCGCAGGGGGCTCCGGCGCAGGGCGGAGCCGTACCGCGTCAGGGTTGCGGGTGCGCGGGGGCGGGACCGGTGCGGCGGTCCCGCCGGACGTCCGTCGCTCAGGAACCCTGGATGGGGTAGTGGTCGGAGTAGTCCTGGTAGGTGTCGCCGTCCAGCTCCCACGGCGGGGACGCCGGGGTGAGCCCGGTGTTGCGCCAGCCGTCGGGACGGGCGTGCCGGCGGTCGTAGAGGATGTAGTCGAGCCAGGCCTGGGGCTCGCCCGCGTAACGCTCGCGGGCCACACCGTTCTTGACCGGGTCCATGGTGTAGGGGTGACCGTCGTACGCGGGTGCCTCGGCGTCGAGGGTGCCGAGCATCCCGCCGTACTCGGATCCGTAGCGATTGACGTTCATGTCGCCCGCGAACAGCACCGGTTCGTGTCGCGGAATGTTCAGGCCGTCCACGAACGAGCGCAGTTCCTTCAGCTGCGAGGTGCGGATCTCGGCCGCCTCCCCGTCGCTGCACATCGAGTCGTCGGCCTGCAGATGCGTGCCGAGGACGTGCACGGGCGAGCCGCCCACGTTCAGCCGTGCGTAGGCGAAGCCCTTCTGGGACAGCGAGTCCGTACCGCACGCCTCGTCGTAGATGTACTGGATGCGCTTGGTGATGGGCCAGCGGCTGACGATGGCGACACCGCCGTCCTCCGGAGCGAACATCGAGTAGTCGCCCTGGGTGTCGTCCCAGCCGCTCTTCGAGCGGCCCACGACCGGCGTCCGGTACGGGTAGCCCTGCAGCTTGTCCATGAGGATGCCGGAGGAGCTGTTGTCCATCAGTTCCTGGAACACGACGACGTCGTGGCCCTGCACATGCGGTGCGGAGCCGATGAGACCGCCGCGTTCGTCCTGCGCCCACCCGTCGGTGATGAAGGAGGGCAGCAGCATCGCGTTCAGCGAGAGCACGTCGAGCCGGGGAACGGCGGCCGATGTCCCGGCCGCGTCCGCTGAATCGCCGGTCGCGGCGGCGGGCTTGCTCGCCGCGGGTGACCGGTCCTTCTCCTGGGCCGCGCTCGCGGACGCGGCGACCATCGACGAGCCTGCGAGCACGCTCACGGCCGTGAGGATGGCGGCGGCTGGCAACCGCATGGACGAGCCTCCCTGATGTCGTCGTTCGGTCTCGTCCTCCGAGTCTCTACTCCCCAGTACGAACCGTCATGAGTAGTCGCCACTCTCTTCCGGCCGAATCTGTTTCGCCGTGCCGTTCGCGGTGGCGGCCCCGGAGCGCGAGGCCCGGATCTCGGCCTGTCCCGCGAGCGCCGCGGGAAGCTGGGTGCGCGAGGCGATCCCGAGCTTGGCGTAGGCGCGCAGCAGGTGGTTGTCGACCGTACGGATCGAGAGCACGAGCCGGTCGGCGATCTCCTGGCTGGTCAGACCGCCGGAGGCCAGCACCGCTATCTCCGACTCGCGCCGCGTCAGCGGGCGGGCCCTGCCGTCGCTGAGCCCCGGCGTCCTCGCGCCTCCGCAGCGGGCCAGTGACCGGCCCGCGAGGACGGCCGCCGCCGCGGCCGCCCTCGGGTCTCCCTCCCGCTCCGCGGCCCTCGACGCCTCGCAGGCGGTCTCGGCGGCGAGGAGTTCCGCCCCGGCGAGCAGGCACAGGTCGGCCGCGACACGGAGTTCGGCGGCGGAGCCCGTGACGTACGCGCGGGCGGAGTCCGCCCTGGCGCGGGTGAGTTCGCTGTCGCTCGCGTTCGCGAGCTCCGCCAGGCGCTCGTGCGCCTCCGCGGCACCGCCGAGGCGGGCCAAGTCGCTCAGCAGCCACGCCTCGTAGCTGTGCATGCTCATGCCCCGCGCCCGGCGCGCCGTCTCCGACAGCATCGAGCGCGCCTTGGCCGTGCCGCCGGCCGCGGCCTCGACCCAGGCCGCCGCCAGACTCGTGATGAGACCGACCGCCTGTTGCTGGTCCGGCGGCGCCTCGCGGGCCGCCTCCAGCGCTTTCCGGGCGTCACCGAGCGACCCCCGCTGCGCGTGCACGGCGGCGAGCCCCGCGCAACTGAACGCCAGCGGGCGGGAGAAGGCGTGGGCGCGGGCGAGCGAGACGGCCTCGGCGAACCAGTCGCGGGCCTGTTCCAGGCGCCCCGCCATCAGTTCGCAGCGCCCCATGTGCGTGGCGATCCACGCCTGCAGATGCACAGCCTGGGCGGCCACGGCACACGCGAAGGCGTCGTCACCCACCACCCGCGCCTCGTTGGTCCGCCCCGCCTCGGAGAGCGCCACGACGCGGTAGATCGCCGGACCGCTGCAGTGCGACGAAGGATCCGACCGGCCTTCTCCCCGGTCGGCCTCCTTCATCTCCTCGTGGACGCGACGGCTCAGCTCGGCCGCGTCCCGGGTCCGTCCGAGGTAGGACAGCGCCAGCGACCGCTGGAGCTGACCCCACATCCGCAGCCGCGGCACCGGCACCTCTTCGGCGTCGTCGAGCAGCTCCAGGACGGCGCGGATGTCGTCGCAGTACATGCGGTACCCGGCCTCGTTGATGCGCAGGACCTGGCGTCCGCTGTCCCCGAGCCGCGCACTGGCCGCGCTGTTGACCGCCAGGGTGCGCGCCATGTCCCCGTACCCCCAGAAGAGGTTCTGGGTGCGTTCCATGGTGGCCGTCAGGATCTCGCGGTCGCCCTGCGCGACTTCCTCGGCGTGGAGCAGGCACTCCTCGGCGCGCTCCCACTGCGCGGTGTGGTGGTACGCCTCACCGCGCATCAGCCACACCTCGAAGGACTCCGAGCGCTCCGGCAGACCGGACAGCAGCTCCAGCACCGTGGGGAAGTCCCGTACGTGACGGGCCATCGCGGCCGCGGACACCAGCAGCGCGTGCTCCACGGGCAGTTCGGCGGCGAGCTGCCAGGAGGCCAGGCGCAGCGCGTCCTCGCGGCGCCGGACCCCGTGCTTCTCCAGGGATCTGACCTGCGAGGTGTAGATCTCGCGGCGGCGCTCGGGGGCGATGCGGTGACGGACCACCTCGCCGTACAGGGGGTGTCCGAGCGTGTAGTACGTCCTGCGGCCCGCGGTGTGGAGCTGGATCAGGCCGCGTTTCTCCAGCCACTCCAGATCCGTGGTGTCGGAGACGGTGGAGCGGAGGGCGCCCATCGGCAGGGGCTCGCACAGGGCGACGAGTTCGACCAGGGCCTCCCGGGCGGGCGTCAGGCCCTGCAACCGCTGACGGACGATGGCGGTGAGCCGGCGAGTGCCGGTGGGCTTGCCGGTCAACCGCCACAGCCCGTCGCCCAGTTGCAGGGTTCCGTCGTCGACGGCGCCGGTGACCAGCTCGTACAGGAACAGGGCGTTGCCCCGGGACCAGGTGAACAGGGCGTCCAGCGCCGCGTGTTCGATCCTGTGGTCCAGGCGGCGGCGCAGCACTTCGCGCACCTGGAACCGGCTGAAGGGGCGCAGCGCGATACGGCGGGTCGTCTCCGCGCGGTCGAGCGCCGCGACCGCGTCCGACGGGGGAGCCCCGTCGCGCACGGTGGCGATGAGGAACACGGCCCGTGCCCACAGGAGATGGCCGAGGAGCACCGCCGACGCGTTGTCCAGCAGATGCAGGTCGTCCAGCAGGAGCACCGTCCTGCGTTCCGGTGACCTTCCGTCGGCGCCGCCCTCCGCGCGCATCCCGAACGCCTTGGCCGCGGCGTGGAAAGCGGTGACGGGGTCATGGGCGACGGCGTCGGGCGGCAGCAGATGGGCGAGCGCGCCGAGCGGCAGGGCGGCCGCGGACGAGGTCGCGACCGCCCGCTCGACACGGTGCCCCTTACGGGCCGCCAGCCGCAGTGCTTCATGGGCGAGACGGCTCTTGCCCACTCCCGCTTCCCCGTGGATGAGGACGGCGGTGGTGGACGGCTCGTCGAGGCAGGCGGACACGGCATCGAGCTCCGTGTCCCGGGCGGTGAACGGCCAGCGTTCACGGCCGGAGGGCTGGGCCCCGACGGGGCGGCTCGCGGGGATTCTCGCGGGCCTCGTGTACGTGCGTGGGGTGGGCTTCACGTGCTGCTCCAGGCCGGCGCGATACGCGGGTGAGCGCCGCACCGTACGACTACTGCCAACCCTTGCAGAGCTTGATGGTCCGGAATGCCTGTGCGCATGAGCAGTCCTTACTCATCCAGGCCCGCGGGGGCGTTGCTCGTCCGAAAAGGCGCGCCGGACGCGACCTCAGCAGGCAGTACGGTGCCGGGGAGCCGACCGGATCCCTCGAGGCCCGGCCCCTTCGGCCGGCGTCCGTGAGCAGTGAGGAGCACGGCGCGGCTCATGGTCCGGCCGCGCCCCTCCGGTGGCTCGCGCCCTGCCCGGACCTCACCCCCCGCCCGTGGCGCTCACGCCCGGCCCGGGACGAGGGGCTCGCGCCGCAGGGCGTCGCGCAGGAGCCGCCGGTCCCGTATGCCGATCTTGGAATAGACGCGCTGCAGGTGGTTCCCGACCGTGCGGACGGACAGCAGCAGTTGCTCGGCGATCTGTGCGTTGCCCAGCCCGTTGGCGGCGAGCAGGGCGATCTCCATCTCCCGGCCGGTGAGGCTGTCGCGCACCGTGTGCGGCGTCAGCCCCGGCGTTCTGGCGCCGTCGCACAGCGCGGCGAGCCGCTCGGCCTCCTCCCGGCACCGGGCGGACCGGCGGTGCGCGCCGGGGCCTCGCTGGGCACCGGCCGCCGCCGTACGGGTCTCCGCCGCGATCAGCAGCGCGCCGATCTCCTCCCACTCGCCCGAGAGGCGCTCCAACTCCTCGCCGCTGCCCGCCGCGAGAGCACCGGCGGTCCGGGCCCGCAGCGCCACGCAGGGGTTGGTGGAGAGGAGGGCGAGCTGGGCGAGCTGCTCGTGCACGGCGTGCGGGTCGCCGAGCCGGGCGACGTCGAACAGCAGGTGCGACCGCAGCACGAGCAGTCCCGTACGGGCCGCCGACCGGGCCCCGCCCAGCAGCAGCGAGCGGGCCTGGCTGACCCGCCCCAGGGCGGCGCTCCGCCATGCCTGGACGAGCTGCGCCTCGGGCCGCAGCCAGGCGTCGCGCCGCAGCGCCCGCGCCGCAGCCCAGGACTCGTCGGAGGACTCGAGGTCGCCGGTCACGGCGTCCACCAGGGCGCGTCCGGCCAGTCCGGCCCAGAGGCCGGAGAGGTAGCCGTGCTCGCGCGAGACGGAGACGACGGAGGCGAACCAGCAGCGTGCCTGCACCATGTGGCCGCGCAGGTAGCAGATCCAGCCCAGGTCGGTCGCGGCACGGATCTGCGCGGAGCCGGCCCGGCTGTCGACGGCGCTGTCGTACGCCTCGTGGGCCATGCGCTCGGCCTCGTCGAGCCGTCCGGACTCGGCGAGGGCGCGGGCTCCGGCGGTGAGCAGGCGCGAGGGGTGGGCGATGCTGTTGGCGCGGGTGCAGGGGGGCCGCTCCGCGTGCTCGGCCATGACGGCCAGCGCCTCGTCCGACCGCCCCGACTCGGTGAGGCAGTACACCGACGGCACCGCGGCGACGATCGCCGGGCGGTCCGACTCGTGCGCCATGGCGCTCTCCAGACGGGCGCTCGCGCGGTCGACGTCGCCGGCCAGCGTCCACAGCGCCGCCTCGTTCGCCCGCAGCACGGCCTGGATCTCGGTGTCCGTGGAACCGCGGACCTCGGCCGCGTTGACGTCGAAGGCCTCACCGAGGCGCAGCAGGCCCTGCGCGAGGTTCTGGGTCCGCAGGACGACGCCGAACAGCCGCTCGTCGTCGGTCGTGGCGAGCTCCAAGGCCCGGGCGAGCGCCTGCTCGGCCTCCTGCGGGCGGCCGCAGGCGTGCCGGAACTCTCCCAGCAGCAGGTACGAGTGGGCGTCCGCGCGCGCCCGCACCAGGGCCTCGGCGAGACCGAGCGCCGCGGGGAAGTCGTGGTCGGCGCGCGCCAGCTCGACCGCCTCGGCCAGCCGCTCGGCCGGTACGGCGTCGGCCGCCTCGACCCGCCAGAGCGTGCACCGCAGGCGGGCGTCGTCCCCGATGCCGCTGCGGGCCTCGGTGCGCTCGGCGCGGGACAGCAGGATCCGCCGCGCACGCTGGACGGGCACGGTCGTGCGCAGGACCTCGGCGTGCAGCGGGTCGGCGACCGCGGCCATGCGCCGCTCGCCCTCGCGCTGGGTGCGGACCAGGCCCTCCGCCCTCAGCCGCGCCAGGCTCTCGGCGGGCAGGAGCTCCGGGTCCTCGGGACCGCAGAGGGCCAGGTCCTCCAGGACGGCGCTGTCCTGTTCGGGGACGGCCGAGAGCCGGTACCGGACGAGTTCGACCAGGCGCTGGGGCGGGGCGGGGTCGCCGGTGAGCCGCCACAGACCGGTCTCGCAGACCAGCTCGCCGCCGGCCAGCGCACCGCTGACGAGCTCGCGGAGGTAGAGCGGCCGACCGCCGCCGACCGTGTGGAGCCCGCGCAGGGTGCGGCGTTCGACGGGACCGCGCAGCACCTGCTCCAGCAGTCGCCCGACGGCGGCCACGGAGAGTGGCCGTACGGGTACGGGGAGGAGGTCCTCCACGACGGCGGAACCGGGTCCGGCAGCCGTTCCCTCGTCGCTCGCCGTCCCGATGAGCAGCAGCTCCCGGGAGGCCAGCAGGGGCCGGAGCAGGTCGACGGACGCGTCGTCCAGCAGGTCGACGTCGTCGATGAGCAGCACCGTGGGCAGCCGGCGCGCGCCGCGTACCCGCGGCTGCCGGAAGTGCAGCGAGGTGCCGCGGCCGTGTGCGCGCGGGGTCAGCAGGGGCGCCAGAGCGCCGAGCGGGACGGACCGGGAGGCGCGGGTGGCCGCGGTGCGGACGCCGGGGTGGCCCCGCTGCACGGCGCGTTTCCAGCATTCGTGCGCGAGCCGGGTCTTGCCGGCGCCGGGGGGTCCGGTGACGACGATGCCGCGGGCATCGGGAGCGGTCAGGAGCCGGGTGGCCGTGGCGAGTTCGTCCGCCCGTCCGACGAGCGGCCACTCCGGGGGGCAGGAGCGGGTGGTCATGGGGGCAGTTCTCCCTCTGCGGTGGACGGACGACGGGTGGTGCACGTTCCTGACGCCCGATCACATCGGTGGGGGGTGTGTGCGAGGGCTGTGGGGAGCGGCGCAGCGAGTGGGGGCAATGAGGCCTGCCGGGCGGCGCCCGGCGGGTGGGGTCGGAGGTGCGGTCCGCGGCGGACCCGGCGTGCGGGTCCCGTCGTACGCGGGCCGGCGGCGGGTGCGTGCGGTGCGGCCGTGGTCGTCCGGTGGTCCGGAGGGCCGTCGGTGGCCTGGTTCAGGCTCGTGGGGGCGCGGCACCCGTCGGAGGGGGCAGCGCAGCTAGACCCAGCCGATCGCGTACCGGAAGGCCATCGTTTCGAGGACCGGAGCACGCCAGGGACGGGATACGGCGCATTGTCCCCAGGTGTCCGATGCCGGGAGGAACCCCGAGCACAAGGACATGATTGAACTCCTCCGTGCTGCGAATCCGTATCGTGCTAGTGGCTCAGTGGTCCAGCCACTTGGTGACTGCCCAAGTCATGCACACCTCACTATTAAGCGTCAAGATTCGTGCATGATCAGATGTGGGACATCCTTCCCGCCTCGGACGTTGCTTGTGCAGTGACTGAGCCACTGCGAGAATCGGTGTCCGACATGCGGAGCGAAGGGGCTGAGGGCAGCGGTGGCAGTGGAACCCATACCGCGTGATACCGCGGTGGACGCGCTGGAACGGCACCTGCGTGACGACATTCTCGACGGCCGGTACGCCGTCGGCAGCCTGCTGCCCCCGGAACGCGAACTCGCGGCACGCTATGGCGTCAACCGGACCACACTCAAGCACGCCTTCGTCCGGCTCGTGCATTCCGGACTGGTCGAAACGCGTCACGGCATCGGCACGCGGGTGCGGGATTTCATGCGGGTCGGCAGCGTGGATCTGCTGCCCGCGCTCGTCGTGAAGTACCCGGGCTGGATGGCCGAGGTGTTCGAGGTCAGGCAGAGTGTCGGCGCCCTGATCGCCGTGCGTGCCGCACACCACTGCGGCGACGAGGACCGCAGGGCGCTGCGTGATCAGGTGGAGCTCGTCGCGGCCGGGAAGGACGTCGACGACGTCCAGCTCTCGGACGCGGATTTCCACCGCATCCTGGCGGTGGCGTCCCACAACCGCGTCTACACCCTGCTCACCAATACCTTCCTCAACTCCTATATGCCCGTACGGCAGTTGCTCGCCGATCCGTTCCGCGACCCGGAGGTTGCGGCGGGGCGTCTGCGCCCGATCGCGGAGGCGGTGTGTACGGGTGACGCGGACGCGGCACGCAAGGCGTCGGAGACCTATATGGCCGAAACCGAGCGCATCATGATGGCGGCCATCCCGTCGCGCGACTGACGCCGTTCCGGTGCGCGGCCCGGTCGCCGCGCAACTCCTGAGGCCGTTCATCGGCTGAGACCGGAAATATCACGTGGTGAACAGGGCGCGCACCGTGTTACCCATGTCCCCGTTCGCGATCGCCGATCGTGACGACGGACGAGGGGCTGGGGAGGCACGGTGTTCGGAGATCTGGTGAAACTGCGGGCCATGGACGCGGGGGACGCCGAGGCGCTGTGGCGCTGGAACAGCGACCCCGAGGTCATGCGCTGGCTGAGCGACGGGTACCCGGACACCCGCGACCAGGTCGCCAAGTGGCTGCAGGACCGTCCACGCAACGCGTACGACGACGTCCTCTTCGCGATCGAGGTGCGCAGCGGCGGCACCCTGATCGGCCTGGTCCGCATGCACGGCGCCGAGCCGGAGACCGGCTGCGCCGAGCTGGACATCTACCTCGGTGAGAAGGAGTACTGGGGGCGCGGATACGCCACAGACGCGATGCGCACCGCTTGCCGCTACGGCTTCGAGAAGATGCGGCTCCACAAGATCAAGCTCACCGTCGTGACCGAGAACCACGCCGCCCACCACGTCTACCGGAAGGTCGGCTTCGTGGAGGAGGGCAGGCTGCGCGAGTCCTTTCGGCGCGACGGACAGTGGTACGACATGTTCACGATGGGCCTGCTGGAAGGCGAACTCCGCTGACGCCGGATGCCCACGACGGCGCCTCGTCCCGGCGCCCGTCCCGTAGAGCGGACGTTTCGGTCTCGCCCTGCGGGCCTCGCCGCGCCATCGGGGCGTCCGCGCGGTACCGATGAATTACGGGTGCGCCCACGGTCCTCACTGGTGTGACGACAGGACCGACAGGACACCTACGGCCACCGGCGGCCCCCGCCGGTGGGCGGCATCGTGGAAGGGACGCCATCGTGGCCGACGACGACGCGACACAGATCCGGACCCTGATCGAGCGCTGGGCGGTGGCCGTGCACGAGGGCGACCTCGACACCGTGCTCGCCGATCACGCCGACGACATCGTGATGTTCGACGTCCCGCCGCCCGAGGACGGCGTGCGGGGCATCGACGCCTACCGCAAGAGCTGGCCGCCGTTCTTCGAATGGCAGCGCCAGGGCGCCGCCTTCGAGATCCTCTCGCTCGACGTGACCGCCGGGGGCGACGTCGCCTTCGCCCATGCGCTGCTGCGCTGCGGTACGCCGAAGGAACTGGAGGAGGACCCGGCGAACCGGCTGCGCCTGACCGTCGGACTGCGCAAGGACAACGGGCGCTGGACCGTGACGCACGAACACCACTCGTTCCCGGACAAGACCTGACGTAACGACCCCCGGGATCACGGAGAACCGCCCCGGCGCGCGCGTCCGACCCCGCTGGCGACCTCGTGCGCGGCGCGCTTCGGGACGGCCGCCTGAGCAAGTACTGCTCAAGTCTCCTCCCCACCCGCATAGCGGACCGTGCGGGCGCACCGGCGGCAATAACCTCGGTGGCGTCCGGGCCGGCCGCCGGGAGGGTGTGGCCGGTCCGGGCCGACCAGCGCCCGGGCCAGGAGATGTACCGCCCGGCGCGGCCCCCAACCGGATCCCGAGGAGAAGCATGCGCAGAGCAGCGACACACCGTCGGCCTCTGATAGCGAGCACGGCCGTCGGAGCGATGGCGCTGACGCTTCTGACCGGCTGCGCCGAAGACGCCGCGAGCGCGGCGGAGGAGCGTCCCGCGGCCTCCCCGTCCCCGACCCGGGAAGCCAAGGAGACAAAGGCGGCCAAGAGCACGAAGCCGTCCGCGAAGCCCAAGGCCAAGCCCAAGGCCAAGCCCGCGAAGAAGCCCGCGGCGGCCGCCGCGGCCGACGGCGCGTGCGCGACCTCGCTCGGCGACAGCTTCTGGCGCGCCCAGGCCGCAGGCCTCCCCGTGCACGCGAAGTCCTCCGCGTACGTGTCGGCGATCGGCCCCGGCGACAACGTCCACCCCGACTTCGGCTCCGGACTCATCGACGGCAAGCCGTTCGGCATCCCCGTCACGACCGTCGACGAGGACGTCGCCGCGGCGAAGGTGTCCTTCGACTACGCCGACGAGAGCGACAAGTCCGGCTACCGCATCCCGAACGACGCCAGGGTCGAGGGCGGCGCCAACGGCGACGGCGACCGGCACGTGATCGTCTGGGACAAGCACCGCTGCAACGCGTACGAGCTGTACGACGCCAAGCGGGGCGGCAACGGCTCCTGGCACGCCGGCTCGGGCGCCGTCTTCGACCTCAAGGACCACAAGCTCCGCCCGGACGGCTGGACCTCGGCCGACGCCGCCGGACTCGCGATCCTCCCCGGGCTCGTCCGGTACGACGAGGTGGCTTCGGGCCGGATCGACCACGCGATCCGCATGACCGTGCCGGAGTCGGACCGCTCGTACATCTGGCCCGCCCGCCACCAGGCCGGCGCCGAGGACAACAAGAACCTGCCGCCCATGGGCCTGCGACTGCGCCTCAAGGACGGCGTCGACACCTCGGGCATGCCCAAGCAGGCCCGTGTCGTCGCGGAGGCACTGAAGAAGTACGGCGCGATCGTCGCCGACAACGGCTCCTCCTGGTACCTGTCCGGCGACCAGGACGACCGCTGGGACAACGAGCAGCTCAACGCCCTGAAGGACCTGAAGGGTTCGGACTTCGAGGCGGTCGACGCCTCCGGGCTCAAGACCGACGACGACTCCGGCCGCGTGGGCTGAGGCCCGCCGACGTGGACTCGGCGGCTGTGAGGACCGGCCACCATGCCTCGCAGCCGCTGACGCCCGGTCGCAGCCGTCCCTGATGACCGGGCACGAAGGCCCGCCCGTCCGCCCCAGGAGCGAGGGGAGGACGGGCGGGCTTCGTCATGCCGAGGAGTGCGCCGGGACGCACGCGGAGCGGTTCAGAAGCGCGAGGCGAAACCGCGGAACAGCTTGTCCCCGTGGACCGGGCCCGCGCCGCTCCACTCGTAGGTGCGCTCCGCGACGCTGTCGCTGTTGTGGCCCGTGTTGCCCTCGACGGTCGTGACCGACGTGCCGGAGACCTCGGTCACCACGCCCACGTGGCCGTGGGCGGCGTTGTCCTGGTTCGTCCACACCAGGACGTCCCCGACCTGCGGCAGCTCATCGGCGGAGTACGCGTGGAAGCGCTCGCCCAGACTCGTACGCCAGGACTGCGAGCCGGGGTAGTGGTCCGGGACGTCCTGGTGGTCCCACATCGCCGCGGCGAAGTAGCCGCACCAGGCCAGGCCGTTGAAGTCGTTGTACTCGTTGCGGTCGGCGTTGCTGCCGTCCTGGCCCAGGTAGTTGGTGTCCTGCGGATCGCCCGGCCGGCTCTGCAGGGTCTGGCCCTCCGCCGTGAGACGGAAGTCCTGGGGGGTCGTCAAGGCGGCCTGGGCCCGATCCGCGATCGCCGCCCGCTCGTCCTCCTGCTCGTCGGCGGACACCGATGGCGCCGTCGCATGGACCTCGGTCCGCGGCTGCGTCGCCATCGCGACCGGAGCCGCGGTGGCGCAGAGGACGACGACACATCCGAGGGTCGTCAGCCGGCTGTGCAGGGGTGTGGAGAACACGAGTCGCCCTTCGTTGTGGGGGGAGAAGGCATCGCAGGGAGCCCCGCACAGGCCGATGGGTGCGTGCTGCGTCGCGCCGCCGCCGCCGAGCGAGCGCGTGGCCCCCGCGACACGGAACGTAGTGATCCGGTACCCGCCGGAGCGTGAGTCGGGACTACTCACCTCGAACGCGGCCTCGATCCCGTCCCCGCCGCCGCAGTTCAAGGGAACGTCCCCGCAGGTGAGTTGAGTAGTGGCTGCTCTCTCGTCCGGAGCTCGCGAAAAGTGATGATCTTTTCCATCAGATCCGCATTTGGTCGGGGGTCGAGACCAGGCTCCCGGCTTCCCGAGGGGGGAACCATGAACAGACGCAGTATCACTCTGGGCGCGGCCGGTGCGGCCGCCGCCCTGATGATCCTGGGTCATCCCGGAGTCGCGTCGGCGGCGGAGAAGCCCGTCACCGACCAGCCCGGCCGACAGCGCGTCGACACCGCGATCCGGCACGCGATCGCGGGCAAGGCGACCACGGCGGACCTCGCCGTGATCAAGAACGATCCCGTGCTGGCCCGTACTGTGCCGGTACGCGTGAAGGTCGGCAAGCCCGTCTACGGCAAGGCGGCCCCGCCGGCCGGGAAGTCCGCGCAGGGGGCGCGGACCTCGGCGAAGGCGGGAGCCGACGCGGCCGCCTCGGCGGACCAGCTCTGCCGGTCGGTGGACTACCCGCTGACGCTCACGAGCTACCTCGGCTCCACGATCTACACCTGGCACCACGCGTTCTCGTGGTGCACCGCGAACACGGTCCCGGGCGCGGAGGCCACGCGGGTCGTCTCCGCCGCCCCGTACAACCGGAGCGACTACTTCACCGACAAGTCCTCGGTCGCCTATCCCCAGGGACTCCTCACCGACGCGGTCTTCGCCCCGGCGGGCGGGCCGATCGGCCTCAACACCACGGGTGCGGGATCGCCGTACTACTCGCACATGGCGCGGTCGGTGAACCTGTGCTTCGCCCAGTACAGCTGCTACGCCAGCAACCTTCCGCAGAGCAAGCTCACCATCGGCCGCGACAACGTGGCCGTGGCACTGGCCTCGCCGCTGTAGGACCCGGACCGGACACCTGGTCGTGATGTCCGGTCCGGACAGCGGCGGCGAGTCCGGTCCGGCCCCGGCTGCCCCCGGGCCGGACCGGGATCACGCGTCATCGTGCGCGTCCCGGGGGCCGTGCCACCACGGAGGGGTGGGCCCGCCCCCCCCCGCCGGCCCCCCCGGGGCCCCCGCCCCGCGCGCCCCCCCCCCCCCCCGCGGGGGGGGGGGGGGGCGGGGGCCCCCCCCCCCCCCCCCCGCCGCCCCCCCCCCCCCC
>NZ_JBEYUP010000009.1:0-242210 GCF_040643575.1 Streptomyces sp. NPDC047108
CACCCCCCAGGTCATCCGTTCGACAGGGGGGAACAGTCATGCCGGGCCCGGAGGCCAACGGTCCTCTTGCAGGACCGCGGAAAACATAACGGGGGGGGGAGCCGGTGTCCTGAGGCCGGGGGCCGGTGTCCCGAGGCGGGGGGAGCCGGTGTCCTGAGACCGGGGGCCGGTGCCCCGAGGCGGGGGCCGGTGGGAGTTGCCTGCCGGCGAGCGGTGACGGCCGGACGGGCTGTCCGCGGCGATGCCGGGCCCTCCGCGATGTGCCCGAGCTGTCCCCTTTCATCCTGACTGCCCGTCAACGTCCGTGTGGGCGCCTGCCCTCGGGGCCGCGCCCTGGACTGTCAGTGGTGCGTGGGAGGGTGAAACCCGATGGGGGAGCGGGACGATTGAGGGGGTCCTCGGCTATGGGCTGGCATCGGGGTTTGCTGATCGGATTCGACCTGGAGACGACGGGCACGGATCCGCGCGACGCCCGGATCGTCACCGCCGCCGTGGTCGAGATGGAGTGCGGGGAGCCGGTGCGCCACCGCGAATGGCTGGCCGATCCTGGGGTGGACATCCCCGAGGAAGCGGTGGCGATCCACGGGGTCACGAATGAGCGGGCGGCGGCCGAAGGGCGCCCGGCGTGCGAGGTCGTGGAGGAGATAGCGGCCACGCTGGTCGGCTACTGGTCGACGGGCGTCCCGGTCGTCGCGTACAACGCCGCCTTCGATCTGACCATGCTCGCGGCGGAGTTGCGGCGGCACGGGCTGCGGTCGCTGCCGGAGCGGCTGGGCGGCGGCGAGGTCGGCCCGATCGTCGACCCGTACACCATCGACCGCGCCGTGGACCGGTACCGCAAGGGCAAGCGCACGCTCGTGGCGACCTGCGGGGAGTACGGAGTGGTGCTCTCGGCCGCGCACCAGGCGAGCGCGGACGCGATCGCCGCGGTGCGGGTGGCGTGCGCCGTGGCCGAACGGCACGCGCGCGTCGCCGAGTTGGAGCCGTGGGCGCTGCACCGCAGTCAGGTGAGCTGGTATGCCCGCTGGGCCGCGAGCTATCAGAAGTGGCTGCGGCAGCGTGACCCCGAAGCCGTCGTGGACGGGAGCTGGCCCTTGCGGGTGCTGCCGTCATAGGGGGCGGTGAGGTGTGCGGACGGTCGTCGGCGGTGCCGGGGCGGGCGAGGAGCGCTCCCTCCCCTGCGGCCGCGGCGGCGGTCTCCTCCGTACCGCCGCGGCGTCAGAACGCGTGCCAGCGGACCGTGGGGTCCTCCGCGCGCAGTGAGGCCACGCGGCGGCGGAACTCGGCGAGCGCGGCCGGGTTCGCCGGTGCGTGCTGCGCGACCCAGGCACAGCTCGCGATCTCGCGGGCGCCGCGCAGCACGCCGCAGCCGCTCCACTCGCGGACGTCCCAGCCGTAGGCCGCGGTGAAGGCGTCGTGGTCGGCGGGGTCGAGCCCGTAGCGGTCCCGGGTCAGCGCCATGACGACCAGGTCGTGTTCGCGCAGGTCGCCGGAGAAGGTCTCCAGGTCCACCAGGACCGGCCCTTCGGGCCCGATGTGCACGTTGCGGGGCAGCGCGTCGCCGTGGATCGGTCCCGGCGCCAGGTGCGGCACGAGATGCCCCACGGCGGTCGCGATCCGGTCGCGCCGCTCGCGGAGGAAGGCCGCGTCGGCCGGGTCGATCGCGTCCCCGGCCGACCGCAGCCAGCGCTCGACACCGCCCAGCAGGTCGCGCTTCGGGAGCGGGAACGGCGGGGCGGGCAGCCGGTGCACCAGCCGCAGCAGCGTGGCCAGATCGGCGCCGTCGGCCGGCCGTACGGGGTCGGGCAGCCGCTGCCATACGGACACGGGCCGGCCGTCCACGAGCCGGACCTCCGGCTCCGCGGGCCGAACGGCGGGGACGCCCTGCTCCTCCAGCCAGGCCGCGGTGCGCAGTTCGCCGCGCATCCGGTCCAGGAGGTCGGCGTCGCGGCCGATGCGGACGACGGGACCGCCGTCAGGGAGCGCGAAGACTGCGTTCTCGCCGAAGGCGAGAAGCCGCGCGTCAGGCGCAGGATGGCCCGCGGCGGCCAGGACCTGCCGCGCGCGCTCCTCGGTGAATGCTGCGGCCTCGAAGTCCCGCGCCATGTCTGTCCTCCGCGCTTCGTGTGCTGGGCGGTCATGCGTTGCGTCACGGCCTCGGGTCCGGGTCCGGGCGGCCGGTGCCCACTCAACCATCCGCTCGTCATCGCGGTCGCGGAATCGTGGCGGCGCGCGCGACGAGGCAAGCGCGGGGCGGCGCGGCCGACGGGAACGCTCAGGGCCGACCCGTTCGACTTGCCAAAGTCCACGGTCGGCGCAAGCTGGTAAGAGAGCATGTCGAACCCGCGGAGGAGGCTGCCATGGCGAAGATGTATCGCAAGGGCGAAACCCAGACGCGGGAGATAGAAGTCTTCGAACTCGATCTGGGCGAAGGGGATCAGGCGGAGCTGCGCGCCGATCCCGAAGGGTTCTTCAGGACATTGCTCGCGCCGGAGATCGACACCGTGAACCGGGTGACCATCGACGTGAGGATCATGGACGACCTGAGCAGTGGTGTACCCATCGCGGGTCCCCACATCGTCCACCACACGGTGAGCGGCCAGTGGCAGTCCACGGTCGAGGTCACGAAGGCGGAGTAGGCAAAGGCGAAGTAGGCAGCAGGCCGGTGACCGCCCCTGCCCAGGGGCGGTCACCGGCGTCGTTTCCGTTCTCCCCGGGCGGCAAGGTCCGCGGCAGCCGGGGGTCGTCGTACGGCGGGAGCCGCCGTACGGCGCGTACGCATGTGTGCGGCATCCGCACCGCTCCTGGGCCCTTCCCGGCGCATCACACCCCGCGATCCGTCTTGACGGCCGGAACGCGCATCCGCACGATGGCCACGGCTGCCGTGGCGTAAGTGACCCTCTCCGGGCGGCAGTTCGTCAGGACGAGCGCGCGCCGGCCGGCGCCGCCGGTCGCCGCACCGGAAGGAGCGCCAGGCTTGACCGCCGTCGTCGACGACCCCCGCGCGGCCGATGCACCACCGTGCCGGGGCGGCGCGGGACCCTTGCCGCGCGCCCGCGCCTGGCTCCTCGTACTCCCCGCGCTGCTCCCGATCCTCGTCCTCAGCGTCGGCCCGCTCCTCTACGGCATCGCGCTCGCCTTCACCGATGCCCAGTCGGGCCGTACGGAGGCCACGGAGTGGATCGGGCTCCTCAACTTCTCCGACCTGCTGCGCGACACCCTCTTCTGGGAGTCGTTCCGGATCGGGGCGGTCTGGGCGATCGGAGTGACGGTCCCTCAGTTCCTACTCGCCCTCGGCCTCGCGCTGCTGCTCGACCAGAACCTGCGGATGCGCTGGCTCGCGCGTGCCCTGGCGATCGTGCCCTGGGCGATGCCCGAGATCGTCGTCGGCATCATGTGGCGGCTGACCTACCATCCCGATGCGGGCATCCTCAACGAGACCCTGCGCGACCTGCACCTCGGCGACGGCACCGACTGGCTCGCCGGGCTCTCCACCGCGCTCCCCGCCGTGATCGTCGTCGGTGTCTGGGCCGGAATGCCCCAGACGACCGTGGCGCTGCTCGCCGGTCTGCAGACCGTGCCGCGCGAACTCCACGAGGCCGCGGCGATGGACGGCGCGGGCGCCTGGCGGCGGTTCCGCACGGTCACCTGGCCCGCCATCCGCCCCGTGGCCCTGGCGATCAGCGCCCTCCAGCTCATCTGGAACGTCAACTCCTTCGCCCTGGTCTACGTCCTGACGAGCGGCGGTCCGGGCGGACGGACGCGGCTCCCGATGCTCTTCGCGTACGAAGAGGCCTTCCGCTACGGGCAGTTCGGCTACGCGGCCGCCATGGGGTGCGTGATGGTCGCGCTGATCTCGCTCCTCCTCGCCGTGTATCTGGTGGGGCGGCTCCAGGACAGGAGTGAGGAGCGGTGAGCGCCACCGGTCGCGGCCGCCCCCAGAGCCCCGCCTCCCGCCGCGGCCGTCCCCCCGGACGCGTCGTCGCCCGCCGTGCCGGTCGGGCAGGCCAGTACGCGGCCCTGCTCTGCTACGTCGTCTTCCTCGCCTTCCCCCTCGTCTGGCTGCTGTCCACCGCCTTCAAGCCCCCCGCCGAGCTGGCCTCCCTGCACCCCACGTGGTGGCCTGACGACCCGACGCTCGCCAACTTCCGGCAGGCCGTCGACGAACAGCCTCTGCTGCGCGCCGCCACCAACAGCCTGATCGCCGCGGCCTCCGCCGCCCTCATCGCCGTGGTCGTCGCCACGCCCATGGCGTACGTCATGGCGCGGTACCGCACGCGGCTCACCGGCGCGGCGACCGGCTGGGTGGTCGTCAGCCAGGCGTTCCCGTTCGTGCTCCTGATCATCCCGCTGTTCCTGATCCTCAAGGGCCTGCGCCTGATCAACTCCCTCCCCGGGCTGATCGCGGTGTACGTGGTGTGGTCGCTGCCGTTCGCGCTGTGGATGCTCGCCGGTTACGTGCGGTCCCTGCCGCGCGAACTGGAGGAGGCGGCCGCAGTGGACGGCGCGGGACCCGTCCGCATCCTCGTCTCCGTCACCGCCCCGCTGCTGGCGCCGGGCATCGCGGCCACCACCCTGTTCGCCTTCATCACCGCGTGGAACGAGTTCTTCATCGCCCTCGTCCTCCTCAAGTCCCCGGAGAACCAGACGATGCCGGTGATCCTCACCCGCTTCATCGGGGCCGAGGGCGTCGCCGATCTTGGGCCGCTCGCCGCGGCGGCGCTGCTCGCCACGCTGCCGTCCCTGGTCCTGTTCGCGTGTCTCCAGCGCCGGATCACCGGCGGCATGCTGGCGGGGGCGGTGAAGAGCTGATGCGCGCCGAACCGATGCGTGATGAGCCGCTGCGGCGACGGCGTTTCCTCCGCGGGGCGGCGGCGCTGGCAGCGGCTTCCGTCCCGCTGGCCGGTTGCGGCCGGGGCCGCGACGACGGCGGGCGCCCTCGGCTGCGTTTCCTCTCCCTCGCCTGGCAGAAGGAGTCCGTCGAGGCCAACCGGCAGCTCGTCCGCGCCTGGAACCGGGCGCACCCGGACCTGCCGGTCGACCATGTCCAGGGAAGCTGGGACAGCGTCCACGACCAGCTCCTCACCTCCTTCGAGGGCGGTGAGGCCCCTGACGTCATCCACGACGCCGCGGACGACCTGGCCGACTTCGCGTACGGCGGCAGCCTCGCGGATCTGCGAGGACGGCTGCCGCGGCGGCTGCGCGAGGACATCCCGGCGCGCAGCTGGGAGGCGGTGACGTTCGGCGGCGGGGTGTACGGCGTGCCGTTCCTTCAGGAGCCGCGCGTCCTGGTGGCCAATCGAGCGCTGCTGGACGCCTCGGGCGTCCGTGTGCCCACCCCGCAAGCCCCGTGGAGCTGGGAGGAGTTCGAGGACGCGGCGCGCGCCCTGACGCGGCGCGGGGCGTACGGCGTCGCGTGGCCGCTCAAGGAGCCGGTGTCGGCGACCCTCAACCTCGCGCTGTCCACCGGCGGCCGGGTCTTCCACCGCCGCGCGGACGGGACGGCCGGCATCCGGTTCGACGCCGCCGACCAGCAGGTGCCGCGCGTCATCCGCGACCAGGTGGTGCGCCACCGGACCGCGGCCCGTACGACGCTGGGCATGGGCGGTTCGGACACGCTCCCCGGGTTCTTCGCCGGGAAGTACGCGATGGTGCCGCTCGGCTTCTCCTACCGGCAGCAGCTCGACCAGCAGGCGCCGGACGGCTTCGAGTGGACCGTGCTGCCGGCGCCCGCGGGCCGCGGCGGCCTCCGGCAGGGGGTGAGTCCGCAGACCCTGTCCGTCGCCCGGTCCAGTCCGTACCAGGACGAGGCGGTCGCCTTCATCGACTTCCTGCTCCGGCCGCGGAACATGGTGCGGCTCGCGCTCGGCGACTGGATGCTGCCCACCGGCACCGAGGCCCTGCGGGATCCCGCGCTGCGCACCGAGGAGCGCGACTGGGCGACCGGCACCGCGCTGGCCGCACATCTGCGGCCGGCGCCCGCGCAGGCCGTGCGTGGCTATCCGGAGTGGAAGGACAAGATCGCGACCCCGGCGCTCCAGGAGTTCTACAGCGGGGCGATCGGCGTGGACGAGCTGCGCGAACGGCTCGTGGACGACGGGAACCTGGTGCTCGCCCGGTACCAGCGGTAGCGGAGGCGGGCCGCGGCGCGGACGTGTCCGGGACGGCGGCGCGGCGTCGGGAAATCCGATTGCACGATACGTATCGTCTCGCTTAGCGTGAGCACCATGACCTCACCGCAGCGTGCCCACATCGCCATGTTCAGCATCGCCGCCCACGGGCACGTGAACCCCAGCCTGGACGTCATCCGGGAACTCGTCGCCCGCGGCCACCGCGTCACCTACGCGATCCCCGCGTCGTTCGCCGGGACGGTCGCCGCGAGCGGCGCGGAACCCAAGATCTACGCCTCGACCCTCCCCGGCCCCGACGATCCGCCGGAGGCGTGGGGCGAGGAACTGATCGACCAGATCGAGCCGTTCCTCGCCAACGCGATCCAGGCGCTGCCGCAGCACCTGGAGGCGTACGAGGGCGACGAGCCCGACCTCGTCCTCCACGACATCACCGGCTACCCGGCGCCGCTGCTCGCCCACCGATGGGGTGTGCCCGCCCTTCAGCTCTCGCCCTGCATGGTCGCCTGGGAGGGCTACGAGCAGGAGGTCGGTGAGCAGATGAGGGCCGGGCTGATGGCGACCGAGCGCGGACGGGCGTACTACGAGCGCTTCCGCGCCTGGCTGGAGGAGAACGGGCTGCCGGACACCGACCCGGACCGCTTCGCGGGACGCCCGGCCCGCTCGCTCGTGCTGATCCCCCGCGCGCTCCAGCCGAACGCCGACCGGGTGGACGCGTCCCGCTACACCTTCGTCGGCGCCTGCCAGGGCGACCGGGCCGGGCAGGGCGACTGGAAGCGCCCGGCGGACGCGGAGCGGGTGCTGCTGGTCTCGCTCGGTTCGGCGTTCACCCAGGAGCCGGAGTTCTACCGGAACTGTGTCGCCGCCTTCGGTGGCCTGGACGGCTGGCATGTCGTCCTGCAGATCGGCCGCTTCGTCGACCCGGCGGAGCTGGGTGAGGTCTCGGCCAATGTCGAGGTCCACCCGTGGGTGCCGCAACTCGCCGTCCTCCGGCAGGCGGACGCGTTCATCACCCACGCCGGGGCGGGAGGCAGCCAGGAGGGGCTGGCGTGCGGCGTCCCGATGGTGGCCGTCCCGCAGGCCGCCGACCAGTTCCAGAACGCGGCGGTGCTTCAGTCGCTCGGCGTCGCCCGGCATCTCCCCAAGGAGGAGGCCACGGCACCGGCGTTGCGCGAGGCGGTGCTGGCGCTCGTAGATGACCCGGACGTGACGGAGCGGTCGGAGGCGATCCGGCGGGAGATGGCCGCCGAGGGCGGTACGCGGCGTGCGGCGGACCTGATCGAGGCCCTGCTGCCGGGGTGGTGAGGACGGTGAGGGCGGTGTGCCGGGACGGTGAAGCCCCTGCTCGCGGGGGAGTGCGGCGCGGACCGCTGATGCGGCGAACCTGGTTTGGCCATCGACCCGGTCACCTACCAAGACAGTTACCCCAGGCAAAAGGTTGTGTGGGGCGGATCTTGTCTCCTACGTGACGACATTCCTAACGTCGGGTGAACTCGACAGTTCCCCCCGCAGCGGAAGATGGTCATGCCCCAAGACATACCGCCCCTCGCCGAAGTGCGCCGCACCACGGAGAAGAAACGCGACGCCTGGTGGACCGTGGTGCTCGTGGATCCGGTCGCGACCCCACTCGTGCGCTGGACCGCCATGTGGACCCGGATCACGCCCAACCAGATCACGTGGTTCGCCCTGTTCCTGGGCCTCGGTGCCGCCGCCTGCTTCGCGGCCGGAAGCTGGGGCTGGCTGATCGCAGGCGCCGCGCTGTACCACGCGAGCTTCATCCTCGACTGCATGGACGGAAAGCTCGCCCGTCTCACAGGCACCGGCTCGGTGTTCGGTGCCTGGCTCGACTACGTCTTCGACCGGGTACGGGTCCTGGCCTGCGCCGTGGCCCTCATGGGCGGCCAGTTCGTCCGTACCGGCGACGTCGTCTACCTCTGGCTCGCGCTCGCCGTGGTCTTCCTCGACATGCTGCGCTACGTCGACGCGCTGCAGATCTTCAAGATCCGGCACGGGATGCGCAAGCAGATCAAGGCCCGGGTGCGCGAGGCGCAGCGCGCGGAGGACGAGCGTGAACTCGCCTTCATGGAGGATCTGCTGCAGCAGAACCCGACCGCCGACCTGGAACAGGACCAGAACCGGACGGTCGCCGAAGCCGCGGAGGCGGCCGGGCCGGCGGACGGCGAGAACCCGGAGCAGCCGACGACCGCCGTGGTCGATCTGCACCAGGAGTTCCGCCACCGGTTCCCCTGGTACTCCCGCTTCCGGACGCTGCTGCTGCGCCACCGCATCCGTACGCACCTGGTCAGCGGCATCGAGTTCCAGATGGCCGTGTTCATCATCGCCCCGCTGGCCGACGCGGTCGCCCCGGTGACCATCGGCGCGGGTGTCCTGCTGCTCTCCTTCGAACTGGCCATCATCTACAAACTGCTGCTGTCGACGCGGGACTTCACGCGCACCATCGAGTCCTTCGAGAAGACCGCCTGACCCGCTGGCCGCCTGACCCTCTGACCCTCTGACCGCCTGACCGTCGTCCCGCCGACCTCGTCCCGTGTCGGCGGCCGGAAACCCGGCAACTCCCCTCGCGCACGCGAACACCCTGCGGAGAGCGGGAGTTGACGCATCTCCGGGGGCGGCAGGCCGTGTCCGGGAGGCCGGCGTACGGGCCCGGGGCGCATCGCCCCGGGCCCGTACGTACCCCCGTGCCAACCTCCATCTGCTTCATGCTCTGCATCGACAGCGTGCCGAAGATCGCGAAGACCGCCACCGGCGGTGAGAACGCCGCGAAGCCACGCGGCCGCCCACCGGCGCCTTGCGCTCCAGCTTCCGGCGCGGGCCGCGAAGCCGCGCGGCCTGTCGTACGCCGGGCCCGTTCCGGTGACGGCCCGGCTTCCCGTCACGCCCGCGGGCCCGGGGTGTTCTCCCCGTCTCGCGCCGTGTCCGCCGCGCCTCTCACCGGCCACCGATCCCCCCCCGGGTGCGCTGACGGCACCCTGCCTCCACCGGGACATGACGCCAGGGCGCGGGGTGAACCGGCCCCATCCTGCTCGCCGGTGATCCGTGCGGTGGTGTTCTCAACCGGGGCGGAGGGGCATCCCTACCCCGGCCCGTGCTGGCCCCCTACGGGTAAAGGGAGTTGAGGCCCGGCGCTTCAACTCCGCCCGATATGGAGCGATTCCGGGGCGTTGGGAGTGTGTGGCTCACATCACAGATTCGAACTGACATTGATTTTGAGGCCGTCAATCAGACAGTGTTTCGAGTTACCGGGGCGTAGTAATTACTGCCCGGGGGAGCTTTGGTGGCAAAGCTTCGCTTCCCCCCACACTGCACACGAGGAGATTTCTCTTCATGGCTTCTCACAAGCGTTACAGCAAGCGCCGGCTGACCATCGCGATATCCGCATCCGTGGCCGCGATCGCCGGAGGGACCCTGCTGACGCTCCCCGCGGGTGCCGCTCCGCCCCAGGGGAAGATCTACGGCGCGAACGCCGAGTCCGCCGTCGAGGGCAGCTACATCGTCCTGATGGACGCCAAGGCCGGCGAGCAGTCCGTCGCCAAGGCCGGCAAGTCCGACCTCGCCCAGGAGTACGGCGGCAAGCTCAAGCGCAACTACACCTCCGTGGGCGCCTTCTCCGCCAGCGGCCTGAGCGAGGACGAGGCCAAGCGCCTCGCCGCCGACCCGTCGGTCTCCAAGGTCGTGCAGAACCAGAAGTTCAGCATCAACGCGACGCAGGAGAACCCGCCGTCCTGGGGCCTGGACCGGATCGACCAGGAGGACACCAAGGGCGACAAGAAGTACGCCTTCCCGGACTCCGCGGGTGAGGGTGTGACCGCGTACGTCATCGACACCGGTGTGCGCATCACCCACAAGGACTTCGAGAAGCGCGCCTCGCACGGCTTCGACGCCGTCGACAACGACGACTCGGCGGACGACGGCAACGGCCACGGCACGCACGTCGCGGGCACCATCGCCGGCAAGGACCACGGCGTCGCCAAGAAGGCCAAGGTCGTGGGCGTCCGCGTCCTCGACGACGAGGGCTCCGGCACGACCGAGCAGGTCGTCGCGGGGATCGACTGGGTCACCGAGAACCACAAGGGCCCGTCCGTCGCCAACATGAGCCTCGGTGGCGGCGCCGACGAGGCCATCGACGCGGCCGTGAAGAAGGCCATCGCCTCCGGCGTCACCTTCGGTGTCGCGGCGGGCAACGAGTCCGCCGACGCCGGCCAGGGCTCCCCGGCCCGGGTGAAGGAAGCGATCACGGTCGCCTCCAGCACCGAGGGCGACGAGCAGTCGGACTTCTCCAACTTCGGCAAGGTCGTGGACCTCTACGCGCCGGGCTCGGAGATCACCTCCGCCTGGAACGACAGCGACACCGGCACCAAGACCATCTCCGGTACCTCGATGGCGACCCCGCACGTCGTGGGCGCCGCCGCCGTCTACCTCGGTGGTCACACGGACGCGAAGCCCGACGCGGTGGCGAAGGCGCTGACCGACGGCGCCACCCCGGACAAGATCAGCAACCCGTCCGAGGGCACCCCGAACAAGCTGCTGAAGGTCGTGGAGTAACCCTCTCCCGCCGTACCGCAGTCGGCCGGCCGCCGCGCTCTCCCCCACGGAGCACGGCGGCCGGCCTTTGCGGTGCACGGCATCTCGTGGTGCGTCGCGTTCGTACGTCGTCCGGGGTGTTGTCCGCACCGCCGGATTCGCGCGCTTGGCGAACGGGCGCCCGTCTCCTTCCCGAACGATCGATTCGGTCCCGAAAAGGCCCCGCACGCGCCGCGTGCGGAATTGGATCCGACCCGCCGCAAATACCGCTGCCGTCATGTGGCGGTTCATATTCACAGCGTGATCACGGAGTCCGGAACCTGAGAACTCCCAGGGTCATGGGCGTGAATTCCCTTATGCATCCGGATACATCGGACAGGACGGCCCCGGACGCCTTCCGGGTGCATCAGGCGGAATTTCCGGACCGCGTCCCGCGCGTCAGGGTCAGCACCAGGGTCGTGCTGCCGTCGTCCTCCCGGATCTCCCCGGAGCGGACGAATCCGGTCCGCTCCAGCAGCGCGAGGGAGGTGCGGTTCGGTTCCGCCACGGTGGCGTGCACCGCGTCCAGGCCGAGCGTCCCGAAGCCGTACGCCACGAGGGCCCGTGCGATCTCGCCGCCGAGGCCACGTCCCCAGAACTCGGGCGCGAGGGCGTAGACGATCTCGTGGCCGGCCACCTCGTCCGTGGGTTTGATCTCCGCGTGCCCGACGGGACGCCCGTCGAGCCGGACCGCCCACACGTCGAACAGGCCCCGCGCGTACACCGTGCTGAAGACGCGGCCGAAGAGCGCCCGGTCCTCCGCCTCGCTCTGCGGCCCGTCCCCCATCCACCGCGAGACGCGGGTGTCCTGGAAGAGGGCGACGAAGTCCTCCTCGTCGTCCGGGGTCCAGGGCGTCAGCAGCAGGCGCTCGGTGCGCAGGTCAGGGGTCACGGCAGGGGACCGTAGGCGGCGGCAGCGGGTGAGGCAACCGGTATTCCCGTAGGGTGCGGGCGTGACGACCTACGTGGCGCTGTTGCGCGGCATCAATCTGGGCGGCCACAAGAAGGTCCCCATGGCGGACCTCCGCGACCTGCTCACCGGGCTCGGCCACGGCGACGTCCGCACGCTGCTGCAGAGCGGCAACGCGGTCTTCACCAGCGAGGAGCGGAACACCGCCCGGCTCGTCACCGGACTGGAGAGGGCCATCGCCGAGCGCTTCGGGTTCGAGGTGCCGTGTCTGGCACTGAGCGCCGATGACCTGCGGGCGGTCGCCGGCCGCAATCCCTTCCCGCCGACGTCCGTCGACCCCTCCAGGATGTTCGTGACCTTCCTGTCCGGCCCGGTCGATCCCGAACGGCTCGCCCATGTCGACCCGCACGGCTATCCGCCGGACGAGTACCGGGTGGGGGAGCGCGAGCTGTTCCTGCGCTGTCCCGACGGTATGGGGCGCAGCAAGCTCGCCGAGGTCCTGGGCAGGACCGACCTCGGCCTCACCGCGACCGTCCGGAACTGGAACACCGTCACCAAGCTGCTGGCGATGACGGACGCCTGAGCCCGGCCGTTCCCGGCCCACGCACCGTTCCGCCTCCTGGCGACCGGAAGGACACGATGCTCGCAGGTCTCGCACAGCTCGAAGGGCTCGACGGCGTCTGTGCGGACGCGCTCGCCACGCACGGCTGCCCTTCGGTCTCCGTCGCGGTGGCCGAGCGCGGCGAGGTCGTCCACGCCGCGGCGTACGGCACCGCCGACCTCGCCACCGGGCGTCCCGCCACGCCCGGTACGGCGTACGGGCTGGGATCCATCACCAAGCCCGTCACGGCGACGGCCGTCTGCGTCGCCGCCGACGCCGGTCTGCTGGACCTGGACGCACCCGTGCCGCCGGCTTCCGACGCACCCGCGCCGCGCGACGGCGGCGTCCGCGCCGCGCCCACCGCCCGCCAACTCCTGCAGCACCGCGGCGGCTTCGCGGCCCACTACGACTGGGACTACGGCGACGGCGCGCGGCGGATCGACGCGGACCGCTACACCGTGCCGCACCGGGAGCCGGGCACCGCCTTCGAGTACGCCAACCTCGGCTACCGCGTCCTCGGCAGGCTGCTGGAGGAGGCCACGGGCCAGGAGCTGGGGGCCTTCGTCCGGGACCGGGTCTTCGCGCCGCTGGGGCTCACCGCCTGCCATCTCGGCCGCACCTACCCCGGCCCCGCCCCGTCGGCGGTCCGCCACACCGTCGACGGCCGCCCGTACCCGGACTACGGCTGCAGCCACCCCGGTGCCACCCTCGGCTGGGCCACCGCGGGCCAACTCGCCCTGTTCGCCCAGTCCTTCGACCGTCTGCTGACGCCGGACACCGCGGCCGCCATGCGCGGCGCCCACCCCGTCAACCGGCACCTCGGGTACGGGCTGGGCTGGTGCGTCTCGACCGGCGCCGGGCCCGTCGTGCTCAGTCACGGCGGAGGCGGGGGCGGCGTGGCGGTGATGGTGGCCGCCGTGCCGGAGCGGCGGCTCTCGGTGGCGGTGCTGACCAACTCCACCGACAAGGCGGCCCGGGACGCCGTCGTCGGGTACGTGCTGGACGCTCTGGTCCCGGGCTTCGCACCCGAGCAGATCTCGCCCGCCCCGGACGACCCCGCGCGCCCGGTGACCCTGCCGGAGGGGGAGTGGAGCGGGGTGATCGGTACGCCCGAGGGGGAGGTGCCGGTCGCGCTGCGCGTACGGGAGGGCGGACGGGCCGAACTGCGGCTGGACGGGCGGAGCGTCCTCGCCCCGGCGCTCGCGTCGGAGGCGTACGACCTGCGGGCGGAGTTCACGGCGCAGCTGCCCACGGCGGACGCCCGGGTCAGCAGCCCGCTGCTGGGGCTCGAACTCCGCCTGGAGGAGGGGCGGTTGACGGGTACGGCCCGTGCCTACAAGAGCGGCGACGCGGAGGGGCTGCTGGGCAATCTGCTCAGCCACCGCTGCGTGATGGACCGGCGCTGACGGCGGTCCACGGCGTCCACCGCGCCGCCGGCCCGGAAAGTGGCGCCATGACCCGGCCGGCACCGGGCCGGTCGTTGCCGCCCCCGGTCAGTGGCGTCCGCCGTGGCGCCGCCAGGAGAAGCCTCCGGGCAGCCGCACCGTCGTCGTCCGGCGGCCGTGACGGTTCCACGTCATGTGCGCCTTCCGCGGGCCGACCGACACCGACCAGCCGTGCGGGCTCAGGTTGAGGTGGAGCAGCTTCGGGATGATCGTCACGCGCTTGTGGTAGTGGATCGGCATCGTGGCGCCTCTCTCGGGTCGGCGGGTCTCCTGGGGCGGCGGATCCCTCCCGCCCGGCAGTCGACGGATCGACAGATGGACAGATCGACCTCTTCCTCCATGATGTCGGATTGCCCGCGATGTCCCCGAGGGCCGAGACTGGGCGTGTGACTTCCTCCTCCGAGGTCGTGCTGGTGGGTGTGCCCGTGACGTGCGTGGGCATGCCCGAACCGGGCGACCCTTCCACCGGAACCGAAAAGGCCCCTGCCGCCCTGCGCGCCGCCGGACTGGCCGACGCCGTCGCCGCCGTGGCGGACCTGGGTGATCTGGACGTACGGCTCACCGGCCCCGAGCGGGACGCCGGCACCGGCGTCCAGGGCTGGCCCTCGGTGCGCGCCACGACCGAGAAGCTCCGCGCCGGGATCGCCGAGATCATCGGCGCGGACCGGCTGCCCCTCGTACTCGGAGGCGACTGCACGCTGCTGCCGGGCGCGCTGGCGGGTGCGCACGACGCTCTCGGGAACGTGGGGCTCGCCTACCTCGACGGGCACCTCGACCTCTACGACGGCCGGACGTCCACCACGGGCGAGCCCGCCGACATGCCGCTGTCCGTGGTGACCGGCAACGGCCCGGCCGCCTGGTGCGAGTCCGTCGGCGCGCCGCTGGTCTCCCCGGGCCGGCTCGCGCTCCTCGGGCCGCGGGACCGTGCGGAGGCGGCGGGACTGCACGCGGCCATGCCCGAGGACATCGGTCTGCGCGCCGAGGCCGACCCCGAGGACCTGCGGGCCCGCGGCCTCCCCGAGGCCGGTGCGGAGGCCCGTGACCAGCTCTCCGTCGGCGCCTCCGCCCGCTTCTGGGTGCATCTGGACGTCGACGTGCTGGACGAGGAGGTCTTCCCGGCGACGGACTACCTGATGCCGGGCGGGCTGACCCTCGGCGAACTCCATGCCCTGATGCGACCGTTGGCAGCCGACCCCGCGCTGCTGGCCGGGTTGTCGGTCGGCTGCTACAACCCGGCCAAGGACCCGGACGGATCCGGCGCGGAGGCGCTCGTCGCCCTGCTGGAAGAGCTGCTGCGGCATCCGTGACAGTGCCGTGGCGTGTCAGGGGAACACCCGCTCCCCTGACACGCCACGGCCGACCGGCCCGGTCTCCGGGGAGCCGGTCCCGTACGCCACCGGCCGCGACCGTCAGCCGTCCGTCCTCGTCCGTCAGCCGTCAGCCGTCGAGCTGCGCCGGGCAGAGCCGTCGCGGCTTCGTGTCGCCCCGCAGCTCGGCGTCGACGCAGCCGCCCGGCAGCCCATCGCGGGCCCTGCTGCCGAAGTTGGCCGTGACGGTCAGTGCGCCGTCGCCGAACACCGTGCGCTGCACGCTGCGGTCGCCGGTCAGCCACCGGAACGAGGTCAGCTCCTTGGTCCCCGCGGCCCGGTGCAGCGGGGAGAAGTACCGCTGGAGCGCGGCCAGTCCGGGACCGTTCTTCTTCAGCGTCGGCCCGTCGAGCACGTAGTTGAGCGGGGTGTTGTAGAGCATCGCGAGCAGCGCCCGCGTGGTCTTCTGCCGCGGCAGCTTGTCGTAACTCAGCTCCCAGCGCTCGGTGTTGACCAGGGAGCCGTGCAGCGCCGTCTCGTACAGCGGCACGCGGTAGGCGGGGTCGTACATCGCCGTTGCCAGCTCCTTCGGCAGGGTCACCGGCTTGAAGAAGGCGCCGGGTGCCTTCTCCGGGTAGTAGCCGCCCCACCTCTTGCGGTCGCGCTCCAGCTTCCACAGCCCGTCGGCGACCGGGGTGCCGGAGCCGTGGTCGAAGGCCAGCACCTGGTTGGCCCAGGGCTGGGCGGACTCCGAGCCGAGCACCAGGTCCTTCTGCAGCCGGCCCATCCGGGCCAGCCGCATCCTGCGGTCGTCCGCCTTGGTCATCGTGTGGCCCTTGCCGTGGTCGCGGAAGGCCTCGCCGGTGGCGTCCACATCGAGGAAGTAGGAGTCCGCGCCGTTGGCGACCATCGAGCGGGTGCGGCGTTCGAGGTAGTGCTCGCGCGGCTCGGCCTTCTCGAAGGCGCGTGAGCTGAGGTAGCAGCCGCGTCCGCCGAAGCCCTCCTCGGCGGTGCCGTCGGCCTTGCGGACGCAGAAGTCGGGATAGACCCGGTCCGGCCAGACCGAGGTGGGGCTGTCCGCCTTCTCCGGGTCCTGGCCGTTGGCGAACGTGTCGTACGGGCCCACGAGATAGCCCGCCTTCCGTGCTGCGCGCACGGCCTCGGCGTTCATCGGGCCGGGCCCGGAGTCGTAGCCGAGCCACATCCGGTCCACGCCGAGCTTCCTCAGCTCCCGGACACCGGGAGCGGTCCGCGCGTCGCCCCACACGTAGGCGTGGAAGGCGCCGAGCAGCTTCCCGTTCGCCGGGTTCCGCGCGATCTTCTCGCGCAGGCTGCCGAGTTGGCCGCGCTGCGCGAGGTAGGAGCGGTAGTCGGCGGCGGGGGCCACCGGGTTGCCGTCGGTCAGCGAGAAGGAGACGTCGTAGTCCCGGGTGTCCTCACCGGCGTCGAAGGCGTGCGTGGCGGTGGCCCGCAGCCTGCCGCCGGTGGAGGTGAAGCGCAGCGAGGTGCCGATGTCGGTGGGGGTGAGGTAGCCGACGCCGCGCCCGCCCATCGAGAACCCCCACAGGGGGAGGGACAGCTCCGCGCCGACGTCCACGGTGGAACCGGCGAGACCGCCCTTCGCCGGGTCCGCGTTCCAGAACCGGTCGCGCACCGGGATGTCCAGGCCCTCCCCGCGGGGCAGTTGGACGGACCTGGCGGTCCGGTCGGTGCCGGTCACCGGCCAGCCGAGCTTCCGGTCGCGGTCCGAGCGCATCGTGATCCGCAGCCGTCCGTGGTCGGTGCGCGCGGCCACGCTCAGCCCCTGGTCCGGGTAGCTCCATCGGGCCCCGCCGCCGGACGTACGGGTCACAGGACCCGGTTCGCCGAGCGCGCCGTCGGCGGGCGCGGAGAGCACCAGCCTCCGTCCTTCGCCGGTCCGTGCCGTCACCGCCAGTGAGGCGGTGTCGACGACGGCCGTGCCGCCTCTGACGGAGAGTTCGACCCGCTCGCCGCCGTCCGCCGGGCCGGCGGTGGCGATGCCGTAGCCGGTGGCGGCGACGGCGGTCGTGGTGAGGGCGAGGGCGAGGGGCAGGACGTGCCGGGGCCGCCGCTCACGGCGTCGCGCCGGCCCGCTGTTCGGGAGATCCGTGGTCATGCATGGAGGGAAGTCCACTGCTCTAAGAGCCTTCTAAGAAGACCTCGTTCCCGTCGCCGACGAGGTCCGCGAGCAGTGGTGTCCGGGGTGCGTGCGGCGGGCCTGACTCCGCGGCGGCGAGGTCCTCGCGCCCTGCGGCGATCGCCTCCGGCCGGTCCGAACGGATCAGAACAGAACGGTCTAACCGCCGGTTTCGGAACCTTTGATTCCGGGGACGGTGTCCCAGCATCGCCGTGATTGTCCCCCGCGCCGTGACGGCGCCTGACGCGACAGCCGAGGAAGACCATGGGTTGGAAAGGCACACGTCGGACGGCCGCGTCGGCCGCTCTCGCCGGAGTGATCGCCCTCGTCCTGGCGGCTCCGCCCCAGGTCGGCGCCGAGCCCCGGAGCGGCGCCGCGCAGTCGCCCGGGACCGCGCCGTCGTCCGCGGCCGCGCCGTCGTTCGGCACCGTGGCCGCCCGGCAGGACGCCTCACCGACGCCGCCACCGCCCCGCCTCCCCCGGAACTTCCGCGGCAAGGGCAAGTGGATCGTCCGCGACCTGGGCATCACGGTCCCGTTCACCTGGGAGGGGAGGGACGGCGACAGCCAGATGACCGCGGGGGGCCCGCAGTACCCGATCTGGTTCACCAACCTGATCTACCGCAACACGCTCTACACGCTGACGTACAAATGGCCCGGCCTGACCGAGCACCCCTGCTCACGCATCCCGGGCTTCAACCTGGAGATGCTGAACGAAGGCTTCGAGAAGGCCCGGTTCGTCGGCCGCGAGACCCTGCGGCGCACCCCGCAGCGGCATGTGAACCACTGGCGGGTGGGCGTCGTCCTCCCGAAGCTGCCGCCCGGCAACTACCCGCGGCTGCCGCTCGCGCTGGGCGACATCTACGTCGACGAGGACAACCGGGGCACCTTCTGGCAGGTGCTGCAGTTCGGCGTCCAGAACCTCTACGACCCCGAGCTGGACGAGTGGCTGGTGATGGACACCTTCGAGCACCGGCCCGGGACCGTGACGCTTCCCCAGCGGTGCGAGCCGCCTCAGTGAGCGTGGCTCCGGGTCGGGCCGAAGTGAGCGTGGCTCGCGGTCGGGCCGAAGTGACCGTGGCTCCGGGGCATCTCGGCCCGAGCCCGGCCCTGGCTCAGCTCTCAGTGAGCGTGGCTCCGGCTCAGGCCGACAGCGCCGTCAGGCTCGGCAGCCGCGCCGCGTCGTAGCGCCGCAGCAGCAGCCGGGCCAGCTCCGGAGCGGGGCCCAGGACGTCCGCCAGCACGTCGGCGCCCGCCTCCCGCGCGCCCGCGGCGATCCGGTCCGGCAGGAAGCCGGGCGCGATGACGTACGGCGCGACCGCGACGCGCTCCACGCCCTCCGCGCGCAGCCGGCGCACCGCGTCCTCGGTGCGCGGAAGGGAAGCGGAGGCGAACGCAGGCCGCACGGCGCACCATCCGGTGAGCCGCCACTCCCGCGCGATATCAGCGATCACTGCGATCGCCTCCGGGTCGGAGGAGCCCGCCGAGGCCAGCACGACCCCGGTCGAGGCCCGGTCACCGGGGCGCACCCCGGCCTCGTGCAGCCGCCGTTCCAGCGTCGCGTCGAGGAGCGGCGACGGACCGAGCACGTCCGCCTGCCGTACGGACAGCCACGGCAGCCGCGCCGAGGTCTCGCGCAGCACGGACGGGATGTCGGACTTGGCGTGGAAGGCGCGGGTCAGCAGCAGCGGCAGGGCCACCACGTCCCGTACGCCGCCCCCGGCCTCGGCCTGCTCCGCGTCGAGCCGCTCCAGCACCTGCGGAACGCCCGGCGCGTTGAAGTCGAGGAAGCCGGTCTCGACCCGCAGGTCCGGCCGCAGCGACCGTACCCGCGCCGTGAGGGCGTGCACGGTCGCGGCGTGCCGCGGATCGCGGCTGCCGTGGGCGACGACGAGAAGGACGGGTCCGGGCATGGGAATCAGCTCTTGGCGAGGAGTCCGCGGTTGCGCAGCACCCACCGCTCCAGCGGGCTGAAGAGCAGCAGGTCGATGGCGATACCGACGATCAGGATGAGGAGGATGGCGAGGAACACACCGGGCATGTCCGCGTTGTTCCGCCCGTTCTCCAGCAACTGGCCCAGTCCCAGTCCCAGATCGGGGGAGGAGGCGATGATCTCCGCGGCCATCAGCGAGCGCCAGGAGAAGGCCCAGCCCTGCTTCAGGCCCGCGAGGTAGCCGGGCAGCGCGGCCGGCATCACGATGTGCCAGGTGCCGCGGAGTCCCGAGGCGCCCAGCGTGCGGCCCGCGCGCAGGAACAGCGGCGGCACCTGGTCGACGCCGGAGACCAGCCCGTTGGCGATCGAGGGGACCGCGCCGAGCAGGATCACCGCGTACATCATCGAGTCGTTGAGCCCGAGCCAGATGACGGCCGGGGGCACCCACGCCACCGACGGCAGCGACTGGAGCCCGGAGAGGATCGGGCCGATCGCGGCCCGTACGACCTTCACCCGCGCGACCAGCAGACCCAGCGGTGTCCCGATGGCCAGCGCCAGCACGAAGCCGGAGAGGCCACGCGAGATGCTGGTCCACACGACGGAGAACAGCTCGCCCTGGAGCCAGAGTTCGCTCACGCTCTCCCACACCGCGGACGGCGCGGGCAGCTTGTACGCCTCGGTGACCTCTGCCCAGACCAGGATCTGCCAGACGACGATCACCAGGGCGACGGCCACCGCCGGCGGCAGCACCTTCTGCACCAGGACCTGGCGCAGCGGCGTCCGCCGGACCTGCACCGTGTCCAGCGCGTCCAGGCCCGCCTCGAGCCCGGCGAGGTCCGCCGCGTCGGTGCTCTTCCCGGGCCGGGTCGCGCTCTTGGTATCAGTGCTGGCCATGACGGCGGATCTCCCCCCGCAGTTGTTCGGTGATCTCGATGGACAGCTCGGCGACCGCCGCGTCCTCGATACGGCGCGGCTGCGGGATGTCGACCCGCCACTCGCGCGCGATCCGGCCCGGCCGGGAGGACAGCAGCACCACGCGCTGCGCCAGCCGTACGGCCTCGCGCACGTTGTGCGTGACGAACAGGACGGAGACGTCCGTCTCCCGCCAGATGCGGGTCAGCTCGTCGTGCAGCACATCGCGGGTGATGGCGTCCAGCGCCGCGAACGGCTCGTCCATGAGCAGCAGTTGGCTGTCCTGCGCCAGCGCGCGGGCCAGCGCCACGCGCTGCCGCATGCCGCCGGACAGCTCGTGCACCCGCTTGCCGTGCGCGCCCTTCAGCCGTACGAGCTCAAGGAGCCGCTCGGCCTCCTCGCGCCGCTCGGGGCGGGGCACGCCGCGCAGTTTCAGCGCGAGTTCGATGTTCTTGCCCGCGGTCAGCCACGGGAAGAGGGCGTGCTCCTGGAACATCAGGGCCGGGCGCCCGCCGGGGACGTCGATGCCTCCGGCGGACGGCCGGTCGAGACCGGCGACCAGGTTGAGCAGGGTGGACTTGCCGCACCCGGATGCTCCCAGGATGGTGACGAACTCACCCGGGGCGATGTCGAGCGCGATGTCGTCGAGGACGAGCTGCTGGGCACCGGGCAGGCCGAAGGACTTCGAGACGTGGTCGATACGGGCCGCGTACGACACGTCGATGTCGGTGTCGGCAGCCTTCGTCAGCGTGGCGGACATGGGTGTCACCTCCTGGGAGATCCGGGTGCGGTCACTTCTGGCCGAGTCCTGCGTCGTCGACCGCGGGCTTGCCTTCGGCCTTGAGCACCTTGTTGAGCAGGCCGAGGTCGTAGATACCGCTCAGGTCGGTCTTCTCCAGCAGGCCGGCCTTGACCGCGTGCCGCGCCTCGGTCTCCAGCGTCGAGGCCAGCGGGTCGTCGGTGGTCTCGATGGACTTCCACGCCGGGTCGAGGACCTCGGGCGGCAGCGGCTTGCCGGACAGCTTCTTGAGCGCCGCGTTGGCGGAGGTCTTCGCCTTCTCCGGGTTGTCCTTGATCCACTGGTTGGTCCTCACCGAGCCGCGCAGCACGGCCTCGACCACGTCCGGGTGCTCGTCGAGGAACCGCTGCGACACGATGAGGTTGGTGATCACGAACTTCTTGTCCGGCCAGAGCGATCCCTCGTCGAGGAGGACCTTCCCACCCTCCGCGACGAGCTTGGACGCGGTCGGCTCGGGCACCCACGCGCCGTCGATCGCACCGGACTTGAAAGCGTCGGGGGTCACCTTGTTGTCCGTACGGACCACGGAGACGTCGCCCTTGCCGCTCTGCGGGTCGACCTTCCAGCCCTTCTCCGCGATCCAGTTGAGGAACGCCACGTCCTGGGTGTTGCCGAGCTGCGGGGTGGCGATCTTCTTGCCCTTGACGGCGTCGAGGGACTTCACCTTCTCGGGGTTCACGACCAGCTTCACGCCACCGGACGCCGAACCGCCGATGATCCGCAGGCTCTGCCCGTCGGACTTCGCGAAGCCGTTGATGGCGGGGGAGGGGCCGATCCAGCCGATGTCGATGGAGCCGGAGTTGAGCGCCTCGATCTCGGAGGGGCCTGCGTTGAACGTGGAGGCGCTGAGCTTGGTGCCGCCCAGCTCCTTCTGGAGGATGCCCTGCTGGTCACCCACGAGCGCGGTGGCGTGCGTGAGGTTCGGGAAGTAACCGATCTTCACCTCGTCGACGGAGAGCTTCTTGCCCTTCGGAGCGGGGGCGTCGGCCGTGTCCGACTCCTCGGCCTGCGAGCCGTAGCCGCAGGCGCCCAGCGAGGCCAGGAGGGGGAGGACGGCGGCCGCAGCGAGGACGCGGCCCCGGCGGGACGGCTTCGCGGACGAGACGGATGGTCGGGAGGCGGAGGTGCGATCGGCAGCCACGGGAGGGTGTTCCTCTCGTAAGGGCCGGGGTGCGTCAGGGCGTGCCCGGCAGGTCGGAAGGTCTTCGGTGCGGGGGGTGCGAGCGGGGGACGGGGCCGTTCATGAGGCCGCACATCGCCCGGTGCCGCCCTGCCCGCTGCCGAGGAGTCCGCTGCCGATGCGGCCGCCCTCCTTCGCGAAGGTGGAGAAGACATCAACCATGATCAGAAGTCCCACCCGTCGTCGTCCGGGCTGCCCGCGGTGTCGGCCGCCGCGTCGGCGAACGCGGTGCCGGCCATGCCCGCGGTGAGCGTGGTGCCGTCGGACGGGTCGATGAGCAGGAAAGAGCCGGTGCGGCGCGACGCGGCGTACGCGTCGAGGGGCAACGGCTCGGCGGTCCGCAGCACGACCCGGCCGATGTCGTTGGCCGCCAGCGCGCCCGGGTCCGGGTGCTGGGAGAGGTCCGCCAGCGTCAGCCGCGACGGGATGTCCTTGACGATCGCCTTGACCGTACGGGTGGTGTGCTTGAGCAGCACCCGTGTACCCGGCTTCAGCGGGCGGTCGTGGAGATGGCAGACCGTGGCCTCGATGTCCTGCGTGGTCGCGGGCGCCGAGGCGGTCGGCACGATCACGTCGCCGCGGGATATGTCGAGGTCGTCGGTGAGCCGCACGGTCACCGACTGCGGCGCCCACGCCACGTCGACGGCCTCGCCGAGCGCGTCGATGCCCTCGATCGTGCTGGTGAGACCCGACGGCAGGACGGTGACCTCGTCGCCGGTGCGGAAGATGCCGGAGGCGATCTGGCCCGCGTAGCCCCGGTAGTCGGGGTGCTCGGCGGTCTGCGGGCGGATGACGTACTGGACGGGGAAGCGGGCCGGCGTCTCGGTGGGGTCGGTGCCCACGGAGACGGTCTCCAGGTGCTCCAGCACGGTCGGGCCGCCGTACCAGTCCATGTTCGCCGACGCCGTCACCACGTTGTCCCCGGCGAGCGCCGAGATGGGGATCGCGGTGATGTCCGGGACGCCCAGCGAGGCGGCATAGGCGGTGAACTCCTCGGCGATGGCGGCGAAGACGGGCTCCGCGTACTCGACGAGGTCCATCTTGTTGACGGCCAGCACCACATGCGGGACGCGCAGCAGCGCGGCCACCGCGGCGTGCCGCCGGGTCTGCTCGACCACACCGTTCCGGGCGTCCACCAGCACCACGGCCAGCTCGGCGGTCGAGGCGCCCGTGACCATGTTCCGGGTGTACTGCACGTGCCCCGGGGTGTCGGCGAGGATGAACCGCCGCCGCGGCGTGGCGAAGTAGCGGTACGCGACGTCGATCGTGATGCCCTGCTCGCGCTCCGCGCGCAGCCCGTCGGTCAGCAGCGCCAGGTCCGGCGTCTCCTGGCCGCGGCTGCGGGAGGCGTGCTCCACGGCCTCCAGCTGGTCGGCCAGCACGGACTTGGAGTCGTGCAGCAGCCGGCCGACGAGCGTGGACTTGCCGTCGTCGACCGAACCGGCGGTCGCGAAGCGCAGCAGCGACGTGGCCGCGGTCTGCTCCAGGATCGTGCTCGTACTCGTCATGGCTAGAAGTACCCCTCGCGCTTGCGGTCCTCCATGGCGGCCTCGGACAGCTTGTCGTCGGCGCGGGTGGCACCCCGCTCGGTGAGCCGGGACGCAGCGATCTCCGCGATGACGGCCTCGATGGTCGTGGCGTCGGAGTCCACAGCGCCCGTGCAGGACATGTCGCCGACGGTGCGGTAGCGCACCAGCCGCTTCTCGACCTGCTCGTCGTCCTTGGGGCCGCCCCATTCGCCGGGCGCCAGCCACATGCCGTTGCGCCGGAAGACCTCGCGGTCGTGCGCGTAGTAGATCTCGGGGAGTTCGATGTTCTCCCGGGCGATGTACTGCCAGACGTCCAGCTCGGTCCAGTTGGACAGCGGGAAGACGCGGACGTGCTCGCCGGGGGAGTGGCGGCCGTTGTAGAGCTGCCACAGCTCGGGGCGCTGGCGGCGCGGGTCCCAGCCGCCGAACTCGTCGCGCAGCGAGAACACCCGTTCCTTGGCGCGCGCCTTCTCCTCGTCGCGCCGGCCGCCGCCGAAGACCGCGTCGAATCGGTTGCTCTCGATGGCGTCCAGCAGCGGCACGGTCTGCAGAGGGTTACGGGTGCCGTCCGGGCGCTCGCGCAGCTCGCCGCGGTCGATGAACTCCTGCACGGAGGCGACGTGGAGGCGCAGCCCGTGCTCGGCGGCCGTACGGTCCCGGTAGTCGATGACCTCGGGGAAGTTGTGCCCGGTGTCCACGTGCAGCAGCGCGAACGGCACCGGCGCCGGGGCGAAGGCCTTCAGCGCCAGGTGCAGCATGACGATCGAGTCCTTGCCGCCGGAGAAGAGGATCACCGGCCGCTCGAACTCCCCCGCCACCTCGCGGAAGATGTGCACCGCCTCGGACTCCAGGGCGTCCAGGTGCGTCAGGGCGTACGGGTTGTCGGTGCTCTCGCCGGTCTCGGCCACCGTCGTCATGCCAGTCCCTTCTCGGTGAGCAGCGCGTGCAGCGCCGCCGCGGACTCCTGCACGGTCTGGGTGTGCGACTCGATGCGCAGGTCGGGTGTCTCCGGCTCCTCGTACGGGTCGTCGACGCCCGTGAGCCCGGAGATCTCGCCCGCGGCCTGCTTGGCGTACAGCCCCTTCACATCGCGGACCGAGCACACCTCGACCGGCGTCGCCACGTGCACCTCCACATACGCCGTGCCCTCGGCCCGGTGGCGCTTGCGTACCGCCTCACGGGAGTCGGCGTACGGGGCGATGACCGGGACGAGCGCCGTCACGCCGTTGCTGCTCAGCAGTTCGGCGACGAAGCCGATCCGCTGCACGTTGGTGTGGCGGTCCTCGCGCGAGAAGCCCAGCCCCGCGGAGAGGAACTCGCGGATCTCGTCACCGTCGAGCACCTCCACCCGGCGGCCCTCGCCGCGCAGCCGCTCCGCGAGCGCATGCGCGATCGTCGTCTTGCCCGCGCTGGGCAGACCGGTGAGCCACACCGTGGCGCCCTTCCCGGGCACGCTCATCTCCATCTCCTGGTCCGTCATCAGCCGTGCAGTCCGCACTCGGTCTTGTTCCGGCCGGCCCAGCGGCCGGCGCGGGCGTCCTCGCCCTCCAGCACCCGGCGGGTGCACGGGGCGCAGCCGACCGAGGCGTAACCGTCGGTCAGCAGCGGGTTGGTGAGCACGCCGTGTTCGGCGACGTAGGCGTCCACGTCCTCCTGCGTCCAGCGCGCGATGGGGGAGACCTTGACCTTCTGCCGCTTCTCGTCCCAGCCGACGACCGGGGTGTTCGCCCGCGTCGGGGACTCGTCGCGGCGCAGCCCGGTCGCCCACGCCTCGTACGCGGCCAGGCCCTCCTCCAGCGGCGCGACCTTGCGCAGCGCGCAGCACAGGTCCGGGTCGCGGTCGTGCAGCCGCGGCCCGTGCTCGGCGTCCTGCTCGGCGACCGTACGGCGCGGGGTGAGCGTGATGAGGTTGACGTCCATCACGGCCTCGACCGCGTCACGGGTGCCGAGGGTCTCCGGGAAGTGGTAGCCGGTGTCGAGGAACACCACGTCCACGCCCGGCCGTACGCGCGCGGCCAGATGGGCCACGACGGCGTCCTCCATCGAGGAGGTCACGCAGAAGCGGCCGCCGAAGGCCGCGTCGGCCCAGCGCAGGATGTCCAGCGCGGACGCGTCCTCCAGATCGCGGCCCGCCTGCTCGGCCAGCTCGCGGAGTTCGGTCGCTGTGCGCTCCGACGGTGCGGTGGTCATGACGTACTGCCCCCTCCTTCGTTCGGATCGCGCCGCAGGCCATCGGCGAGCAGCCCGAGAAACGACAGGCGGAACGCGCGGTTGCAGGACGCGCATTCCCACGCGCCGTGGCCTTCCTCGGAAGGCCGCAGGTCCTCGTCGCCGCAGTACGGGCAGTAGAACGGCGCCGCTCGCTCGCTCACGACAGAGCCTCCTCCGAGGCCCTGGCCGCCCACTGGGCGAACCGCTCGCCGTCCTCGCGCTCGGCCTGGAAGCGGGTGAGCACGCGCTCGACGTAGTCGGGCAGTTCGGCGGCGGTGACCTTCAGGCCGCGGACCTTGCGGCCGAACCCGGCCTCGAGGCCGAGCGCGCCGCCCAGGTGCACCTGGTAGCCCTCGACCTGGTTGCCGTCGGCGTCCAGCATGAGCTGGCCCTTGAGACCGATGTCCGCGACCTGGATACGGGCGCAGGCGTTGGGGCAGCCGTTGAGGTTGATGGTGATCGGCTCGTCGAAGTCCGGGATCCGGCGCTCGAGTTCGTCGATGAGCGAGGCACCGCGCGCCTTGGTCTCGACGATCGCGAGCTTGCAGAACTCGATGCCGGTGCAGGCCATGGTGCCGCGCCGGAACGGCGAGGGCCTGACCTGGAGGTCCAGCGCCTCGAGACCGGAGACCAGCGACTCGACCTGGCCCTCCTCGACGTCGAGCACGATCATCTTCTGCTCGACGGTGGTCCGCAGACGGCCCGAGCCGTGCGCCTGGGCCAGATCGGAGATCTTGGTCAGCACGGTGCCGTCGACGCGGCCGACGCGCGGGGCGAAGCCGACGTAGTACCGGCCGTCCTGCTGGCGGTGCACGCCGATGTGGTCGCGCCACTGCTGGACGGGCTGCTCGGGCGCGGGGCCGTCGGTCAGCGTGCGCTTCAGGTACTCGGTCTCCAGTACCTCGCGGAAGCGCTCGGCGCCCCAGTCGGCGACCAGGAACTTCAGCCGGGCGCGGGTGCGCAGCCGCCGGTAGCCGTAGTCGCGGAAGATGCCGACGACGCCCGCCCAGACGTCCGGCACCTCCTCCAGCGGGACCCAGGCGCCGAGCCGGACGCCCACCTTGGGGTTGGTGGACAGACCGCCGCCGACCCACAGGTCGAAACCGGGGCCGTGCTCGGGGTGGTTCACGCCGACGAACGCGATGTCGTTGATCTCGTGGGCGACGTCCAGCAGCGGCGAGCCCGAGATCGCGGTCTTGAACTTCCGCGGCAGATTGGAGAATTCCTTGCTGCCGATGAAGCGGCGGTGGATCTCGTCGATGGCCGGGGTGCCGTCGATGATCTCGTCCTCGGCGATGCCCGCGACCGGGGAACCGAGGATCACGCGGGGGGTGTCGCCGCATGCCTCGGTCGTCGAGAGCCCGACGCCCTCCAGGCGCCGCCAGATCTCCGGCATGTCCTCGATACGGATCCAGTGGTACTGGATGTTCTGGCGGTCCGTGATGTCGGCCGTCCCGCGGGCGAACTCCTGGGAGACCTCGCCGATGACGCGCAGCTGCTCCGTGGTGAGCCGGCCGCCGTCGATGCGGACACGCAGCATGAAGTAGCTGTCGTCCAGCTCCTCCGGCTCCAGGATCGCGGTCTTGCCGCCGTCGATCCCGGGCTTGCGCTGGGTGTAGAGGCCCCACCAGCGCATCCGCCCGCGCAGGTCGGCGCCGTCGATCGAGTCGAAACCGCGGTGGGCGTAGATCGTCTCAATGCGCGTCCGCACATTGAGACCGTCGTCGTCCTTCTTGGTCTGCTCGTTGCCGTTGAGCGGTGTGAAGTGACCCTTGGCCCACTGGCCCTCGCCGCGGTGGCGGCCGGCCTTGCGGCGGGTCGTTGCAGCGCTCGCGCGTTCTGGGGTGGCGGCCATCGGTTCTACGTCCTTCGGGGCGGGTCAAAGGGTGCGGGATCTCGGGGTGGCACACGTCTGACCTGCGAATCTGCAGGCTTCCCCGGCACGGCGCAGCAGCGCGTGCGGCAGGGAGGATCAGGAGTGCCCGCTCGTCCGCGGCAATGGGGACGGCGGTCGGTACGAGGCTCGAATCGGCGGTGCTGTGACTGTCAGCCCGCCGGACAGATGGCGCTGGACATGCGGCCTAGGTCGACGTGGCGTCGACTCACCAAGGCAATTCCAGCTCGAGACATGACGAAAGCGTGGCACGGCGCTCTCCGGAGCGTCCACCGACATCCATCATGTGGACAGGGTTGTCCCGCTCCGCGAGACGATGTGGCGCCCGTCACGCGCCTGTCACGCGCCCGTGCACGCGGGGCCGAGGGCTCGGCTCAGGCGCCGGGCCAGGGGCCGGGCGGCGGCGTCTCCGGCTCCTCCTCGGTCGTGGTGTCGAAGAGCCGGAAACCGCGACGCCGGTAGTTGCCCATCGCGTACGGCCCGTCCTTGCTGCAGGTGTGCACCCAGACGCGCTTGGTCGGGGAGAGCCGCGGATGGCGTTCCGCCAGGTCCCACGCGCGGGCCGTGCCCTCGCTGAGGAGGAGGCCGCCGATGCGGCGCCCGCGGAAGGCGGGGATCAGACCGAAGTAGGCGATCTCCACCACACCCTCGTTCTGGGCCTCCAGCTCGATGTATCCGGCCGGTGTCCCGTGCTCGTACGCGACCCAGGTCTCCACGCCCGGCCGGTCGAGGAACTCCCGCCACCGCTCGTACGGCCAGACCAGCCGGTCCGTCCAGGTCACATCGCCGCCGACCGCCGTGTAGAGGAACCGGCTGAACTCAGGAGACGCCACCTCGGAGCGGACGACACGGACGCCGCTGCCGGTCGCGGGCGGAGCCGCGGGCATGAGATCGGCGGGCGAGGTCTGCTCCAGGGACCAGGTGGTCACGGTGATGCTCATGCCCCCAGCCAACCATGCCCGCCTGCCCGCTCCCACCCCCGGCCGGGGGCGCGGAACTCGGTCTCACAGTCCGGACCATGGGCCGCGAGGCCGGTCCTGGTCGTGCTCCCGGCCGTGCGTGAGGCGGTCCCCGGGGCGTGCGTGAGGCCCGGGCGCTGGACGGCGCCCGGGCCTCGTACGGGTGTCGGTGTGGCGTACGCGGGGTGCGCGCGCCGGAGGTCAGTGGATCATCGCACGCCGGTCATCCGGGCGAAGACGACCACGTTTCCCGCGTAGCCCTTCGCCTTGGAGAAACCGCCACCACACGTTATGACCCGCAGCTCCGCCTTGCCCGTGTCCCCGTAGACCCGGCGCGCGGGGAAGTTCTTCTTGTCGAACACCTCGATGCCGTAGATCTCGAAGACCGCCGTGCGGCCGTCCTGCCGGACGACCTCGACCTTGTGCCCCTTCTTGAGCGCACCGAGGTTGTAGAAGACGACGGGACCGGCCTTGTTGTCCACGTGGCCGACGACGACCGCGGTCCCCTTCTCGCCGGGGGAGACCGCGCCCTTGTACCAGCCGGCCAGGTTCTTCTCCGTCGCCGGAGGTGAGGCGACCCACCCCTCGGCGTCGAGGCCGACCTCCATCAGCGGGGCGTTGACGCGGATGGCGGGGATGACCACACGGCTCGGGACGGACGCTCCCAGCGGCTCGGGCGGCGGCTTCTGCGGCGCGGTCGTCGCGGGTGCGGGCGACGCCGCGGTACGGGTGTCGGCCGCGGATTCGGAGGTCGGCTGCGGCGGGCCCGACTCCTGCGCGGCGCCGTTCCGTATGAGCGCCACACCGATGAGGAGGGCGAGGATTATCAACCCCCAGGGCGAGCGCTTCTTGCGCACCGGCACATACGCGCCACGGCCGGAGCTCTTCTTCGAGAACATCTCTCTCCCCTGGGTGTTGTCCGAGATGTCAGATAGTTGCCTGTGCGTACTCTCGGCACGCTAGGACGCGGCAGGTGCGGCGGCGACCGTGGGCGGGCGAACGGGTGGCGTGCCCCGTACGGGCCGGAGGCCCCACCCGGCCGGAGCATCGCCGCATGCGCGCCGTGCCGGGGCGCGCGAGCGTAGGAGCATGTACGCCTCCCGGGCCGTCGTGGCCGCCGCCGTCGCCGTGGTCGCTGCCGGCCTGCCCGCACTCGGACCCTCCGCTCCGCCCGCCGCCGCCCAGACCGGACGGCCGGGCCCCGGCGACATCGTCGTCACACCGAGGACCGTGAAGCAGGGCGAGAAGGTGACGATCACGGTCGGAGGCCGGAGTTGCCGCGGCACGGGCCGCGCCTACGACGCGATCGTCGAGTCCAACGCCTTCCCGCGGACCCGGTTGACGGGGAAGCGCGGTACGTCGTCCTCGGTCGCCAGGCCCCGGATCTTCGACGCCGTCGAGCCCGGTACGCACACGGTCGCGGCCACCTGCGACGGCTGGACGGTAACGGGCGGGCGCTTCCGCGTGGAGCCGCGCGACGGTGGCCGGGCGGCGGACGACCGGGCCGCGGGCGCCGCCCGCGAGCGCAAGCAGGGCGAGAAGGCGACGAAGAACGAGAAGACGAAGAGGAACCAGAAGGCGGCGGAGCGCGAGGGCGCGAAGGCCGCGACGGCGGACGAGCGGGCCGCGGGTGCTGCCGTGCCCGGCGGCCCGGCCGCCCCTCCGCACGGTGTCGCCACCGCCGCCCCGCCGCCCGTGCAGTCCGCGCCGGCGATCCCGCAGAGGCCGGTGCGGGCCGGAGTCGGGGGCGGATCGCAGCGGGTTCCTCCCGTCACGGTCGCGCTCGGCGTGGGCCTGGTGGCGGCGTCCCTGGCGGCCGGCGGCTACTACATGGTCCGCCGCCGCCCCTCGGACCTGGCCTCGCTGCCCCAACGGCCCTGACGCCGCAGCCCTGTTGTGGGCATCCCATGGCTCCGCCAGGACGCGCCGCGCGGCACCTAGAGGCCCGTATCGCCGGACTCGCCCGTACCGCCGGAGCCACCCGCACCGGAAGCGCCACCGGTGGCACCCTGGCCGCCCGTGCCCCGCGGGTCCGGACCGCCCAGCCCGCGCCGCGCGGCCAGCAGCGCCGGGGCCGTCGAGTGCGGCAGCAGGTCGGACGCATGGCGCGGGGTGAGCAGTTCGACCCGCACGCCGTCGGCGAAGCGGTACGGCCGGTGGTCGAGTACTCCGGCGAGCGTGCGGCGTACGCGCGACAGTTCGGCCCGTACGGTCACCTGCCGCCCCGGCTCCCCGAAGAGGTCCGCCGCGAGCTGCGACGCCGTACGGCCCTCGGGGTGACGCGCGAGGACGTACAGCAACTCCGCGTGCCGGGGCGACAGTTCCTGGCTCCAGGTACCCGCCGCGCCCGCCACGGCCAGCGTGGGCTGCCCCGGCCGCCGCAGATCCAGGACGACCCGGCTCGGCTCGGCCGGATCCCCGTCCCCGCGGCCGGCGCCGTCCTCGACGCGCAGCAGCCAGCCGTCCGGAAGAGGTTCCGCGATGCACAGGCCCACCGCCGGGACGTGGATCCGGCCCGCCGAGAAGGACTTGGGGAGCTGCACCCGGTCCAGCGGCAGCATCCCGGTCACCCCCGCCGTCCATCCCGCCCGGTCCACCGCCAGGGCCCGGCCGCCCACCCGGGCAAGGACCGGCGCGGCCACCGCCCTCAGCCGGTCGACCGCCACCCGGTGCTGCTCGCGCAGTTCGCCCTCGGCGACCCGGGCGACGGCGGTGACCAGGGCGAGCGTCGAGGGATGCACGGCCGCGGCCGGGCCGGTCACGTTGACCACGCCGAGGAGACGGCCGTCGCGCGGATCGCGCACGGGCGACGCCGCGCAGGAGAGCGTGTGGAAGGCCCGGACGAAGTGCTCGGCGGAGTGGACCTGCAGCGGGCTGCGGGAGACCAGGGCCGTGCCGATCGCGTTGGTGCCCGCCACCTCCTCGGCCCAGCTCGCGCCCACGCAGAAACCGAGCTGGTCCGCCTTCCGCTGGACCGCCACGTTGCCGTCGCGCCACAGCAGCCGGCCCTCGGCGTCGGTGACGACCATCATGTGCCAGGCCTCGTCGGCCTCCGCCATCAGACCCTCGCGCAGGGTCGGCAGCACCGAGGCGAGCGGGGTGGAGCGGCGCCGGTGCTCGACCTCGTCCAGGGCCAGCAGCCCCGAGTGGCCGCCCTGGTCGGGGTCGACGCCGTGCCGCAGGACCCGGTGCCACGACTCGTCGATCACCTTGCGGGGGGACGGTCGGCCCGGCGTCCCGGACAGAGCGGCGGCCCGTACGCCGCTGAGGAAGCGGGTGGCATGGCGGGTTCCCATGGCCGACAGCCTGGTCATGTCCAGCGGTGCGTCGTTCACGGATCCGGTCTCCGAAATGGACAGGAAGGGCGAAAGGACGGGAAGGGGCAGGTCCGGGCGGTCGTGCTCGCCTTGTGGTGTCGTGCTCTCCCAATGGTGCCGCCGGTCGCCGCGATGGCGCGGGTACTTGGCGTAATTGCTGCAACCCCCCGCAACGTTTGTGCGCGACCGACGCGCGCATCAGAGTGGAGCACGTTCGCGGACGGGGGTGGTGCCGTGTCGGCGCGGCGCCACCCCGGTTCGGGGCGGGCGGCTCCTTGGTGATGCCTCCCCGGATCCTCAGAGCGGCACGCGCGCACGCTCCACGACCGACGCCAGGTCCAGGGTGTGCGGCAGCGTGCCGAACGACCCGCCCCAGTCGCCGCCCAGTCGTGAGGCGCAGAACGCGTCCGCGACCTGGGGCGGCGCGAACCGCAGAAGCAGCGAGCCCTGGAGCGTGAGGGCCATCCGCTCCACCAGCCGCCGCGCCCGCGCCTCGATCCCGCTGAGATCGGCGAGTTCGGTGAGCAGGTCCTTGACGGCGTTGTCGAAACGGTGGTCGGCGCCCCTGGCCCGCCCGAGTTCCATGAGGAACGCGTCCAGGGCGGCGGGTTCGCGCTGGAGCGCACGCAGCACGTCCAGCGCCTGGATGTTGCCCGCACCCTCCCAGATGGAGTTCAGCGGCGATTCGCGCAGCAGCCGCGGCATCCGGGACTCCTCCACGTAGCCGTTGCCGCCCAGGCACTCCAGGGCCTCCACCGCCACCGGGGTGCAGCGCTTGGTCACCCAGAACTTGGCGGCCGGGACCGCGAGGCGCAGCAACTGCCGCTCCGCTTCGGTCCCCGCGTCGTACGCCGCGGCCAGCCGCAGCGCCAGGGTCGTCGCCGCCTCGGACTCCAGCGCCAGATCGGCCAGGACGTTGCGCATCAGCGGCTTGTCGATGAGCGGGCCGCCGAAGGCGCTGCGGTACGCGCTGTGGTGCACCGCCTGAGCCACCGCCTGGCGCATCACGGAGGCGGCCCCGGTCACGCAGTCCAGCCGCGTCGCCGCGACCATCCCGATGATCGTGGCGACGCCGCGGCCCTCCTCACCGACCCGGCGCGCCCAGGTCGTCCCGTCGAACTCCACCTCGGCGGATGCGTTGGAGCGGTTGCCGAGCTTGTCCTTGAGCCGCTGGATCCTGAAGGAGTTGCGGGTGCCGTCCGGCAGCACGCGGGGCAGCAGGAAGCAGGTCAGGCCGCCGGGCCCCGTACGGGAGGCGCCCTCGGGCACCTGTGCCAGCACCAGGAATCCGTCCGACATCGGCGCCGAGCAGAACCACTTGTGGCCGGTGAGGACGTACTCGCCCTCGGCGGCGAGCGGCTCGGCGCGCGTGGTGTTGGCCCGTACGTCGGAGCCGCCCTGCTTCTCGGTCATCGCCATGCCGAGGAGGGCGCCCGGCTTCCGGTCGACGGGTGTGAGCGCCGGCACGTAGATCCGCGAGGTGAGCTTCGGCTCCCACGCGGCGGCCAGCTCCGGGTCGGCGCGGAGGGCCGGAACCGCGGCGTGGGTCATCGACACCGGGCAGCCGTGGCCCGGGTCGTTCTGCGTCCACACCAGGAAGGCGGCCGTACGCCGTACGTGCCCGCCGGGGCGTGTCCAGGCGTCGGTCAGTCCGTGGGAGACGGCCTTGCGCACCAGATGGTGCCAGGCGGGGTGGAACGTGACCTCGTCGACGCGGTGGCCGTAGCGGTCGTGCGTGCGCAGGACCGGCGGGTTCTCGTTCGCCTCGTCGCCCCAGCGCTGGGCCTGCGCGGAACCCGCCGCCCGCCCCAGCTCCCCGAGCTCCTCCCGGACCTCCTCCCGGCGCTCGGGCGCGGTGTGCCGGGCCACCGCCTCGGTCAGCGCGGCGTCCGCCCCGAAGACGTCGTAGCCGGTGAGCGGCGGAGCTTGATTGGTGACGGTGTGAGTCGAGGCTCCCATGACAGATACGTTAAGGAGGTGCGAGCAGCAGAGTCATCCCCCAAGCGGTCGACGAGCCGCTGGCGCCGGGCGCGTGCCCTTTATCCGCATGTGTCCAAAAGGCGAGTGGCGTGGCTGCTGCTGAAGGACACGGTCAACTCCTGTGTGGAGTACCGGATTCTGGGCCTGGCCGCCGAGGCGGCCTTCTTCACGCTGCTCTCGCTGCCCCCGCTGCTCCTGGGCCTCGTCGGGCTGCTCGGCTATCTCGACGCCTGGACCGGCACCGACACCATCGACAGCATCCGGCAGAACATCCTGACCGCGTCGGGGACCGTGCTCTCCGACCGCGGCGTGGAGGAGATCGCCCGGCCCCTGCTGAACGACGTCACCCGGGGCCGCCCCGACGTCATCTCGCTCGGCTTCGCCCTTGCCCTGTGGTCCGGCTCCCGGGCGGTGAACGTCTTCATCGACACGATCACCGTGATGTACGGGCTCGACGGAGTCCGCGGCATCGTCAAGACCCGGCTGCTCGCCTTCCTGCTCTACATGGTCGGCCTGGGCGTGGGTGCGGTGGCGCTGCCGCTGATGGTGGCGGGCCCGGACGCGGTGATGGACGTCCTGCCGTGGAGCGAAGGGGCCGTACGGGCTCTGTACTGGCCGCTGGTCCTCGTGCTGTCCGTGGCCTTCCTGACCACGCTCTACCACGTCTCCGTACCCGTACGGTCACCGTGGGTGGAGGACGTCCCGGGCGCGCTGGTGGCCCTGGGGATGTGGGTGCTCGGCAGCTTCCTGCTGCGGATCTACCTCATCAACACCGTCGAGGGCCCGACGATCTACGGCTCGCTGGCCGCGCCCGTGGCCGTCCTGCTCTGGATCGGCGTATCGGCCTTCGCCGTGCTGGTCGGGGCCGCGGTCAACGCGGCCATCGACCGGGTGTGGCCGTCGGTCGCGACGGCCGCGGCGCGCGAGGCGAACGAGCGGGTCCGCGAGGCGGCGGCCGAGGAGCTGATCGCGCGGGCGGCAGCCCAGCGCGCGGCCCGGGCCCGGCTGGACGACTCCGAGGAGGAGTGGGAGGACGACGAGCCGGAGGAGGGCGGCGACACCGAGCCGCCGTCCGAATTCCCTGAGCGCTGGGCCCAGTTCCTGCCTCCGGAGGACGTCCGGGCGCGGCTGCATGCCAAGCGGGACGAGTAGGCCGGGCGACGAGTAGGCCGGGCGGTCCGCCCGTGGCGGTCGGGCCGTGACGGCGGCCGCCGTGGAGGTGCGGCCGGTGTCAGCCGCGGTGGCGGGGGAGGAGTTGCGCCACGCGGGGCGCCTCCTCGTGCATGAGCCGCCCCACGATCGCCCCGCCGAAGACGACGACCCCCACGCCCACCAGCCACGACTGGAGGACCAGCACCGTTCCGAAGGGCCCGTACGTCACGGCGTTGGATGCGATGAGCGGCGAGAACACCAGCTGGGAGAAGATCCGCAGGCCGATCAGGCCGACGGCCGTGGACACCGCGCCGGGCAGCAGCGCGCCCCAGCCGACCCGGCCCCCGAGCAGCAGCCGCTGCGACCACCAGAAGAACAGCACGGCGCTCAGCGTCGCGCTGAGGAAATGCCACAGCGTCCGCAGAAAGTCGCTGGTCGTCGGCTGGCGGTCCTGGGTGATCTGGGCCGAAACGAAGAGGTAGCCGATCAGCGCGGCCAGCCAGACCAGGTGCCGCCACATGGTGTGCCAGCGCGCCGCGGGCAGCTCCCACACCTTCTCGTAGGCCGTCTGCACGGAGGAACCGAACGTCAGGCCGAAGACGCACAGCGCGGCGAGACCGAACGCCGTCGTGGCCTCCAGCGCCTGCCGGGGGGAGGCGAACAGCTCCTGGACCTCGGCCTGGGCCGACGTCGACACACCGAGACCTTCGCTCAGCCACTCGGCGAAGCCCTGGCCGTTGGCCGGGTCGACCGCCGCGACGACGATGAGCAGCGGCACCAGCGTGAGGAACCCCAGCGCGGCGAATCCCATCGCGCGGTGCATCAGCTCCAGCTCGCGCGACCGCTGCCACCCGCGGGCCGCGGCGGAGCGGAGGAGCCCGTGGTACAGCCTCCTCCACGCCGACGCACCGCCCTCGGCATCGGCTCCGGAAGAGTTCTCGCCCATGGAAGGTGGCTACCCCGTCGGCGTCACCGGGGCGCGACGGGGCACGGAGAGCCCCCGGAATGGCTCAGACGGTGAGCCGCTCCTCGGACGGTGAGGGGTGGATCAGACCGTGAGGCGCTCACCGGGGGCGATGACCCGCACGTCCGTCCCGGGCGCCGCGAGCCGCGCCGCGCGGACGTAGTTCTCCGGGTCCCGGTCGGTCTTGGTGATCAGCCGGTCGCCGACCGGGCCGCTGGAGTACGCGTAGTGGTGCGGCACCGCGACGCGTGGCCGCAGCCATGAGGTGAGGGTGGCCGCCTCCTGAGCGCTCATCACCACCTGCCGGTTGAAGAGCGGGCGCAGCCGCAGACCGTTCGTGGGGACGAGCAGCAGGTCGATCTCGGGGAAGCGGCCCGCCAGTTCCTGCAACTCGGGAACGAGCATCGTGTCCCCGGCGAAGTAGACGGTCTGCCCGCCGCCTTGGACGACGAACGTGACCTCGTAGACCTTGTGCCGGGCCGGGACGGCGGTGACGGTCAGCTCGTCCGGACGGAACGCGCCGCCGGCGCCGGCGGCTGTGCCGTCGCCCGGGCCCTCACCGGTGGCGCCGGTCCGCCCGGCCCGTCCCGCATGGGCGGCGAGCCGGGTGCTCTCCCACGGGTAGAGGGCGCGGACCTGACGGAACCCGGCCTTCCTGGCCCGTTCCACGACGGGTGCCGCGACGAGCATCGGCACGTCCTTGTCCCGGTAGGACGCGAACGACTCGAGGTCGCAGTGGTCGTAGTGGTGGTGGCTGATGAGGACGGCGTCGAGGTCGGGCAGGTCCGCCACGTCGTAGGCGATCGGCTCCCCGGGGTGGTGGGCCGCCCGCTCGCTGAACCAGGGGTCCGTGAGCAGCGTCAGGCCGCCGATCTCGATCAGGTGGCAGCTGTGGGTGACCCTGGTGACGGCGAGCGGTGCGTCCATGGCCTGCTCCCGGGTGCGCGGACGGCCTGTCCCTTCCCAGTCTCACACCACGGACGCGACGCCGCTCACCGGCAGGAGGTCACTCCTCGTCGCTCTTGCTGATCTCCCAGAAGCGGGGGACTGTCGAGGCGTCGAGGCTCCATGCGATCCCGAACACGTTGTCCCGGGCCACCGCGTACTGCTTGCCCTGCCACAGCGGCAGCATGGGCAGGTCCTCGGCGACGATGGACTGTATCTCCGCGAACTTCCCGGCGGTCACGAGCCGGTCGGGCTGGGACACCGTCTCCGGTATGAGCTTGTCGACGATGCGCTTCGAGAGGTAGTTGTTCGCGACGACGTTGTTCCGGCTGAAGAACGGCGAGATGAAGATGTCGGGGTCCGGGTAGTCGGGCACCCAGCCCTTCACATAGGCGCCGTACTTGCCCTTGGCGATCCCCTTCTCGTACTCGTCGAGGGGCACGCTCTTCACGTCGGCGTCGAACAGGCCGCTCGCGTTGAGCTGCCGGGAGATCTCCTTGACCGCGGGCACGGTGGAGGGCCCGAAGCGTATGGGCGTGGCCCACAGGGTCATTTTGACCTTGCCGTTGACGCCGTCCTTGCGCAGCGCCGCGGCCGCCTTCTCCTGCTGCGGGCGGTCGCCGTACTTGTCGAAGAACGGCGTCTTGTGACCGGTGATGCCGGCGGGGATGACCGAGTAGAGCGGCTTGGCGGTGCGCTGGTACACGTCGCGCACCAGGGCCTGCCGGTCCACGAGGTACGCGATGGCCTTGCGCACGCCGAGCTTGCCGACCACCGGGTCCTTCATGTTGAAGACCATGTGCATCACTTCGGCGCTGGCGCCGTCGACGACCTCGACGCCCCGCCGGTCCGCGGTGGTCGCGGTCTCGAGTTCGTGAATGTCCTCCGCCGCGAGGCCGCGATAGGCGAAATCCACGCTGCCGCTCTGTACGGCCTTGCGCAGCCCCGCCTGGTCGCCGTCGTAGAACTTCATCGTCATACCGGAGTTCTGGACGTCGGCTTCGCCCTTGTATCCCTCGTTGACGGAGAAGACGGCTTTCTTCCGGTCGAACTCGTCGAGTGTGTAAACACCCGAACCGACGACCTTGCCGTCGGTGCGCAGTTTGTCCGCGGGGTACTCGCTGTGATCGACGATCGCGCCCGCACTTGATGCGATCTTCATGGGGAACGTCGCGTCGGACTTGTTGAGGTGGAAGACGACGGTCTTCTCGTCCGGCGTCTCCACCCGGTCCAGGGACTGGAGGAGATAGGACGGGCCCTTGGGATCGTTGATCTTCAGCGTCCGCTTGAAGGAGTACGCCACGTCCTCGGACGTGAGGCCGTTCCCGTTGCTGAAGGTCAGTCCGTCCTTCAGCTCACAGCGGTAGACGGTGCTGTTGCCGTCGGTGAAGGAACAGCTCTCGGCGGCCTCAGGCTGCGGGGTGTTCGAGCCCCGCGGGAAGCTGATCAGGGATTGGAAGACGTTGTTGAACACCATCCAGGAACCGACGTTGTAGCCCGAGGCCGGGTCGAGGGACTGGACCTGGTCGGTCGTTCCCATGACGACCGCCTCCCCCTCGCCGCCACTGCCGGCCTCTCCCGCACCACACCCCGTGAGCAATCCGGCGACTGTTCCCGCTCCGAGCAGACCTGCCAGCCACTGGCGACGTATCCACAACTGCACGTTCTTCACACTTTCCGTTCGCCTACCGGTGCGTCCGACACACCGTGGGGGGAGTTGGCGGCCCGCTCTCGGCCCCCCGAACTCCCGGATGGGGGAGGAAATTCGGGGAACTGCTCCCCGGAGAAGAGCGATCCGATCCCATACCGTAGACGCCGTACTGACTCGTAGTACAGCCGGGGGGAGAACTCGGTTCTGCGGATGGCAAGGCGAATCGCCGAGGACCGCCGAGACGGTCACAAGGCCGGTCATGAGACGCGTCACGGAGATCGCCGCCGAAAAACCATTGGCGCCGCCGCACAAGGCCGGATTAAGCTTCGCGGGAGCCCGGCGGCAGCCATTCAGGGCTGCTGCTGTCCGGCCGTGGAAGACCCGAACGGGAGGTGAGGACCGATGACCGTCGTTGCGATGGGCGCTGCCCGCATCGAGAAGACCATCGTCCGTACCCCCGTGGTCTCCGGCTGACCGACGGCCCGCCTCTTCCGGCCGCCGTCCTCCTCGCCGAGGGACCACTCCCTCGAAGGGTTCACCCCGTTGTACAACCACATCTCGCACCCGCTCACGTCCTACGGATGGGACAGCGGGTTCGCTGAAGACTTCGCCCCGTACGCAGGCCAGGGTCTCGTGCCCGGGCGGATCGTCCGGGTCGACCGCGGCCGCTGCGACGCCGTCACCGGCGATCCGGGCGGTCACGGTGTCGTCACGGTTCGGGCGGACACCGCGCCCGTATGGTCACCCGACCCACTGCTGATCGCCTGCACCGGGGACTGGGCGGCCCTCGACCTCGAGCGGGGCGTCGTCCGGGCGCTGCTGCCGCGGCGCACCGCGTTCCTCCGCTCCGCCTCCTCCAAGAAGTCGGACGGACAGATCCTCGCCGCCAACGTCGACCACGCCGTCATCGCGGTCTCGCTCGCCGCCGAGCTGGACCTCGGCCGGATCGAGCGCTTCCTCGCGCTCGCCTGGGAGAGCGGGGCGCGGCCGGTGGTCGTGCTGACCAAGACCGACGTCGTACCGGACGCATCGGTGCTCGCCCACCTCGTAGCCGACACGGAGGCGACGGCTCCCGGTGTCGACGTCCTCGCGGTCAGCTCCATGACGGGGGAAGGCGTGGACGTGCTCGCCGCCTCCGTCGGGGGAGGCACGGCCGTGCTCCTCGGCCAGTCGGGCGCGGGCAAGTCCACGCTCGCCAACGCCCTGTTGGGCGAGGAGGTCCAGGACGTGCAGACGATCCGGGACAGCGACGGCAAGGGCCGCCACACCACCACCACGCGCGACCTGCTGCCCCTGCCCGGGGGCGGGGTGCTGATCGACACCCCGGGGCTGCGCGGCGTCGGGCTCTGGGACGCGGAGGAGGGCGTCGGGCAGGTCTTCTCCGAGATCGAGGCGCTCGCGCGCGGGTGCCGTTTCCACGACTGCGCGCACACCGTGGAGCCCGGCTGCCGGGTGATGGAGGCGCTGGAGACCGGTGAACTCCCCGAGCGCAGGCTGGAGAGCTACCGCAAACTGCTGCGCGAGAACGAACGGCTCGCCGCCCGTACGGACGCCCGTCTGCGGGCGGAGATCCGCCGGGACTGGAAGCAGAAGCAGGCGCTGGGGCGGCACATGATGGAGCGGAAGCGGGGGAAGCAGCGCTGACCCGCTGACGGGGCGGCGGGCGTCGGCCCGCCGCCCCCGGGTTCTGGGGCGCGCGGTTCCGGGCCCGCGGTTCCGGGGCCCCCGGTTCACGGTCCGGGGTGAAGTCCGTGCGCACGGCGGCGCGTTGGCGCTCCGTCAGACGGGCGCTCACCCCGGGCCCGCACCGCGCTCAGTCCTCGAGGCCCCAGCTGTGGACCTTCCGCGGATGGATGCGGATGACCTCCTCGCTGAAGTGCGGGCCGAGCTCGTGCGGACCGACGAGCAGTTCCGCCTCGCCGCGGATCTCCACGCCCCGCACGGCCCACGGCCGGACACTGGCGAGGTCGTCGACGACGAGAGCGACCTTCGGATTCGCCTGCAGATTGCGCCACTTCTTGGTGGCGCCCATGCGGTAGCCGCCGATCAGGACCGTCCCGTCCTCCTGCGGGAAGAAGCCCACGGGGTTCGCCTGGGGCTGCCCTGCCGGGTCCACGGTCGCCAGCCGCCCCAGCCGCTGGGTCTTCAGATACGCGCGCTCGGCCTCGTTCAGATCCGTCATGGCGCCAGGATCACACCGGTCCCGCTCGCTCGCATCGGAGGCGGCACCGAGGGCGTACGGTCCCGGGGCCCACGTGCCGGGGGCGTGGGCGGGTCCCTGCCCGGAGCCGGGTCCGTGCCCGGAGCCGGTCGCTGCCCGGAGCCGGGTCCGCGGTCAGCCGGCCGCCACCGCGCCCGTCCACGCCCCCACGACCAGCAGGCACGCGAAGAGCTCGATCAGCACACTGAAGCCGATCGCCCGCATCGCGGTCCTGGTCGACGCCCAGGCGTTGCCGTGGTCGCCGAGCCGCGCCCGCTCGGCGCCGTAGATCCCGGTCACGAAGCCGATGACCGCGCCCACGACGGGCACCACGAAGAACCCGACGACCGCCGACGCCCCACCCGCGTACAGCGTCTGCCGGGGGATCCCGGCGTCCTTCATCCGGCGTGCGGGGAGCAGCCACTTGAGAGCCTGGTTGAGCAGGAGCACGGCCGTCGCGCCCATCAGCACCCACCACGCGAGTGCCGTCTTCTCGGTCAGCGCCCACCACACCACCCCGGCCCAGACCACCGGAGGGCCGGGGGCGCCGGGGATCAGGACGCCGAGGAGGCCGAGCAGCATCACCAGCCCGACCGCCACCAGCTGCCAGGTCCCCATGGGCCCAGCCTGCCGGAAGGCGGCGGACGGCGCTTCCCGGCGGGGGCGGGCCCGCGACCGCGCGGCGGCGGCCGGTGAGCGCCTACCGTTCGCCGGCGGGGCGGTCCCCGCGCGCCACCCAGCCCCGCTCGTACGCATGCCAGCCGAGCTGCAGCCGCGTGGACACCCCGGTCAGCTCCATCAGCCGCTTCACGCGGCGCTGCACCGTGCGCAGCCCCAGGTCGAGCTGCTTGGCGACGCTCGCGTCGGTCAGCCCGGCGAGCAGCAGGGAGAGGACCTCCAGGTCGGTGGCGTCCGGCGCGTCGGGGCTGCCCTCGTACGGGACGCCGTCCGTGTCCAGGTGCAACGGCAGGGCATCGCGCCACACCCGCTCGAAGAGACCCGTCAGCGATTCGAGCAGTCCGCTGGCGTGCACCACGACCGCCGAGGGTTCCGCGGCACGGCGCGTCAGCGGGACCATCGCGAGCGCGCCGTCCGCGACCACGAGCTTCGTGGGGACGCGGTCGACGACCCGCACCTGTTCCCGGCGGCCGAGCGCCGCCCTCAGCTCGGTGATCCCCGACGGCCCCGACAGGACGTCGCGCTCGATCACCACGCGGTAGCGGACGCCGCGGTTCGAGGCACGTTCCTCCGCGTCGTTGTCCATGCCCCGTACGGTGGTCGGGCTCCCCGTGACCAGCGCGCAGACCTCCCGCTCCGCGCCGAGCTGGAGCTGGAGGAACCGGTGGGAGACCGCGCCCGCGCCCGTCACGACCTCGACCAGGTCGTGCACGGCGGGTTCGGCGGCCTGCACCCGGTACTCCTCGGTGAGGAGGGCGGCGGCGAGCTCGGCCTGCTCCAGCTCGTGCCGCTGCTGCCGCAGCAGGGCGCCGAGGGCGACGGCGGGCGGCGCGGCCACCCAGCGGCCGGGGCGCGCCGAGGACTGGGCGGCGAGCCCGTGCCGTTCGAGCCGCCGCAGCGTGAGGACGGCCTCCTCCTCAGGCAGCGACAGCCGGTGCGCGAGGTCGGAGACCTCGGCGGCGCCGAGTCCGACCAGCGTGCGGTACGCCGTTTCCTGCAGTGCGTCGAGACCGATCGCGCTGAGCATCTGACTCCCCCTGGATCCCCTGGGCACCCGGTTGTCCCTGCCCCTGATGACACCTGCCCCTGATGACACTTGCCCGCCGGCAGCACCGGCGGTGTACGACGGCGGTGGTGCGGTGCGGTGCGGTGGTGTGCGGTGCGGCGTGGCGACGGTGGGGGCCATCGTGGCGGAAATGAGTCACGGCGCAAACCCGCCGCGAGCATCATCCCCGTAGGACAGGCCACTCTGCCAAGGTGTCGGAACTGTGGTACAGGCCAATGCCCCGTCAGCCCGCTGCGCCCTGCGGAGCCGCGCGCCGGAGGTGACGGCCCCGCCGCGGTGACGCCGCCGGACAGGTCCTGCCGTGGGGGAAGGGCCTGTCCCGCGGTCCGCTGCCCGGGAGCGTGTCCGGAATCCTTCGGCGCACTCCGGCGCGTTCGCACGCACCGGCGAGCTCGCGCGCCCTTCCCGAAAGGGCTGCGCGATGGACAATTGAGGGCATGAACCAGCCCGGGGAGCGGCGCCACGAGGACGACTGGTGGCGGGAGTTGTACGACGAGGGCACGCCGGACACGGGGCCCGTGCCCGGAGCGGACTCGGTGGACGACCGCTTCGACTCCGCGTCGCAGGCGGTCGGGGCGACGGGCGCCCCGCCACCGGGCGACGCGGCAACGGACCTGGCCGCGGGCGATGTTCCGGCGGGGCCGGACGCCTGCCCATCCGACGAGCCGCTCGACGAGCCGCTCGATGAGCTGATGTACGACGTACCGTCACCGTGTGAAGAACCGGCGGGTGTTGACCCGGACGATTCATCAACGAGCGCTGCTGCGGCGGGTGTTACCCGGGACGCTCCCGCACCGGCCACGGCCTCGTACGCCCCCGACCTCCCGCAGCGGGCTGCCGAGGAGGGCGAGTGGTGGCAGAGCGCGCCCCCGATGGTGGACTCGTCCCAGGCCGGGCCGCGGCCCGAGGCATGGCCGGAGCCGACCTGGCCGCCCCGCGGCGACCCTCTCGTGCGGCGACCCCCGGTGACGGGGCCTCCGTCCCCGCGGACACCGGGTACGGCTGTCCGTCCCGCCCGGCGGCGGGAGTGGTGGCAGGGCGTCGCGCCCGCGCCGCCCGGGGGCCGGGCTCCGAACCGCCGAGCGTTCGTCCCCCGGTCCCGAGCGCCCTGGGAGCCTCCCTCACACCCGACTCCCGTATCTGCGCGGCGGGATGAGGAGCAGTCAGCCACTGGCAACGGCCCCTCTCGCAGAGGTCATGAGCCGGGGCCGGGCTTCGGCGAAGGAGCCGACTCGCCGGGGCCGGACCCCACGCTGAGGCTGGGAACCGTGTCCGGTGCCGCACCGGAGACACCGCCGTCACCGCGCCGTACGGGGGAGGTGCCCACGGCGGCGGCCGTCCCCCGACAGCCGCCCGGCGAGGCCGAGTTCGTGGGGCAGCGGGCTCCCGCCTACGACGCCGAGCCCACCGCCCTGCCGCCCGCCGACCCCGATGCCCTCGACGCCCTCGTGCCGGACACGGTGCTCGACGGCGCCCGCTACGGCTCCCTCGTCCTGCGCGCCGCGTCGCTGCGCGGCGACGCGGCGCGTGACGGGGGCGAACCGCGGCGCGACGTCCTGGTCACCGCACGGTTCGGATCCGGCGAGGACACGCTGCTGCTCGTGGCCGTGGCAGGCGGCGCACGGCCCACGGACGTGGCGCGCCGTGCCGCGTCCGACCTCTGCCGCATGATCGGCTCGGCCGTGGGCCGCAGCCACGTCCGGCTGGCCGAGGACATCCGTGACGGCCGGCGCAGCGCCCTCAAGTCGGGTCTGCACCGGCTCACCGACCGCGGCTACGGCCGCCTCCGCGCCCGCGCGGCCGAACTCGGCCTGGATCCGGGCGAGTACACCGCCACGCTCCGCTGCCTCCTCCTCCCCGCCGACCCGGCCTGCCGTACTCGCCTGTTCTTCGGCGTCGGAGGAGGCGGCCTGTTCCGGCTGCGGGACGGCGCCTGGCAGGACCTCGACCCGGCGGTGAACGGACGGGGTCCCGGGCTCGGAGGCGAGGTCACCACCGCACCCGGTGACCGGCTCACCGTCGACCCCGGTGTCTCTCCGCCCGGCCCGGCCGATGCCGGCGACTCGGCCTACGCAGCCGACTCCGCCGAGACAGCCCTCTCCGCCGAGACAGCCCTCTCCGACGACCACGCCGCCCCGGCGGGCGCGTACGCCGAGCCCTTTCACTTCCGGGCCTCCGTCGCCCGCCCCGGTGACACGCTTCTGCTGTGCGGTGCGGGCCTGGCGGAGCCCCTGCGCGGCGAGCCCGCCCTCGCCCGCGCGCTGGCGGAGCGGTGGTCGGCCACCGCCCCGCCCGGCCTGGCGGCCTTCCTGTCCGACGTCCAGCTCCGCGTCTCCGGTCACGCCGGCGACCGGACGGCCGCAGCGGTCTGGGAGACCGAGACCTGACGGAGCCCAGGCCGCACAAGGCGGCAGCCCAGAGCAGCCCGGCGCCGCAGCCCGCGTACCGCCCGCCCTACCCCCACGCCGTACCGGCGTAGCCCGTCCCGCCCCCGTCCCGCCTTCGCACCGGCCGGGAGGCGCGAGCGTGCGGTCCATGGGTTGATGGACCACGGGGGGCGACGGATCCGGGGGGAGGAAACGCCCGACCCCGACCCCCGGAGTGAGACCCATGGCCAAGCAGAGCGTGGCGGAGCAGTTCGTCGACATCCTCGTCCGGGCCGGTGTGCGGCGGCTCTACGGCGTCGTCGGCGACAGCCTCAACCCCGTCGTGGACGCCATCCGCCGCAATTCCGCCATCGACTGGATCCAGGTCCGCCACGAGGAGTGCGCGGCCTTCGCCGCCGGGGCGGAGGCGCAGCTCACCGGCAGCCTCGCGGCTTGCGCCGGGTCCTGCGGGCCCGGCAATCTGCACCTCATCAACGGCCTGTACGACGCGCACCGTTCGATGGCGCCCGTCCTCGCCCTCGCTTCGCACATCCCGAGCAGCGAGATCGGCTCCGGCTACTTCCAGGAGACCCATCCGGACCAGCTGTTCCGGGAGTGCAGCCACTACTGCGAGCTGATCTCCAGCCCGCGGCAGATGCCGCGGGTCATGCAGACGGCCGTCCAGCACGCGGTGGGCCGCAGCGGTGTCAGCGTCGTCGCCCTGCCCGGCGACATCGCCGCGCAGCCCGCCCCGGAACGGGCCGAGGAGCACGCGCTGGTGACGTCCCGGCCGACCGTGCGGCCCGGCGACGCCGAGATCGAGGAACTGGTCCGGATGGTCGACCGGGCCGACCGGATCACGCTGTTCTGCGGCAGCGGCACCGCGGGTGCGCACGACGAGGTCATGGGGTTCGCGGAACGCGTGAAGTCCCCGGTGGGCCACGCCCTGCGCGGCAAGGAGTGGATCCAGTACGACAACCCGTACGACGTCGGGATGAGCGGCCTGCTCGGGTACGGGGCCGCCTACGAGGCGACGCACGAGTGCGATCTGCTGATCCTGCTGGGCACCGATTTCCCCTACGGCGCGTTCCTGCCCGACGACGTCAAGATCGTGCAGGTCGACGTACGGCCCGAGCATCTCGGCCGGCGCTCCAAGCTCGACCTGGCGGTGTGGGGCGACGTCGCCGAGACGCTGCGCTGCCTCACCCCCAAGGTGCGGGTGAAGACCGACCGGCGGTTCCTCGACAAGATGCTCAAGAAGCACGCCGACGCCCTCGAAGGGGTCGTGAAGGCGTACACCCGCAACGTCGGGAAGCACACCCCGATCCACCCGGAGTACGTGGCCTCCGTGCTGGACGAGGAGGCCGCGGCGGACGCCGTCTTCACCGTCGACACCGGCATGAACAACGTGTGGGCGGCGCGCTATCTCACCCCCAACGGCCGCCGCCGCGTCATCGGCTCGTTCACCCACGGCTCGATGGCCAACGCGGTGCCGCAGGCGATCGGGGCGCAGTTCCTCGACCGGAAGCGGCAGGTGGTGGCGATGTCGGGGGACGGCGGATTCGCCATGCTCATGGGCGAGTTCCTGACCCTCGTGCAGTACGACCTGCCGGTGAAGGTCGTGCTCTTCAACAACTCCTCGCTGGGCATGGTGGAGCTGGAGATGATGGTCTCCGGCCTCCCGTCGTACGGCACCGGCAACCGGAATCCGGACTTCGCCGCCATCGCGACGGCGGCGGGCGCGTACGGGGTGCGTGTGGAGAAGCCGAAGCAGGTGCGCGGAGCGCTGCGGGACGCCTTCAAGCACAAGGGCCCGGCGCTCGTGGACATCGTGACCGACCCCAACGCGCTGTCGATCCCGCCGAAGATCAGCGCGGAGATGGTCACCGGCTTCGCGCTCTCGGCGAGCAAGATCGTGCTGGACGGCGGGGTGGGCCGGATGGTGCAGATGGCGCGCTCCAACCTGCGGAACGTCCCGCGTCCCTGACGGTGGCTCGTACGGCTGCGACCGCGGCGTACGCCGACCGGCCGTGCGGCGGCTGGGCCGTACGGGTGGAAGGGGCGCACGGCCGGTATGCGCTCCGGGCGTGCGCGGGATGTTCCGATTGTCGACTGTTGTGCAGCGGGTGACCGCAGCGACCGTCCTCCCCTGAAGCCCGGCACCGTTCTCCCGGCGGTGCCGGGCTTTGCCATGCGCCCCTCTGGGCATGCATGACCAGGAGCCAGTTCGCACCAGATCGGACCGATACGGCTTACGGGGCGGGGGAGATGGCGGGGCAGCGCGGAGATTCCGTACTGAACAAGCGCCTGCGGAGAGCGGACCTGGCGGCGGTCGCCGAGGTGCGCGAGTCGCTGAGGGAGCTGCTGAGGCAGCAGTCGTGGGGGAAGGAGGAACAGGCCGATGTCGCCGAGTTGCTGATCAGTGAGCTGGTCACCAACGCGCTCGTCCACACGGGCCGCGGGGCGCAGGTGACGGCGACCCTGGTCGCGGGCCACGCGCCGGACGGACCGACCGCCGTGGACCGGGACGAGGACCGGCTGAGGGTCGAGGTCAGGGACTTCGCCGACCGCCGGCCCGTCGTCCGCAGACCGGACGGCGAGGGGACCGGCGGCAGGGGGATGATGCTCGTCCAGGCGCTGGCGGACACCTGGGGGGTGCGGCCGGTGGGGGCGGGGAAGATCGTGTGGTTCGAGCTGGCCGGGGAACCGGTCTGACGGATCGCCAGGACACCGGCGGGATCGCAGAGGCTCTGGGGCGCAGGGATCGGGGCGCAGGGATCGGGGCGCAGGGATCGGGGCGGATCGTACGGACCCTGAACCGGGGTGGTACGGGCCGCCGCACGGAGGGCGGTTCCGCACGCCGTGCGGCGGCCCGTACCACCCCTGGATTCCGTCGGCTCAGCCGAATTGCTGCTCGAGGTCCTTGAGCTTGCGCTCGAGCGAGTCGAGCCGGGGGATCGTCAGGGTGTCGTCCTCCGCGGTGAGGTCGACGGTCACGGGCCGGTCCTGTCTACCGCCGCCCGACGGGCTCTCACCGCCGTCCGCCGACGCGGCGCGGAGCACCGGCCGGGCGGGCGTAGGGCCCGCCTCCACCATGGGGGTCTCCGCCCGCGACGAGGTGGCGGGAGGGAGGCCCGGGGCGTCGACGACCTGGCGTCCGCCACGGCGGCCCCACAGCCCGTTCTGCCGGCTGAGAGCCCGGAGCTGGGCGCGCTCCCGCTTCTCCTGGTCGCGCCTGCGCATGCGGTGCTGTTCCTTCTGCCGCCGGTCCTCGCGCACCTCGTCGACCGCCTCGTCCAGGCTCCGTACGCCTTCGAGCAGCATCAGCGACCAGGCGGCGAAGGTCTCGCGGGGCGCGCGCAGCCAGCGGACGACACGGATCTGCGGCAGCGGCCGCGGGACGAGCCCCTGCTCGCGGAGCGCGGCCCTGCGGGTCTGCTTGAGCGCCCGGTCGAAGAGGACCGCGGCGGACAGGGACATCCCGGCGAAGAAGTGCGGGGCGCCCGCGTGGTCGAGCCCGCGCGGCGCGTGGACCCAGTTGAACCAGGCCGCCGCGCCCGCGAACGTCCAGACCAGCATGCGGGATCCGAGTGCCGCGTCGCCGTGGCTGGCCTCGCGGACCGCGAGGACGGAGCAGAACATCGCCGCGCCGTCGAGGCCGAAGGGCACCAGGTACTCCCAGCCTCCCGAGAGATTGAGGTTCTGCCGTCCGAAGCCGACGAGACCGTGGAAGGAGAGGGCGGCGGCGACGGCCGCGCAGCAGAACAGCAGCACGTAGGACGCGGAGCCGTAGACGGTCTCCTTGCGGCGGCGCCGCTCCTCGCTGCGCTCCCAGGAGTCGACGGGGCGGGCGTCCTTGGCGTCACGCCGGCCGCGGCTGACGACCACCGCCGCGACGGTCGCGCCGGCGAGCAGCACCAGGAGGGGGATGAGCCAGTTCAGCGAGGTGTCGGTAAGTCTCATCGGGGTCCCTTGCACTCGCTTCCGTCACGCTGTTGCCATGGGCCGAGTGCGGACGCGGCACTCGACGGGCGTCATCCTGACGGAAACGGAGCGTGCCCCAAGGGGTTTCCGCCCAACAGCGGCGCAGGGCATTCGAATAGGGCCGGAAAACTCGAACTCCCGTACGTGGTACGGGAGTTGCGTTCGGGGGCTCTCACCCCGGCGGGTGGTTCTGCCGTGATCAGCTTGCGGTGAGGCGCGCGATGCGCTCCGCGTCGCAGGTGCGCGGGCAGGTCACGCAGGTCTCCTCGGGCCGCAGCGTGTAGAAGAGGCAGCAGCTCGCCCGGTCGCGGGTGGGCAGCGTCTCGCCCCGCGGCCCGGTCAGCTCGCGGAAGGCCGAGCTGCCGACGTACGGTGCGGTGGCCCCGGGCAGCAGGCGCTCCAACTCGCTCATCGCGCGCCGCTCTTCGCCGAGCAGATGCCCCACATACCACAGGCCCTCGACGATCTCGTCGGTCGCCATGCCCCACAACGCGCGCGGACCGCGGCGCATCCGCGGCCTGAACCCCTCCAGAACGGGGCCGAGATGCTCGGCCACCGCCTCGCGCACCTCGGCCCGCAGGGCCTCCTCGTCCGGTACGACCCGGGCGTTCGGCAGCGCGGCCATCGGGTCGTCGGGCAGGCAGGCGAACTCACCGACGCGCAGGGTCATCCGGCCGAGCGTCCGCTGGAAGGACACCTCGCCGACGGGGATCCGCGGCACGCGGCGCAGCAGGAACCAGGGGACGGTGATGAGCAGGCAGGCGGGCCATGCGTAACGGTGCAGTCCGAAGCTCGCGATGACGTCGGGGCGGGCCTGTTGGCCGTAGTCCCGCAGGACTTGGGCGTTGTCCCATGCCAGGAATCCGTCGAGCGCGGCGCCGCCCTCGGCCAGCTCGGTGGCCGCGACCCAGCCGCCCCCCTGGCGCGGTGCCTCCTCGGTCACGCTCAGCCCGGGGAACACCTCGGCCAGCCGGGCATAAGCCGCGGCGACGGGCGACGAGGTGAGGGCCGGGACGGCCGGGGCGACGGACATGCGCGGACCACCGAATCTCGCGATCGTTAGCAGGTAAGCCTTACCTTACCGGATGGTATCGGTGTTTGAAGTGCGGGAGGGGGCCCCTATGGTTCTGGGGAGCATTTCACGGAGGGCGATCAATGGAGCAGGGCAGTACGGGGGCCGCGGGGTCGCACCCGCCTGCCGCCGTGCCCGCGCCCGCCGGATCCCCTGAGGCGCCCGCGCCGCCTGCGCTTCCCGAGTTCCCTGAGCCCTCCGAGGTCATCGAGTCCTCTGAGTCTTCCGAGGTCGGGGGGACCGCGGGGGCGCCCGAAAGGCGGACCTACGGGGTGGACGAGGGCCGGTACGGGGGTGCGGTGGCCGCCGGGGCCCGTCCTCGCGTGACGCGTCAGCGCTCCGCCGAAGGCCGCTCCGAGCACTTCGGCGCATCGGTGGGCTCCGGCGGCTCCGGCGGCCCTGGCGGCTCCGTGGGTTCCGGGGGCTACGGAAATCCGTCGCCCGGCACTGCACCGTCCGGGGGGCCGGAGACTGCCGGGGTGCCGGACGGGATGCCTGCCGGCTCCGGCTCCGGGCCCGGGGCCGGGGCCGCGGAGGCGGACGGACGGGTCGCGTCGGCCGATGCCGCCGGATCCCGTTCCACGCCCTTCGCTGCTCGTGCCGGCGGTGATGCGCCAGGCGCCTCCGGTCACGCCTCCCCGCGGATCCCGGCTCCTGCACCCGTACCGGCTCCTGCGCCGCCCCCGGTCCCGGCATCCGTACCGGCGCCTGCGCGTGCGCCCCGTTCTCCCCGTCAGGCGCGCAGCGCGAAGGGCGAGCCGCACGCACCGCGCCGGCTTCCGCAGCGGCACTCCGTACGGGGCCAGATCCTCGACGCGCTGCGCAACGCGCTGGTCTGCGGCGAGCTGACGGCGGGCGAGGTGTACTCGGCGCCCGCGCTCGCCGATCGCTTCGGCGTCTCCGCGACGCCGGTGCGCGAGGCGATGCAGCAACTCGCCCGTGAGGGAGCCGTCGAGGTCGTGCCCAACCGCGGCTTCCGCATCGCCCGCCGTACGGCGCGCGACCTGGCCGAACTGGCCGAGATACGGGCGATGATCGAGGTCCCTGCGATGCTCGGGCTCTCCCGCGCCCTGCCGCCCGAGCGGTGGAACGAACTGCGCTCCCTCGCCGCGGACACCGTCGCCGCGGCTGCCCGCGGGGACCGCGCGGGCTACGCGGAGTCCGACCGCGCCTTCCATCACGCGCTGCTCTCGCTCACCGGGAACCGTCAACTCGCCCTGCTCGCCGACGATCTCCACCGGCGGGCGCAGGGGCCGCTGGACTGCGGGTCCCTCGTGCGCACCGCCGACCTGATCGCGGACGCGGCCGAGCACACCGCGCTCCTCGACGCGCTCGCCGCGCAGGACCTGACGGTCGTCGAACAGCTCGTGCGCGAACACCTCACCGGCGCGCGCCGCTCCTCCTGAACTCGCCGTATTCCGGCGTCCGTTGGCCCTCTGTTCGCCCGCGGGCAACTGGGCGCGGGCAGGGCGGCCGAGTCCGGCGGAGCACGGCGAGGCCCCTGAAACCTCCGTGCGGAACCGGTCAGCCGGTGCCGCGCGACCGCTTCCGTGAAGCACCGGACGGGGCGACGCGCTTCGTCCGGGCGTAGTGGCGGCGGGCGCGGTCGCGGTTGCCGCAGTCGCCCGAACTGCACCAGCGCCGCGTATGGCTGCGGGTGCGGTCGAGGAACAGCCAGCCGCAGCCCGGTCCTTCGCAGAGGCGGACTCCGCGTACCTGTTCGCCGCTGAGCAACTCCTCGGCCAGCAAGGTGAGCCGGCGGTACAGCCCGGTGACGGTGGAGGGCGGATCGGCCCAGGAGAGCGGCAGTGTCGTCGACCACGCGCTGTGGCGTCGGGCGTCCAGGGACAGCCGGTGGAAGGCGCGTACGCCGGCGTCCGCGGGGTCGCGGTCGTGTGCGGCGGCGTCCAGCAGTCCGTGCACCACCTCCCGCATCCGCCGGATCCGGCGCAGCGCCGCCTCCGCCTCGTCCCCGTCGGCCGCGACCGACGTCCGCAGGGCCCGGACGTCCGCCGGGCCCGCGAGCCCGGCGGCCTCTGCCCAGGAGATCAGGGCCGAGGCGTCGCCGAGGTGGTCGGTGCGGCGGTCGGGCACGAGGCGCCACGACACGGTGTTCACCAGATCCACCGCCGGATGCCCGCCGATCATCGGCCGCGCACGCTCGTCCCAGTGCTCCGCGGCCTTCACGCCCTCCGCCCCCGCGGTCCCGGCGCCCAGCGCGGCGGCTCCGGCCGCCTCTCCCTCGCGCATGGATCCCTTCCTCCCGGTGCTGCCCCGTTACGCTCTCTAACGAGCATAAAACGATTTTGGTTGTTAGGCTCGGATGTCATGGAACGCAACACGGCAGCGGACGCGATACCCGACGGTGCCGCCCGGTCGCGCGACGGCGGCCGGCAGGGCTTCCGCGGAGGGCTGCGCGTCGGCACGGGCCTGGGGGCGGCGACGTTCGTCCTCGGCATCACGTTCGGCACGGAAGCCGTGGGGCATGGATGGGGCACGCTCGCCCCGATCGTCTGCTCGGTGCTCGTGATCTCCGGATCGGCGCAGTTCGCCCTGCTCACCGCACTGACGGGCGGTGCGGGCGCTGTCACGGCCGTCACGGCCGCGGCACTGATCAACGCCCGTTTCGTCCCGATGGGCGTCGCGGTCGCCCGCGATCTGCGCGGCGGCCGGGTGCGCAGGGCGCTGGAGGGCCAGACCGTCATCGACGCGTCATGGGTGGCCGCGCACCGCGGCGGCGGACGGTTCGACCGGGGCAAGCTCTTCGGCGCCACGGCGGTTCAGGCCCCGGCGTGGATCTCCGGTACGGCGCTCGGTGTCGTGCTCGCCCCGTCACCGGCGCTCGTCGAGGCGTTCGGTCTCGACGTCGTCTTCCCCGCGTTCTTCCTGATGCTGCTCCTGGAGGAAGTCCGCTCCTCGGGCAGGGCGCGGCTGGCCGCCGGGCTCGGCGGAGCGGTCTCCGCGGGGCTCGTGCTCGCCGTTCCCGCGGGCATCGCGCTCCTGGGCTCCACGGCAGGGGCGCTGCCGGGACTGCTGAAGCGGCGTCGTCGCGGGCCCGGGCGTGAGGACGACGGCGGTGACGCAGGGGAGACGCGCGAAGTGCCGCCGACACGCGAGGAACTCCTGAAGGGCGGAGAGCCGGAAGCGGTCGGAAAGCCGGCCGCGCAGGAGACGAGGAGGCGACCGTGACCACGCTGTGGTGGGCCATCCTGGGCGCGGCGGTCGTGAGCTTCGCCTTCAAGGCCGTCGGCCCCGCCGTCCTCGGCGACCGTCAACTCCCAACCCCCGCACGGGCGGTGATCGCGCTCCTGGCTCCGGCGCTGCTCGCCGGTCTCGTCGTCGTCGCCGTGACCGGGCCGGGCTGGAAGGACCTGGACCTCGCCCTCGTCGCCGGTCTCGCGGCGGCGGCCGGGGCCCGGCTGTGCCGGGCCGGCATGCTCGTCGCGGTTCTGGTCGGCGTTGTGGTGACTGCCCTGCTCCGGCTCGCCCTTGGTGCCTGACGTCCCCCGGACGCTCTCAGGCATCGGGGCGGGCGACGGCGGACCCCCGGGGTCGCTACCCGGCGGCAGCGGCTCAGACTTCAGCCCGGTCGGGCCCTGGGGACCCTTGGTGAGAAAATGCTTGCCTCGAGTCAAGCATTCTGAAAGCGGCACCCCCGGACACTCACCGGGGCGGCCGCCTGGGCCGCAACCACGCAACGGCCGTTGCGGACACCCGGCCCAGCCGACGCCCACCCGTCCCCATGCCCGAACACCACCCATCGGCCGGCACTTGGTGCGCACACTCACCCCGACCAAGCGAGCAACAACCCAACCCGAGTGCGCAACAGCTCTACGAAGCCCTTGGCAGCCCGACGAAGCGGGCAACCTCCAACGCCCCACCCGGCCAGGGGCGTTCGCCTGTCGGGCAGGCGACTCCCGCGCCGCCCGGCCGCGGGCCGGACACGGCCGCGTCCGTCCCGACCGCATTGGGACCGGCCGCATCGCAGGTGCCCTTCGCCCTGCAGAGCATGCTCATCGAGCAGCGCGCCCGGCCGACATCTCCCGTACGCGGGAGGCGCGTTCAGGCCACCGAGCCGATCCTGCCCACCGGTGCCGCTGAGCCATGGTGGATCGGGGTGTGGGCGCCCGTCAGCGGGACGCCGGTGCCGCCCCGGCGGTCCGCGACGATCTCCGCGGCGATCGACAGCGCGGTCTCCTCGGGCGTACGCGCCCCCAGATCGAGGCCGATCGGCGAGCGGAGGCGCGCCAGTTCGAGTTCCGTGAGCCCGGCCTCGCGCAGGCGCTGCAGCCGGTCGAGGTGGGTGCGGCGTGAGCCCATCGCGCCGACGTAGGCGACGGGGAGCCTCAGCGCGCGTTCCAGCAGCGGGACGTCGAACTTGGCGTCGTGCGTGAGGACGCACAGCACCGTACGGCCGTCCAGCTCCTGGGAGTCGAGGTAGCGGTGCGGCCAGTCCACGACCAGCTCGTCCGCCTCGGGGAAGCGCGCCGCCGTCGCGAACACGGGGCGCGCGTCGCAGACCGTGACGTGGTGGCCGAGGAACTTGCCGACCCGGACCAGGGCAGCGGCGAAGTCGATCGCGCCGAAGACGATCATCCGAGGGGGCGGGACGCTGGACTCCACGAGCAGCACGACCGGTTGGCCGCAACGGCTGCCGTCGGAGCCGATCTCCACCGTCCCCGTACGGCCCGCGTCGAGCAGCGCGGACGCCTCGCCCGCCGCCGTACGGTCCAGCTCCGGGTGACCGCCGAGCGATCCCTCCCAGGCGCCGCCGGGCCTCACCAGCAGGGAGCGGCCGGTCAGTTCGGCCGGTCCGTCCACGACGCGGGCGAGCGCGGCCGCCCGCCCGTCGGCCGCCTCCGACAGCGCGGCGGCGAGCGTCGCCCGTGCGGCGGCCTCCACGGGCGACCGGCCCGAGCGCACCGGGGTGACGAGGATGTCGATGATCCCGCCGCAGGTCAGGCCTACGGCGAAGGCGTCCTCGTCGGCGTAGCCGAAGCGCTCGAGCACGGACTCGCCGGTCTCGAGCGCCTCTTGGCACAACGCGTAGACCGCCCCTTCCACACAGCCCCCGGAGACGGAGCCGATCGCCGTGCCGTCACCATCGACCGCGAGGGCGGCACCGGGCTGCCGGGGCGCGCTGCCGCTCGTGGCCACGACGGTGGCCACGGCGAAGTCACGGCCCTGCTCGCACCACCGGTGCAGCTCGTCGGCGATGTCCAGCACGGCGATCACCTTCTCCTTCGGGCGGGTTGTGAAAAGAGCGGGTTCAACGGGCGGTCCGCCGGGGCTACTTGACGCCCAGCAAGTGCTCGATCGGATCGAGGGCGAAGTACACCAGGAAGATGCCGGTGAGCACCCACATGAAGGCGCCCGGCTCGCGCCACTTGCCCTGCGCCGCCTTGATGGCGGTGTAGGCGATGACGCCCGCGCCGACACCGGCGGTGATGGAGTACGTGAACGGCATCAGCGTCACGGTCAGGAACACCGGGATCGCCACCGCACGGTCGCTCCAGTCCACGTGCCGGGCGTTCTGCATCATCATCGCGCCGATGACGACGAGCGCGGCGGCCGCGACCTGGCCGGGCACGATCTGGGTGAGCGGCGTGAAGAACAGGCAGGCCGCGAAGAACAGGCCGGTGACGACGCTCGAGAGTCCCGTACGGGCACCCTCGCCGACGCCGGTCGCCGACTCGATGAACACGGTCTGACCCGAGGCGCCCGCGACACCGCCGACCGCTCCGCCCGCGCCGTCGATGAACAGCGCCTTGCTGAGCCCCGGCATCCGGCCGCGCTCGTCGGCCAGCTTCGCCTCCGTGCCGACGCCGATGATGGTGGCCATCGCGTCGAAGAACCCGGCGAGCACGAGCGTGAAGACGATCATGCCGACGGTCATCGCGCCGATCTCGTCCCAGCCGCCGAACTCCACATGGCCGAAGAGTGAGAAGTCCGGGTTGGAGACGGCCGAGCCGTCGAGCTCCGGCGGCGCTCCGCCCCAGGTCTTCGGGTCGAGGTTGCCGACGGCGTTGACGATGACCGCGATCACCGTGCCGATGGCGATGCCGATGAGGATCGCACCGGGGATGTTGCGGGCCTGCATCATGAAGATGAGCAGCAGCGTGACGCAGAAGATCAGCACCGGCCAGCCGGTGAGTTCGCCCGCCGGCCCCAGCGTGAGCGGCGCGGAGGCGTTGTTCATGTGGACGAATCCGGCCTTGACGAGGCCGATCAGCGCGATGAACAGGCCGATGCCGATGGTGATGGCGTGCTTCAGCGCCAACGGTATGGCGTTCATGATGAGTTCGCGCAGGCCCGTGACCACGAGCAGCATGATCACGACACCGTAGATCACGCACATGCCCATCGCCTGCGGCCACGTCATGTTGGGGGCGACCTGCGAGGCGATGACGCCGGAGACGCTGAGCCCGGCGGCCAGCGCCAGGGGGACCTTGCCGACGAAGCCCATGATCAGCGTCGTCAGGGCGGCGGCGAACGCCGTGGCCGTGATGAGACCGGTACGGCTGAGGGTGTTGCCGGAGGCGTCCTCACCGCCCAGCAGCAGCGGGTTGAGCAGGAGGATGTACGCCATCGCCATGAAGGTGGTGATGCCGCCGCGCACCTCCCGCGCGACCGTCGATCCTCTGTCGGAGATGTGGAAGTACCGGTCGAGCCAGGACCGGCCGGCGGGCGGACGCGAGCCGGGGCCCGCCTCCTCCGCCGCCGTCCGCGGCTGTACTGACGACTGGGTCATGATGCCTACTCCCAAGGTTCACAGGGGCACCCGCGGGGGGTCGTCCGCGGGATTTGGGATGTTGAGTTGGCTGCACGACCCGGGGGAACGGCCCGAGACGAACGGGGTACCGCGAGCGGTGCGGTACGTGTGCGGCACCGCGAACGGTGCGGTACTGCGGTGGGGTACTGCTGAGCGGTACTGCGGTTGGGGGGTTGCTGCAGTGGGGGGCTTCCGGGCGGGTACGGGACGGGGAGGCCGGTCCGCGCCCGCCCGGAGTCGGGTTCACGTGCCGGTGATGTGCTCCGGGCGCACCGGTACGCGGTTGAGGGCCAGCCCCGTCGCCGCACGGACGGCGGCGACCACGGCCGGAGTGGAGGACAGCGTCGGAGCCTCGCCGACACCGCGCAGGCCGTACGGCGCGTGCTCGTCGGCCAGTTCGAGGACGTCGACGGGGATGACCGGCGTGTCGAGGATGGTGGGGATCAGGTAGTCGGTGAAGGACGGGTTGCGGACCTTCGCGGTGGCCGGGTCCACGACGATCTCCTCCATGACGGCGAGCCCCAGGCCCTGCGCCGTACCGCCCTGGATCTGGCCGGTGACGGACAGCGGGTTGAGCGCCTTGCCGACGTCCTGGGCGCAGGCCAGCTCGATGACCTTGACCAGGCCCAGCTCGGTGTCGACCTCGACGACCGCGCGGTGGGCGGCGAAGGAGTACTGGACGTGGCCCTGGCCCTGGCCGGTGCGCAGGTCGAGCGCCTCGGTCGGGCGGTGGCGCCACTCCAGCTCCAGGTCGACCGACTCGTCCTCGAGGACGTCCGCGAGCCCGGCCAGCACCTCGCCGCCGTCGGTGACGACCTTGCCGCCCTCCAGGAGGAGTTCGGCGGTGGCCCACGCAGGGTGGTAGGTGCCGAACTTCCGCCGGCCCATCTCCAGCACCTGCTCGCGCACGGCCTCGCAGGTGTGCTTGATGGCGCCGCCGGTGACGTAGGTCTGGCGGGACGCGGAGGTGGAACCGGCCGAGCCGACCTGGGTGTCGGCCGGGTGGATCGTCACCTGGGTGACGCCGAGCTCGGTACGGGCGATCTGCGCGTGCACGGTGACGCCGCCCTGGCCGACCTCGGCCATCGCGGTGTGCACGACGGCGACCGGCTCGCCGCCAACGACCTCCAGGCGGACACGGGCCGTCGAGTAGTCGTCGAACCCCTCGGAGAACCCGACGTTCTTGATGCCGACCGCGTAGCCGACGCCGCGCACGACGCCCTCACCGTGGGTGGTGTTGGACAGCCCGCCCGGCAGGGCCCGGATGTCCGCGCCCTCGCCCGCGGTCTCCCACTGCTTCTCCGGCGGCATCGGCATCGCCTTGACGCGGCGCAGCAGTTCGGCGACCGGAGCGGGGGAGTCGACCTCCTGCCCTGTCGGCATGATCGTGCCCTGGCTCATGGCGTTGATCTGCCGGAACTCCACCGGATCCAGGCCGAGTTCGGCCGCCACCTTGTCCATCTGCGCCTCGTACGCGAAGCACGCCTGGACCGCGCCGAAGCCGCGCATCGCGCCGCAGGGCGGGTTGTTGGTGTAGAGCGCGACGGCCTCGATCTCGGTGTGGTCGATGACGTACGGGCCGGCCGCGAGGGAGGAGGCATTGCCGACGACCGCAGGGGAGGACGAGGCGTACGCGCCGCCGTCGAGGACGATCCGGCACTTCATGTGCGTGATCCGGCCGTCCCGGGTGGCCCCGTGCTCGTACCAGAGCTTGGCCGGGTGGCGGTGGACGTGGCCGAAGAAGGACTCGAAGCGGTTGTAGACGATCTTGACGGGCTTCCCCGTGCGCAGCGCCAGCAGGCAGGCGTGGATCTGCATCGACAGGTCCTCCCGGCCCCCGAACGCGCCGCCGACGCCGGACAGCGTCATCCGCACCTTCTCCTCGGGCAGGCCGAGGACGGGCGCGATCTGCCGGAGGTCTGCGTGCAGCCACTGGGTGGCAATGTAGAGGTCGACGCCGCCGTCATCGGCCGGCACGGCGAGCCCGGACTCCGGGCCGAGGAACGCCTGGTCCTGCATGCCCACTTCGTACTCGCCGGAGACGATGACGTCGGCGCGGGCGCGGGCCGCCTCGACGTCGCCGCGGACGATCGGCTGCCGGTGGACGATGTTGGGGTGCGGTACGTGCCCCGCGTGGTGGTCGTCGCGGCCGGGGTGCAGCAGCGGCGCGTCCTCGGCGGTCGCGCTCGCCTCGTCGGTGACGACGGGCAGTTCGGCGTACTCGACCCTGATCTTCGCGGCGGCGCGGCGCGCCGTCTCGGGGTGGTCGGCGGCCACGAGGGCCACCGGCTCGCCGTGGTGGCGGACCCGGCCGTGGGCCAGCACCGGGGTGTCCTGGATCTCCAGGCCATAGTTCCTGGTGTCCGTGGGGAGGTCGTCGTAGGTCAGGACGGCGTGGACCCCGGCCTGGGCCAGCGCCTCCGCGATGTCGATCGAGACGATCTCGGCGTGGGCGTGCGGGCTGCGGAGGGTGTAACCCCACAGCATGTCCTCGTGCCACAGGTCCGAGGCGTACGCGAACTCGCCCGTCACCTTCAGGGTGCCGTCGGGGCGCATCGTGGACTCGCCGATGCCGCCCTTCGTCCGGCTGCCCTGGGTGAGGTCGGTGGGTGTGCGGGTGACGCCCATGCGGTCAGGCCCCCTTGTCCGCGGTCTCGGCCTCGCCGCGGGCGGCCGCGAGGCGCACCGCGTCGAGGATCTTCTCGTAGCCCGTACAGCGGCACAGGTTGCCCGACAGGGCCTCGCGGATGTCCGCGTCGGACGGCTCGGCGTTGCGCTCCAGCAACTCGTCGGCGGCCACGAGCAGTCCGGGGGTGCAGAAGCCGCACTGGACGGCGCCGGCGTCGATGAACGCCTGCTGGACGGGGGAGAGTTCGGCCGCCGCCTCACCGGACTGCGAGTCGCCGGGCGAGGCCTGCCAGCGCTGCGCCCGGTCCACGCTCGTACCGCAGACGCCGCCTGAGCAGCCTCCCTCGGCGCGCTGCCGGGCGTAGTCGGCCAGCCCCTCGACGGTCACGACCTCGCGGCCCTCGACCTGGCCGGCGGCGACCAGGCAGGAGCAGACCGGCACGCCGTCGAGACGGACGGTGCAGGAGCCGCACTCGCCCTGCTCGCAGGCGTTCTTGGAGCCGGGGAGGCCCATGCGCTCGCGCAGCACGTACAGCAGGCTCTCGCCCTCCCACACGTCGTCGGCCTCGTACGGGCGGCCGTTCACGCGGAAGTTCACGCGCATTGCCGGTTCCTCTCCTTGCCGCGGTACTCGTCCCAGGTCCAGCCCAGCGTGCGGCGGGCCATGACCCCCACCGCGTGGCGCCGGTACGAGGCGCTGCCGCGGACGTCGTCGATGGGGTTGCAGGCCGCCGAGCACAGCTCCGCGAACTGCCGGGCCACGGACGGGGTGATGGTCCGGCCGTTCTCCCAGAAGCCGCCCTCCTCCAGCGCCGCGGCGAGGAACTCCTCGGCGGCGTGGGCGCGTACGGGCGTGGGCGCGGCCGAGCCGATGCCGGTGCGCACGGTCCGCGACTCCGGGTGCAGGGCCACGCCGAAGGCGCAGACGGCGATGACCATCGCGTTGCGGGTGCCGACCTTGGAGAACGCCTGCGGCCCGTCGGCCTTGCCGATGTGGACGCGGCGGATCAGCTCGTCGGCCTCCAGCGCGTTGCGCTTCACGCCGGTGAAGAAGTCGTCGATCGGGATACGGCGCGAGCCGCGCACCGAGGCGACCTCGACCTCGGCGCCCGCGGCGAGAAGGGCCGGGTGGGCGTCACCGGCCGGGGACGCCGTGCCGAGGTTGCCGCCGACGCCGCCGCGGTTGCGGATCTGCGGGGAGGCCACGGTGTGCGAGGCGAGCGCGAGACCCGGCAGCTCGCCGCGCAGGTGCTCCATGATCCGCGTGTACGGGACGGAGGCGCCGAGCCGGACGGTGTCCTCGCCGACCTCCCACTCCTGCAGCTCGGCGATGCGGTTCAGGTCCAGCAGGTACTTGGGCCTGCGATGGTCGAAGTTGATCTCGACCATGACGTCGGTGCCGCCCGCGATGGGAACAGCCGTCGGGTGCTCGGCCTTCGCGGCGAGCGCCTCCTCCCAGCTTGCGGGGCGAAGGAAGTCCATGAGGGGCCTCTTCTGGAAAAGGTGGGTCGGGCAGGACCAGCGGCGAGGACGGGAGGTCGGGGAAGGACCGGGTCCCGGGCTGGTTGTTCATGTCCTGTTCACGCGCCGTGGAGCCAGTACACCGACCTGCACCCGGCCGGGTGCAGTCACCGAAACCATGAAGCGGTTGGGTGGGCACGGCCCCGGTCTTGTAGATTCGAACGAAAGACGGGGGCGGGACATCTCGCGGCATCGTCCCGGCGGGCCCGGCCGGGAGGCACGGAACCCCCGCGACGGGGCCTCACGGCCCCACAGGAACCTTCGACCACACACGAAGATCGGCGGCGAGGAGATGCGGCTGCGCGCACTGCTGGAGACCGGCACCCTGGGCCTGCGGCTGCTGGGCGGCGAGGACGAGCTGGACCGCACCGTGCGCGGCGTGATGACCACCGACCTGCGCGACCCCAGCCGCTATCTGTCGGGCGGCGAGCTGGTGCTGACCGGCCTCGCCTGGCACCGCAGACCGCAGGACTCCGAGCCCTTCGTACGGATCCTCGTACAGAACGGGGTGAGCGGGCTCGCGGCCGGTGAGGCGGAGTTCGGCTCCGTGCCCGACGACCTGGTCGTGGCCTGCGCCCGGCACCGGCTGCCGCTGTTCGCCGTGGACGAGGCGGTGTCCTTCGCCTCGATCACCGAGCACGTGGTGCGCCAGGTCTCCGGGGAGCGCGCCGGTGACCTCGCCGCGGTCGTGGAGCGGCACCGGAAGATGATGACCGCCGGGCCCGCGGGCGGCGGGCCCGAGGTGGTCCTCGACCTGCTCGGCACCGACCTGGACCTGCGCGCCTGGGTGCTCTCGCCGACCGGCCGCCGGATCGCCGGTGCCGGGGCCGACGGGACCGGCGCGACCCTCCCCGCCCCCCTGTGCCCGGCCCTGGCCGGAGAGCACCTGGCGGCGGTGCGCACCGGGCGCCGGGGACCGTACCGCCTGGTCACGCAGGCCGGGACCTACTCGCTGTTCCCCATCCGCAGCTCCGGCGGCCGCCCCTCCGCGGGCCAGGGGCCCGCCGCGGCGGTGGACGCGCGCGAGACCGTGCTCTCGGACTGGCTGCTGGCCGTCGAGGCCGACGCGGGGGACTGGCCCGCCGAGCGGCTCGACCTGCTGCAGGGCGTCACCCAGCTCATCGCGGTGGAGCGGGAGCGCAGGGACGCGGCCCGTACGGTGCGGCGCCGGCTGGCCCAGGAGGTGCTGGAGCTGGTGCAGGCCGCCGCGCCCCCGGCCGAGATCGCCGCACGCCTGCGGGTCGCCGCCCCCGTCCTGCTGCCCGGCCTGGGCACCGCGCCGCACTGGCAGGTGGTGGTGGCCCGGGTCGAGTGGGAAGGCTCCGGCCTCGACAGCGGCCCGATCACCCAGGCGCTGCTCGAGGAGATCCTCGTGGACCCCGCGTCCGGGGGACCCGAGCCGTCGGACCGTATCGCCGTGGCCCACACGGGGGAGGAGGCCGTCGCGCTGGTGCCGCTGCCGTCGCTGCCCGACGGCGAGGACAAGGAGGCTCCGGGGCTGCGGGCCGAGGACCTGCTGGCCGCGGTCGCCGAACCGCTGGGGCGCGGGCTCGACGGCGACGGACGGCTGACCATCGGGGTCAGCGCGGTCGTGCACTCCGCGGAGGGCCTGCGCGGTGCGCTGGAGGAGGCCCGCCATGCGCGGCGGGTCGCGGCGGCGCGCAAGGGACGGGTGTGCGCGGCTGGACACCAGGAGCTGGCCTCGCACGTACTGCTGCTGCCGTTCGTCCCTGACGACGTCCGCCGGGCGTTCACGGCGCGGCTGCTGGATCCGCTGCGGGACTACGACCGCAGGCACCGCGCCGAGCTGATCCCGACGCTGGAGGCGTTCCTGGACAGCGACGGCTCGTGGACGCGGTGCGCCGGGCGGCTGCATCTGCACGTCAACACGTTGCGGTACCGCATCGGGCGAATCGAGCAGTTGACGGGGCGTGATCTGTCGCGGCTCGAGGACAAGCTGGACTTCTTCCTTGCGCTGCGCATGAGTTGACCGCGCGACGGGGGTCCCGAGGGCGGCGCTCCGCGTGAGCGTCCGAGGCCCTCCGGGTGCCGATCGCCGTACCAGCGCCCGTCCCGCGGCTCCCGGCAGGGAACCGGCAGCGCCCGGCGCACGGCCCCGGCGGCGGAGGCCGCGAGTCCGGGGGATCGCGCGCCGGAACGGCGCTGACCGGACACTGGCCTGAACTCCCGCCCGGCGATGGCCGAACGGGTATCGCTCGTCCGGGCGATACGCGTCCACGGCCCCCACAAGATTGTGAACGAATTCACTCATCCTCTATCCACCGCCGCGGAATCCGTGCTGAGATTCGCCCAGGCTTCCGGCTCGACGGCGCGCTTGGGGAGGGAATGTGGCGGATACCGCCATGTCACGTTCGGGACGATCGGGACCACCGGGAAGGCCGGACACGGCCGACCGGGAGCACGCGCAGCATCCGCGCAGCATCGCCGTCTGGCGGCTGCGCTCGCGCGGCTGCTGGGACGACGCGGCGGGGCTGCTCGCACCGCACGCCGCGCATGACCCTGCCGTGGCCCTGCAGCGCGCGGCCCTGCTGGGCGAACGCTGCCTGTTCACCGCGGCGGGCTGGTCCGATGCGGAGGACGCGCTGCGCGCCGCCGAGGCGCTGGCGACCTCCGACGACGAGCGGGGCGCGGCCGCCTGCGAGCGCGGGCACCTGGCATACGCGGCCACGGTCCTCGGCGTCCGCGACCGCGCCGACGAGGCCCGCGCGGCCCTCGGCAGAGCGGCCGCCCTGCTGGCGCCCGCCGCCCAGGGCCGCCCGATGCTGGACTTCCGGCGCGGCCTGATCGCCGAGCACCTCGCGGACAGCCCGCAGGCCGCCGAGGCCGCCTACCGCCGCGCCCACGCGGGCGCCACCGCGCAGGGTGACCGGCTGCTGTGCTCCTTCACGTACCGGCATCTGGCCGGACTCGCGCTGCGCGACGGCGAACTGGCCGAGGCCCGGCACGGGTTCGCCGAATCCCTGCGCATCCGCGAGGAGTTGGGCTACCTCGTCGGCACGGCACCGGCGCTCGTGGCGCTGGCGGGAGCCGAGCCGGAGCCGGAGGCGTCCCGGCTGCGGGAGGAGGCGGCGCGGCTGTTCCGCCTGCTGGGCGGCGTACCGACGTGGCTCGCCGACCAGTTGGCCCCGGAGGCGGCGGCCTAGCCACGCTCCTCCGGATCACCTCGGGCTCTCCGGATCACCTCCGGCCCTCCGGATCACCTCGGAACTCCCGTCCGCCTCGCGTCCCTCGGATCACCGCACCCGCGACGCCCGACCGCCGCGCGTCCCGCGCGTCCTGGCGCGGATGACCGCCGGCCTGAACCGGTGGTGGGCCGAGCCCGGCGCTTCCGCCGAGCGCGGCGCTTCCGCCGAGGTCCGCGAGCGGCGGGACGGCGCGTGGACGCGTCTGCAGGCAGCGATCTCGGTGCTGCGCGACAACGCACGTGGACGAAGGCGGGGGAGGACTACTTCGGGAACCTGCTGTGCTGGGAGCGGCACCTGGCCGCCGACCGGGGCTGGCGCCCCGACGCGAAAGTTGGGTCCGACGCGAAAGCCGGTTCCGGCGTGACCGCTGCGTGCCCCGGCGCGAACGGCTTTGCTCTGCGCGGCGGCCGCCTGGTCCTGTGCGGCCGCCGCGCAAGGACCCAGCGGCCGCCGCGTGCCCCCGCACGTCCCGACGAGAGCCCGGGCGGGTGCCGTTGGCACCCGCCCGGGCCGCGGCCGACGCGGGGAGTTCAGCCGCCCAGGGGTGGCACGGTCAGCCCGTGGTCACCGCCGTGTCGTCGATCAGGAAGCTGGTCGCCTTCGACCCGTCCTCCGTGCCGGTGAACTTGATCGTCACCGTCTTGCCCTTGTACGCCGACAGGTCGAGCGTCCGCTGGGTGTAGCCGCTCGGCGAGGTGTTGGAGTACGTGGCCAGGGTGGTCGTCGTGCTGCCCGAGACGACCTGGGCCTTGAGCGTGTCGTACGCCGTCGAGCCGGTCTCCGCCGTGTCGATGGCGAGGTGGAAGCCGAGCTTCGGCGAACCCGAGGACGGGACGGCCACCGACTGGGACAGCGTGTCGGTGTGCGCGCTGCCGTAGCCGTTCAGCCAGGCGTAGTACGAGCCCGCGAACGGGGCCCCGTCGGCGCTGTTGGTGATCACGCCGTTGGTGGCGGTCCAGTTCGCCGTCCCCGACTCGAAGCCGGGGTTCTTCAGCAGGTTGGAGCCGCCGGGCGTGGTGGTGCCGCAGGTCGTGGCGGTCGCGGCGACGGCCACGGCGCTCCACGCCTTCTCCACCGCCGCGCACTGGGTGCTGCTCGCGCCGTACAGGTCGATGGAGGCCTTGATGCTGCCGGTGCGGGCGGCGGCGTAGGTGCTGCCGGAGGTCAGGTACGTGGTGAGCGTGCGGTACCAGATCTTGCCGGCCGCCGCGTTGCCGATCCCGGTGACGCCGGCGGCGCCGTTGCAGGTCGGGCTGTTGCCCCAGCTGGACTGGCCGGAGCCGGCGGCGAGCAGGTAGAAGAAGTGGTTGCCGACGCCCGAGGAGAAGTGCGGGTCCAGGTTCTTGGTGTTGGTGGTCCAGCAGCTCTGCGAGACGCCGTCCTTCTTCGGGTCGTCCATCCAGCGCAGCGGGGTGCCGTCACCGCGGATGTCGATCTTCTCGCCGATGAGGTAGTCGGGGGCGTCCTCGGGGTTGTTCGCGTTGAACTCGACGAGGGTGCCGAAGATGTCGCTGGTGGACTCGTTGAGCCCGCCGGACTCGCTCTCGTAGACCAGGTCGGCGGTGGCCGAGGTGACGCCGTGGCTCATCTCGTGGCCGGCGACGTCGAGTTGGGTGAACGGCTTCTGGCCGGGCGCCCCGTCGCCGTAGATCATGCTGAAGCTGGTGTCGTCCCAGCCCGCGTTGTCGTAGTTCTGTCCGTAGTGGACGAAGGAGCGGGCGCCGACACCGTCGTTCTTGATGCCGTTGCGGCCGTGCACGGACTTGAAGTAGTCCCAGGTCTGCTGGATGCCGTAGTGGGCGTCGACGGCGGTGGTGGCGCGGTCGGTGAGTGCGCCGTTGCCCCACACGTTGTCCGTGTCGGTGAACGCCTTGCCCCAGCCGGCGGGCGGGATGTCGTTGGGCGCGGTGAGGTTCTGCGCGTCGCGCGTCTCGCCGTTGCCCCGGGCGCCGTCCTTGAGCTGGTAGCCGCCGGAGACGGCGGTGGTGCCGACGGTCACGTCGCCGACCTGGAAGCCGTGGCCGGTGCCGTCGGCGGTGTGGAAGTCGTTCCAGGTGCGGACGGTCTTGCCGGTCCTGGCGTCGACCAGCACGTTGAGGTGGCTGGGTGACTGGTCGGGGGCGATGCCGTCGACGACGACCTGCCAGACGAGGCGGGGCTTGCCGGAGAGGGCGTCGACGACCAGCTTCGACGAGGTCGTGTGCGTGGTGCCGCGCTTGGCCTTGAACCGTTTCACGGCGGTCTTCTCGGCCTTCTTCGCGCTCACCTTCGCGTCGGTCGACAGCGACAGGGGCGACTTGAGGGTCAGGGTGGTCTCGCGCAGATTGCCGTCGGGGGCCGAGTGGACGACGACGTCACCGCCGAGCACCGGAAGGCCCTGGTAGGTGCGGTCGAGGTGGACGTGGCGTGTGCCGTCCTTGTCGATCCGTACGGCCTGGGAGGAGAACGTGTCGGACGAACTCGCCTTGACCGCACGGGGATGGTCGGCCACCGACTGCTTGGCGTCCCGCAGTGCCTCGCTCGTGCTCGCCTTCGGTGGGGACGGCCGGGGGTCCTCGGCCGCGGAGGCGGGGACTCCCGCCAGGGATATCAGGAGACCGCCGGCGGCAACCGCCAGGGATCCCACGAGGAAGGGTCTCTTCATGGAGCGGGAGCGTGCTCCCCGGGACAACTCCCGGTCAACGAGATCCCAACTCTGTTAATTGCGGATGTCTGTGAAAAGGGCATGACATTTGCTCACCAGGGGCGACACCCGTGGACCCGGAAGCTATGGTCAAAACTGTTCACAGCGTGACCACGTTGGCGCGGAGGTGATCGTGGTAACCGGTTCACGGGCCCTGCCCGCCGATCTGATGGACGCACTGCGCAACGGGCCCTTCGAAGCCGCCCTCGACCGTGCGATCCGCGCAAGTGGTCTGAGCCTGGACCGGATTCAGCACCGCCTCGCGCTCCGGGGCGTCGAGGTCAGCGTCACGACCCTGAGCTACTGGCGGCGCGGGCGCAGCCGCCCCGAGCGCCCCCGCTCGCGCCAGGCGGTCCGGCTGCTCGAGGAGTTGCTGGACGTGCCCACCGACGCGCTGGTCTCGCTCATCGGACCGCAGCGCCCGCGCGGTCGCTGGACCAACCGCGAGCTGGACGTCCTGGAGACCGCGCGCCTCTGGCAGGGGTACGAGAGCCTGCCCGGACTCCTGGGCGACATGGGCCCCGCCGACGACGGCCTCACCCGCCTCGCGGCCCACGACCGCTTCGAACTCGACGCCAACGGCGCCGAGTCGGGCTGCCGTACGACCCTGGTGCTGCGGGCCGAGCGCGAGCGCGTGGACCGGTGCGTGATCATCACGCGCGGCGACGACCCCGCCCGCGGACTTCCCGAACTGCTCGACGTGCGCAACGCCCGGCCCGGACGGGTCCGGGCGGATCCCACGGTCCCGATCGCCGCGACCGAGCTGTTCCTCGACCAGGTGCTCGCCGAGGGCGAGACATCGGTCGTCGAGTACACCCTCGCGTACCGCACGACCGGCGCCCCGTCCCACGAGTGCGGCCGCGGATTCCGCGCCACGGCCAGCCTCTACACGCTGGAGGTCGCCTTCGACCCGGCCGCGGTCCCCGTCCGCTGCCATCGCTGCGCCGGCCCGTCGGTCATGGCGCCGCTGCCGAGCGTCGACCCGGTGTGGATCAGCAGCTCGGGCCGTACGCACCTGGTCGTCCAGAACCCCGCGCCCGGATTCCACTCGATGCGGTGGGAGTGGGTGTAGGCAGCCTCTCCCGGATCGGCTCGGGGGCGCGGCGCCGGCCGCCGCCGCGGTCCCGCACCTGTGCGTCCGGGCGGGCCGCCGGCGGGGGCCGCACAATGGAGGAAGCGGAGCACGGGCGTTCCGGATCCGCCGGGAGGCGATGACCAGCCATGGCCTACGTCGTCGTGAGCGCGCTGAGCCACACCGGGCTGCTGCGCGACCGGAACGAGGACAGCCTCGTCGTCGGTCCCTGGACCCTGTGCAGCACGGTCACCGAGAGCCCCCAGACCCTGCTCTTCCCGCTCGGCACCCCGCTGGTCGTCGCCGTCGCGGACGGGCTCGGCGGCCACCCGGCGGGCGAGGTGGCCAGCGCCATGGTCGTCCGCCGCCTCTCGCGGATCGGGCCGGACCTGGACAGCGAGGAGGCGGTGCGCGACGCGCTGGGGGGCTGCAACCGCGCCGTCTACGCCGCCGCCGACGACGACCCCGACCTGATCATGATGGGGACGACGGTCGCGGGGCTCGTCGTCACCGAGGAGCGGATCATCAGCTTCAACGTGGGGGACAGCCGCGTCTACGCCCTGGACGGCGAGGACGGCGAGGACGGCGAGGACGGCGAGGACGGCAAGGGCGGCAAGCACGGCAAGGGCGGCAAGAACGGCAAGAACGGCAAGAACGGCGACGAGGGCGGGAACGGAGACGGCGGGGGCGAGGGCGAGCAGCGGCTGCGGGAGCTGAGCGTGGACGACAACCCACCGCTCGCCCCGGGGCAGCGCACCACGACCGTCGTCACGCAGACCCTCGGCGGCACGCCCGACTTCAGCCCCGTCGACCCGCACGTCTCCAGCGCCCCGCTGACCGCCGGGACCCGCCATCTGGTCTGTTCGGACGGCCTGACCGACCCCGTGCCGGACGACGCGATCGAGAGCGTGCTGCGCGAACACGCCGACGGCCGGGCCGCGTTCGAGCTGTGGAAAGCCGCCATGGACGCGGGCGGCCCCGACAACATCACGCTCGCCGCCGTTCGCATCGGTGACTGACCGGCGACTGACCGGCGAACAGCGGACCCCGCGCGCCCGCGGACCCCGCGCGCCCGCAGACCCCGCTGCCCCGCCGATGCGGACAGAGACTGTCCGCGGCCCCGCCTAGCGTGGGCGTCATGAGCCAGCCCACCGGCACCGCCGCGTCCGCAGCCCTGACCACCCGGGCACTCAACCGGGCCTTCCTCGAGCGTCAGCTCCTCCTGCGCCGGACCCGGATGCCCGCAGCCGACGCCGTCGAGCACCTGGTCGGTGTGCACGCCCAGGTCCCCGAGGTCCCGTACCACGCGCTGTGGGCGCGGCTCGAGGACTTCCGCCCCGAGGATCTCTCCGACCTGCTCGCGAGCCGCCGCACCGTACGGATCGCGCTCCAGCGCTCCACCCTCCACCTGGTCACCGCGCGGGACTGCCTCACCCTGCGGCCACTGCTCCAGGAGCTGCAGGAGCGGCGCTTCCGCGGCTCCTTCCGCAAGCGGGCCGAGGGCGTGGACCTGGCGCGGCTCACCGAGGTGGCGCGGGGCCTGGTGGAGGAGCGGCCGCTGACGTTCAGCGAGCTGGGCACGGCGCTCGCCGAGCTGTGGCCCGGGCACGACCAGCTCACCCTGTCGATGGCCGCCCGGGCCCGGCTGCCCCTCGTCCAGGTGCCGCCGCGCGGGTTGTGGGGGCAGGGCGGCCTCGCCCGGCACACCACCGTCGAGCAGTGGCTCGGGGAGGCGCCCGGCGAACCGGCCGCCGATGCCCTGGAAGGGGTGCTGGAGCGCTGTCTGGCGGCGTTCGGCCCGGCATCCGTACGCGATCTGCAGGTCTGGTCCGGGCTGACGCGGCTGCGGGAGGTCGTGGACCGTATGCGGCCCCGGCTGCGCACCTTCCGCGACGAGCGCGGCGCAGAGCTGTACGACGTGCCGGACGGTCCGCTGCCGGACCCCGAGACGCCCGCACCCGTACGGTTCCTGCCCCAGTTCGACAACCTCTTCCTGTCTCACCACGACCGTACGCGGATCATCGCGGACACCTTCCGCGACCGCATCTGGAAGGGCAACCAGGCGTTCAGCGTCGTCCTCGCCGACGGCTTCATCCGGGGCGTATGGCGCATCGAGAGGGAGCGGTCCGGCGCGGCGGCCGTGCTGGTCGTCGACCCCTTCGAGCCGCTGACGCGCGCGGAGCACGCGGGCGTCGAGGAGGAGGGCGCCCGCCTGCTGGACTTCGTCGCCCCCGGTGCCGCACACGATGTGCGCGTCACCGGGAACTCGCGCTGAGCGGAAGGGGATACGGGGCGAGGGCCAGCGGACGACGGCGGGTCAGGTGGTCAGGTCGCGCTCGTGATCACCGCGAAGTCCGCCCCGCACGGATCGGTGAGCCGCGCGAAGCGCCCGACTCCCTCCGCCTCCACCGGGTGCAGCCCGATCGAGCCGCCCAGCGACTCGCTCCGCCCCGCGGTCTCGTCGCAGTCCTCCACCTCGAAGTACGGCAGCCAGTGCGCCCGCACCCCGGCCGGCGGCGCGAGACCCACGATGCCGCCGAAGGCGGACTCCGGCCCGCCGTCGGCGAGATGCAGCACGGTGTAGGTGATGCCCGCGAACGGCCGCTCCTCGGCCTCCCAGCCGTACACCGTCCCGTAGAACGCGCGCGAGCCGTCCGGCTCCGGGGTGTGCAACTCGGCCCAGCACAGCGTCCCCGGGACGTTGGCCCGCTGGAAGCCCGGGTGGTCGCGCGGCTGCCAGGACGCGAACGGTGCGCCTCCCGGGTCGGTGAACGCGGCCATCCGCCCCTCGCTGAACACATCCATCGGCGGGACGCGCACCGCTCCGCCCGCCTGCTCGACCGTCTTCGCCGTCGCGTCGGCGTCGGTGGTGTGGAAGTACACCGTCCAGGCGCTCGCCGCGCCCTCCTCCGTCAGCGGCCCGACGCCGGCGATGCGCCGCCCGTCGAGCAGGAACTCGGCGTAGTCGCCCGCATCCGGACCGTGTCCGCGGACCTCCCAGTCGAAGAGGCCGCCGTAGAACGCCGTGACCGCCCCCAGGTCCGGGGTGCCGAGGTCGACCCAGTTGGGAGCGCCCGGAGCGAACTGCGTGCTGAGCATGAACGATCCCCTCCGTCCGTACGAGGTACATCCTCAGCGTGGACCCGGGGCGCCGCCTCCGCACCCCGTCACCCGCGGCTCCGCACCCCGTCACCCGCGCCTGCGCCTCCCGTCACCCGCGCCATGACGTCCCCGCGCGCTCGTGCCCTGTCCCGCGCACCCGTCCGCGCGCCCCCGCGCCCGCGCCCCGCGCCGATGCCCCATGGACGCGGTCGCGGCGGGTACACGCACCGCCGAACGGTTCCCATCTCCCTGGAGGTGCCTGCGAGATGGCATTGCCGCGCCGGTCCCATGCTGTCGCTCACGAAGAATCAACCGGTCCGGGGGATTCCCCGGGCGACACCAGGGAGCCCCGTGGCGAACCCGCGGCTCCCGCACCCTCGACCCCCCCGCACCCCCCGCACCCCCCGCGCCGCCCACGCCTGGGCCTGCCGTGGTGGTTCGCGGCCCCTCTGTCGCTGGTCGTCCTGCTCGTCCTCGTGGTGGCGGCGGGGCAACTCCGGCTGCTGCCGGGCCTGGAAAACCCCTTCGGGACGGAGACCGAGGACCGCACGGGACCGGCCGTACTGAAGTCCGTACAGGACATGAGCCGGTACGAGGCGGCCTCCGGCAACTTCCAGGTCGTGGTCGACCTGGACAAGGACGCGCGCTTCCTGCCCGACGCGGTGCGCGGCAACCGCACGCTGTTCGTCGGCACCGGCAGCGTCGGCGCGTACGTCGACCTCGGTGCGCTCGACAAGGACGCCGTCGCGGTCACCGAGGACCGCAAGGGAGCCACACTGCGGCTGCCGCGGGCGCACCTGAAGAAGCCCGACCTGGACGTGGAGCGCAGCTACGTCGTGGCGCGGGAGCGCGGGCTCCTCGACCGCGTGGGCGACGCCTTCAGCGGCAACCCCGGCGACGAGCAGGAGGTGCGCAAGGTGGCCGTGAAGCACATCGGCAAGGCGGCCGAGGAGAGCGACCTGGTGGGGCGCGCGGAGTCCAACACCCGGCGCATGCTGGAGAATCTGCTGCGGTCCCTGGGCTTCGAAGACGTCTCCGTCACCTTCACGGGCAAGCCCTGAGCCCACGGTTCACGGGCAAGCCTTGAGCCCACGGTTCACGGGCGGGGCCCTCGGCCCTCGGGTGCCCAGGGCAGGTCCTGCGGTTTCACAGGCGGGCCCTGAGCCCTCCGGCCGGACCCCTTCAGGGCAGCAGCCCCACCCGCCGGGCCGCGACGACGGCCTCCAGGCGGGTGTGGGCGCCCAGCTTGCGCATCGCCGAGCGCAGATAGCCCTTCACCGTCTCCGGCCGCAGCCCCAGCCGCTCCGCGGCCGTCGCGTTGGTCACCCCGGCCGCGACGCAGGACAGCACGTCCAGTTCGCGGGGTGCGAGCCGGACGCGCTGCGCCGGGACCCGGGGGTCGGGCTCGCCCGGCGGCCCCAGGCGGTCCGCACCGGCGCCGGCCGTGCGGACGTCCGGGCTCGCGGCTGCGGCCAGCCGCCCGCAGACCGTGAGGATCTGCTCCTGCAGGTCCGGGTCGGCCACCCGCGGCGCCAGGGCCCGCAGGGCGCCGTACGCCTCGCGGACCTCCTCCCACGCGGCGGCCCCGAGCGGATGCCCGGCGTCACCAGTGGCCACCGGGCGGGAGGCCAGCAGCCGCTGCGCGGCGTCCCGTATGGCCAGCGCCTGTTCCAGTTCTCGGGCGGCCTCGACCGCGGCGCTCAGCGTGCGGTCGCCGAGGTTCAGCGGCTCGCGCACCGCGCCGTAGAGCACCCCGCGCACCCGGCGCCGTACGACCACGGGCACCGCGAGGACCGCACCCAGCCCCTCCATGGCCACGGCCGCGTCGTACTCGTGGCTGATGGCGCGTGAGGCCTGGTAGTCCGAGACCGCCACCGGGCGGGTGAGGGCGAGCGACTTGCCGCCCAGGCCGTTGCCCGTCGCCACCACGAGCCCGCGCAGCGCGGTGCTTCTCGCGCCGCTCAGCTCGCCGATGCGGAACTGCCGGTTGTCCTCCAGAAGTCCGCCGAACGCGATCGGCAGGCCGCTGGTGCGGCGCAGGTTCAGCAGCGCCGCCCGCACCTCCGCCGCTTCGCCCGTCTGCGTCACCGCCAACTCCTTCACCCCCTTCCGGGGGTAGTGAGACCCAGGTCACTGATTACACGATGCTAGTCAGCGGTCCGGCAATGAGGAGGACACATGGCGGACACCGGTGCGACGGAAGAGTTCCGGGAGGCCCGGGATTTCCTGCTCCGGCATGGTAGAGACTACGGCGCGGCCTATGCCGGTTTCCGCTGGCCGCGTCCCGAGCGCTTCAACTGGGCGCTGGACTGGTTCGACCGGATCGCCGAGGGAAACGACCGCCCCGCCCTGCACATCGTCGAGGAGGACGGCACCGAGGCCCGCATCACGTTCGCGGAGATGCGCACCCGTTCGGACCGGGTCGCCAACTGGCTGCGCGAGCACGGCGTACGGGCCGGGGACCGCATCGTCGTCATGCTCGGCAACCAGGCCGAGCTGTGGGAGACCGCGCTCGCCGCGATGAAGCTGCGCGCCGTCGTCATCCCCGCCACCCCGCTGCTCGGCCCGCTCGACCTGACGGACCGGGTGGAGCGCGGCAAGGCGCGGCATGTGGTCGTGCGGGCCGAGGACGCGGCCAAGTTCGCGGACGTGCCGGGCGGCTACACCCGGATCTCCGTGGGCGGCGCCGAGGCGGGCTGGCTGGCGTACGAGGACGCGTACGGCGCGTCCGCGGACTTCGCGCCGGACGGGCCCACCGGCGCCTCCGACCCGCTGATGCTCTACTTCACCTCCGGCACGACGGCCCGGCCCAAGCTGGTCGAGCACACCCATGTGTCGTACCCCGTGGGACATTTGTCCACGATGTACTGGATCGGGCTGCGCCCCGGGGACGTCCACCTCAACATCTCCTCGCCCGGCTGGGCCAAGCACGCCTGGAGCAACCTCTTCGCCCCCTGGAACGCCGAGGCGACCGTCTTCATCCACAACTACACGCGCTTCGACGCCGCCCGCCTCATGGCGGAGATGGACCGCTGTGCCGTGACGAGCTTCTGCGCGCCGCCCACCGTCTGGCGCATGCTCATCCAGGCCGACCTCACCCAGCTCCGCACGCCCCCGCGCGAGGTCGTCGCCGCGGGGGAGCCGCTCAATCCGGAGGTCATCGAACGGGTCCGGGACGCCTGGGGCGTGACCGTCCGCGACGGGTTCGGGCAGACGGAGACGGCCGTGCAGGTCGCCAACACCCCCGGCCAGCCCCTGAAGACCGGCTCCATGGGCCGGCCGACCCCGGGCTTCACGGTCGCGCTGCTCGACCCGGTCAGCGGCGAACCCGGCGACGAGGGCGAGATCTGCCTCGACCTGACCGGGGAGGCCGGCGCCCCGGTCGGCCTGATGACGGGCTATCACGGCGATCCGGAGCGCACGGCCGAGGCCATGGCCGGCGGCTACTACCGAACGGGTGACATCGGCTCGCGCGACGAGGACGGCTACATCACCTACGTCGGCCGCTCCGACGACGTCTTCAAGGCGTCCGACTACAAGATCTCCCCGTTCGAGCTGGAGAGCGCGCTGCTGGAGCACGATGCGGTCGCGGAGGCCGCCGTCGTGCCCGCGCCGGACCCCGTACGACTGGCCGTGCCCAAGGCGTACATCGTGCTGGCCGCGGGCTGGGAGCCCGGCCCGGAGACGGCGAAGGCGCTCTTCGCGCACTCGCGCGAGGTCCTCGCGCCCTACAAACGCGTCCGCCGGATCGAATTCGCGGAATTGCCCAAGACGGTTTCGGGGAAGATCCGGCGTATCGAACTGCGTGAGCGCACCGCCCGTACTCCTGAGGGAAGCGCTGCCGAGTACCGCGAAGGGGACCACACATGACCGAGCTCTCCTACAGCAGCGGCATCGGTACCGGACCGCTGCTGGGCGACACCATCGGGGCCAATCTGGACCGCGTCGTCGCGGCGCACCCCGACCGCGAGGCCCTCGTCGACATCCCGACCGGGCGGCGCTGGACCTACGCCGAGTTCGGCCGCGCCGTGGACGACGTGGCGCTCGGCCTGCTCGCCAAGGGCGTGCGCAAGGGCGTCCGGGTCGGGATCTGGGCGGTCAACTGCGCCGAGTGGGTCCTGGTCCAGTACGCGACCGCGCGCATCGGCGCGATCATGGTCAACATCAACCCGGCCTACCGCGTCCACGAGCTGGCGTACGTGCTGAAGCAGGCCGGCACCGAGGTGCTGGTCGCATCCGTGGCCCACAGGACCAGCGACTACCGCCGGATGGTCGAGCAGGTCCGCTCAGACTGCCCGGCCCTGCGCGACGTGGTCTACATCGGCGACCCGACGTGGCACGGCCTCATCGCGGCCGGCACCCAGGTGCCGCGCGAGCGGCTGGAGGCCAGGGCGGCGGAGCTGAGCTGCGACGACCCGGTCAACATCCAGTACACCTCGGGCACGACCGGCTTCCCCAAGGGCGCCACCCTCTCCCACCACAACATCCTCAACAACGGGTACTGGGTGGGGGAGATGATCGGCTACACCGAGCGGGACCGCGTGTGCCTGCCGGTGCCCTTCTACCACTGCTTCGGCATGGTCATGGGCAACCTCGGCGCCACCAGCCACGGCGCCTGCATCGTCATCCCGGCCCCGAGCTTCGACCCGGAGGCCACACTGAGCGCCGTGGAGCGCGAGCAGTGCACCTCGCTCTACGGCGTGCCCACGATGTTCATCGCCGAGCTGAACCTGCCGGACTTCGCCACGTACGACCTCTCCTCCCTGCGCACCGGGATCATGGCCGGCTCGCCGTGCCCGGAGGAGGTGATGAAGCGGGTGATGTCCGAGATGCACATGGCCGAGGTGTCGATCTGCTACGGGATGACCGAGACCTCCCCCGTCTCCACCCAGACCCGGCGCGACGACGACCTGGAGCGGCGTACGGGGACGGTCGGGCGGGTGCTGCCGCACATCGAGGTGAAGGTCGTCGACCCCGCGAGCGGACGCACGATGGAGCGCGGCGAACCGGGAGAGCTGTGCACCCGCGGCTACAGCGTGATGCTCGGCTACTGGGAGGAGCCGGAGCGGACGGCGGAGGCGGTCGACGCGGGCCGCTGGATGCACACCGGCGACCTCGCCGTGATGCGCGAGGACGACTACGTGCAGATCGTGGGCCGGATCAAGGACATGATCATCCGCGGTGGGGAGAACGTCTATCCGCGCGAGATCGAGGAGTTCCTCCACACCCACCCCAAGATCGCCGACGTGCAGGTGGTGGGCGTGCCGGACGAGAAGTACGGCGAGGAGATCCTCGCCTGTGTCGTGCTGCGCGACCCGGCCCAGTCGCTCACCCGGGACGAACTCGCCCGCTACTGCCGCGGCCGGCTCGCGCACTACAAGGTGCCGCGCCATCTCCGGATCATGGAGTCCTTCCCGATGACGGTGAGCGGAAAGGTCCGGAAGGTCGAGCTGCGGGAGGCGTTCGCGGAGCGGCCGCGGGAGCAGCCGCCGGGACAGACGCGGGGTGAGCAGCCCGAGGGGCGGCCACCGGAAGGGCAGTCGCCGGGTCCGTCGTCCGGCCGGCTCACCCCCGCGTAGCCCCGCACCCGGCGCGGGAGCGCGCCTCGTATGCGACGAACCCCCGGTCCGGATCCGTCCGGCCGGGGGGTTCGTCATGCGGGGGCGTCCGATCGCCCGGCAGACTTACGGGCGCGCGGCCGCTGCACCGGGTTCCGTACGGTCCGGTGCGGGCGCCGCGCGCTCATGCCGGGGCCGGGCGCCGCGCTCTCACTGGGTGGCGTCGCGGTGGATGCCCAGCGTTTCCTGCGCCTCGGGGGAGAGGCCGAAGACGACGTCGGGCCCGCCCTCGGGGAGGACCCCGAGGGACACCAGTTCCTTGTCGGCCAGAGACCGGAGCTGCTGCCGGACGGCTTCACCCATCTGTTCGGCGAGATCGTCCTCGGTCGGGTTGTCACCGGCGGCCAGCCGCTCGCCGAGGTAGGAGATGAGCGCGCGCTCCTCGCTCGTCATGTCGAGTTCCATGATTCGACGGTAATGCTGCGGCCGGGCCGCCGCGCCCTCACGCCCCCATGCGGATGAGGTCGTCGGCCGCGTCGTTGACGGGCTGCGGTGTCCCCGTCAGGTCCATGACGAAGAGCGGGACGTGCAGCTCGTCCGCGCGGGCCCGCGCCTCGCGCGCGTACCCGGCGAGGGAGAAGAACACGCAGCCCGTGGACGAGACGAGGCCGTCGAGCCACAGGCACTCCACATCGCGCAGCGCCGAGGGCCGGGTGGTCGGGTCCACGCGGGCGACGACGCCGCGGCCCCGCAGGTCCACGCCCGACGCCGTGCGCTCCGCGGCGGGCATGACCTCCTGGAAGCCCAGCCACTTCAGATACTGCGCGGCGGCGGTGATCGCGTCCCGGCTCGTACGGATCGTCACCGGCCGGAACGCCGGGCGCAGCACGGCCGAGGACGGTGCCTGCGCGAGGGCACCCGCGCCGGCGGGCGAGGAGGCCCCGAAGCCGCCCGAGCCTGTCGTCGTCGGGCTGGTCGCCGACGGCTCGGCGGGCGGTGGCACCGGAACGCGCAGCAGGACGCCGCACGGACAGCCCAGCTCCGGCTGCGGCCACTGGCTCTCCCGGTCGCAGGAGGGGCAGCGGACCGCCACCCACGCCTCCTCCCACGTGTGGTGGACCACCGGTTCGGGCTCCGCCCCTTCCCGTACGGGCACGGTCAGCGGGGCCCCGCAGGCGCAGGGGAAGGTGAGCGGGGAGAAGGAGTGCTCGCGGCGGCACGCCGGGCACCGCACCGGCACGCTCTCGGCCATGTTTCGGCTCCAGCACGGTTCCGTAGGAGAGGTGTTGACTCCATGGTCCATGAAGCGAGTGGTGTTGGGGAGAGACCTGCGACATTCAGTCGTCCCGATCGCGATCGCGCGCGTGGCCACCGGGGGGTCGGCTCCACCGGGGGCACGCACCTCGGTGGGACCGAGTTCCTGCCCGTCTCCCGGCTGCCTGTTTCGTTTCCGCCTTCGGCGCAGAGCCGAGCATCGGGGCGGGTGGGGGCGCCGGGTCCGCGCCCGTGGCGTGGGCCGGTGGCCGGGCGAGGTCACTGCGGGCCCGATCCGGCGAACGGCCCGCGGCCGGGCACCCGTTGTGAAATTGCTTGCCTCGAGTCAAGCATTCTGAAAACGGCCCACCGGGGTGGTGCAGGATGCCTTGTTCGGCGTGGTGCGCAACGGGACGACGGCCGTCCTTCGGGTGCCGGGATCAGCCGCCGCCCGTCCTGCCTCGATGCTCGAACCCCACCCACCCGGACACGGGCAACGCCCTCCCCCGGATTCCACCCGTCCGCTTCCCCACCCCGTCACGGATCCCAACCCGTCCGGAACCGCGCTCTGCCGGACCTGCCTCAGGTCAAGGGGGCGATCGCCGTGGGCGCGTGACCCGGCTCGGTGGCGATCTCCTCGAACTCCACGACCTTGTCGAGATCGCCGCTCGGGCTCATCGCGATGTTCGTGACCCGCTCGAGGATGGCCTCGACGATCACCGGCACCCGGTGTTCGGCTGCGAGCTTCTTCGCCTCCTCGAACGCCGGCAGCAGGTCGCCGGGGTCGGTGACGCGGAGGGCCTTGCAGCCCAGCCCTTCGGCGACCTTGACGTGGTCCACGCCGTACGCGCCGAGTTCGGGGGTGTTGATGTTCTCGAACGACAGTGAGACCTGGTAGTCCATGTCGAACGCCTTCTGTGCCTGGCGGATCAGGCCCAGGTACGAGTTGTTCACCAGCACGTGGACGTACGGGATGTTGAACTGGGCGCCCACCGCCAGCTCTTCGATCATGAACTGGAAGTCGTAGTCGCCCGACAGCGCGACGACGCTCGCCTCCGGGTCGGCCGTGGCGACACCCAGCGCCGCCGGGACCGTCCAGCCCAGCGGGCCCGCCTGGCCGCAGTTGATCCAGTGGCGCGGCCGGTAGACGTGCAGGAACTGGGCGCCGGCGATCTGTGAGAGGCCGATCGTGGAGACGTAGACGGTCTCCGGCCCGAAGGCCCGGTTCATCTCCTCGTACACGCGCTGCGGCTTGATCGGGACGTGGTCGAAGTGGGTCCGGCGCTGCAGAGTCGCCCGGTGCTCGCGGGTCTTCGCGGCCCACGCGGCGCGGTCCGGCAGCCGGCCCGCGTCCTTCCAGTCGCGCGCGACCTCGACGAACAGCCGCAGCGCGGCCCCGGCGTCCGAGACGATGCCGTAGTCGGGCGCGAAGACCCGGCCGATCTGGGTGGGTTCGATGTCGACGTGGACGAACGTCCGGCCCTCGGTGTAGACGTCGAGGTTGCCGGTGTGGCGGTTGGCCCAGCGGTTGCCGATGCCGAGGACCGTGTCGGATGCGAGCATCGTCGCGTTGCCGTAGCGGTGCGCGGTCTGGAGGCCGACCATGCCCGCGTTGAGCTCGTGGTCGTCGGCGATCGTGCCCCAGCCCATCAGGGTCGGGACCACGGGGATGCCGGTGATCTCGGCGAATTCCACGAGGAGTTCGGAGGCATCGGCGTTGATGATGCCGCCGCCGGCGACGATCAGCGGCCGCTCGCTCTCCGCCAGCAGGGCCATGGCCTTCTCGATCTGCCGGCGCGTCGCGGCCGGCCGGTGGACGGGCAGCGGCTCGTACGTCTCCGGGTCGAACTCGATCTCGGTGAGCTGGACGTCGAGCGGCAGGTCGATGAGGACCGGTCCGGGGCGGCCGGAGCGCATCAGATGGAACGCCTGCTGGAAGGCGCCGGGCACCTGCGCGGGCTCCAGGACGGTCATCGCCATCTTGGTGACGGGCCCGGCGATCGCTGCGATGTCGACCGCCTGGAAGTCCTCCTTGTGCAGCCGGGCGGTGGGCGCCTGGCCGGTGACGCAGAGGATCGGGATCGAGTCGCCGGACGCGGAGTACAGGCCGGTGATCATGTCGGTGCCGGCGGGGCCCGAGGTGCCGATGCACACACCGATGTTGCCCGCCTTGGCGCGGGTGTAGCCCTCGGCCATGTGGGACGCGCCCTCGACGTGGCGGGCGAGCTTGTGCTCGACCCCGCCGGAGGCGCGCAGCGCCGCGTAGAAGGGGTTGATCGCCGCGCCGGGGACGCCGAACGCGGTGTCCACGCCTTCGCGCTTGAGGATTTCCACTGCCGCGCGAGCGGCCGTCATTCGAGGCATCGAGAACTCCTGAGTCGACCATCGTCCGTCGCGCCCGTATCGCAGGACCCACCCCCATGACTTCCGCATCATGGAAGTGAGCTTCTGCTATATGGAAGCAATCTAGGAGGTGGGGGAGGGGGCGTCAAGGGGCGGCGCGGGCTGCCGGCGGGCCGCGCGCGGGTGTCGTACGGGAGGTGTACGGGCGGCCGTACGGGTGCCGTTAGGGGGTCGTGCGGGTGCGGTGCCGAGGGTGCGCGGACATGCGGAAGGCGCGGCGCCCGTGGGGGACGGGCGCCGCGCCTGCGGATCGGAAAGGCCGGTGAGCGGCGGGGAGTGGTGACGCGCTCAGGCGTTGTGGGTCACGGGTGCCGGGCCGCCGCGCGGCAGGCGCTCACTCACCCCTCCCTGCGGGGGAGTTCTGCCACCGCACTGGCAGTGCTGCCGCCGCGGCGGCCCGGAGCGCACCCGGCCGGCCCCCTCATCCGGACCGGCCGGGTGCGCGCGCGGCGGCCGGCCGCCGTCAGAAGCGGCAGGCCCGCGCGGTTCAGTTGTCGCGCAGGTCGCGGACCGCGGCCTCGACGCGCTTGCCGTAGTCGGCGTCCGCGGCGTGGAAGTGCGCGAGGTTCGCCTCGACCACGTCGTCCCGGAGGACCTGGGAGAGTCCGCCCGCGATCGTGGCGACGAGGCGCTGCTTCGCCTCCTCCGGAATCAGCCGGTACAACTCGCCGGCCTGGAGGAAGGCGTCGTCCTTGGCGTGGGCCGGCGCCTCGTGGCCGCCGGTCCAGCCGGTGACGGCGAGCGGGGCCGAGAGCGCCTGGCCGGTCTGCACCGGCCCCCGGTGGGAGTTCGGTTCGTAGTTCTTGGCGTACCGGCCCTGGGAGTTGGTGGCCATGAGGCCGTCCCGTCCGTAGTTCCGCGCGGTCGTCGCCCGGGGCGCGTTGACCGGGAGCTGGGTGTGGTTGACACCCAGGCGGTAGCGGTGCGCGTCCGCGTACGCGAACAGGCGGCCCTGAAGCATCTTGTCCGGCGACGGGCCGATGCCCGGGACGAAGTTGTTCGGCGAGAACGCGGCCTGTTCGACCTCCGCGAAGACGTTGTCCGGGTTGCGGTCGAGGACGAGGCGGCCGACGCGCTGGAGGGGGTGGTCGGCGTGCGGCCAGACCTTGGTGAGGTCGAACGGGTTGAAGCGGTACTCCGCCGCCTCGGCCGCCGGCATGATCTGCACGTACAGCGTCCAGGACGGGTGGACACCGCGCTCGATCGCCTGGAGCAGATCGGTCTGGTGCGAGGTGGGGTCCGTGCCCGCGGTCTCGGCGGCCTGCTCGGCGGAGAGGCAGCGGATGCCCTGGTCGGTCTTGAAGTGGTACTTGACGAAGAAGGCCTCGCCGTCGGCGTTCGTCCACTGGTAGGTGTGCGAGCCGTAGCCGTTCATGTGGCGGTACGAGGCGGGTATGCCGCGGTCGCCCATCAGCCAGGTGACCTGGTGGGTCGCCTCCGGCGCGTGCGCCAGGAAGTCCCACACGTTGTCCGGCTCCTGCTTGCCGGTGAACGGGTCGCGCTTCTGCGAGTGGATGAAGTCGGGGAACTTCAGCGGGTCCTTGATGAAGAAGACCGGGGTGTTGTTGCCGACCAGGTCGTAATTGCCCTCCTCCGTATAGAACTTGACCGCGAAGCCGCGCGGGTCCCGTACGGCGTCCGCGCCCCCGAGGCTGTCCGCCACCGTCGAGAAGCGGACGAACACCTCGGTGCGCCGGCCGATCTCCTTGAGGAAGTCGGCCCGGGTGAATCCGGTGACGTCGTCGGTCACCTCGAACCAGCCGTACGCGCCGGAGCCTCGGGCGTGCACCACGCGCTCCGGGATGCGCTCGCGGTTGAAGCGGGCGAGCTTCTCCAGCAGATGCTGGTCCTGGAGGAGGAGCGGTCCGCCGGGGCCGGCGGTGGCGGAGTTCTGGTTGTCTGCGACGGGGGCGCCGGACTCCGTGGTGAGAATCCGGGCGTCGGGCGTGCGCTGCGACATGGCGACCTTCCGTGCGGGAGACCTGCGGACGGAAGGGGTTTCCGTCGTACGGAGCCTAAGGACGGGAGAATCCAAGCGTCAACAGTTTGTTGAAGTGCTGGGGGGTGTGCGCGAGAGGTGTGCCGGGGCGGAAGACCCGGCACACCGGGGAAGCGGGGGAACAGGATCCGGGCGGCGGCGCCTTGGGCGCGACAGGACTGGTGTCAGCGCCGCCGCCCGGACGAGGTGGGCCCCGGGGTGTCCCCGGGGAACTGCGGGAAGGGGGCAGACGGGCTGCCCTGGATCAGAGGATCGGACGGGCTGCCGGATCAGACTGGCTGTCCCGAGAGGCGCTCGACCGCGCGCAGCAGCGCGGAGTGGTCCAGGCCGCCGTCGCCCTGCGCGCGCAGGGACGCGACGAGTTGGGCGACGACGGCGCCCACGGGCAGGGCGGCGCCGACCGTGCGGGCGGCGTCGGTGACGATGCCCATGTCCTTGTGGTGCAGGTCGACGCGGAAGCCCGGAGCGAAGTCCCGCTGCAGGAAGTTGTCCTTCTTGCGGGTCAGCACGGTGGAGCCGGCCAGTCCGCCGTTCAGGACGTCGAGTGCGGCCGTGAGGTCCACGCCCGACTTCTCCAGGAACACCACGGCCTCGGCGCACGCCTGGATGTTGACCGCGACGATGAGCTGGTTGGCGGCCTTGACCGTCTGGCCCGCCCCGTGCGGACCGCACAGGACGATGGTCCTGCCCAGGGCGTCGAAGAGCGGCTGTGCCTCCTCGAAGTCGGCCCGGTGGCCGCCGACCATGATGGACAGCACCGCCTCGGTCGCGCCCGCCTCGCCGCCGGAGACCGGGGCGTCCAGGACGCGGATCCCCTTGGCGGCCGCGGCTTCGGCCAGGTCGACCGAGGTCTGCGGGGTGATCGAGGACATGTCGATCAGCAGGGCGCCGGAGCGGGCGTTCTCCAGGATGCCGTCCTCGCCGTACGCGATGGCCTCGACCTGCGGGGAGGCGGGGACCATCGTGATGACGACATCGGCGTCCGCCACCGCCTCGGCGATGGAGGGGGCAGCGGTGCCGCCGGCGGCGGTGAGCCGGTCGAGCTTCTCCTGCTCGAGGGTGTGGCCGGTGACGGAGTACCCCGCCTTGATGAGGTTCTCGGACATGGGGGAGCCCATGATGCCCAGACCGATCCAGGCGATCTTCGGAAGGTTGCTCATGAGAAGGGTGCCTCTCTGGGACGTCGGGGAGGTCCGCTCGCGGATGTCGGGGAGGTACGGGCGCACGCCGTACGGGGAGAGTCGCGGTGTCGTACGGGGAGAGCCGGGGTGCCGAACGGCGGGTGCGGCGGCGGGTGTTGAGGATTCCCGGTGGGTCCGGTGGGTCCGGTGGGTCCGGTGCGGTCGGTCAGGGCCGGGCCGCGCGCCGGTCGGCGGGCAGCCAGTCGAAGGCGCCGCCGGCGGGGGACTTGTACTCCAGGCCGAACCAGCCGTCGTAACCGGCCTTGCCGAGACGGTCGGCGAGATCGTCGAAGTCCAGGCCGCCCGAGCCCGGGGCGCCGCGGCCGGGGTCGTCCGCGATCTGCACGTGCCCGGTCTTGGCGGTGTGGCGGTCGATGACGCGGTGCAGGTCCTCGCCGTTCATGGACAGGTGGTAAAGGTCCATCAGGAAGCGGGCGTTGCCCAGCCCGGTGGCGGCGTTGACCCGGTCCACCACCTCGACCGCGGACTCCGCGCTCACCAGGGGATAGTCCGGCGATTCCGGCCGGTTGAGGGCCTCGATCAGCAGGGTCGCGCCGATCCGGTCGGCCGCCCGCGCGGCGAGGGCGAGGTTCTCCAGCGCCAGCGTGTCCTGGACCTGGGGGTCGACGCCCTGGACGCGGTTGCCGTAGAGGGCGTTGAGCGCGGTGCAGCCCAGGGACTCCGCGAAGCCGGCGGCGACGTCGATGTTCGCCCGGAAGCGGTCGGACTCCTCGCCGGGCAGCGACAGTGCGCCGCGGTCCGGGCCGGGGAGTTCGCCCGCGTAGAAGTTCAGGCCCACCAGCCGGGTGCCGGCCGCGTTCAGTGCGTCGCGCAGGGCGGCGAGCGCGGATGGCTCGGGGGTGGGCGTCCCGGTCCACGGCCACCACAGCTCGACCGCCGTGAAGCCGGCCTCGGCCGCCGCCGCGGGCCGCTCCAGCAGCGGGAGCTCGGTGAAGAGGATCGAGAGGTTCACATCGAAGCGCTGGTCGCTGAGTCCCATGGGTCTGTGACATTCCTTCCGTATTGCGGAAGTTAGTTTCTGCTTAACGGAAGGGTGCCTCTGGTCTGCGAGGGCTGTCAAGTGGGGCTGCCGGATCCTCCCGGCGGGGCGCTAGGTTGAGTGGCGTGAAACTCAGGGTGGAATTCACGACCGAACCGTTCGATCTCGACGAGCCGCCGCGCCATGCGGTCGTCGCGCGCGAGGTCGTCCAGGCCGCCGAGCTGGACGCCGTGGACGTCGGCCCGTTCGGCAACACCGCGGAGGGGACCGCGAGCGCGGTGCTGGCCGCCGTGGACGAGCTGCTGCGCAAGTCCATCGACGCCGGCGCCACCCGGGTCTCGCTCCAGGTCAATGTGGTCGGGGAGGGCGAGGAATGACCCTGCCCGACGACCACCCGTTCATCGCGGCCGTGAAGCCCCTGGTCGACGCCATGGGCGGGGACATGGTCGCCCCGGAGGCCGCTCAGGGCGACGACGTCGTCCTCGCGTGGGAGGGGCGCGACGTCGTGGCCGTACGGCTGCCGCATCTGTCGGACTCCCTCGACCACATCCTCGCCGAGCTGGAGCGCCGCCACGGGGTGCCGCTCTCGGAGCTGGAGCGCAAGGAGAAGCAGTCGGTCGTCCGGATACTGGAGGCGCGCGGCGCCTTCTCCGTACGGCACGGGGTCGAGACCGTGGCCTCCGCCCTCGGGGTCAGCCGCTTCACCGTCTACAACTACTTGAACCGCGAGGCCGCGGCCAAGGGGGAGTAGGGCCCCATAGGCCCCGCCTGACGTGTCGCGGCTGGGGCGACGCCGAATTTCAACAAAGTGTTGACGTGGTGTGGTGTGAGGGCGTTAGCTGGACGCAGCCCACCGCACCAGGCCACGGAGGCTTTCCCGTGACGTCGAGCACCCAGCGCACGCGCGGCGCGACCCCGGAACCCCCCGCGGGCCTCGCCCGATTCAACGCCTCGGACGAGACGGCCGCCCGCGCCGCGCTCCACGAGGCGTGCGCCAGTACGGCATGGGGCCGGGCCCTGCTCGCCCGGCGCCCGTACGCCACGACCGACGCCCTGCTCGCCGCGAGCGACGCCGCCATGGCCGTCCTCACCGCGGACGACCTGGCCGAGGCCATGGCCGGGCACCCGCCCATCGGGCGGCCCAAGCCGGGCGACGCCACCTCGCAGCGCGAACAGAGCGGCGTCCAGGAGTCCCTGCGCGCCGAACTCCTCGAACTCAACCTGGCCTACCAGGACAGGTTCGGCCATGTCTTCCTCATCTGCGCGACCGGCAGGACCGGCGACCAGATGCTGGCCGCGCTCAAGGAGCGGATCGGCCACGACGCGGACACCGAACGCGAGATCGTCCGCACCGAGCTGGGCAAGATCAATCGCATCCGGCTGTCGCGCCTCGCGGAAGGACCGTCATGACGGACACCGTCACCGTCTCCACGCACATCCTGGACACCAGCATCGGCCGTCCCGCCCTCGGCGTCGCCGTCGAGCTTTCCGTACGCCCCGGCGTGCACGCCGAGTGGACCGTGCACGGGTCGTCGGCGACCGACGCGGACGGGCGCTGCAAGGACCTCCCGGCGCTGCCGGAGGACACCACCCACGTACGGCTCCGCTTCGAGACGGGGCCGTACTTCACCGATCAGCACCACGCATCGCACCAGCAAGGCAAGCAAGCCGAGGAACAGCAGGACGCCCCCCGCACAAGGGACAGCGGAGCCTTCTTCCCGGAGGTGGCGATCGTCTTCGCCGTCGAGCCGGGTGAGCACTACCACGTGCCGCTGCTGCTCAACCCGTTCGGCTACTCCGTATACCGAGGGAGCTAGCACCGACATGTCATCCGCCACCCCGCCCGCCCGTCCCGTCCTCCTCGGCCAGAACCAGTACGGCAAGGCGGAGAACCGCGTCGTCCGCATCACTCGCGACGGTAGGACCCACCACATCAAGGACCTCAACGTCTCCGTCGCCCTCTCCGGCGACATGGACGAGGTCCACTACAGCGGCAGCAACGCCAGCGTCCTGCCGACCGACACCACCAAGAACACCGTCTACGCCTTCGCCAAGGAGTACGGGATCGAGTCCGCCGAGCAGTTCGGCATCCACCTCGCCCGTCACTTCGTCACCAGCCAGGAGCCGATCCACCGGGCGCGCATCCGGATCGAGGAGTACTCCTGGGAGCGCATCGAGCCCGCGGGCGCCAACTCCCGGTTCGTCGGGGCGGACGAGATCAAGCACTCCTTCGTCCGCAAGGGCCAGGAGGTTCGCACCGCCCAGATCACCTACGACGGCGAGAGCTGGGAGGTCCTCACGGGCCTGAAGGACCTCACCGTCATGAACTCCACCAACTCGGAGTTCTGGGGCTACGTCAAGGACCGGTACACGACGCTGCAAGAGGCGTACGACCGGATCCTCGCCACCGAGGTGCAGGCGTGCTGGCGGCACACCTGGACGGACGAGGCGGAGCGCATGCCGAACTGGGAGCGGTCCTACGACCGGTCGCGCGCGCATCTGCTGGAGGCCTTCGCCGAGACCTACAGCCTCTCGCTCCAGCAGACGCTTTACCACATGGGCGCGCGCGTGATCAACGGCCGCCCGGAGATCGACGAGATCCGCCTCTCGCTCCCGAACAAGCACCACTTCCTGGTCGACCTGGAGCCGTTCGGCCTGAAGAACGGGACCGCCGACGGAGCTGTGTACTTCGCGGCCGACCGCCCGTACGGCCTCATCGAGGCCACCGTCCTGCGGGAGGGAGCCGAGCAGCGCATCCCGGTCGACGTCACCAACCTCTAGACCTCCGATACGCCCATCCCCTCCGACGCGCGCGCCGGCGTCAGCACCCTGTGAGGGAGAGCGGGGGCATCTGCGCACTCCAGCACCACCGCGGACCCGGTCGTCACCCCGCTCGGCCCCCGGGTCCGCGCCACCGAAGGAGAACGAGGAATCGCCATGGCAGCTCAGCGCACCGTCATCGAGAACTGCGCGATCGCCACCGTGGACGCGCGGGACACCGAGTACGCCACGGGCCATGTCGTCGTCGCCGGCAACGTGATCGAGTCCGTGGGACCGGGAGTCGCGCCCGCCGGCCTGGAGAACGTCGTCCGGCGCGTCGACGGCACCGGCCACCTGGCCACGCCCGGCCTGATCAACACCCACCACCACTTCTACCAGTGGCTCACCCGCGGACTGGCCCAGGACTGCAACCTCTTCAACTGGCTCGTCACGCTCTACCCGGTATGGGCGCGCATCGACGAGCCCATGGTCCACGCGGGCGCGCAGGGCTCGCTCGCGATGATGGCCCGCGGCGGGGTGACCACGGCCACGGACCACCACTACGTCTTCCCGCGTGGCACGGGCGACCTGCTCGGCGCCGAGATCCGGGCCGCCCGTGAGATGGGGGTCCGCTTCACCGCGGCCCGCGGCTCGATGGACCGCGGCGAGTCCGACGGCGGGCTGCCGCCGGACTTCGCCGTGGAGACCACCGAGGCCGCGCTCCTCGCGACCGAGGAGGCGATCGACACCCACCACGACGCCTCGTTCGGCTCGATGCTGCAGATCGCCGCGGCTCCCTGCTCGCCGTTCTCGGTGTCCACCGAGCTGATGCGCGAGGCCGCGACCCTGGCCCGGCGCAAGGGCGTACGGCTGCACACCCACGGCTCGGAGACGGTGGAGGAGGAGAAGTTCTGCCACGAGCTGTTCGGCATGGGCCCCACCGACTACTTCGAGTCCACGGGCTGGCTGGGCGAGGACGTGTGGATGGCGCACTGCGTCCACATGAACGACAACGACATCGCCGCCTTCGGGCGTACGGGGACCGGCGTCGCGCACTGCCCGTCCTCCAACGCCCGCCTGGGAGCGGGGATCGCCCGGGTCCCGGACATGCTGGACGCCGGCGTCCCCGTCGGCCTCGGCGTCGACGGCACCGCGTCCAACGAGTCCGGGGAACTCCACACCGAACTGCGCAACGCCCTTCTCGTCAGCCGTCTCGGCCCGCACCGCGAGCACGCGCTGAATGCCCGTCAGGCGCTGCGCCTGGGGACGTACGGCGGGGCGCAGGTCCTCGGCCGTGCGGGCGAGATCGGATCCCTGGAGGCGGGCAAGCTCGCGGACCTGGTGCTGTGGAAGCTCGACGGCATCGGCCACTCCTCGATCGCCGATCCGGTCGCGGCGCTCGTCCTCGGCGCCGCAGCCCCGGTCACCCTGTCGCTGGTGAACGGCCGCCCGGTGGTCGAGGACGGCCGGCTCACCACGGTGGACGAGGACGCGATCGCGCGGTCCGCGCGGGAGCAGGCGCGGCGGCTGGCCCGCATCGCCGACGGCGGCTGACCCGCCGCCGCGCCGCGCCGCGGACGGCTCGGCGGACGACCAACTGAACATCGCCTCCGGTGCGTTGACGCCGGAGGGGCTGCGGCCGCCGCCCGCGGATGGCACTCCGCGGCAGGCGGCCGGTAAGGACCCCGGCCGGGAGGGACGGCTTCCGGTCGGTCCGCCGCGACCCGAAGCGGGGGTCGCGGCAGCGGCCGGGCCAGGGCGCCGCGGATCCACGGATCCGCGCCCCCGGCCCGGCCGTTCGGCGTCCTGGGCGCGCCGTTTTCCGTGTCGCGGCGCGGTGCGGTGTTCCTGGGTGGGCCGTTTCCGTGTCGCGGCGCGGTGTCCTGGCGCGCCCTTGTCCGTGTCGCGGCGCGGTGCGTACGGGACGCGTCAGTCGATGCGGTAGCTGTCGCCGTAGACCTTCCAGTCCAGCGGCGTGTCCAGGTCCAGGTTGCCCCGGTCGAGGAAGACCCGCTGCGCGGTGTCCACCCGGCTGGTGTCGCTGTGGGCCTCCTCCTGCTTCATGGCCTCCACCCGGGCGTCCAGGAACGCGTGCAGGTAGCGCGTCTCGTCGCCTCACTGCGCCGGGGGCCTCGCGTGGCGCAGCGCGTTCCGGCGGATCGAGCCGAAGCTCGCCGGGTCGTCGCTGTCACCGTGCATCACCAGGGCGTCGTAGTACGCGAACTGGCCGAGCGTGCCGACTTTGTCGGCCTGGGCGCGGCGGACCGCGGGGCCGAAGTGGACGCGGTCGCGCTCGTCGTCCTGCGCCCGGGTGAACTCCGGGTCGCGCGCGGCTTTCCTCCAGTCGTGCGGGAAGTCCGGGTCGAGGCCCTCGTGGGAGTCCGAGCCGCCGACCTGGCGCAGCGCGGGCAGGTACGGCGCGAGCACGTTGTCCGGCACGCGCTCGGTGTACAGCTCCACGAGCGCCCGCATGTCGCCCGTACCGGAGCAGAAGCCGATGATGCCCGCGGTGTAGCCGCGGCCGTCGGCGATGTCCTCGATGTACCCGTACTGGGCCTTCCAGTCCAGCGAGGAGTTCTCCGCGCTGGACACGAGTTGCATGGCGATCTCCTTCTTCTCCGGGTCCTCGAGGCCGGACGAGGTCCGGGCGGCGGGTGTGTGCGCCGGGTGCGGTCGTGCCGCGGGGGACCGGTCACCGGTGGTGACCGTCGCGGCGACGCCGGTGGCGGGGATCGCGAGCAGGGCGAGGCCCAGCAGGAGGCGGGACGCGGGCCGAAGTCCGGGACGCAGGGGGCGAGTTGACATGAACTCCTCCGGTGGGGGCGGTGCGTCGGCTCGAACCGTCAGGAAACTTTACTGTCAGCCTGCTGCGTCGACGCGTACCCGTCAAGCACGGGGGGTGCGGTGACGTGGCGTTGGTCACTCCATGTCGCCAGGTTCCCGACAACTCCCCCACAGTGATGGGCAGTTCGGACCGGAGCAATTGACTACTCATGTAGGGCCGCATGTTGAAACCACTACGGTCTCTCAACCCTCTATGGGGACAAAGGCGTCCCTGGAAGCCGGAGAAACTACACAGAGCCCTGAAACAATTACGTTTAACGGTACGTATTGTTATGGGAGAGGTCGGCGGGCGGGTGGGCCGGCTCGCTGAACCATGACGCGAATGCAGTCGCGTCCGAGAGGAGGGTCGTGGAGAGATGGCGGCGCCCCTCCCCGCAAGAGGAGGAGAACTTATGCGACCGTTCGCGTTGAACTACGCCCGGCCGGCCGTGCACGGATCCGTCACGCCTCCCTACGCCTACGAATCCACACGTCAGTTGAACGTCCTCCCCGACGGACGTCCGGCCATAGTGGAGCCCGCCGTGCTGCTCGCAGCCGGTACCACCACCTCCACCGCCGGTTCCAAGACGCACTTCGACGACTGACTGAACTCCCCATGACCGTACTGGTCCTGACGTGTGAAGAGGATGTGACTGCGGACATGGTGGTGTCCGCGCTCGACGACACCGGTGTTCCCGTCGTCCGCCTCGACCCGGCCGACCTGCCCGGAGAGGTCGCCCTGTCCGCCGAGTACGTCCAGGGCGACTTCCAGGGCCACCTCGCCGGTGGCGGGCGCCTGGTCACGATGAGCGGGCTGCGCTCGATCTGGATCCGCCGCCCCGGCGACCCCGGGGCGAACGCCGTCGAGCAGTCCGCCTGGCTCACCACCGAGTCCACGCATGCCTTCTACGGTGCGCTGAACTGCACCGGGGCGCGCTGGATGAACCATCCCGGCGCCGCCGCGCAGGCCCGCCACAAGCCGTGGCAGCTCCATGTCGCCCACCACTGCGGCTTCGCGGTCCCGCCCACGCTCATCACCACCTTCCCGCAGATGGCCCGCGAGTTCGCCGGGCGCTACCGGGACCTGGTCGTCAAGTCCGTGTCGGGAGCGCACCCCAGCAATCCGCCGATGACGCTGCCGACCACCCGGATCGCGCCCGACGCGGACTTCTCGGGCGTCGCGGCGGGACCGACCCTGCTGCAGCAACGCGTCCGCAAGCACGCGGACATCCGGCTGACCTGCGTCGGGCAGTCGATGTTCGCAGCACGGAAGGCGTCCGAGCCCGACCTCGAGCAGGTGGACGGGCGGTTCACGGAGGACGGGCGGGGCTGGGTGCCCACCGGAATCCCGGCCCGCATCGAGAAGTCGGTCCATGCCTACATGGAGAACGCCCGGCTCGCCTACGGCGCCTTCGACTTCGCCGAGGACGCGGAGGGCACCTGGTGGTTCCTGGAGTGCAACCAGGGCGGGCAGTTCGGCTTCATCGAGCTGGAGACGGAGCAGCCCATCGCCCAGGCCGTCGCCTCCTGGCTGGCCACCGGCACCTCCTGACACGACGAGCCCCCGGCCCGTGACCCGCGGGAGCGGGACCGCGGTCGGGGGCGTCGCAACTCCGGTGACCGGACCGGGGGCCGAAGGAGGCCGACCCGAAGGGTCAGGGGCGGTCCAGGAGTTCGTACGCGGGCAGGGTGAGGAAGGCCGCGTAGTCCTCGTCGAGCGCGACCTTGAGCAGCAGGTCGTGCGCCTGCTCCCAGCGTCCCGCGGCGAAGGCCTCCTCGCCGATCTCCTCGCGGATCGCGGCCAGTTCCTCGGCGGCGACCCGGCGGGCCAGCTCGGGTGTGGCCTTCTCGCCGTTCTCGAAGACCACGCCGGCGTTGATCCACTGCCAGATCTGGGAGCGGGAGATCTCGGCCGTGGCGGCGTCCTCCATCAGGTTGAAGATGGCGACGGCGCCGAGGCCCCCGAGCCACGCCTCGATGTAACGGGTGCCCACCTGCACCGCGTTGCGCAGCCCCTCGTACGTCGGCCTGGCGTCCAGCGAGGCGACGTCGATGAGCTGATCCGCCGTCACCCGGACGTCCTCGCGGAGCCGGTCCTTCTGGTTCGGCTTCCCGCCCAGGACCGCGTCGAAGCACTCACGGGCCACCGGCACCAGGTCCGGGTGCGCCACCCACGACCCGTCGAAGCCGTCACCGGCCTCCCGCTCCTTGTCCGCCTTCACCTTCTCCAGCGCCTTGGCGTTGACCTCGGGATCGCGGCGGGAGGGGATGAACGCGGCCATGCCGCCGATGGCGTGGGCGCCGCGCTTGTGGCAGCTGCGGACGAGGAGTTCGGTGTACGCGCGCATGAACGGGGCGGTCATCGTCACCGCGTTGCGGTCCGGCAGGACGAACCGGGGGCCGCCGTCACGGAAGTTCTTGACGATGGAGAACAGGTAGTCCCAGCGGCCCGCGTTGAGCCCGGAGGCGTGGTCGCGCAGCTCGTAGAGGATCTCCTCCATCTCGTACGCCGCGGTGATCGTCTCGATCAGGACCGTGGCGCGGATGGTGCCCTGCGGAATCCCCAGGTGGTCCTGCGCGAAGACGAAGACGTCGTTCCAGAGGCGGGCCTCCAGGTGCGACTCCAGCTTGGGGAGGTAGAAGTACGGGCCCTTGCCCAGGTCGAGCAGGCGCTGGGCGTTGTGGAAGAAGTAGAGCCCGAAGTCGACGAGTCCGCCGGGCACCGGGCCGCTCTCGCTGCGCAGATGACGCTCGTCCAGGTGCCAGCCGCGGGGGCGCATGACGACGGTCGCCAGCTCGTCGGCGGGCTTCAGGGCGTACGTCTTGCCCTCGGGGCTGGTGAAGTCGATGCGGCGCTCGTAGGCGTCGGTCAGGTTGAGCTGACCGCCGATGACGTTCTCCCACGTGGGCGCGGAGGCGTCCTCGAAGTCGGCGAGCCACACCTTGGCGCCCGAGTTGAGGGCGTTGATGGTCATCTTGCGGTCGGTGGGGCCGGTGATCTCCACCCGCCGGTCGTCCAGCGCGGCGGGAGCCGGGGCGACCTGCCAGTCCCCCTCGCGGATGTGCGCGGTCTCCGGCAGGAAGTCCAGCGTGCTGGTCCTGGCGATCTCCGCGCGGCGCTCGGCCCGGCGGGCGAGCAGTTCGCCGCGGCGGGGTGTGAACCGCTCGTGGAGCGCGGCGAGGAACGCGAGAGCCTCGTCGCTCAGGACTTCCTCCTGCCGCGCGGGTGCCTGGCCGGGATCGACATCGACGATGGCCAGCGGCGACGGCGCTGGTGCGGGCATGAGCGGTCACTCCAATTCGGCGGTCGTACAACGGTCGTACGGCAGTCGTACGGCGGTCGGTGCCCGGAGGGCCGCCGGAGCGGAGGGGACGGCACGGGGTGCCGTCGCTCCCGGGAGGCGGTTGCGGGCGCCGTCCGAGGTCGATGATGCTTCTGACCAGTGGAGAATAGTTTCCTCATAGTGGAAGTACAAGGTGTGTTGACATCGAGATAGTTGTTCGGGTGATCCACAGGCCGCCGTATGGCTCTCAGTGCCATCCCCTCCACGCTCCGGAGTGGGCGCACCGGCCGCGGGACGGCTGCCGTACACCGCCCCGCCCCTCCGCGTACCCCGTGCGCCGGTCCGTCAGCTTCGCCGTCCGTGCGCCCGCGGGCGGACCGCGCCGCTCCGGGAGACCGTGGAGCCATGGACCGCCGGCGGGAGGAGAGCCCATGACCGACGCTCACTGGCTCTTCGGTGACCAGCTCGGGCCGCACTTCACCGCTCCCCGCGACGGCGTCCCCGGCCGTGACACGCCCCTGGTGATGATCGAGGCGCGCTCGGTGCTGCGCCGCCGCCGCTTCCACCGCGCAAAAGCCCATCTCGTGCTGTCCGCGATGCGCCACCGCGCCGCCGAACTCGGCGACCGCGTCACCTATGTCCAAGCCGAGACCTACCGCGAGGGCCTGCGGCGGGCGGCCGGCTCCCGGCCGCTGACGGTCCACCACCCCACCTCGCGCGCAGCGCTGGGCCTGGTGCGCTCCCTGGGCCAGGTCACGGTGGGGCCCGCCCGCGGATTCCTCGTCCCCCACGAGGAGTTCCGCGCCTGGGCGGACGGCCACGGGACGAGGCGGCTGCGGCAGGAGGACTTCTACCACTGGGTGCGGCGCGGCCACGACCTGCTGATGGAGGACGGCCAACCGGTCGGCGGGCGCTGGAACTTCGACCACGACACCCGCGAGCCCCCGCCCGGGGACGCGGACGTGCTCGGCGTCCCCGCCCCGTACCGGCCGCGCGAGGACGAGATAGACGACGAGGTCCGGTACGACCTCGACCGCTGGGAGCGCGCCGGCGAGGTCTCCTTCGTCGGCCGCGACGGCCCGCGGCGCTTCCCCGCCACCCGGCGGGAGGCTCTGGCCGCCCTGCGCCGCTTCGTCCGCCACCGGCTGTCCGCCTTCGGCCCGTACGAGGACGCGATGCTCGCCGCCGACCCCGTGATGAGCCACAGCCTGCTGTCCTCGTCCCTCAACCTGGGGCTGCTCGACCCGGACGAGTGCGTACGGCGGGCCGAGGAGGCATGGCGGGCGGACGAGGCGCCGCTGAACGCCGTCGAAGGCTTCGTACGGCAGATCGCGGGCTGGCGCGAGTACGTCTGGCAGCTCTACTGGTACTTCGGCGAGAGCTACCGCCGAGAGAACGTCCTGGACCACCGGGCCGAACTGCCCGGCTGGTTCCTGGAGCTGGACGCCGACGCCGTCACCGCCCGCTGCCTGGGCACCGTCATGGCGCAGGTCCGCGACACGGGCTGGACCCACCACATCCCGCGGCTGATGATCCTCGGCAGCCACGCCCTGCAGCGCGGCTGGGACCCGGCGGCCGTCACCGACTGGTTCCACCGCTGCTTCGTCGACGGCTATGACTGGGTGATGCTGCCCAACGTCGTGGGCATGTCGCAGTACGCCGACGGTGGCCGGATGACGACCAAGCCCTACACCTCGGGCGGGGCGTACGTGCACCGCATGAGCGACCTGTGCGGCGGCTGCGCGTACCGTCCCACCGAGCGCACCGGCGACCGCGCCTGCCCCTACACCGCCGGCTACTGGGCCTTCCTGCACCGCCACCGCGAACTCCTGGCGCACAACCCGCGCATGAACCGTCCCGTGCGCGGTCTGGACCGCCTGCGCGACCTGGACGCGCTCCTGCGCCAGGAGGAGCGCCGGGGCGACGAACCGCCCTGACCCCCCGCCCCTAGTCCTGAGCCCTGAGCCCTGAGTGCTGAGCGCTGAGCCCTGAGTGCTGAGCCCTGAGCCCTGTGCCCTGAGGTCAGCGGTCGAGGAGGGTCAGGTCCTCGGGGGTGTCGATGTCGTCGGGCGTGGCGACGTCCGAGCAGTCGACGATCTCGATCTCCGCCTCGCGCCGCCGCAGATACGCCCGCGCGCCCCGGTCGCCGGTCGCGGCCTCGGTGACCCCAGGCCAGTGGTCCGCCCCCAGCAGCACCGGATGCCCGCGCCGCCCGCCGTACGCGGCCGATGCCAGGCTCGACGGCGAGGCGTACGCGTCCCGTACGCGCCTCACCGCGTCCGCGCCGATCCCCGGCTGGTCGACCAGCGCGACGACCACGGCCCGCGCACCCGTACCGGCCAGGGAGGCGAGGCCGGCGCGGAGTGAAGTGCCCATGCCCTCGGGCCAGTCGGGGTTCGTGACGAGGACGCAGCCCGGGAGGTGCGCCCTGGCCCGTACGTCGTCCGCGGCCGCGCCCAGCACGATGTGCACCGGCGCGCAGCCGGCGTCGAGGAGTGCGCGGGCCGCGTACTCGACCAGCGGGCGCCCCCCGGAATCCAGCAGTGCTTTCGGTCGTCCGCCCAGCCGACGGCCGCCGCCCGCCGCGAGAAGCAAGCCCGCGACCAGGGGCTTTCGGGTCGCTTTGGGGGCCTCCGAGGGGCCTGTCGGTGAAGGTCTCATGCGCCCTGCATATACCGGATCCACCGCGAGGGCTGAATTTCGCCCTCTGTGTGGCGCCGGGTGCGGAGAGTGGCGTTAACTGATCCGCGGCCTCTCCTGTCGAGGGAGCGATCAGCGGGGCCGGAGGAGTTGTGGGAGGGGGCAGCATGGGACGGAGCAACCAGATGGTCCGCGGCAGGCCGACGGGCACCGCGGCAGCGGAGGGCGCCGTAGCAGTGGAGCAGAGGCGGACGGCCGGCGGCGGCCAGGACCTGGGGACGGAGGACCCCCGGGTGGCCGGGCTGTGCGCCGCCGTGTCCCGGCTGCGCCGCGAACTCGCCGCCCACCCGGCGGACTTGTCCGACCGCGCGGTCGCCGAGGACGAGCTGGCCACGCTGGACGCCATGGCCCGCGCCGGCGCCCCCGAGGTGCCCCGGCTGCGCCGGTCGCTGCTGCTCGTCGCGGGTGCCCTGGGTTCGGTGAGCGCGCTGGCCCCGGCGCTCTCCGACATGCGGACGGTCATCGACAGCTTCAGCGACGTGCCCTGCCCGCGCAGCGGGGACTGACGCCCCGCCGGGCCGCGGTCCGCCACCGGATCGCGGTCCTCCGAGCCGCCGCTCCCCACCGGTCTCCCGCACTCCACCCGCCCGCGGTCGACCACCCGTCCACGGTCGACCACCCGCCCGCCGCACGCCGCCTGGCCGCACCTCAGCCGCCGTTGCCGTCTCTCCCGCCGCCCGGCTGGCCTGTGCTGGCCAGGGTCAGCGACAGCTCCGCCGCGACCTCCCGCAGCAACGGCACGATCTTCTCCGTCGCCGCGTCGGTCACACGCCCCGCGGGCCCCGAGATGGAAATGGCTGCCGCCGTGGGGGAGTCGGGCACGGGGACGGCGAGGCAGCGGACGCCGATCTCCTGCTCGTTGTCGTCCACGGCGTAGCCGGTCTCGCGCACGCTGTGCAGCGCGGCCACGAATCCGTCGGGCGTGGTGATGGTCTTGTCGGTGGCGGCGGGCATGCCCGTACGCGCCAGCAGCGCGCGCACCTCGTCCTCCGGAGCGGTCGACAGCAGGGCCTTGCCGACACCCGTGGAGTGCGGCAGCACCCGGCGGCCGACCTCGGTGAACATCCGCATCGAATGGCGCGAGGGCACCTGCGCGACGTAGACGACCTCGTCGCCGTCCAGCAGCGCCATGTTCGCGGTCTCGCCGGTCTCCTCGACCAGCCGGGCCAGGTGCGGCCGGGCCCAGGTGCCCAGCAGCCGGGCCGAGCTCTCGCCGAGGCGGATCAGCCGCGGCCCCAGCGCGTAGCGCCGGTTCGGCTGCTGGCGTACGTAGCCGCAGGCCACCAGGGTGCGCATCAACCGGTGGATGGTGGGCAGCGGCAGCCCGCTGCTGGTGGAGAGCTCGCTCAGCCCGACCTCGCCGCCTGCGTCGGCCATCCGCTCGAGCAGGTCGAAGGCGCGCTCGAGGGACTGCACGCCGCCGGTGGCGGCGGACTTGGGCGTTGCGGAGGTGCTGTCGCTGGACGGCGGCACGTCGCGTTCCTTTCGGAGCAGGTGGTGCCGACCGCCGCGCGGCTGCGGACGCCGCGGAGGATCCGGCCGGAGACACCACGGCACGACCGGCAGAACGGCAGCTTACCGGGGACCGGCGGTCTCCACATCGGCCTCGGCCCAGCATTCGCGCCGGTCACGGGGTGTTTCGCGGCCCGGCGGCGCAGGCCGGGGAGGGCCGGGGCCGTCCTCCATCGGGCGTGATCATGTTTCGACCGGCGAAATTCTCCTCCCATGTGGTGGAAACCTCTCCACCGAGGGTGGGTCTTGACGGGCGCGCGGACGGCGTGAAGACTCACTTCAACAGAACGTTGAAAAGTGAGCCCGAGAGGCGAGGGAGAGGAGCCCGGGTGTCGGAAGCCGGCCTGGTACTGCGCTCGACGCGCGTGATCACCCCGGAGGGGACGCGCCCCGCGGACGTCGCCGTCAGCGGCGGCACGATCACCGCTGTCCTGCCGTACGGCACCGAGCCCCCGGCCGGTGCCCGGGTCGAGGACGTGGGGGACGACGTCCTGCTCCCCGGCCTCGTCGACACCCACGTCCACGTCAACGACCCCGGCCGCGCCGAGTGGGAAGGCTTCGCCTCCGCCACGCGCGCCGCCGCGGCCGGCGGCGTCACCACGCTCGTCGACATGCCGCTCAACAGCATCCCGCCCACCACCACCGCGCAGAGCCTGGAGCTCAAGCGGAGCGTGGCCCGCGGCAGGACGCACATCGACGTCGGCTTCTGGGGCGGCGCCGTGCCCGGGAACGTCAAGGACCTCGCGCCCCTCCACGACGCCGGCGTCTTCGGCTTCAAGTGCTTCCTGCTGCACTCCGGCGTGGACGAGTTCCCGCAGCTCGACCCCGCCCAACTGGAGGAGGCCATGGGCGAGATCGCCGGTTTCGGCGGTCTCCTGATCGTCCACGCCGAGGACCCGCACGTGATCGGCGGCGCGCCCCAGGCGCCCGGCCGCCGCTACGCCGACTTCCTCGCCTCCCGCCCCCGCTCCGCCGAGAACACCGCCATCGAAGGGCTCATCGCCCTGGCCCGGCGCCTGGACGCGCGCGTGCACATCCTGCACCTGTCCTCCTCCGACGCCCTGCCGCTGATCGCGGACGCCAAGCGGGACGGCGTACGGCTGACCGTCGAGACCTGCCCGCACTACCTCACGCTGACGGCCGAGGAAGTCCCGGACGGCGCCACCGAGTTCAAGTGCTGCCCGCCCATCCGTGAGGCCGGCAACCAGGACGCGCTGTGGCAGGGACTGGCCGACGGCACGATCGACTGCATCGTCTCCGACCACTCGCCGTCCACCCCCGACCTCAAGCGCTTCGACACCGGGGACTTCGCCGAGGCGTGGGGAGGCATCTCCTCCCTCCAGCTCGGCCTCCCCGCCATCTGGACCGAGGCCCGCAAGCGCGGCCACGGGCTGGAGGACGTCGTGCGCTGGATGTCCGCCGCCCCGGCAGGGCTCGCCGGGCTCGGCCGCAAGGGCGCCGTCGAGGCGGGCCGCGACGCCGACTTCGCGGTCCTGGCGCCCGACGAGACCTTCACCGTGGATCCCGCGGCGCTGCACCACCGCAACCGGGTCACCGCCTACGCCGGGCGCACGCTGCACGGCGTCGTACGGTCCACCTGGCTGCGCGGGCGGCGGATCGCGGACCACGGGACGACCGCAGAGCCCACCGGCCGACTTCTCGAGAGGCAGCAGCACTCATGACCGTGCATCAGCCCGGCTCCGGTTCCGCCACGAACCCCGGCGGCGGCTCCGCCGCGGTGCCCCGCTTCACCGGTGACGCGAGCCCCTACGGCGGCGGTGACCCGTACGCCGACTTCCGCACCGCCGACTTCCCCTTCACGCACCTCGTGGACCTCGCCGACCGGCGGCTGGGCGCCGGCGTCATCGCGGCCAACGACGAGTTCTTCGCGCACCGCGAGAACCTGCTGCGGCCCGAGCCCGCCCACTTCGACCCCGAGTCCTTCGGCCACAAGGGCAAGGTCATGGACGGCTGGGAGACCCGCCGCCGGCGGGGCGCGGACACGCACACCCCCCACCCGGCCGACGAGGACCACGACTGGGCCCTCGTACGCCTGGGAACGCCCGGCGTCATCCGCGGGATCGTCGTCGACACCGCCCACTTCCGCGGCAACTACCCGCAGGCGGTGAGCATCGAGGCCACGGCCGCCGAGGGTTCGCCCTCGCCGGAGGACCTGCTCGCGCCCGGCGTGAAGTGGACGGAGATCGTCCCCCGGACGGCCATCGGCGGCCACGCCGCCAACGGTTTCGCCGTCGACGCCGAGCAGCGCTTCACGCACCTGCGCGTCAACCAGCACCCCGACGGTGGGATCGCCCGCCTCCGTGTGCACGGCGAGGTCGTCCCCGACCCGGCCTGGCTCGCCGCCCTCGGCACGTTCGACGTCGTGGCGCTGGAGAACGGCGGCGCGGTCGAGGACGCCTCCGACCGCTTCTACTCCCCGCCGGCCAACACCATCCGGCCCGGCCGGTCCCGGAAGATGGACGACGGCTGGGAGACCCGGCGCCGCCGCGACCGCGGCCACGACTGGGTGCGCTACGCGCTGGCCGGACAGACCGAGATCCGCGCTGTCGAGATCGACACCGCCTATCTGAAGGGCAACGCGGCGGGCTGGGCGGCGGTTTGGGTACTGGACGCCACGGGCGGCGCCGACAGCGGCGACCACGAGGCGGCGGGCTGGACCGAGCTGCTGCCGCGCACCCGGCTGCAGCCCGACACCCTCCACCGCTTCGTCCTCGACGCTCCGGCCGCACCCGCCACGCACGTCCGGATCGACATCTTCCCGGACGGGGGCATCGCCCGGCTGCGCCTGCACGGGGCGCTGACGGAGGAGGGCGCACGGCGCCTCGCGGCCCGTCACGCGTCACTGAGCGGCTGACGGCACCGAGGCTCCGGCCCCCGCCGGTGCGTCCCGGGGCTTCGGCGGGGAGCAGGCTCCTGCCGGGCGGAAGGCCGTACGGAGCCGGGCTCCCGTACGGAGCCGGGCCGCCCCGCGGCCCTACGCAGCCGGGCCGGGCTGCCGTACGGGGCCGCGCGGCCGTGCCGAGGTCGCGCGTCCCCCGCCACCCGGGGGACCATGGGCCTATGAACACGACAGTCCGGCTCGCGCAACAGCCCGAGGCCGACGAGCTGCTCGGACGCAGCCCGCTGGCGGCCCTCATCGGCATGCTCCTCGACCAGCAGGTCCCCATGGAATGGGCCTTCACCGGCCCGTACACCATCGCGACGCGCCTGGGCGGTGACGATCTCGACGCCCATGAGATCGCCGCCTACGAGCCGGAGGCCTTCGCCGAGCTGCTCTCCGCCAAGCCCGCCGTGCACCGCTACCCGGGCTCCATGGCCAAGCGCGTCCAGCAGCTCTGCCAGTACCTGGTCGAGACGTACGACGGCGACCCGGCCCGGGTGTGGCGCGAGGCCGCCGACGGCAAGGATCTGCTCGCCCGGCTGAACGCCCTGCCCGGCTATGGCAAGCAGAAGTCGCAGATCTTCCTCGCGCTGCTGGGCAAGCAGTACGGCGTGACGCCCGACGGATGGCGTGAGGCGGCGGGCTCGTACGGCGACGAGGGCTCGTACCGCTCGGTCGCCGACATCACGGGCCCGGAGTCGCTCGGCAAGGTACGGGCGTTCAAGCAGGAGGCGAAGCGCGCCGCGAAGGCGGCACAGGCGGCCAAGAAGTCCTGAGGCGTCCGGGGCGGCCGGAGGGCGCAGGGGCACGGAAGCGGTTGGGTCAGAGGTCGCGGCGCATGCAGACCCGCGGCCACCGGTCCAGCCCGTAGGCCGCTTCCCGCCGCCGGATGGCGCGCAGCCCGGGGGAGAGGGCGCTCTCGTGGAGGCGGTGGAAGCCGCAGCGCGTGTAGTAGGGCGCGTTCCAGGGCACATCGGCGAACGTGCAGAGGGTGAGGGCCGGGATTCCGCAGGCCGTGGCGCGGTCCGCGAGATGGTCCAGCAGGGACCGGCCCACTCCGCGGCGCGCGTGGTGCGGATGGACGGACACCTGCTCCACGTGGAGGTTGCCGTCGACCGGTTCCGCGATGACGTAGGCGCCCGGGCGGTCGGCACCGTCGACCGCCACCCAGGCGAGCCCGGCCCGCTGGTAGCGGGCCAACTCGCTGACGGGCAGCGGTGCGTCGCCGGCGATCTCGGGCATGCCGATGGCGTGGAACCACTGCCCTGCGGCCCTCTCGATGTCCTGGAGGAGCGGGAGTTCTCCGTCGCGGACGGCCCGGATGCGCATGCGGCCATGCTCTCGCGTACCGTGCCCGGCCACCACTCGGTTTCGCCGTGCCGGGGAGACATGTCGACACACGGCTCCGGTCGTCCCCGGCGGGCCCGAGCGGCGGTCGCCCGGTGACGCCAACAGCGTCTCGACTGACCCGTTTCGACCGCATTTGGATGCGGGGATTCTGTGAACTCCTGGGGAATTCCGGTGACTTGGCGTTGACATGACGCGCTCTACGCGCGTCATGCTGAACGGTATGCGAATCCCCCCACGATTCCTCAGGATCGGCGCCCTCGGCGCCCTCGCTTCCGCCCTTCTGATCGGCGGTCCGGCTCTCGCGTCGGCGACGACCGACGCCGGACCCGCCCCCGTCCAGCGCACCCAGGTCGCCCAGCAGGCCGCCGACATCGGCGACATCTGCGAGTCCAAGCTGCCGAAGGAGGCGAACGAGACGCTCGACCTCATCGAGAAGGACGGCCCGTACCCGTACCCGGAGGACGACGGTGTCTTCTCGAACCGGGAGGGCATCCTGCCCGAGCAGGACTCCGGCTACTACCACGAGTACACGGTGGAGACCCCCGGCTCGCCCGACCGCGGTGCCCGGCGCATCGTGACCGGTGAGAAGGACAAGGAGGACTACTACACCGCCGACCACTACGAGTCCTTCGACCTCGTCGACTACACCTGCTGACCGAGGACCGACGGCTCAACCCCCCCGCCGCGGCGGCCGCTTTCCCCCACAAGCGGCCGCCGCTCGGCGTATGCGGTCTACGGGGTCCGCGTCGCGGGCTACGGGGTCCGCGTCGGGCCGTGCGTCACCGGCCGCTTCCCTCGCCGAGTACCGGGTAGTCGGTGTAGCCGCGGTGGTCGCCGCCGTAGTAGGTGGACGCGTCGGCGGCGTTGAACGGGCCGCCGGCCTGGATACGGGCGGGCAGGTCGGGGTTGGCGAGGAAGAGGGCGCCCAGCGAGACGGCGTCGGCGAGGCCCTCGTCGAGAACCTGCTGGGCCGTGTCCGCGGTGGCCGGGAAGGAGTCGGGCGTGGCGTGCGGGTTGAGCACCAGGTTCCCCTGCCAGAGGGCACGGATCGCACGGGTCACCGGTCGGGTGACCATCTCGGACACCTCGAGGAAGGCCAGCTCCGGCAGGGCCGGTACGAGAGCCGCGTACAGCGCCTCGGTGTCGCCCTCGGCGATGTCGTTGTAGGGGTTGCCGGGGGAGAGGCGCACGCTGGTGCGCTCATTGCCGATCGCGGCCGCGACGGCCCGGGTGACCTCGACCGTGAAGCGGATACGGCCGGCGATCGAGCCGCCGTAGGCGTCGGTGCGGTGGTTGGTGTTCTCGGCGAGGAACTGGTGCAGCAGGAAACCGTTGCCCGCGTGGATCTGCACGCCGTCGAACCCGGCCTCGACCGCGTTGCGGGATGCGGTGACGAAGTCCTCGACGGTGGCGGCGATCTCATCGGCCGTCAGTTCGTGCGGGACGGGGTAGTCCTGCGGGCCTTCCGGGGTGAAGCACTGGCCCGTGGCGGCGACCGGCGAGGGCGCGACGGACTGATGGCCGCTGCCGTAGAGGGACGGGTGTCCGATGCGGCCGGAGTGCATCAGCTGGACGACGATCCTGCCGCCTCGGGCGTGGACGCGGTCGGTGACGGTGCGCCAGGTCCTGACGTGCTCGGGGGCGTGGAGGCCGGGGGTGTTGAGGAAGCCCTGGCCGACCTGGGAGGCCTGCGTGCCCTCCGTGATGACGAGGCCGGCGGACGCGCGCTGGGCGTAGTAGTCGGCCATCAACTCGGTGGCGCTGCCTGAGGGGTTGGCCCGGTTGCGGGTCATGGACGCCATGACGAGGCGGTTCTTCAGCTCGATCTTGCCGAGCGTGACGGGGGTCAACAGGGAGGGCATGAAGTTCCTTACCGTTGTCAGGAGACCGTTGTCAGGAGCCGGCGGCCTGATGGCGGGCGTAGGCGGCGGCCATGCGGCCCCCGACCTCGGCGGTGGAGATGAGGACGGCCATGTTGGCCTGGGCGGTACGGCCGCCGGTGGCCCGGTCGACCGCGTGCATCAGGTACTTGGTCAGACCCTGGCCGCCGACGCCGTCCCGCTCGGCCTGCTGCAGGGCATCGGTGATCGCGGCCTCGGCCTCGGCGGGGTCGACGGCGTCCTCCGCGCGCGGCGGCGAGGTGATGACCACGCCACCGGGGTGGCCCGCGGCCCAGTGGGTGGCGACGACCCGGGCGATCAGGTCCTCGTCGTCGATGCGGTGCGGGGCCTTCACACCGCTGGAGGCGCAGTAGAACGCGGGGAAGTCGTCGGAGCCGCAGGAGATCACCGGGACGCACTGCGTCTCCAGGTACTCCATGGTCAGCTTCAGATCGAGGATCATCTTCGCGCCCGCGCAGACCACCGCGACCTTGGAGCGGGTCAGCTGGATCAGGTCCGAGGAGATGTCCATGGTGGTGTCCGCGCCGCGGTGGACGCCGCCCAGACCGGCCGAGGCGAAGAACGGGATCCCGGCGAGCTCGGCGGCGACCAGCGAGGAGGCGACCGTGGTGGCGCCACGGCCGCCGCGGGCCAGCACCACCGGCAGATCGCGGCTGGACACCTTCGGGATGCCGGACCCGGACGCGAAGCGCTCGATGTCCTGCTGGGTCATGCCGACGCGGATCGCGCCGTCCTCGATGCAGACGGTCGCCGGGACCGCACCGCTCTTGCGCACGGCCGCTTCGACCTCGGCCGCCGTCTCGGCGTTGTGCGGGTACTTCAGGCCGTGCGTGATGACGTTGGACTCCAGCGCGACGACCGGGCGGCCCTCGTGCAGGGCCTCGCCGACCTCTTCGGTGCAGACGATCGGGATCGCGGAGCTCGCAGGACTCATCGGGTTCCTTCGGTAGGGAGGGGCTCGCACCGGCGTGCGGCACGGCAGTGGATCCGTATGCGGTGGGGCGGGCGGGGGCCTCGCCCCGCGGCAGGGGAGCCGCGGGGCGAGGAGTTCTACGGGCGGCCGGCGCTCGACCGGCGATCGCCGTCCGCCTGCCGGATGGTGGCGATGAGTTCCCCGACGCCGTGCTGCTTCAGCACGTCGTAGTGGTCGCCGTCGAGGTCGATCACCCGGGGCGGCCGGGCGGAGTAGCCGGAGACGTTCTCCAGGAACGAGTAGTCGTCGCCGCGCGCCTTGAAGATCGTCACCGGAGCTTCGATGCGGCGCTCCTGCAGCTCGCGGAAGGTGTACTCGAACTCGTAGGTCTCGGCGACGACCCGCGTGATGCGGCGGATCGTCCCCTCGTCCAGAGCGGGCATCCGCGTGTGGACGAACGCCACGAAGGAGTCCTCGTCCGTGACCTCACGCAGGCAGGTCTCCACGTCGGGGCCGTGGGCGGTGCCCGCGAACACGGAGAACAGGATGGTGACGTAGGCCGGGTTGGCGAACGAGGCCTCGCGGCCCCAGCGCTCCACGTCGTGCCCCCGGACCTCGGGGTTGCCGGGGCAGATCAGCAGCACGTTCTCCACCTTCTCGCCGAACTGCTCCAGCTGCCAGGCCGCTTCGAAGGCCACACGGGCGCCGAAGGAGTAGCCCCACAGCGTGTACGGGCCCGAGGGCTGGACCCGGCGGATCTCGGCGATGTCGGCCATCGCCGTCTCCCGGATCGTCGGGTACGGCACCTCGCCGGGGTTGATGCCGTGCGCCTGGATTCCGGTCACCGGCCGGTCGAGGTCCACGCCCTGGGCGAGAAGCCGCAGGTTCATCGGGTAACCGCCCAGTCCCGGCCAGGCGAACACCGGGGTGCCGGACTCGGAGTGGTGCAGCGGCACCAGACGGGAGCTGCGCACGGAAGCACCGCTGTCGACACGGGCGGCCAGATCCTCCAGCTTCGGTGTCTCGAAGAGCACCTGGAGGGGGAGTTGCGTCCCGAACTCCTTGTTGATCCGGTTCACCAGCGCCACGGCGTGCAGGGAGTTGCCGCCCGAGGCGAAGAACTCGTCCTGCGTGGAAACGCTGTCGTAGGAGAGCATCCGGCCCCACTCGGCCGCGAGCCACTGCTCGGTCGGCGTCGCCGGGGCGACGTAGACGCCCGCGGCGGTGGCCGCGGTCACCTCCGGCAGCTGGACGACGGCCTTGGCATCGGTCTTGCCGTTCGCGCAGAGCGGCAGTTCGTTCACCACGACCACCCGTGCGGGGATCATGTAGTCGGGCACGAACTGCGCGAGGTCGTCGCGGATCACCTCCGCCGGGCCCTGGGTGTGGACGGCGTCCTCGTTCATGCCCTCGTGCGCGGTCTGCTCGGACGTGATGAGCCCGCCGACGAAGAAGTACGAGGCCGGGGCCGCGGGGACGTCCGCCGCGGCGAGCAGGTCGTCCAGGCGCCGGGCGGCCGGCAACGGGTTGCCGGTCTTGGAGGAGTACCCGGACGACATGAAGCCCAGGCCCGGGGTGCGCTGGAGCCGGTGCAGCAGTGTGCCGAGCACGATGTAGTGGCGCCATGCGTCCTCCGCACGGGACACTGCGCTGATGCCGATCGACGCCCGGTCGTACACGCCCTGGTTGATGGCGATGACGTGCCGCCGCTCCACCGTCTCCTCACCCAGCGACCGCAGTTCGCCGTCCTGGTAGCGGTACAGGCCGCCCGGCAGCCCGGCCACTCGGTCGTCGTGTGCCTGGACGAACAGCTCGACCTCGTCCGGGCGCGGGCCGCCGTCGTGCGCGGTGACGGCGAACGTGCCGAGGTAGTGGTCGTCGTCGGCCACGTCGAGCCGTGAGGTGACGGAGGGGTCGAAGCCCACGGGGCCGACGGTCAGCCCGTGGCCGGGCAGGACCTCCTCCAGCACGCCGAGCATGTGACCGGCCTCGAACTCCAGCACCTCGACGATGTTGTTCTTGTAGACGGGCTCGATGGCCTGCCGCTTGCCGAGGAAGTGCAGCTTCAGGCCGGGGGTACGGCCGGTTTCCGGGAGGTCTCCGACACGGACCAGGGTGTGGTCGACGGGGTGGTGGTAGTAGACGCCCGACAGGCCGGCCGGCCCGTCGATCTCCAGGTACAGCTGTGTGGCGTAGAGGGCTCCGGGCGAGGCGTAGGCGTACTTCGGCAGCAGTCGCTCGCCACTGCTGAACGGGCCCAACCAGCGGAGCAGCGCGCCGAGTTCGTCGAGCGTGAGGTCGGTGACCTCGCGCGGTGCGGCGGCCTCGACCGAGCGCGGGGCGAGCAGCGCGAGCACGTCGTCCGCTGTCATCCCGCCGCCGTCGTAGAACCGGTAGCTCTTGCGGGCGAAGGCCACCCGCCGCTGCTCCTCGGTGCCTTCCCGGCCCGGCAGGTCGAGGGCGTGACGGCCCGCCAGCTGCCGCGTCTCGCGCAGACCCGGGTTGGAGAGCTGGGCCTTGACCTGGAGCTTGGACGCCTTCGACTGGTGGTGGGCGGCGTCGCTGCGGCCCTGGTCCATCACCGCGGCCGTGCGTTCGTTGAGCTCGACCGCGGCGACGAGGGTCTTGCCTCCCGTACGGGGGTCGTCGGTGACGACCGCGGCGGCCTTGCGGACCCAGGTGTGCTCCTCGATCCGGGAGGCGACCTCTTCCAACTCGACCCGGTAGCCGCGCAGTTTGACCTGGTTGTCGGTGCGGCCCATGAACTGGATCGTGCCGTCCGGGTTCCAGTGGGCGAGGTCACCCGTGCGGTAGAGACGCTCGGAGGGGTCGAACGGCGATATGAGGAAGCGGTCCTGTGTCACCTCGGGCAAGCCGATGTAACCGCGGGCCACCTGGATTCCGCCGATGAACAGCTCCCCGCTCTCGCCGATGTCCACCTGCTGGTGGTTCTCGTCGAGGATGTAGCAGGTGACGTTGTCGGCCGGGACGCCGACCGGGAGGATCCCGGGGGACGACGGGTCGAGGGCGTCCGGGTCGACCCAGAACGACGTGGCGTTGATGGTCGTCTCGGTCGGGCCGTACAGATTGACCAGCGAGACGCCGGGCAGCGCCCGGAACAGATCCTGTGCCAGGGTGCGGGTGAGGGCCTCACCTCCCGAGTAGACGTCTGTCAGGGAGGTGCAGGCGCCGAGCTCTTCGCTGTCGACGAGAGCCTGCAGCAGCGTCGGCACACCCTGCAGGGCGGTCACCCGGTGCTCGCAGATCATGGTGATGATGCCCAGCGGGTCCCGGAAGAGACCCGGAGTGCCCATGACGACCCGGCCGCCGACCGCGCACGCCAGAATCTCCCACTGCGCGGCGTCGAAGCTCATCGGCGTCTTCTGCAGGATGGACACGTCCGGGCCGAGGTGGCCGCAATTCTCCAGCCAGCGCAACTGCGAGACGATGCTGCGCTGTTCGATCATCACGCCTTTAGGTTTACCGGTGCTTCCGGAGGTGTAGATGACATAGGCGAGGTGATCGCTCTGCGCGTCGGGCAGCGCGAGAGAGGTGCCGGCCGCCGGGGCGTCGGCGGCGGTGACCACGGTCGTGCCCTCGGGGACCAAACGGCAGAGCCGGTCGCGCAGGTGCGGCTGGGTGACGACCACCCGGACGCCCGCGTTCTCGACCATGTACCTCAGCCGGGCCTCGGGGTACTCGGGTGACATCGGCAGGTAGGCGGCGCCGGCGGTGAGGATGCCCCACACACCGGTCACCAGATCCGCGGAGGGTTCGGTGTAGAGCCCGACACAGGTGTCGGGCTCTACACCGAGCGCGGCCAGGTGGGAGCCCAACCGGTCGGCCTCGGCCTTGAGTTCGCGGAAGGTGAGGTCACCGCCGACGGCGGTGACGGCGATGTCGTCGGGGCGCAGCCGCGCCTGACGGTGCAGCAGGCCGCGCAGCGACGCGTACTCGGTTAACAGTCCGGACATGGGTGCCTGAATGGTCATTGCGGGTGATCCCCCGTAGTTGTGGGTAGTAAAAGGCCCGGCCGGTGGCCGGGCCGAGGTGCCGGAGGTGGTCTGTTCTGCCGGCACACGATGTGGGTGAGGACGACGGCCGCGGTCGCGGTCGCCGCCGAGCGGCTGCAGCGGTCAGAGGGTCAAGCTGCCGGCAGCCCCGGCCGCCCTCGTACGAGGGCGGCCGGAAGGCATGTCAGGCGTGCGCGATCGACGCCGTCAGGCGTTCTGCGGGGCGCCGAGGAGGTGATCGACGACCGCGGGGAAGCTCTCCACCGTCCAGGTGGGCTCGGCGGCTTCGAGCTGGGCCGGGGAGTGGATGCCGTACGTGACGGCGATGGAGCGCATGCCGGCGTTGTGCGCCATCAGCACGTCGTGCGTCGTGTCTCCGACCATGACGGCTCGGCTGGGACGGTGGCCGAGTTCCGCGGCGATGAGGAGGCCCGACTCCGGGGCCGGCTTCGGCTCGGTGACGGCGTCCGCGCCGACGACCATGGCGAATTCGTCGCGAATGCCGGCCGCCACCAGAAGGATGTCGGCACTCGTGGTGAACTTGCTGGTGGCGACGGCCAGGGTCATGCCGTTCGCGCGCAGACGCGCGAGTCCTTCGACCACGCCGGGGTAGAGCAGCTTCCGGGCCTGGGGCACGATCCGCTCGCGGTAGAACACCTGGTAGCGCGCGACGGCTGCCTCCACGGGGTCGGCCGTGGCGGGGAGGCCCATGAGGAGTGCGAAGGCCTCGGCCAGGGGACGGCCGATGGTGCCGCGGATCGCGTCGGCGGTGATGCCGTGGATGCCGAGCGACGCGAACGTGTCGGTGAAGGTCGTGACGATGGCGTTCGGGGTGTCGATGAGGGTGCCGTCGAGGTCGAACAGGACCAGGCGTGTCATGACCGCTTCCGCGTCGGGCGCGGCCGGCGGCTGCGCCGCCCCGGTGATGTCAGGCGACTGGGTCATGGGTCCGCTCCTTCACAGGGTGGATGTCGTCGTGCGGTCGGACTTTTCGCGCGGGCATTCTCTGGACGAGCAGGACCGAGGCCACCACCGTCACGGCCCCTGCCGCCTGCACGAGCGTCAGCTTCTGGTGAAGGAAGGCGTAGCCGAGGAGCGTTGCCGCCAGCGGGCTGCCGAAGCCGAGCATCGACACCGTCAGCGCGGGCAGCCGCTCGATGCCGCGGAACCAGACGGCGTAGGCGAAGAGCGCTCCGATGACGCTGAGATAGCCGAAGCCGGCGATGTTCGGCGCGGTCAGGCGAGCAGGAAGACCTTCGGCGAAGAGGACCACCGGGGCGAGCAGCAGGCCGCCGACGGCGAGTTGCCAGCCGGTGAAGGTGAGCAGGCTGACACCCGGGGGCCGGCCCCAGCGCTTGGTCAGCACGATCCCGGTCGCCATGCAGGCGGCTCCGCCCATGCCCGCGAGCACCCCCACGGTGTCGAGGTCGGCCTTGGGGCCCAGGACCAGCAGCCCGACGCCGAGCGCCCCGAGCAGGCAGGCGACGACCTGCCGGCCGCGTATCGCCTCCCGCAGCAGCAGTGCCGACAGCAGCAGGACGATGACCGGCTGGATGGAGCCCACGAGTGCGGCCACTCCACCGGGCAGGTGGTACGCGGCGACGAAGAGCAGGTAGAAGAAGAACCCGATGTTCAGGGCTCCCAGGACAAGGGCGCGCCACCACCATCGGCCCTGGGGCAGTGTCCGGCCCGCCGCGGTGAGGATCAGTCCGCCCGGCAGGGCTCGGACCGCTGCCGCGAGCAAGGGACGGTCGGGCGGCAGGAGTTGGGTGGTCACCAGGTAGGTGCTGCCCCACACCATGGGTGCCAGGGACGTCAGCGCCGAGTCGAGCCCGGTTCGGTCCTTCATGAGGTGCCGGTCCGCGGGAGCGTGCCGAAGAACCTGTCCCCGAAGTCCCCGATCCCGGGAACCATGAAGGCGTGTTCGTTGAGACCGTCCTCCACGGCGGACGTCACGATCCGCACGGCCGGGGCCGCGCGGCCGACGCGCTCCAGTCCCTGCGGCGACGCCAGGAAGTTGATCAGCACGATCCTCTCGTCCTGAACTCCGCTGTCGCGCAGCACGTCCAGGGCGGCGAGCGCCGAACCCGCCGTGGCGAGCATGGGCTCCAGCAGGAGAACATGGCCCTCCGCGATGTCGCCGGGGAGGTTCTTGTAGAGCAGATCGGGAAGCTTGGTCTGCTTGTCCCGCTGAATGAGGATCTTGCCGATGCTGATGCCGGGCAGCATCTCGCGCAGCTCCGTCTCCATGCTCTCGCCCGCGCGGACCACCGATACGCCGCACAGCGGCGTGGTGAAGCCCAGCCCGTCGTACGTCTGCCCCACCGGGGTGGTGACCTCCCGCTTCTCGAAGGGCAGCAGGTCCAGTCCCGCTTCGAGGAGCAGGCGGATGATCCTCCGGGAGTAGACCGCGAAGTCCGTCTGGGAAGCGTTCCTGTCACGGATGACCGTGTGCAGCGCGCGTAACTGATTGGTCTGCGGCAGCAGCACCACATTGCTGACCGTTGTCATGGGTCCCCCCCTCCTGGCGGCAGGCGAACGCGGCAGGCAACTGCCGCTCGGAGCCACACCGCTGAACTGCGCCGGGCGCGGACGATGACCGTCCCCACTCCGGCCTCACGTCAAAGTGTTCGTAGTCGAACGTTCCGATGTCGAACTGTTCGCCGATGCTAGAAAGTTGCTAGCTTGGTGTCAAACAGTTTGATGTCGAACGTTCGGGTGTCGAATGAATGACGTGGTTGACGTGATCCTGAGTCAATGGGCTGATCAACGAGCAGATCTGGATGTCTCACCCATGGCCCCCATCGGCCGTATCCACCGCGCTCACCGGCTGCTCTCCAAGGAGATCAGCGATCACATGCACACCCACGGCCTTGAGGCGTGGGAGTTCGACGTGCTGGCCACCCTCTGGCGCAACGGCCCCCCGCACACCCTGACTCCGAAGGATCTCGTGGCCACGTCGATGGTCGGGTCGTCGGCGCTGACCAACCGGGTGGACCGCCTGGTGCGCCGCGACCTGGTGACGCGTCAGGTCGACCCCGACAACCGCCGCCGCCTGCTCATCACCCTCACCGACGAAGGGTGTGCGCTCGTCGACCGTGTGGTGGTGAGCCACGTGGAGAACGAGCGCCGCCTGCTCGACGGCCTCCAGGAGGACGAGCGCGAAACGCTCAACCACCTGCTCCGCAAGCTCCTGCTCAGCCTCGGGGACGCCCCTCAGGCGGCGTTCCGCGACTGAGGGGAGCCGGCGACCGTCACAGGCGTCCGGCTCGGTGCCGACGGCCCCGGAGGTGATGATCCTTCGGGGCCGTCGGCCGTACGGACATGGCGTCCGTGGCGGTAGGGAATCCGGTCCGGGCGCTGCGAGGCCGCTGTGCGGCGTCGGGATCGCGGCCGAGGTGGCCGATGGCGACCGAGGCGCTTCCCTGGTGACCGGCAGGGACCGGATGTGGTGCTGAGGGCGTCTGCGTGCCCCGTACGGACGGCCTCGTGACGGCAGTTGAGCTGCAGCGGCACGAACGGGCCCCGGAAGTCGTCGAGTTGACGACCGTCGATGCTGATAAGCATACACGGTGCGCGCTTCACCTGGATCCGCCCACTTCGTGACGAGCGTCGCGATGGTCGCGAGCGCATACCTCTCGCGCATCCCGGCCCGGTCCGGACTCGACCCCGTGTCATGCCCCCGGATCGCTCGCCGGCGTTCGCGCCGCGCGTTCGCGAGGGAGTGGTTGGGCCCAACTCCCTTCACGGCCCGAAGGGTTGACGGCCCTTTCCCGTATCGGTTAAACCAAGGCGTGAACTAAGGTTCAGACTAATCCCGGCGACAGCTCCACGCCCGTCGGCGGCCCGTTGTATGGCAGGTGCATGCCATGTGCAGGTGTCCTGCCCGGACGGCCGCCTGCGGACCCTCCCCCCGCAGACCCCGCCCCGCCCGCCTGGACCGGCCACCACCCGGTGCGCATGACCAGCGGAACGGCGGCGGGACGCAAGAGAAGGAGCACCCCCACATGATCACCAGCGACACGGCCGCAGCCACCACCCGGGACCCGGACCGCGACGGGGCGCCCGCCATCCGCGGGGCCCGTACCCGTACCCGTACGGCCCTGATCGGTGCCGCGGCCGCGGCGGCCCTGACCGCGACGTTCCTTGCCCCCTCCGCGCAGGCAGGCCCCGCCGCGCAGCAGCGCGCGCAGTCCCCGGCCGCCGTCACCTTCAGCGACGACTTCGACGGTCCGGCGGGCAGCCCGGTCGACGGCGGCAAGTGGCAGCTGGAGACCGGCGACAACGTCAACAACCACGAGCGGCAGTACTACACGAGCGGTACGGACAACGCCGCGCTCGACGGCAAGGGAAACCTCGTCATCACGGCGAAGAAGGAGAACCCGGCCGACTACCAGTGCTGGTACGGCCGGTGCGAGTACACCTCCGCCCGCCTCAACACCGCGAGGACGTTCACGCAGAAGTACGGGCACTTCGAGGCGCGGATGAAGCTGCCGGGCGGACAAGGGGTCTGGCCCGCGTTCTGGGCGCTCGGCGAGGACATCGGCAGCGCCGGATGGCCCGCCTGCGGTGAGCTGGACATCATGGAGAACGTCGGCAAGGAGCCGGGCACAGTCCACGGCACCCTGCACGGCCCCGGGTACTCCGGCGAGGGCGGCATCGGCGCGGGCCACACGCTGCCCGACGGCCAGAAGTTCTCCGACGACTTCCACACCTTCGCCGTCGACTGGGCCCCGGACTCCATCACCTGGTCCGTGGACGGCACCGTCTACCAGACCCGCACGCCCGCCGACCTCAACGGCAACAAGTGGGTCTTCGACCACCCGTTCTTCCTCATCATGAACTTCGCGGTCGGCGGCTACTGGCCGGGCGACCCTGACGGCGGCACGGTCTTCCCCCAGCAACTCGTCGTGGACTACGTACGCGTCACGGCGTAGGCGAGCGCCCGATTCCGCGGTCGACCCGGCGGTGCCCGGGCAGTCGCCCGCCGCCCTCCCGCAGGCTAGGTTGCCTGCGGGAGGGAGGCACCCATGGGCGAGCCGAGCCGGCGGACCGTGCGCGATCTGCGGCGCGCCAACCGCGCCCTGCTGCTGCGGCATCTGTACTTCGAAGGCCCTTTGAGCAGACAGGAGTTGGGGCCCGTCACGGGACTCAGCTCCGGCTCCGTCAGCAATGTCGTCGGTGAACTGGTCGCGGACGGGCTGGTCGAGGAGGCCGGATCGGCGGCCTCCGACGGCGGCCGTCCCCGTACCCTCCTGCGCGTCGCGCCCGGCAGTGGCCGCCTCGTGGGTGTGGACGTCGGTGAAACCCGGGTGCGCGTCGGGCTGTTCGACCTGGCGCTGGCCGAAATCGCCTCTGCCGACCTCCCGTTGGCCGGACAGGGCCACGACGTGGAACGCGTCGTCCGGCTCGTCCTCGACGGCCTCGACGCGGTGCTCGACGACGCGGGCCTGATGGGTGCCGCGCCGAACGATGCGGGCCTGAGCGGTGCGGGCCTGATGGGTGCCGCGCCGAACGACACGGGCCTGAGCGGCGCGGGCCTCGACGACGCACCGGTCCTCGGCATCGGTATCGGGGTGCCCGGCATCGTCGACGCCACGGGGCCCGACGGGGCCGTGGTGCACGGCCAGGCGACCGGCTGGGACGGCGTCCCCCTCGAAGCCCTGCTCCGCCGGTCGACGTCGCTGCCGCTGCACATCGACAACGGCGCCAAGACGCTGGGCCGGGCCGAGACGTGGTTCGGCGCCGGCCGCGGCGCCCGCAACGCCGTCATCGCCCTGATCGGCTCGGGCGTCGGCGCGTGCGTGATCGCCGATGGCACGCCGTACCGGGGCGCGTCGAGCAGCGCGGGGGAGTGGGGCCACACCACGCTCCGGGTCGGCGGGCGGCGCTGCCGCTGCGGCGCTCTCGGCTGCCTCGAGGCGTACATCGGCGCGGCGGCCCTGCTGGACCGCTGGCGCGAGGCGGGCGGCGATCCGAGCGGCCCGGACGAGGAGTCGGCCGTCGCCGAGCTGACCGGATGCGCGGACCGGGGCGATCCTGCGGCGGTCGCGGTCCTCGACGAAGCCGCGGAGTACCTGGGCGCGGGCATCGCCGGTCTCGTCAATCTCTTCAACCCCGAGCGGATCGTGCTCGGCGGCTGGGCGGGGCTGATGCTCGGGCCGCGACTGCTGCCCGCCGTACGGACCGCGGCCGCGGCGCACGCACTGCGCCACCCCTGGGCCCAGACCACCATCGAGCTGGGCCGCCTCGGCGCGGACGCGGTGACGGTCGGTGCCGCGACCCTTCCGCTGGGTCGGTTTCTGGACACCGGAGGCGCGCCCACGCGCGTACCGGACCCACGGCCCGTACCGGCTCCCGGGTCTCCGCCCGGCCACGCGCGCCTGCCCGGCCCGGAGAGCCCGGCCGCGCCCGGCCGTGCACGGGTTTCCGCGCACACCTCAGGTCACCCGCCGGCCGCGGCGCCCCGCCCCGCCTGACCGGGCCCCACCGGCGCCCCGCCCCGCTCCGGCAGGCCGCGGGGGCCCCGTACGCGCGGGCCGTAACGGGCCCGGCACGGAACGCCGTGACCCGGCGCGGGCGTTGCCCGGGCCGACCGGTACGGTTCCGGCAGATGCGAGCGTACGAGGCGTACGGGCGAGCAGCGGAGGCAACGGTGGGAAACGGGCCGTGGGCGGTCACGTGCGGGGAGGCGATGCTGCTGCTCCTCGCGGAGCCGGGCATTCCGCTCGACCGTGCGGTGCACTTCCGCCGCTCCGTCGCCGGTGCCGAGTCCAATGTGGCCGCCGGACTCGCCCGGCTCGGCCACCCCACCCGCTGGATCGGCCGGGTCGGCGCCGACCCGGCGGGCGAGGCCGTACTGCGCGAGCTGCGCGCCGACGGTGTCGACGTGACGTTCGCGGAGGTGGACGAGCACGCCCCCACCGGTCTGCTGCTGAGGGACAGCCATCCCGCGCGGGCCATCGACGTGCAGTACTACCGTGCGGGCTCCGCCGCCTCCCGGATGGCGCCCGAGCACCTGCGCCGCGAGGCGCTGGAGGGCGCCGGGCTGGTCCACCTCTCGGGCATCACGCCGATGCTGTCGCCGACCGCGGCGGAGGCGACCGTCCGCCTGATCGAGCTGGCGAGGGCGGCCGGCGTGACCGTCTCGTTCGACCCCAATGTACGGCGCAAGCTCGGCGGCCCCGAGCAGTGGGCCGGCACGGTCGGTCCGCTGCTGCGGGAGGCCGACGTCGTCCTCGCGGGGGAGGAGGAGCTGGAGCTGCTGACGGCCCGGCCCGCCGACGAGGCCGCGGCCGAGCTGCTGGACGCCGGACGCGCCCGTACGATCGTGATCAAGCGCACGGACCACAGCGCGACCGCTGTCACCGGTGGCGCGCGGTGGACCCAGCGGCCCTTCGAGGTGCCGCTCGCGGATCCGGTCGGTGCGGGGGACGCCTTCGCCGCCGGCTACCTGTCCGGCCGCCTGCGCGGGCTGTCCGAGCCGGAGGCGCTGGCCGAAGGGGCCTGTGTCGCCGCGCTCGTCGTCCAGGCTCCGGCGGACACCGACGGTCTGCCGACCGCCGCCGCCCGGGACCGTGCGCTCGCCGCTTTCACCGAGGGCGGCGATTCCGTCCACCGCTGACTCCGACCACAGCACCACCGCTCCCGAGACTCCCCCCCCCCCCACGAGCACCACGCACGACGCACGACGCACAGAGCACCACGTACGACGCACCAGGCACCACCTACGACGTATCGCGTACGACGTACGACTCGACGCGCGCCCGACCGAGAAAGGCGGCCAACTGCCGTGTACCGCTGGGAGATCACCCGTGCCGTTCTGGCACAGCGGGTCTTCGCCATCATCCGTACCGGGAGCTACGACGAGGCCGCTGCCGCGGCCGACACCCTGATCTCCGGGGGGATCAGGGCGCTGGAGATCTCGCTGACCACGCCGTTCGCGCTGGAGGTCGTCACGACCCTCAGCCGGGAGGTCGGGGACGAGGCGCTGATCGGCGCCGGGACGGTGCTCGACGCCCCGTCCGCGCGGATGGCGATCGACGCGGGCGCCCGCTTCCTCGTCTCGCCGTCCCTGGACGCAGACGTGATCCGCACGGCCCACCGCTACGGCGTGCCGATCTTCCCCGGCGTCGCCACGCCGACCGAGATCGTGCGGGCCATGGAGCTCGGCGCGGACGCCATCAAGGTCTTCCCGGCCTCGGACCACGGCCCGCGCTGGATCTCGGACGTACGGGCCGCGCTGCCGCAGGCGCCTCTGCTGCCCACCGGTGGTGTGACGGTCGAGGACGCCCCGGACTGGATCGCGGCGGGAGCCGCGGCGGTCGGCATGGGATCGGCGCTCTCGGAGGGGGACCGTGACTCCGTCGCGAAGCGGGTCGCGGATCTGCTCGCGCGGGTGGCGGAGGCGGCGCCTCCGTCCAGCACCGTCTGACGCGCCCTGCCTGCCGGTGCCCCGCGCTGGGCAAAGCGGTCGGGCGTCCGTCCCTCACCGTCCGGTGCCGTTCCTCACGGCACCGGACGGTGGATGCGTGCGAGCGGGCTCGGTGAGGGGACACATGACCGGATCACCGCGACCGTGGGCAGGCGATGTGCCCGTGGATCACCTGCCCGGTCGCCACGCGCAGAGGTGGTTGCCGTCGTTGGTGTGCCACGTGCCGGCGTGGACGGAATGGAATGACGACGGGACGGTTCCCGGCGGATAGGTGATTTCTCCCCGGAATCTCAAGTCCTCTGCGTCGAGGACCAGATGGCGGGCACAGGTCCAGTTCCGGTCGACCGTCTCCACCAGAATGCTTTCCCGGTCGAGGTATCGGGCATCGATGGGCCACTCGTCGCTCCGGAGAAAGTCTCGGTCGGGTCGGTGCGCGATGACGGCACGACCGGGAAAGGTGTGGACCGATATCCCGTCCGCGTCGCGAGGGATGGTCACGTAGGCGTGACCGTCGGGATGGATGTCCGTGAGAGCGCGCGTGACGTCATCGGTGGCGGACAGGCGCAGCACCCCGTTCTCGTAGGCGCCCCAATAGATGCGGGAACCGTCCTGTCCCTCGCCGACATCCAGGCCCATGTGCACCCCGTCGGGGTGGAGGTGCGTCACCGAGCCCGTGGCTTCGCAGCCCAGCCACTTACGGGCCATGAGCGCTCCGGTGGCGGCGTTGACGACCCACCACTCGTCACCCTCCAGCCACGCGTCCTCGGCATCCTCGTCGTCCTCGGCATCTTCGTCGTGGGGTTCGCAACCCGGTCCGGTTTCGGGAACGGTGGCCCAGACCTGGCTTCCGTCCGCGGAGAACGCACAGGAGCCCGAGTAGGAGTAGCCCGTTCCCCAAGGGGTGTGCTCAACGGACCACAGGGTGGTGCCGTGCTCGTCGAGAAGCCTGATGTGATCCTTCCCTCCGGCGACGACGCGGGTCAGATCGGGACTCACGGCGAAAGACGAAAGGTCCTCTCCGAGGTCGAACGTCCGAAACGGAGTGAACTCCCGGTCGAGCAAGGTGAGTAGGCCCTGCTCTTGTGTGAACCACCCCTGCCCATGGGTAAGTCGACTCGGACCTGGCTGTGCGCATTCGGCTTTCGAAATCAACTCTGCTTTCATGTGGGCATTGTTCACTCGGAGGAGTGGAATTCCGCGTTCCTGCCCCGTGTCGAACCGCCTTGCGGCAAGGGCGGTGGGAACGCCTGCCCGGGGGGTTGGCCGAAGTCCGCTCGTCCGTCCGGCCGACGCGGCGGACGCGCTCGCCCGCCTAAGGTGGCGTCAGCCGACCGGAGGGCGGGACTGCGTATGGACGAGGGCACGACACCGGAGCGGACCGCGATCGTCGATCTCACCGACGAGAAGGGGGCCGCCTTCACCGCCGACCCGTATCCCGTCTACGCCGAACTGCGCGCCCAGGGGCCGGTGCACCGCATCCGTATGCCCGACATGGGCGAGGTGTGGCTGATCGTGGGCCACGAGGAGGCGCGTGAGGCTCTGAGCGACACCCGGTTGAGCAAGGAGTGGCGCACCGCCGGGGAGGTCTGGGACGGCCCCGTCACCGCGCTCAACGCCAACATGCTGGAGGCCGATCCGCCGCACCACACCCGGCTCCGCAAGCTGGTGGCGCGGGAGTTCACACCCCGCCGCGTCGAGGAACTGCGCCCCCGCGTCCAGCAGATCACCGACGAGCTGCTGGACGCGATGCTGGCCGCGCCGGACGGCCGGGCCGACCTGGTCGACGCCCTCGCCTTCCCGCTCCCGATGACCGTGATCTGCGAACTGCTGGGCGTGCCGTCCCTGGACCGCCGGACCTTCCGCGGCTGGTCCAACGAGATCGTCGCCGCCACCAGCAAGGAGAACGAGGCAGCGGCCTTCACCGCGATGCACGACTATCTCGCCGGGCTCATCGAGGACAAGCGGTGCAGCGAGCCGGGTGAGGACCTGCTGAGCGCCCTGATCCGCACGCGGGCGGAGGACGGGGACCGGCTCTCCGCGGACGAACTGCTGGGCATGGCCTTCCTGCTGCTCGTCGCGGGCCATGAGACCACCGTCAACCTCATCGCCAACGGGGTGCACGCCCTCCTCACCCATCAGCCGCAACTGGCCGCCTTGCGCGCGGACTTCTCGTTGATGGACAGCGCGGTGGAGGAGATGCTGCGGTACGAGGGGCCGGTGGAGACCTCGACGTTCCGGTTCACGCGGGAGGCGGCGGACGTCGGCGGCACCGTCATCCCGGCGGGGCAGCCGGTCCTGGTGGGCCTCGCCTCCGCCGACCGCGACCCCGCCCGCTTCCCCGCCGCCGACCGCTTCGACATCCGCCGGTCCGCGTCCGGGGACGGAGGCCGCTCCCATCTGGCGTTCGGGCACGGCATCCACTACTGCCTGGGCGCCCCGCTGGCCCGCCTCGAGGGCCGGACCGCGATCCGTACGCTGCTGGAACGCTGCCCGGATCTCGCTCTGGACACCGGGGATCCCGCGGCGCTGCCCCGGATCCCGGGCCTGCTGATGCGCGGCTTCCGGCGCCTCCCGGTGCGCTGGGTGTGACGCTCTCGCGGGGTGGGCCGACCCGTGCGGCCCACCCGGCTTCCGCCGCCGTACGCCGCCCTGCCCGGTCTCCGTCGCGCCCTGCCCGGCTACCTTCGCCGTCCCCGGTCAACGCTCAGGCGGGGCTCAGGCGTTCGTAGCAGTCGTAGTTGCGCTGGGAGACGATCTTGCCGTCGCGGAACCTGAGGAAGGTCGCGATGTGGGCCCGCAGGACGTGGCCCGCCGGCAGATCGCCCAGAGGGCGGGCGATCGTGCCGGTCCACAGGACCTCGAGCGCCACCTGGTCCCCCGCGGCCACCGCGCCCAGCACCTCGAAGCTCTGCTCGGTGAGGCCCTGCTTGCCGGCCTCGGCGGCCTTGGCGAGCCCGGCCAGATCGCGGACGACCCCGTCGGCGTAGAGCGCGTTGGGCAGCTCGTGGTGGACGGCGTCCTCGTGGAAGAAGGCGGCGAGTTCGTCGCCCGTGGCGAAGTCGGCGACGGCCGCGTGGTAGCGGACGGCCACATCGATGAGCGGATGCTGCTGGATCTCGGTCTGCTGAAGCTCGAACATATACACAACCTTAGTTGCACAACCATGGTTGTCAAATGCAGGATGGTCGCCATGCGAGAGGACGTGGAACCCCGTGAGCTGGACACCGGCACCCTGGCCCTGTTCGTCGGACATGCCGCCGCCGCGGCCGTGCAGGACGAGTTGAGCGCCCGGGGCTTCGGCGACCTGCGGTTCTCCCACGGCTATGTCTTCCAGCACCTGATCGACGGGCAGCCGACCGTCGGCGAACTGGCCGAGCGCCTGGAGATGACCCAGCAGGGCGCCTCCAAGGCCGTCGCCGAACTGGAGCGCCTCGGCTACGTCGAGCGCGTCCCGGACGGCCGCGACGCCCGTGTCCGGCGCGTGGGGCTGACGGCGCGCGGGCGCGACGGGGTCGAGGCGGCGCGCAGCGCACGGGCCGCACTGGACGACCGGTTGGCCGTGCGCTTCGGGGCGCGGAAGCTCGCCGAGCACCGCTCCCTCCTGGCCCGGCTCCTGGACGAACTCGGGGGCACCGCCGCCGTCCGCCGCCGGGACGTCAGACCGCCGCAGTAGGGCACGGGGTCGTGCCGCGCCCGCGTACTCCGAAGGGCGACCGAAGCCCGTCACCCCCGCGGACGGGGCCGTCGTACCGTGGGCCCCATGAGCACCGTCTCCCTGGTCACCGGCGGCAATCGCGGCATCGGGCGGGAGACGGTCCGCCTGCTCGCGCGGCGCGGGCACACGGCCCTGCTGACCTCCCGGTCGCAGGAGGCCGCCGAGGCCGCCGCGGCGGATCTGGACCCGGAGGCCGCTCCGGGCGAGATCGTGCCGCTGCGGCTCGACGTCACGGACGCAGCATCGGTGGAGCGGGCGGCGTCCGTGGTCGCGGACCGCTACGGCCGCCTGGACGTCCTGGTGAACAGCGCCGCCATCACCTACGACACCTGGCAGCGGCCGTCCGGCGCGGACCTCGACGTCGTACGGGAGGCGGCCGAGACCAATCTCTACGGGCCGTGGCGGACCATCCGGACCTTCGCCCCGCTGCTGCGCGCGAGCGCCCACCCGCGCATCGTCAACGTCTCCAGCGAGTCGGGCTCACTGGCGAGCATGGGCGCGGGCACTCCCGCGTACTCCGTCACCAAGGCCGGGCTGAACGCCCTGACCGTGATCATCGCCGCCGAGTTCCGCCGCGACGGGATGCTCGTCAACGCCGTATGCCCCGGCTGGGTCGCCACGGACATGGGCGGGGCCGGAGGGCGGCCGGTGGAGGAGGGGGCGGCGAGCGTGGTGTGGGCGGCGACGCTTCCGGACGACGGGCCGACGGGCGGGTTCTTCCGGGACGGGCGGCCGCTGCCCTGGTGACCGGGCGCGCTCGGGCGGGCCCAGGCCCCGTACAGCGGCGGCTGTGCTGAGGGACCCCGTCGCCGGGCTCTTTGTCCGGACAATCGAACTTCACGACTTCCCGTCATCAGTGCTTGCGGCTAGTCTCGCCTGCGTGGCGAAGCAGCAAGAGGCAGATCCCACCGGGTCTCTCCAGCTCAGCGTGGACCGCAGCAGCCCGGTCCCCCTGTACTTCCAGCTCTCCCAGCAGCTCGAGGCGGCGATCGAGAAGGGCAGACTCGCCCCCGGCAGCCTGCTCGGCAACGAGATCGAGCTCGCGGGCCGCCTCGGCCTGTCCCGGCCCACTGTCCGCCAGGCCATCCAATCGCTGGTCGACAAGGGACTCCTGGTCCGCCGCCGCGGGGTCGGCACGCAGGTCGTGCACAGCCAGGTCAAGCGGCCGCTCGAACTGAGCAGCCTCTACGACGACCTGGAGGCCGCGGGCCAGCGCCCCGCGACCCGTGTCCTGGTGAACACCACGGAGCCCGCCGGTGCCGAGGTCGCGGCGGCCCTCGGCGTCCCGGAGGGATCCGACGTGGTCCTCGTCGAACGGCTGCGCCTCGCGCACGGCGAGCCGATGGCGCATCTGCGCAACCATCTGCCCGCAGGACTGCTCGATCTGAACACCGTGCGGCTCGAGGCCACGGGCCTCTACCGCCTCATGCGCGAGGCGGGCATCACGCTCCACAGCGCCCGCCAGGCGGTCGGGGCGCGCGCCGCCACGGCCGAGGAGGGCGAGCAGTTGGGGGAGCCGGAGGGGGCGCCGGTGCTGACGATGCAGCGGACGACGTTCGACGACACGGGCCGCGCCGTCGAGTTCGGGTCGCACATCTACCGGGCGTCGCGCTACGCCTTCGAGTTCCAGCTCCTCGTCCGCCCCTGAGGACACGCGTCCCTGAGGACACGCGCCGCTGAGGACACGCGTCCCTGAGGACACGCGTCCCTGAGGCCGCACGCCAACGTCCCGCGCCCCGACGCCTCATGCCCCAACGCCCCGCGCCCCAACGGGCGTTCCCGCCCCGTGCCGTGACGACCGGCGCCGCACCGTGCCGTCCGTACGTCCGCCCAGGTGCGGTACCGCGCCACTCCCCGTACCGACCCGTACCGGTGCGCGCGCACCACCCGCGCCCCGCGTCCGCGTAAGAATGTTCGGACAAAGTATTGACGTGGCCAGTCGCCCGCCGTTAGAACTCCTCCAGCCGTAACGATGCGGCCCCAGGAGGGAAGGCGGAGCCACCATGGCGGGCAGACCCAGGATTCGTACGGCGGCGGTCCTCACCGCGGCCATCGCGCTCGCGGTCGCCGGTTGCAGCAGCTCGGGCGGCAAGAAGGCCGAGGACGGGCCCGCGGGCGGCGGCAGCGGCAAGGGCGTGGACACCCCGCGACTGAAGATCGCGATGGTGACGCACTCGGGCGAGGGCGACACGTTCTGGGACATCGTCCAGAGCGGCGCCAAGCAGGCGGCGGCCAAGGACAACGTGGAGTTCCTCTACTCCGCGAACAAGGAGGGCGACGAGCAGGCCCAGCTCGTGCGCACCGCGATCAACAAGAAGGTCGACGGCCTGATCGTCACCCTCGCCAAGCCCGACGCCCTCAAGGACGAGATCGCCCAGGCGGTCAAGGCCGGGATCCCGGTGGTCACCATCAACTCCGGCGGCCAGTTCTCGAAGCAGTACGGCGCCCTCTCGCACATCGGCCAGGACGAGGCCGTCGCCGGTGAGGCGGTCGGCGAGGAGCTGAACAAGCGCGGCAAGAAGAAGGCGCTCTGCGTCATCCACGAGCAGGGCAACGTCTCGCTCGAGGAGCGCTGCGCGGGAGCGAAGAAGACCTTCGACGGCTCGCTGCAGACCCTCAACGTCGAGGGCACCAACATGCCGGCCACCCAGTCCTCGGTCGAGGCCAAGCTCCAGTCCGACAAGGACATCGACGCGATCGTCACCCTCGGCGCGCCCTTCGCCGCGGCCTCCGTCAAGGCCAAGGAGCAGGCGGGCAGCAAGGCCGAGATCGACACCTTCGACCTCAACGCCCAGGTCGTGAAGTCGCTCAAGGCCAAGGAGATCGGCTTCGCGGTCGACCAGCAGCCGTACCTCCAGGGTTACCTCGCGATCGACGAGCTGTGGCTCTACCAGACCAACGCCAACGTCCTCGGCGGCGGGAAGCCGGTCCTCACCGGGCCCGCGGTCGTCACCGGGAAGGACGTCCCGCGGCTGGAGAAGTACACCGCCCGCGGCACCCGATGACGAGGCGGGACACCCCCGTCACCGATACTTGGTCGGCCGTGCCCGGACCCTCCCGGACACGGCCGCACCAGGGCAGACACCAGGCGGAACGGCGCGCGGCGCGCGCCCGGCGCAGTGAGAGAGGCACGTCTTCGTGGCACGGGTTCGGACAGGCACGCGAGCGGTGGGCGTCGTGATGGCGGCAGCACTCGGCGCGACCCTGGCGGGGTGCAGCAGTACGGGCGGCAAGCGCGCCGAGGAGCGCGCGGCGGAGGCCACCACCGGCCGGGCGGCCGTGAACACGCCCCGCTGGACCTTCGCCATGGTCACCCACTCCGGCGACGGCGACACCTTCTGGGACATCGTGCAGAGCGGCGCCGAGCAGGCGGCCGCGAAGGACAACATCAAGTTCCTCTACTCGCACCACAAGGAGGGCCAGCAGCAGGCCCAGCTCGTCCAGAGCGCCATCGACCGCGGTGTGGACGGCCTCATCGTCTCGCTCGCCAAGCCCGACGCGATGAAGGACGTCCTCGCCAAGGCCGCCAGGAAGGGCATACCCGTCGTCACCGTCAACTCCGGCTCCGAGCAGTCCAAGGCGTTCGGCGCGCTCTCGCACGTGGGCCAGGACGAGACCATCGCCGGCGAGGCGGTCGGCGAGGAGCTCAACAAGCGCAAGAAGAAGAAAGCCCTCTGCGTGCTGCACGAGCAGGGCAACGTCGGGCACGAGCAGCGCTGCGACGGAGCCCGCAAGACCTTCGACGGCGAGCTGAAGAACCTCTACGTCGAGGGCACCAACATGCCCGAGGTCCAGTCCTCCGTCGAGGCCAAGCTCCAGACGGACAAGAGCATCGACTCCGTCGTCACGCTCGGCGCGCCCTTCGCCGACACCGCCGTCAAGGCGAAGGAACAGGCGGGCAGCGACGCCGAGATCGACACCTTCGACCTCAACGCCAAGGTCGCCCAGTCCCTGGAGGACGGCGACCTCGGCTTCGCCGTCGACCAGCAGCCCTACCTCCAGGGCTACGAGGCGGTCGACCTCCTCTGGCTCCACCACTACAACGCCGATGTCCTCGGCGGCGGCCGGCCGGTGCTCACCGGCCCGCAGATCATCACCGAGAAGGACGCCGCCGAGCTGCAGGAGTACACGAAGCGGGGAACGCGATGACAGTCCTTGCCAAGACACCCACCACGACCCGGGACGAGCGGCTGCTCGAAACCTCCCTGATACGCCGTCTCATGGGCCGGCCCGAGCTGGGCGCGATCGTCGGCGCCGTCGCCGTCTTCGTCTTCTTCGCCGTCGCGGCCGACAGCATCCTGCAGGCGCAGAGCCTGAGCACGGTCCTCTACGCGTCCTCGACCATCGGCATCATGGCCGTCCCCGTCGCCCTGCTGATGATCGGCGGCGAGTTCGACCTCTCCACCGGCGTCATGGTGACGTCCTCGTCGCTGATCTCGTCGATGTTCAGCTACCAGATGACGGCCAATGTGTGGGCCGGCGTCGCGGTCTCGCTCGTCGTGACCCTGGGCATCGGCTTCTTCAACGGCTTCCTGCTGGTCCGTACGAAGCTGCCGAGCTTCATCATCACGCTCGGCACCTTCCTGATGCTGACCGGTCTCAATCTCGGCTTCACCAAGCTCATCAGCAGCACGGTGTCGACCAAGGCGATCGGCGACATGGAGGGCTTCGAGTCGGCCAAGGCACTGTTCGCCTCCCGCCTGAGCATCGGCGACGTCGACCTCCAGGTCACCATCCTGTGGTGGTTCGCCCTCGTCGCGCTCGCCACCTGGATCCTGCTGCGCACCCGTATCGGCAACTGGATCTTCGCCTCCGGCGGCGGGCCCGACGCGGCGCGTGCCGTCGGTGTCCCCGTGGCGAAGACGAAGATCGGGCTCTACATGGGCGTCGCCTTCTGCGCCTGGATCTCCGGACAGCACCTGTTGTTCAGCTACGACGTCGTCCAGTCCGGCGAGGGCATCGGCAACGAGTTCCTCTACATCATCGCGGCCGTCATCGGCGGCTGTCTGATGACCGGCGGCTACGGATCCGCGATCGGCTCGGCCGTCGGCGCCTTCATCTTCGGCATGACGAGCAAGGGCATCGTCTACGCGGAGTGGAACCCCGACTGGTTCAAGTTCTTCCTCGGAGCGATGCTGCTCCTGGCCACCCTGCTCAACGCATGGGTCCGCAAGCGGGCGGAGGCACGCGCATGACCGCACTGGTCCGGCTCATCGATGTGAGCAAGTTCTACGGCAACATCAAGGCGCTCCAGGACGTCTCCCTCGAAGTGCACGCGGGCGAGATCACCTGCGTCCTCGGCGACAACGGCGCGGGCAAGTCCACCCTGATCAAGATCATCGCGGGGCTGCACCAGCACGACGCCGGCACCTTCACCGTCGACGGCGACGAGACCAGCCTCGGCTCCCCGCGCGAGGCCCTGGACCGCGGCATCGCCACCGTCTACCAGGACCTCGCCGTCGTCCCGCTCATGCCGGTCTGGCGGAACTTCTTCCTCGGCTCCGAGCCCACCCGCGGCAAGGGCCCCTTCCGCCGCCTCGACGTGGAGAAGATGCGCGAGACCACGCGCAGCGAGCTGCTGCGCATGGGCATCGACCTGCGCGACGTCGACCAGCCGATCGGCACGCTGTCCGGCGGCGAGCGCCAGTGCGTGGCCATCGCGCGCGCCGTCTACTTCGGCGCCAAGGTGCTCGTCCTGGACGAGCCGACCGCCGCGCTGGGCGTCAAGCAGTCCGGGGTCGTCCTCAAGTACGTCGCGGCCGCCCGGGACGCCGGTCTCGGCGTGGTGCTGATCACGCACAACCCGCACCACGCGTACCTCGTCGGCGACCGGTTCGTGCTGCTCAAGCGCGGCACCATGTCCGGCAGCTACACCAAGGACGAGATCACCCTCGACGAGCTGACCCGGCAGATGGCGGGAGGGTCGGAGCTGGAGGAGCTGAGCCACGAGCTGAAGCGGGCGCCGGTGCCCGCGCACCTGGAGGCGGCGGCCGAGAAGTCCTGAGCCCGCACGGACCGGTCCCGCGGGCCGCGCGCCCGGCCGCCGCCACCCGCGGCGGCCGGGCCGGGTCGGTCCAGCTCGCGGCGGCCGGGCCCGTACGGCTGGGGCGGCTCGTACGGTGGGGCGGGCCGCACGCGCGGGGCGGCCCGAACGGTCGCGGAGGGCGGTCCGAACGGTCGCGGACGGCTGCCCGTACGGTCGCGGAGGGCGGCCCGAACGGTCGCGTACGGGCCCGCGAGCTGCCCGGACCCTGCGTCCGGGCCGCCCGGGCCGGACGTGCGGAGGCCGGTGCCGGTCCCGTTTGGCAGAATCGCCAGCAGTACCGCATGTCCGCGACCACCTAGGGACGAGATGAGCACGTACCGCGAGCCGGCACCCCGCGGCTCGGCCAGGGCGACCGTCCTGCGTACCGTCGGCACCCGCGAGCGCCGCTCGCACCTCACCGCCCCTCGCGTCCCGACCGTCGGCATCGACATCGGCGGCACCAAGGTCATGGCGGGTGTCGTCGACGCCGACGGCAACATCCTCGAGAAGCTGCGGACGGAGACGCCGGACAAGTCCAAGAGCCCCAAGGTCGTCGAGGACACCATCGCCGAACTGGTCCTCGACCTCTCCGACCGGCACGACGTGCACGCGGTCGGCATCGGGGCCGCCGGCTGGGTCGACGCCGACCGGTCCCGCGTCCTCTTCGCGCCCCACCTCTCCTGGCGCGACGAGCCCCTGCGCGATGCGCTCGCCGCCCGCCTCGCCGTCCCCGTCATGGTGGACAACGACGCCAACACGGCCGCCTGGGCGGAGTGGCGGTTCGGCGCGGGACGCGGTGAGGACCACCTCGTCATGATCACGCTCGGTACGGGCATCGGCGGCGCGATCCTCGAGGACGGACAGGTCAAGCGCGGCCGCTACGGGGTCGCCGGCGAGTTCGGGCACATGCAGGTGGTCCCCGGCGGCCACCGCTGCCCGTGCGGCAACCGCGGCTGCTGGGAGCAGTACAGCTCGGGCAACGCCCTGGTCCGTGAGGCCCGCGAGCTGGCCGCTGCCGACTCCCCGGTCGCGTACAACATCATCGACCGCGTCGGCGGTCACATCCCGGAGATCACCGGGCCCCTGATCACCGAGCTGGCGCGCGAGGGCGACGCCATGTGCGTCGAGCTGCTCCAGGACATCGGCCAGTGGCTCGGCGTCGGCATCGCCAACCTCGCCGCCGCCCTCGACCCCTCCTGCTTCGTCATCGGCGGCGGGGTCAGCTCGGCCGACGACCTGCTCATCGGCCCGGCGCGGGACGCCTTCCGCCGCCATCTCACCGGTCGGGGCTACCGTCCTGAGGCCCGTATCATCAAGGCGCAGCTCGGCAACGAGGCGGGGCTCGTCGGCGCCGCCGACCTCGCCCGGCTCGTCGCCCGCCGTTTCCGCCGCGCCACCCGGCGCCGAGTCGAGCGGTACGAGCGCTACGAGCGGTACGCGCAGTACGCCCAAGGCCTCCGAGGGAGCCGTCGATGACCATGGCCGACCGTCCGGCCGTCCCCCGCCAGACCCCCGGCGCCTCCGGCGAAGGGGGCGAGGGCCCTCAGCGGACACCGCCCAGCACCCGCCGCCGAATCCTGACGCTGCTCATCGTCGTGCTCCTGATCGGCATCCCGGCGGGCTACCTCGCGATCTCCGCGAAGCAGAGCCGCGACAGCGGCAAGGACAAGGAGGGCAAGGCCGCCGCGACGGGCCTGACCGAGGGGTGGCCCTCCCAGGTGTCCCGCCGCATCTACGACGTGCCGATCCCGCCGTACTCCGCCGAGGTCGCCTGGTTCGAGACGAACTCGTGGAAGATCAGCAAGCTCTACGTGCAGTTCGTCACATCGCCGGAGGGGCTGGACCGGTTCCTGGACAGGATCGGCAGCAGCCGCTCGTCCCTGGAGACGGGCAGGATCACCATCAGCTCCAAGGAGGCGGCGGCGGTCGGCTGGCAACTCGGCGCGGGAGGCGAGTCGAAGTGGGCGGGTACCGTCCACAAGCACCCCGAGCCCCAACCCGTGCAGGACATCACGGTCGACTTCGCGAACAAGGCCCACCCCAAGGTCTACGTCGTCTCCACCGTGACCCCATGACCCAGCCGCCCCGGGGCGGCGGATAGCGTGGCGAACGTGAGCGAGAGCAAGACCCTTCAGCACCGGATCGACGGCCCGCAGGACGCCCCTGTGCTCGTCATCGGCCCCGCCCTGGGCACGACCTGGCACATGTGGGACCGGCAGATCCCCGAACTCGCGCGGCGCAGACGGGTACTCCGCTTCGACCTGCCCGGACACGGCGGCGCCCCGGCCCACCCCGTCACCTCGGTCTCCGAGCTCGCCGACCGCCTCGTCGCGACCCTCGACGAGCTGGGCATCGACCGCTTCGGCTACGCGGGGTGCGGTTTCGGCGGCGCGGTCGGCGCCGATCTGGCCCTGCGCCGGCCGCAGCGCCTGTCCGCCCTCGCTCTCGTCTCCGCCTCCGCGCGCTTCGGCACCCCCGACGAGTACCGGCAGCGCGGGGTCATCGTGCGCACCAACGGGCTGGAGCCGATCGCCCGTTCCGTCCCGGAGCGCTGGTTCACGCCCGACTTCGCCTCCGTCCAGCAGGCCATCGCCGACTGGTCGGTGCAGATGGTGCGGACCACCGACCCCGGCTGCTACATCGCCGCCTGCGAGGCACTCGCCTCCTTCGACATCCGCACCTCGCTGGAGCGGATCGGTGTGCCGACGCTGGTCGTCGCCGGATCCGAGGACGCGGTCACCACGCCCGCCGACGCCCGTGTGCTGGTCGCCGGAATAAAGGATGCCCGGCTCGCGCTCGTCCCCGGCACGTCCCACCTGGTCCCGGTCGAACAGCCCGCGGCCGTCACCGATCTGCTCGTACGCCACTTCGACAGCTCGGGGCAGGAGCAGCACGGCTCCGGGGGGCAGACGACCCTGCTGCGGCCGGTGCCCTCCACCGCCCCGGCACAGACCGGCAGTCACACCGCCGTCGTCCCGCCGGACGCGGAGCCCGGGTCCGCGGAGGCGCCGCCGGAGGTCGAGACGCCGCGCCCCGACCCGTACGAGCAGGGCATGAAGGTGCGCCGTGCGGTGCTCGGCGACGCGCACGTCGACCAGGCGTCGGCCGAGGCGGACGATTTCACCCGCGACTTCCAGGAGTTGATCACCCGCTACGCGTGGGGCGAGGTGTGGACCCGGCCGGGCATCGACCGCCGGACGCGCAGCGTCGTCACCCTCACCGCGCTCGTGGCGGGCGGTCACTTCGAGGAGCTGGCGTTCCACACCCGCGCCGCCCTGCGGAACGGTCTCACGCCCGCAGAGATAGGTGAGGTGCTGATGCACACGGCCGTCTACTGCGGTGTCCCCGCGGCCCGTTCGGCGTTCCGGGTGGCGCGTGAGGTCATACGCCAGGAGACGACTCCCCAGGAGTAGATTCGCCGGGACGTCCGCGCGGAGGACGTCACAGCAGGACGTCACAGGCAGGGCGTCGCAGCAGGACAGCAGGACATCAGGAGCGCGACGTCAGAGGTACGGCGTCAACGTCAGGACGCCACCGGACCCGTCGGGAGGACACCCCGTGCAGCTCACGAAGAAGGGCCACGCCTGCATCCGTCTGGAGAAGGACGGGCGGACGCTCGTGATCGACCCGGGCGCCTTCAGCGAGAAGGACGCGGCCGTCGGCGCGGAAGCGGTGCTGATCACCCACGAGCACCTCGACCACTTCGACGAGGGACGGCTGCGCACCGCCCTGGAGGCCGACCCGTCCGCGGAGATCTGGACCCTGCGCAGCGTCGCCGACCAGATCTCGGCCGCCTTCCCCGGACGGGTCCACACGGTCGGCCACGGCGACACGTTCAGCGCGGCGGGCTTCGAGATCGAGGTGTACGGCGAACTGCACGCCGTCATCCATCCCGACATCCCGCGGATCACCAACGTCGGCTACTGCGTGGACGGTTCGGTCTTCCACCCCGGCGACGCGCTCACCGTCCCGGGCCGCCCCGTCGAGACCCTGATGCTGCCCGTGCACGCGCCCTGGAACAAGGTCGCCGAGGTCATCGACTACGTCCGCGAGGTCGCGCCGCGCCGCGCCGTCGACGTCCACGACGGGCTGCTCACGGACATCGCGCGGCCGGTGTACGACCGGATGCTCGGCCCGGACGGCCCCGGCGTCGCCGGTGCCCACCACGACCGGCTGGCCCCCGGGGAGTCGCTCGCGCTCTGAGCGGACGAGCACGGACGGGCCCGGACAGGGTCTGGACGAGCGCGGACGGGACTGTCGGTGGCCCCCTGTACATTCGTCCCCATGCGCATCGCCACCTGGAACGTCAATTCGATCACCGCCCGGCTTCCCCGGCTGCTGGCCTGGCTGGAGAGCAACGGCACGGACGTGCTGTGCATCCAGGAGACCAAGTGCACCGACGAGCAGTTCCCGTACGAACAGCTCCGTGAGCTGGGCTACGAGTCGGCGGTCAACGCGGACGGCAGGTGGAACGGCGTCGCGATCGTCTCCCGCGTCGGTCTGGACGAGGTGGCGCCCGGACTGCCCGGCGGCCCGGACTACGACGGCGCGCAGGAGCCGCGGGCCATCTCGGCCACCTGTGGCGGTGTTCGCGTCTGGTCGGTCTATGTGCCGAACGGCCGCGAGGTGGACCACGCGCACTACGCGTACAAGCTGCAGTGGCTCGAGGCGCTGGGCGCGGCGGTGACCGGGGACGCCGCCGCGGAGCGGCCGTTCGCGGTCCTCGGCGACTTCAACATCGCGCCCACCGACGAGGACGTGTACGACCGCTCCGCCTTCGAGGGGCTGACGCACGTGACCCCCGCCGAGCGGTCCGCGCTCGAGTCGCTGCGCGGCCTCGGCCTCACCGATGTCGTGCCGCGCCCGCTGAAGTACGACCACCCGTACACCTACTGGGACTACCGCCAGCTCTGCTTCCCCAAGAACCGCGGGATGCGGATCGACCTGGTCTACGGCAACAAGGCGTTCGCGGGCGCGGTCAAGGACAGCTACGTGGACCGCGAGGAGCGCAAGGGCAAGGGCGCCTCCGACCATGCACCGGTCGTGGTCGATCTGGACGGCGCGTCCGTGCGTCAGGGCTGATTGCTCGCCCCTGGGGCACCGCATGTTCGCGCGCCAGGGGCACCGCCGTCGGCGGTGCCCCGGTGTCGCGGAGCACCGCCGACGGTGCACGGGTGCGCGTCAGGGTGCGAGCAGCCGCAGGTCGACGGAGTCGGCGAGTGCCTGCAGCCCCGCGTCCCCGGGATGCAGATGGTCGCCGCTGTCGTAGGCGGGCAGCATCCGCTGCGGGCGGGACGGGTCGCGGATCACCGCGTCGAAGTCCAGCACCGCGTCGAACGTCCCGCCGTTCTGCCGGATGAACGCGTTGACGGCCGTCCGCCGTGCGTCGACCTCCGGTGTGCAGTCCGGATAGCCCTCGCACGGCGCGATCGTCGCCGCGACCACTCGCAGTCCCCGGGCCCTGGACCGTTCGGCGATGGCGCGCAGGCCCGCGATCACCTGCTCCGGCGTCGTCCCCCAGCGCACGTCGTTGATGCCCTCGAAGACGACGACCGTCCGGGCCCGGGTCTGGGCCAGCACGTCGCGGTCCAGCCGGTGCTGGGCGCTCACCCCGCCGGTGTCCGCGCTGACCTCGTCCCCGGGGTAGCGGTCGGTGACGATCCGGTTCGCCGAGATGCCCTGGTTGAGCACGCCGTACCGCGGGACGGCGCTCTGCTTCTGGAACCGGCGCGCGAGGACGTCCGGCCACCGCCGGTTCCCGCCGGGAGTCGACTTGTCCCCGTCGGTGATCGAGTCGCCGAGCGTCACGACCGAGCCGGGACCGCCGCCGGTGTCGACACCGGTCAGGAAAGGCCAGGTGCTGATCGTCCCGGTGTAGGCCTCCCCGCCGCTGTCGGCCGTCCGGTCACCGCTGCCCTGCGCGCTCACGAAGCTGGTCTGGTTGGTCCTGCTGTGCAGTGGCGCGGCCATGACCGGATCCGGCAGATGCAGGCTGACCAGGAGGTTCGTATCGGCCGGCACGGCGAAGTCCGTGGGGTCGCTGAACGCCTCGGCCCCGGCAGGGATCACCGCCTCCGGCCGCCCGCCGAAGGTCAGCCGCCGCGGTGGCCCGGCCGCCGCGGCGCCCGCGCCCTGGACGGCCACCGACGCGTGCCCGATGCGCACCGGCGCCGACGCGAAGGTGTTGGCCAGCCGGATACGGACGCCCCGGCCGCCGGCGCTGGTGTGGACGACGAGCCGTACGGTCTGGTCGTCCCACGGGCCGGCCGCGGCGTAGCCGGAGGTGGACGCCGTCCACGTACCGGTCCAGCCCTGTGCCTCGCTGCGCACGGTCGCCGCGAAGACATGGAGCTCGGCGGTCGGCCCCGGGTCCCGGGGCAGGACCACCGAGGCGATCTCCCGCCCCCGCTCGACCGGCACGGTCACCGCGTACAGCCGGACCTTCTCCGCGCGCTGACCACCCGGGGTGTTGATGTGGGGGAGCGCGACGGCCTTGGTCGCGAGTGGTCCTGTGCGCCAGTCCGGGGCGGCGAGGGTGTACGAGGAGCGGCCGCCGTCGCGGTACCGCACGGTGCCGGTGCCGGTCACGTCCGTGCCCGCCCCCGTCCCGGTGACGAGGAACGACACCGCGTCACCGCGCCCGCGCAGCCGCACCGCCTGGCCGTCGGCCCGCACGTTGTCGGGCCGCCCGGCGGAGGAGCGCGGCCAGGTCAGCCGGGCGCCGTCGAGGGCGAGCGTACGGCCGGGCGTCCAGCCCGCCGCGCGGAGGTCCTGTGCGGACAGTGACTGGCCGGTTCCGTCGAAGTCGGCTTCGCCGGGGCGGGCGTCGTCACTGACCGCCGTACTGTCGAAGAGCCGCTCCAGAGGGAGCGGCTCCGTACGGCTTTCCTGGGCGGCGGCGGGGGATGGCGCCCCGCCCGCGGTGACGGCGACGGCCGCCCCCACCGCGACGATTCCGGTGATCCATCGCCGTGCGAAGCGCATGGCCGTCCCCTCCCGCATCCGCAGTGATCCGACAGGTGCGGGATGAAGGTAGGGAGGAGGCAGGGCGCCGTCAATGATCCCGGTCTGAACCGCGGTTGAATTCCTGCCATCGAGCGCGCCTGTGGTGCATGCGGGGGGTCGGATGCGAACCTGAGTGGTATGAACATCCCTTTCTTGGACAACTGGCGCAGGCGCCACGGGCGCCCGTCCGTGGCGGTGCTGCCGTCCGAGGCGGATTCCGAAGGAGTGGCCGAACTGCTCTCCGAGTGCGAGCTGCTGCGCAGCCGCGCCGCAGGCGCCGGACTCGAACTCGATGACTCCGCACGGTCGTTGGAGGCGCTGGACCAGCTCCTGCCCCGCTGGCGCGACGACCCCGAGGAGCTGCCGTGGCTCGGCAACGACGCGGGGCTGTACCTGGGGACCGTGATCGTACGGACGGTGGCGGGGGCCGTCTGGCAGGTCTGGCCGAACGGCAAGCCGGTGATCAGGCTCGCCTCGGGCCGGGAGATCGACGTCGTGGGCGCGGGCCTGGACTGGGCGGCCACCGGGGCTCCCGAGCTGTCCCAGAAGTACGCGGAGGCATCGGAGGGCTGACCTCCCCTGCCGACCGCCCGTGTCGAACCGCCCCTGCCGACAGCCGGTGCCGAACCGCCCGTGCCGACCGCCGGTGCCGAACCGCCCCTCCGGCGTGCCCCCTCCGGCGTGCCCCCCTCCGGCGCAGCCCGCCCCTGGCCCGTCCCGCGACCTCCGCCGGGCGTTGAGCCCACCATACGGTTAATGGCCCTTTGGTGCGTGTCATAACGAACTGCCGCTTTCGGCCGGATAGTTTGCGCTGACCGCGCGAACAGCCGAGAGGGGGCGGGGCCGCCATGGCCGCCGACGGAGCAGGTACCGGGGGAGCAGGGGCCGGGGGAGCAGGGACCGAAGGCGCGGGCGCCGGGGGAGCCGTCACCGCCGCGTCGTCCGATCCGCTCATCGAGCTGCGCGGGGTCAACAAGCACTTCGGCAGCCTGCACGTCCTGAAGGACATCGATCTCACCGTCGGCCGCGGCGAGGTGCTGGTCGTCATCGGCCCCTCCGGCTCCGGCAAGTCCACCCTCTGCCGCGCCATCAACCGCCTGGAGACCATCGACTCCGGAACGATCGCGGTCGACGGCGAACCGCTCCCCGAGGAGGGGCGGGAGCTCGCGAAGCTGCGCGCCGACGTCGGCATGGTCTTCCAGAGCTTCAACCTGTTCGCGCACAAGACGGTGCTGGAGAACGTGGCGCTCGCCCCCGTCCGGGTCCGCGGACGCCGTAAGGACCAGGCCGAGCAGCGGGCGATGGAACTGCTCCACCGCGTCGGGCTCTCCTCCCAGGCCCCCAAGTACCCGGCCCAGCTCTCGGGCGGCCAGCAGCAGCGCGTCGCGATCGCCCGCGCCCTGGCCATGGACCCCAAGGTGATGCTCTTCGACGAGCCGACCTCGGCCCTGGACCCGGAGATGATCAACGAGGTCCTGGAGGTGATGCGCCAACTGGCGCAGGAGGGGATGACGATGGTCGTCGTCACCCACGAGATGGGCTTCGCCCGCGCCTCCGCGAACCGTGTGGTCTTCATGGCGGACGGCGCGATCGTCGAGGACCGCACCCCCGAGGAGTTCTTCACCGCGCCGGAGACGGACCGCGCGAAGGACTTCCTCTCCAAGATCCTCAAGCACTGAGCCGGGTGACGGACATGAACCGCCGGACCACCTCGCCCCTGCGCCGCCTCGCGGCCGCCCTGGCTCTCGCGGCCCTCGTCGTCCTGGCCGCCGCCTGTGGCAAGGAGGGCAGCCCGCCCGTCAAGGGCCCCCAGCCCGACCAGCTTCCGCAGTACCGGGTCAACGAGGGTTACGAGCTGCCGCAGTCGCCGACCTGGCGCAAGGCGAAGGCGCGCGGCCACCTCGTCGTCGGCGTCAAGGAGGACCAGCCGTTCCTCGGCGAGAAGGACCCGGCGACCGGCGCCTACACCGGATTCGACATCGAGATCGCGAAGATGATGTCGGCCTACCTCGGCTTCGACCCGGACACGATCGCGTTCACGACGATCGCCTCCGCCAACCGCGAGACGGCGCTGCAGAACGGCCAGGTCGACTACTACGTGGGCACGTACACGATCAACGACCTCCGCAAGAAGCAGGTCGGATTCGCCGGGCCCTACTACATGGCCGGCCAGTCGCTGCTCGTACGGGCCGACAACGACGACATCAAGGGCCCCGGCGACCTCAAGGGCAAGACGGTCTGCTCGGCCGCCGGTTCGACGCCGCTCCAGCGGATCGAGAAGGACTACCCCGAGGCCGAGCCCGTCGCGTACGACACGTACTCGATCTGCGTCGACAACCTGCTCACCCTCCAGGTCGACGCGGTCACCACGGACGACACGATCCTCCTCGGCTACGCGGCCAAGGTGCCCGACGAGCTGAAGGTCGTCGGCCCGACCTTCTCGGACGAGCCGTACGGCATCGGCGTCCCGCGCGGCGACACCGCGCTGCGCTTCGCCCTCGACGACGGGCTGGAGGCGGGCGAGAGGAACGGCGACTGGAAGAAGGCCTACGACGCCACCCTCGGCCTCTCCGGAGAACCGGCGCCCGAGCCGCCCCCGATCGACCGCTACCCGGCGGGCTGACCCCGACCGGCCCCGCCCGCGTTCAAGGAGCCCGATGGACGTACTGCTCGACAATCTCTCGCTCTACGGCGAAGGGCTGTGGGGCACCGTGCAGCTCACGCTCTTCGCCTCGCTCCTCGCCCTCGCCCTCGGTGTGGTCATGGCCGGGTTCCGGGTCGCGCCCGTCGGTCCGCTGCGCACGTTCGGCACGGCCTGGGTGACCGTGCTGCGCAACACCCCGCTGACCCTGCTGTTCTTCGCCGTGCTCCTGGGCCTTCCGCGCTTCGGCCTGGTGCTGCCCTTCGAGACGTTCGCGGTCCTCGCCCTCGGCTGCTACACCTCCGCCTTCGTCTGCGAGGTGGTGCGCTCGGGCATCAACACCGTCCCGGTCGGGCAGGGGGAGGCGGCGCGCAGCCTGGGGATGTCCTTCGGCCAGTCGCTGGGTCTTGTGGTGCTGCCGCAGGCGTTCCGCACGGTGATCCCGCCGATCGGCTCCACACTCATCGCGCTGGCCAAGAACAGCGCCATCGCGGGCTCGTTCAGCGTCACCGAACTGCTCGGTGTCTACAAGCCGCTGGGGGAGCTGGGCTACAGCATCGTGTGGTCGTTCGTCTGGATCGCCGTCGGCTATCTGATCGTGACGCTCGCCATCAGCCTGCTGTTCAACGTGCTGGAGCGGCGCTGGGGGGTGCCCCGGTGACCACGACCGCCACCGCGCTCCACGACGTCCCCGGTCCCAAGGCCCGGGCCCGGCACCGCCGGTACGGCATGGCGGCGACCGTGGTCCTCCTGGGCCTCGTCGGCTGGATCGTGTATCTGCTCGCCGACACCGGCCAGTTCGAGGCCGAGAAGTGGCGGCCCTTCGCGTACCAGGGCATCCAGGAGCTGCTGCTCGAAGGGCTGGGCAACACCCTCAAGGCGTTCGGTCTCGCCGCCGTGCTCTCCCTCGCCCTCGGCGCCGTGCTCGCCTGCGGCCGGCTCTCGGAGCACCGCCCGCTGCGGTGGCTCGCCACGCTGTTCGTCGAGTTCTTCCGGGCGATGCCCGTGCTGGTGATGATCTTCTTCGTCTTCGTGGCGCTGAAAGTGCAGCCGCTGCCCGCCCTGGTGACCGGGCTGACGCTCTACAACGGCTCGGTCCTCGCCGAGGTCTTCCGTACGGGAGTGGGCTCCGTGGAGCGCGGGCAGCGCGAGGCGGCCTATTCGCTGGGTCTGCGCAAGACGCAGGTCATGGCCTACGTCCTGGTCCCGCAGGGCGTACGCGCGATGCTGCCCGCCGTCATCAGCCAGCTCGTGGTGGCGCTGAAGGACACCTCGCTGGGATTCCTCATCACCTACGAGGAGTTCCTGCAGGCGGGCAAGCTCATCGCCACCGATCTCGACTACGACCTGCCCTTCATCCCGGTCGTGCTGGTGATCTCGCCCATCTACATCGGGATGTGCATGCTGCTGTCCTGGTTCGCCAACTGGGTCGCCCGGCGCGAGCGGCGGAGCGTGAAGACCCGGGCCGCGGAAGTGGCGCAGCCCGGGCCGACCGACGCGCTGTCGGGCCCCGGCGGACGCGCCTGAGGGCTGCCCCGTAATCCGCGGTGGGCGCACGACGACAGCTACGGCACCTCGCAGCGTTGTCGGATCGTCCGAATACGACCGGTATGAGGACGACACTTCGCCGTGCGATGCACCGCATCTGACGCCGCGCGTCGGTCCGCCAGGGATGACGGGTCAGCCCCTCAGCGGAATCTCCGCGTAGGAGGGGTCGTCGGCGGGCGAGGAGAAGGTGAGCTTCGCCCAGCTGGGGTTGTGCTCGGTGTAGAGCGGGTCGACGGTGTCGACGACCACGGCGAGCTTGTGCCCGGCCGGGACGTCGTACGCCGTCGAGAACAGATCCAGGTCCACGCCGAACGGCTCGCCCGGCGTCTTCCCGTGGAAGGTGTAGGGGGCGTGGCTGATCAGCTTGCCGACGCCCAGCGGCCCCACGTCGTAGAGGTAGGCGATCGCCGTGCCGCTCTCCTTGGTGCTGGTGACGGTGGTGTGCACCTTGACCGTGCCGCGCACGCGCTGCGGGGTGTCGTGGCGCTCGGTCTGCCAGACGGCGGCGAAGGCGCGGGGCAGCAGCGGGACGGAGGCGATGGGCGGCAGCCGGAAGAGCTGGTCGAGCGCGCTGGAGAGGATGACGATGCCGCCGTCGGCGCCGGAGTCGACGTTGGCGTGGATCCGCTTCGAGCCGTCGAGCGGGATGCGGCGGGTGGAGTCCGGTACGGAAGCCCAGCTCTCGTAGCCCTCGTAGTCGCCGGCGGAGCGGGACTTGAGCTGGACGGGCTTCTCCTTCTCGACGCCGTTGTCCGCGTCCTTGAGGTAGTGGTCGAGCCAGCGGCGGGCGTTGCTCCAGGTGTCGTTGGGCAGGCCGAGGAGCCCCGTGATCTCCGGTGTCGCGTGGTCGCCGGGGCGGAACTCCAGGCGCTTGGGCCCGGTCAGCTTCTCGTAGAAGTCCGCGTACTGGTTGGGCGGGAAGATCGAGTCGCCCCAGGCGTTGCCGAGCATGATCGCGGCGCCGTTGGCGTTGATGCGGTCGATGTGGGCGGCGGGGGAGCGCTTACGCCCCCACTCGATCAGCTCCTGCTCGTCGTCGATGTCCTTGTCCAGGAACTGGCCGAGCATGTGCTGGAATTCGGGGCTCGGGCGGCCGGTGATGTAGCCGGTCCCGGCGAGGAAGGCCGAGGCCTGGAGGTGCTGGGTGCGGCCGCTGTAGATGGAGCCGACGAGGTCGGCCCAGCCGCTCATGGAGACCACGGCCCGTACGCGCTTGTCGAAGGCGGCGGTCAGCAGGGAGATCCCGGCACCGTAGGACATACCGGCCATGCCGACCCGCTCGGGGTCGGCCGGGGTGTTCTCCAGCGCCCAGTCGATGACCTTGCGGGCGTCGGCGACGTCCTTGGGACCCGCGACCTCGATGTCGCCGCCGGACTGCCAGAATCCGCGGACGTTGTAGCTGAGCACGATGTAGCCCGAGTCGGCGAGCTTCTTCGCCTGCGCCAGGTACTCGACCTGGGGCACGGACCAGCTCGTGGGCAGGACGACGACGGGGTGGCGGCGGTTCGCCGCTCCGGCGTCGCTCGGCATGACGACATTGGCCTTGAGTACGGTTCCGCCCTCGCCGCGGATGTCGACGAACCGTACGCCCGCGGCGTCGGCGGCCGAAGCGGAGTCCGCGAGGGCGGGGGCCTGGGCAGGGGTCTGCGCCGGGGCTGCCACGGCCGCGGGGGCCAGGCCGAAGGTCGTGCCGGCGAGGACGGCGGCCGAGACGGCACCGACTGCGGAGGTACGCAAAGCCTTGCGCGGGGTGGGGTGTCCCATGGGTCGGCTCCTGACGTCGGTGCTGACGTGTGGGGTGTCAGCACGCGCGCTGCAAAGTAACCCGAAGGTAACCTCTGGCCACTACCGCTGGTAACGCAGAGGTGAGTTACGCCTCAGTAACAATCTTTGACGCTCAACTATCCCCGGACGGCGGGGTGCTGGGCTCCGGAGCCGGGCTCGACGCCGCCCGCGTGACGTCCGCGACGAGTTCGACCACGTCGGGCCCGTACGCGTCCGAGTTGACCACCTTCAGCAGCAGCGCGAAGGTGTGCCCCCCGTACTTGCGGGCCAGCCGGGTGTGGTTCCGCGCCAGATACCGCACGGCTGCGTGGTTGGCGTTGGAGTGCTGGCCGGAGGCGAGGAAGACGGGACGGCCGTCCAGCCCGCCGGTCAGCCGGGCCAGCAGCACGTGCTCGACCGTGCCCTTGTCCATCCGGTAGCGCTCGCCGCCGATCGTGAAGGCACCGCGGTCCGGCCCCGGTTCGCTGTCGGTGTTCACCACGACACCCGGCAGCAGCGAGCGCAGGTGCGCCGCCATCCGCTGGTTCGACACCGGGCCCCCGATGCAGAACTCCGTCCGTTCCCCGAAGCCCTGCTCCGCCGCGTCATGCGCCACGATCTGGGCGTTCGCCCCGCAGTCCTTGATGATCGCGGACAGCTCCAGGAGCGCGAAGACGTCGCGCCGCGCGACCGTCCAGTCGCCGCTGCCGGCCGCACGGTTCACCACCAGCAGGCACTCGGAGTTCGTGGGCAGCCCGAAGAAGCGCTGCTTGCGGCGGAGTCTGCGGCGCCACAGATACGTACGCACGCACCAGCCGATGGCGGCGCTGATGCCGGCGGCTACCACGCCGAGGACGATGTTGCGCACGTCGTCGTTCATGGGCCGGGATGGTAGCGCCGTCACGCACCTCTGTTCGAGAGGTGCGACATCGCTCTGCTGACGGCCCGCGGACCCCGGGATAGGCTGCGGCCCCACAGCGTTCCCATGGAGGTCCCATGCGTCGTTCCGCCGTCCGGAGTCTGTCGCTGCTGGCCGCCGGAGCGGCCGTCGTCTCCGTGGCGGCCGCCGCCGCGCCCTCCTCGCCACCGGGTCACGGCCCGGCCGGTACGCCACCCAAGTCCCCCGTCGCGGTGGGCCACGGAGGCGCCGTCGCGAGCGTGGACCCCGACGCCTCGGCCGCGGGCATCGAGGTGCTGCGGCGTGGAGGCAACGCGGTGGACGCGGCCGTCGCCACCGCCGCCGCGCTCGGCGTCACCGAGCCGTACTCGGCGGGGGTCGGCGGCGGGGGCTACTTCGTCTACTACGACGCCAGGCACCGCACGGTGCGGACGATCGACGGCCGCGAGCGCGCCCCGCTCAGCGCGGACAAGAACCTCTTCATCGAGAACGGCACACCGGTCCCGTTCGCCGACGCCGTCACCAGCGGGCTGAGCGTCGGCACCCCCGGCACGCCCGCCACCTGGGACACGGCGCTGGACGCCTGGGGCACCAAGTCCCTGGGCCAGGTGCTGAAGCCCGCCGAGCGCCTCGCCCGCGACGGCTTCACCGTCGACGCCACCTTCCGGCAGCAGACCGCGGACAACGAGGCCCGCTTCCGCGACTTCCCCGCCTCCGCGGACCTCTTCCTGCCCGGCGGCCGGCTGCCGGAGGTCGGTTCCACCTTCAAGAACCCCGACCTCGCCAAGACCTACGCCACACTCGCGCGGAAGGGCGCCGACGCCGTCTACGCGGGCCCGATGGCCCGCGACATCGTCGACACCGTCCGCAAGCCCCCGGTCGATCCCGCGTCGGACCGTGTGGCGCGCCCCGGCGACCTGCGCGAGAAGGACCTGCGGGCGTACCGCGTGAAGCACCAGGCGCCGTCGCGGACCGCGTACCGGGGGCTCGACGTGTACGGCATGGCGCCCTCCTCCTCCGGCGGCACCACGGTCGCCGAGGCGCTCAACATGCTGGAGAACGGCGACCTCTCGAAGCTGAGCCAGGCGCAGTACCTGCACCGGTTCATCGAGGCGAGCCGGATCGCGTTCGCCGACCGCGGCCGGTGGGTCGGGGACCCGGCGCACGAGGACGTCCCGACGAAGGGGCTGCTCTCGCAGCGCTTCGCCGACTCCCGCGCCTGCCTCATCCGCGACGACGCGGTGCTGAAGAGCCCGGTCGCGCCCGGTGACCCGCGGAACCCGGCGGACTGCACGGCGGGCGACAAGGCCGCGCCCACGACGTACGAGGGCGAGAGCACGACGCATCTGACGGCCTCCGACAAGTGGGGCAACGTCGTCGCGTACACCCTCACCATCGAGCAGACCGGCGGCAGCGGCATCACCGTCCCCGGCCGCGGCTTCCTGCTCAACAACGAGCTGACCGACTTCTCCTTCGCCCCCGCCGACCCGGCCGTCCACGACCCGAACCTTCCCGGTCCCGGAAAGCGGCCGCGCTCGTCGATGTCGCCGACGATCGTGCTCGACGACGGGCGGCCCGTGGTGGCGCTCGGTTCGCCGGGCGGCGCGACGATCATCACCACCGTGCTCCAGACCCTGACCGGTCACCTCGACCGCGGCCTTCCGCTCGTCGACGCCATCGCCGCACCGCGCGCCAGCCAGCGCAACGCGGCCACGACCGAGATCGAGCCGGGCCTGTGGAACAGCCCGGTGCGCGGTGAACTCGAAGCCGTGGGCCACACGTTCAAGCAGAACCCGGAGATCGGCGCCGCCACCGGCATCCAGCGCCTCCCCGACGGCCGCTGGCTGGCCGCCGCGGAGAAGACCCGCAGGGGCGGCGGCTCGGCGATGGTGGTGCACCCGACGGGACGGCCGTAAGCCTCTGGTGCCCGGGCTCACCACGACGTGAGCGATGCGCGGCGGCTCACCCGCACCGGGTGAGCCGCCGGCCTTCGCGCCCGGGGGTCACCCGCAGCCCGTGCGCGTGAGCCCTGCCGGGCCCGGGACGGTGAGCCGCTGGCCCACACGGAGTCCGGTGCTCTTCAGACCGTTCATCCGGACCAGTTCCGCCACCGAACTCCGGTACCGGCACGCCACCGACGAGAGCGTGTCGCCCGGGCGGACCGTGACGACATGCGTCGCCCGCAGGTCCAGGAAAGGAAGGCACGCCCCGCCGACCGACAGGTCCGACGGCCCGCACGAGCGCGTCGGGCGGAGGTACGGCAGGCCCGGGGCGGCCGAACCCCCCGCCGGTGACGAGAGGCCCGGCAACGGTGACGACGACGGGAACGCCGAGGAGGACGGCAGCGCCGGTGGCGGCGTGACCGCGCCGGGCGCGGTGTCGTACGGCGTGGGGTAGGCGGGCGGCGGCACGCCCAGCGCCGGCTGGTCCACCGGCCTGACCGCCGCCGGTCCCGGTGACGGCGGGTCGTCCTTCATGAAGCCCGCGAAGAAGATCACCGCGATGACGATCACCGCCGTGAGGGCGGCGACGTTGACCGCGCCCTTCCGGTCCGCCGCCGTGTCGGGAAGCATGCCCGGCGGCCGAGGCGGAACCGCCGGCGACGAGGCCGGGCCGAACTCGTCCAGCGGGACACCGGTGTTGATGCCGCAGAGGACCAGGTGGAAGCGGAGCGCCGCGATCTCGGAGGGCCGTTCGACCGCGGAGCGCACCCGGGCGTACAGCTCCGCGGCGTCGGAGTCCAGCGTCACGAGGCGTCCGGGCCCGGTCCATTCGACGCTCCAGCTCGCCCTGCCCGCCGCGACGAGGCCCTGCCCCACCAACGCCCATACGGCGGTGAACAGTTGCTCCTCACCGAGGCCGCCCCACTGCCGCGCGCCCCAGCGCGTGTCGCGGAGGGCGTCCGCCAGTTCGGGGCCCCGCCCTGCCTCGAGCAGGTGCAGCAGGTCGCCGAGCGTCGGGGCCCCCGCGGCTCCCGGGGCGAAGGACCGCCCGCCGGAGGTTCCGTCCCGCGCCGCACCGGATGCCCCACCGGACACCCCGGAGGCCCCGCCGATGAGACCGGCCGGTTCGCCCAACTCCTCGATGGCGCGGATCACTTGCAGTTCGGCCGCGTCGTCCGTCCAGTCCTGCCACGGCCGGTGCTCCAGGCGGCGCTCCGCGCCCTGACGGATCAGCGCCGACCACACCCCCTCCGGCACGGTCCCCGACGGGCCGCCCAGCAGGGTCAGCGCGGGGGAACGGTCGCGTACGGCTGGGGCCCCCGCGCACCCGTCCAGGGCAGCGAGGCGCCGCACCAGCGGGGGGTGGGAGTCGAACCGCGACCGGGGCCGCTCCGGCAGCGCGCGGGTGCTCCGGGCGAGCGCCGCCTCGTAGTCGGGGTCGGTGACCATGAGCCCGAACGCCCGCAGCGGATCGTCGGGTACGCGGCCGATCTCCCGCATCGGGTCGAGGAAACGGGTGCGGAAGTCCTGCCACGCCGCGTCCAGCGAGTGCACCAGGGACAGCGCCTCGGCCGTCGCGTCCCTCCCCGCCACGGCGGCGGCTGCCGCGTCCGCCTCCAACTCCTGGCGGCGGCGTACGGCGAACGACGCGGCGTCGTAGAGCCACGCGTACGCCGACAGCGCCCGGAACTGCAGACCGGAGTAGGCGGCGACCATCCGGTTGCCGGCCGCCGCTTTCGCGATACCGCGCAGGGCGGTGTCGAGGGCGACCGAGCCGCGGTAGACGGTGGCGCCGAAGCGGGTGTGGCGGCGGGCGTAGTGGCCGAGTTCGTGGCAGAGCACCGCCCGCATCTGGTCGGCGCACAACCCGGCCAGCAGCGGCACCCCGATGTACATCCGCCGCTGCGCGACGCCGAAGCCGAACCGGGTCTCCTCGCTGACCGCGGCGTTGACGTCCAGCGTGAGCCGGATCTCCGTGGGGGCAGGGGCCCCGACGCGCTCGGCCAGTTCCCGTACGGTCCGCCACAGTTCGGGGGCCTGCCGCGGGCCGACCCGTACCGAACCCGGTTCCGGGTCGGGCGTGGCTCCGCCGGTGAACAGACCGCGTACGAGCGCGACGGCCGCCGGGGCGCCGAACGCGACGAGATAGAGCGGGGTGGGCGACGACAGCGGCTCGCCCGAGCTGAACACCAGATAGAGGGTGAGGAGGGCGAGCGCGCCGTAGACGAGGAGGATCGTCCAGGCCAGCGCGTAGAACCCGGCGACCAGCGCGAGCGCGAGCAACGCCCGCAGGGCCGCGCTCACGCCCCACCGCCGTGTGCGCCGCCGGGCACGTCGTCGCCCGCACGGTACGGGCCGGGCTCCGCCTCCCGCTTCACTCCGTCGCCCGGCGCTGTCGCCTCGTGGTGCGGCGCCGTCACCGCGTCGCGGATCCGTTCCATCGTCCGCCGGTCCGCCGTGAACCCCCCGCGGAGCCAGACCTCCGTACGGCGCAGGAGTTCGGGGAGCGCGGACTGTTCGGCCGGTCCGGGGAGCCAGGACAGGTCGTACCGCGGATCGCCGGGGCCCGGGAGCCCGGCGGCGGGACGCGCCCCGGGCACGCCAGGACCCACCAACGCGTCGCGGCCACGGGCCCGTTCACCGGCAGCGCCGGTTCCCCTCTCCGGCATGCCCAGCACCTTCTCCAGCCTCTTGCGGCCCTTGAACAGGCTGGCCGCGACGCCGCCGCGGCTCAGCCCCAACTCCTCCGCGACGGCCTCCTGCGACATGCCCTGCAGACAGTGGAGGACCACCACGGTGCGCTGCCGCTGCGGCAGCGCGGCCAGTGCGGTCAGGACGGCACGCGCCTCGACGGTCCGCTCCACGGCGGCCGCCGGAGGGTGCGGGACGGAGTCCAGTTCGACGGTGCGCCGGCGGGCCCGGCGCCGGGAGACGGCTGCCAGCCGCTGCCGGACGATCCGCAGGACCCAGGCGTCCGGGGCGTCGTAGGCACGTAATCGGTCCCACCGGCGGAACGCCTCCGCGTACGCCTCCTGCACCGCGTCCTCGGCGTCCTGGCGATGACCGCACAGGACGAAGGCGCGCGCCAGCATGCCGGGAAAGGTCCGCTCGAAGAACGCGCCGAAGTCCTCGTACGGGCCGGTGTCCGCGCGTCCGGCGAGGTCGGCGCGTCCGGCGATGTTCGCGCGCCTGCCCAGGTCCACGTGATTGCCGGGGTGTTCGTGCGCGCCGGGCTCACCGGACACGCCGGGGCTCTCGTGCGCGGCGGACTCCCCGGGCGTCCCCGCGCCTGCGGCGTCGTCAGCTCTGGCCGATTCGGTCGTCACCGCATCCCCCTCGCTCCGCGCACCCCGCCCGCAGGGCCAGCCGGGCGCTCTCCGGGCCGCTGTGCTCCATGACGACATCGGTGCGCCCTGCGTGCAGCGCAAGGGAAAAGATACGCTTCCGTTCCCTCGACATCAGCCAGAACAGCACGACTCTCGGTACGGCCGCGGCCACGGAGAGCACGACGGCGACGATCACTGGCTCGGCCACCATCACCCCACCCCCTGCCTTTCGTTCGGTCGCTTCGGTCCACACCTGGTAACAGGCGTACGCGCCCGATGTGTTCACCGCCGTTTCCGAGGAATGTGCAGGGGCCGGTCCCGGCGGGACCGCGGTGGGCACGAGGAGAACCTCCGGCGGATCCCCCTGGCTCGCACGACCGGCTTCACCAGGGTGTGCCGGGCGGCCACGATGATGCCGGTGGGGACGGGGGGCGATGTGCCTGCACATCCGTCGGCGCCGATGACGGCGGCAACTCCTCTTTGCGGACCGGCCGTTCCAAAACTGACGGCGCTCCGGGTGGCGCATTGAACGAACTGCCGCGGATTTCCCCTCCGCTGACCCGGCGTCTAACCGCTGTCGAGAACGGTGAGTTACCGGTGGAGGGGAAGATCATTGGTGGCCAAGTGATCGGAACTCATGTTATGTTCCTGTCGCACCGAAGGCCCCGGACGACCATCCGGGTCGGAGGGCGGGATAGTCAGTTCCTCTGTGTGATCTGACCCAACGCCAGGATCCAAAAGGTGCGGAAAATCGGGGGAAGAAGTCCGGGGGGACCTTTGGTTTCCACGCCTGTTCAGGTCGCCCGTCCGGGCTTCCTCCCCCTTGCGATATACACGCAAGGGAGATTGTACATGAACCGTAATACTCTGCGGATGGCGGCTGTTTCGGCCGTCACCGCCATCGCCATCGGCGGCGGCGCCGGCCTGGCCCAGGCGCAGCAGACCCCCGCGGCCGCTCCGCAGACCGTGTCGGCCACGCAGCAGGCCCAGGCCCAGCAGGCCGCGCGTGCCCTGCTGGCGAGCCCGCTGGCAGCCGACCTCTCGGCCGCCGAGCGGACCGAGATGAACAAGATGGCCAACGGTCAGTTCTCGGCCGCGAGCAAGTGGAGCGCCATCCGGGCCGCCTTCAGCAGGGTCGGCGGCTTCGCCAAGGCCATCGGCGGCAAGTTCAGCGACTTCAAGAAGTGGTACGACGGCCTGTCCTGGTGGGTCCGGGCCCCTCTCGCGGCCGTTTCCCCGGGCCTGACGCTCCTTGAGATCTACAACGCCCTCCGCTGATGACTCTCGGGCCGCGGCACTTGCGGCCCTCTGATTGATCCGGTGCCGGTCGGGTCTGCCCGGGCAGACCCGACCGGCATCCGGCACAGGGCGACACGGCGACACGGAGCGTTTCAGATGACCGATACCAGTATTTCCCGAACGGCCACCCAAGGCACGTGGGCCTTGCCTCTTCTGGCGCTTGCCCCATTGGCGGCCATCAGGCTGCTCACGGAACTTTCCACGCCTTGGCTCGCCATTTCCTGGGTGTTCTGCATCCTGTCCGTCCTATTGGTCGCGGCAGCATGGACGACCGTATTCCGTCATGGCTCACGCGGGATCGGGACCTGGGGCACCTGCATTCTCGTGCACGCGGTACTGGCCTGGCAGTTGATTGCCCTCGTGAGGAACTGAGGGCTGTCCCGTCACGGCGGCTGTTCCGGCTATTGAACTCAGAAGGGGAAGCGCGCGTGGAAAAGGGCGACGTGCTGGTCGAGGCGCAGAGCCTCGGCCGGTCCTTCGGTGCCAAGCGGGTTCTGGACAACGTCTCGATCACCCTCCACGCCGGCGAGGTGACAGGCTTCGTCGGCGCGAACGGCGCGGGGAAGTCCACCACGATCCAGCTGATGCTCGGTCTGCTGCACGGTGAGGGCAGGACCCTCTTCCTCGGACGCAGGCTGCACGCATGGGGTGCGCCCGGAACGGTCGTCGGTGCGGTCCTCGGAGGCGTGGCCGGCCATCCGAAGCACCGCGTGCGGACCCATCTGCGGATGGTGGCCGCCGGTTCCGCGGCGCCGGACCGGCGCGTCGACGAGCTTCTGGAGACCGTCGGACTGACGGACGCGGCCCATCTGCGGCTCGCGCAGCTGTCGTTGGGAATGTCGCAGCGGGTCGCCATCGCTCAGGCCCTCCTCGGCGATCCGCCCGCGCTGATCCTCGACGAACCCGCGAACGGGCTCGACCCCCACGCGATCCGCTGGCTGCGCGACTTCCTCCGGTCCCAGGCAGACCAGGGCCGGGCGGTCCTGGTGTCCAGTCACCTTCTGGGCGAGATGGAGCAGCTCGCCGACCGCGTCGTGGTGCTGTCGCGTGGCCGGGTCGTCGCCGCTTCGCCGATGGCGCAGCTGCTGGCCGACGCGGCCAGCCGGCGGGTGGTGACCGTGCAGACGCCGGATCTGCCGAAGCTGGCCGCCCTGGTCGAGGCGCGGGGCGGGCTGCTCGTGCCCACCGGCGGACAGGGCGCGAACGTCCAGGGCCTGGACCGGATACAGATCGGCACCCTCGCCTCGGACAGCGGGGTGCCGCTGTACTGGCTGCACGAGGAAGGGCCGTCCCTGGAGGACTTCTATCTGGGCATCGCGGAAGAGGAGTTCACGATCTCGTGAGGTCAACAGCAACGCCGGCGTCGAGGACACCGGTGGTCGTCACCCCTGCCGAAGCATTCCGCAGGGCATGCCGGTACGAGTGGCGGCATCTGGCGGGACTCCGCTCGACCTGGGTGCTGCTCGGCGTGGTTGCGGTCCTGAGCCTGCTCACGGGCATCACGGTCCTGCTCGACCTCGACAGGGACCGCGCGGTCGGTTCGGCGACGATGGCCGATGTCATCGCGTGGACCCCGCTGGCGACACAGGTCCCGGCCCTCTGCTTCTTCATGCTCGTCCTCGGCACCGGACCCGTATCGACCGATCTGGTCAGGGGAGCCGCGCGCACGACGTGGCTGGCATCGAACGGACGGAGCACCGCCTACGCGGCGAAGTGCGTGGTCGGATTCCTGGTCGGGGCCGGTGTGGCGGCCGGAAGCGCGCTGCTGGGCGGCGTGTCCTCGGCACTCGTCCTGGCCGTGGCGGGAGCTCCTCAACCGGCGTGGGCCGGAGTCCTGGTGCCCACCCTCCGTTTCGTCCTGTGGGTCGGGTGCTGGGCACTGCTGTGCCTGGCGCTGGTGGCCCTGGTCCGCAGCCGGATCGTTCCCGTACTGATCCTCTGCATGTGGCCGCTGATCGGCGAGCGTCTCGTGGGAGGGCTGCTCGGATACGTACCGGGCCTGAAGGGCGTGGGTGACTGGCTGCCGTTCGCGGCAGGCAGGGCCATGCTCACCGACGTCTCCGCCTACCCGGCCGACGACCGGCCCTTCGCGCAGGCGCTGGTCGGATCGCATCTGTCCACGCCGACGGCGACGTCTGTGTTCTGCCTGTACACCGTGCTGATCACGGCGGCAGGGCTCTGGGCCTACCGCCGACACGACGTCGCGGGGCACTGAGCACCGCCGCGCCTGCGAACCTCTCCGCGACGGGATCGGCGCCGCGGCGGCTGCGGGTGGAGATCGGCGACTCGACCGCGCGCCTCACCCCGCCCCGACCAGCGGTTCCCCGCTCCAACGCTGCGATCCGCCCCGGCGAACACCGTTCCGGTACTAGGCTCGGGTGGCATGACGCCACCCCCGACGGTCCCGGCCGAGCTCGGCCGCAGTCCGTACGTCAGCCTGGTGACCCACCGTCGTGACGGCACCCCCGTGGCCACGCCCGTCTGGGCCGCGACCGACGGCGAACGCCTCTACGTGTGGACCCGCAGCGATTCCGGCAAGGTCAAGCGCATCCGTAACAGCGGCCGGGTCACCGTCACCCCCTGCGACGCCCGCGGCCATGTCGCCGAGGGCGCCGCGGTGGTGGACGGCGAGGCGGAGCTGCTGGACGCCGACGGGCTGCGCCGCGTACGGCAGTTGCTCACCCGCAAGTACGGCTGGCGCTTCCGGATCGTCGACGGCGGGGGCGCGCTCGTACGTCTCGGGAAGCGGCCGCACACCGGGATCGCGATCACGCTCTGACACCCCGGCGCGTGCGCCATCCGAAAACTGTCTGTAGCACGGCTGTCACACCGGCCACATCCCGCCGGTGTCGAATGGCCGGCAGGCCCGGAGGCCGCGGCCTCCGGGGGAGAGGGGCCGGACAGTGCTGGACCAACAACTCCCCGGCGACGTGGTGGAGTTCGCCGGGTATCTGCGTCAACTCCTGGACGCGCTGGATCCGGAGTCGGGCTGGTACGGGGTGTTCGCGCAGCGCGACCCCGACGGCGTACGGGCGTGCCTGGAGGGCCGCGAGGTCCTGCCGTGGGACGTCGTGGACTCCCTTCTCCAGGACCTGGCCGTGCGGCACGGCACGCAGTTCGCCGACAGCCGCCGGCCGCGCGCCCGCGAGCTGCACCACGCGGCGATCACCGCGTACGACCGGTGGGTGGGGGACCGCGGCGCCCTGCTCGACCGGCTGGACGTGATGCTGAGGGAGAACGCGCACGCGGGCACCCGCGAGCGGGAACTCGACACGGCCCTGGCCTCGGTCGAGGACCGGTCGGAGGCCGGACGGCTGGAGGCGAAACTGGCGTGGGCGCGCGACGACCGCGAGCGGGCGGCGGCCCGCTGCGACGAGCTCCGGGGGCGGCTGGAGACACTGGAGCGCGGCGAGGCGCGGGAGCGGGGCGTGCGCCCGCCGGGCGGCGTCACCTCGTACGGTGCCCCGGCATCGGCCGACCCCACGTCCGCCGATCCCGCTGACGGCGGCCCCCTGTACACCGACCCCGCGTACGCCGACCCCACGTACACCGACCCGGCGTCCGCTGATCCCGCCCGCACCGATCCCGCCTCCGCCGATCCGCGGTACGCGCCCACCCGAAGACCTGACGACGGCCGCGACATGCCGTTGAGGGGCGCTCGGTTCGCCGGGATCGTGGGCACGGCCGACGCCCCCGGCCCCGCGGCCGTCCCCGACACCGCCGATGCTCCGGCCCCGGACTCCGGAACACCGCGCGGCGCGCGGTTCGCCGGTGCCCGTGCGCCCGCCAAGCAGCCGCGCGCCCCCAAGCCATCGCGAGCGAGCCGGCGCGGAGACCGCGGCCGTGACCGCGACCGCCGCTCCGACCGCGATCCGTCCGCCACCGCCGCCCCGCTGCCGTCCCCCGAACTCGCCGCCGCCCGGCGGGCCACCGACGAGGCCGTGGCCCGGCTCGCCGCCCTGCGCGCCGAGGGCCGCGGCGGCGAGGCGTACGTCCTGCTGTGCGAGGCCGCCGCCTGGCCGGCCGACATGCTGCCGTTGCTCCTCGCCGCGCTGGAGCGGTCCGGTCTCGCGGCGGACGTGGCGACCCTGCTGTGGGAGGCGTCGTGCCTGCCGCCGCCCGCGCTCGCAGCCTCCGCCGCCGCCCTCGCGGACCACGGCCGCGGTGACGACTGCCGTGCCCTTTTGCGCCAGGCGGTTGCCCGGCCCGCGCCCGAACTCGCCGCCACCGTCTTCGTTCTGCGCGCCGAGGAGCGCACCGGCGAGATCGGCACCCTGCTCGACGCGTTGTTGCGGTCCCGTACGCCCGAGGAGGCGGCCCGCGTCGCCGAGACGGACCCCGAGACGCTGGTGCCGCTGCTCCTCGACGCTGCCGCCGGCGTCTCCACGCACCGGTTGCGCGACCTCGCCCATGTGCTGCGTCTCGCGGGGCTGCAGGGCGTGCCCGACACGGTCTGAGCGCGGCGGGATTCCCCGCGCGGACGTGCGGGAAAGAAGGGGAACAGCAGCGGACACGGTGACCGGAATTCGCCCCCAGGAGGGACAGCCGGGGACACGCAGAGTGCCCGATGTGGCCCGTTGCGGCACGAAACGTGACCGAGTCGGGCGGCGTACGGGCTATGGTCTTGCCACGGTGCGTAGCGGGGCTTACGTTCTCCATCTACGTTCGCATCTACGCCCGTAGAGGCCGCGTACTCAGCTCCCTTGAACCCGGAGGGGAACGGCCCTGCCGCGCCCGTACAGCGCACTGAAGGAGCAGCTCATGGCCAATGTCGTCCGCGCCGCACTGGTCCAGGCGACTTGGACCGGCGATACCGAGTCCATGATCGCGAAGCATGAGGAGCACGCCCGGGAAGCGGCCCGTCAGGGCGCCCAGGTGATCGGCTTCCAGGAAGTCTTCAACGCCCCCTATTTCTGCCAGGTGCAGGAGCCCGAGCACTACCGCTGGGCCGAGCCCGTGCCCGACGGGCCGACCGTGCGCCGGATGCAGGACCTCGCCCGCGAGACCGGCATGGTCATCGTGGTCCCGGTGTTCGAGGTGGAGCAGTCGGGCTTCTACTACAACACCGCGGTCGTGATCGACCCGGACGGCACCGTCCTGGGCAAGTACCGCAAGCACCACATCCCCCAGGTCAAGGGGTTCTGGGAGAAGTACTACTTCAAGCCGGGGAACCTGGGCTGGCCGGTGTTCGACACCGCCGTCGGCAAGGTCGGCGTCTACATCTGCTACGACCGCCACTTCCCCGAGGGCTGGCGTCAACTCGGCCTGAACGGCGCCCAGATCGTCTACAACCCCTCCGCGACCTCCCGCGGACTCTCCGCCTACCTCTGGCAGTTGGAGCAGCCCGCGGCCGCCGTCGCCAACGAGTACTTCATCGCCGCGATCAACCGCGTCGGCCAGGAGGAGTACGGGGACAACGACTTCTACGGCACGAGCTACTTCGTCGACCCCCGCGGCCAGTTCGTGGGCGAGACCGCCAGCGACAAGGAGGAGGAGCTCGTCGTCCGGGACCTCGACCTGGGGATGATCGAGGAGGTCCGGCAGCAGTGGGCCTTCTACCGTGACCGGCGCCCCGACGCGTACGAGGGGCTGGTCCAGCCGTGACGTCGCAGTCCCACCCCGAGATGCACCCGGCGCTGCTGGGCCGTCACCGGGCCGTCATGCCCGACTGGCTGGCGATGTACTACCGCGACCCGATGGAGATCACCCACGGCGAGGGCCGTCATGTCTGGGACGCCGAGGGCCGGCGCTACCTCGACTTCTTCGGCGGCATCCTCACCACGATGACGGCGCACGCGCTGCCCGAGGTGACCAAGGCCGTCGCGGAGCAGGCCGGCCGCATCATCCACAGCTCCACGCTCTACCTCAACCGCCCCATGGTGGACCTGGCGGAGCGCATCGCCACGCTCTCCGGGATCCCGGACGCCCGGGTCTTCTTCACCACCTCCGGCACCGAGGCCAACGACGCGGCGCTGCTGCTGGCCACCACGTACCGCCGGTCGAACCAGATCCTGGCGATGCGCAACAGCTACCACGGGCGCTCCTTCTCCACCGTCGGCATCACGGGCAACTCCGCCTGGTCGCCGACGAGTCTGTCGCCGCTGCAGACGCTGTACGTGCACGGCGGCATCCGCAACCGCGGCCCGTACGCGGAGCTGACGGACGATCAGTTCATCCGCGCCTGCGTGGCGGACCTGGAGGACATGCTCGGGCAGACGCGCCCCGAGACGGTCGCCGCGATGATCGCCGAACCGGTGCAGGGCGTCGGCGGGTTCACCCTCCCGCCCGACGGACTGTTCGCCGCCTTCCGCGAAGTCCTCGCCCGCCACGGCATCCTGTGGATCTCGGACGAGGTGCAGACCGGCTGGGGACGGACCGGCGAGCACTTCTGGGGCTGGCAGGCGCACGCCGAGCACGGCCCACCCGACATGCTCACCTTCGCCAAGGGCATCGGAAACGGCATGTCCATCGGCGGTGTCGTCGCCCGCGCCGAGGTCATGAACTGCCTGGAGTCCAACTCCATTTCGACCTTCGGCGGCAGCCCGGTCACGATGGCCGCCGGCCAGGCCAACCTCGCCTACCTCATCGAGCACGACCTCCAGGGCAACGCCCGCCGCGTCGGCGGACTGCTCATCGAGCGGCTGCGGGCCGTCACCGCCGGGCTGCCCGTCGTACGCGAGGTGCGCGGCCGCGGCCTGATGATCGGGATCGAGCTGGTGGACGCCGACGGCGCACCGTCGCCGCAGGCCGCCTCGCTGGCCCTGGAGTACGCCCGCGAGGAGGGGCTGCTCATCGGCAAGGGCGGCCGCGAGGGGCACTCGCTGCGCATCGCCCCGCCGCTGTCGCTCAGCGTCGCCGAGGCCGAGGAGGGCGCGGCGATGCTCGAAGCCGCCCTGAAGCGCGTGCAGTCCGAGACCGAAGGGAGGACGCAGTCATGACCCGTACCGTCATCCGGGGCGGCCTGGTCGTCACCGCCGCCGAGGAGACCCACGCCGACGTCCTCATCGAGGACGGCCGGATCGCCGCCCTCGCCGCGCACGGCAGCGCGGCGGGGGAGAGCTGGACCGCCGACCGGACCATCGACGCAGGCGGCAAGTACGTGATCCCGGGCGGCGTCGACGCCCACACCCACATGGAGCTGCCCTTCGGCGGCACCTTCGCCTCCGACACCTTCGAGACCGGGACCCGGGCCGCGGCCTGGGGCGGCACCACGACGATCATCGACTTCGCCGTCCAGTCCCAGGGGCAGCCGCTGCGCGCCGGACTCGACGCCTGGTACGCCAAGGCCGACTCCAACTGCGCCGTCGACTACGGCTTCCACATGATCGTCTCGGACGTCAACGAGGGCACCCTGAAGGAGATGGACCTCCTCGTCGCGGAGGGCATCACCTCGTTCAAGCTCTTCATGGCCTACCCGGGCGTCTTCTACAGCGACGACGGCCAGATCCTGCGCGCCATGCAGCGCTCCGCCGGGAACGGCGGCCTGATCATGATGCACGCCGAGAACGGCATCGCCATCGACGTCCTCATCGAGCAGGCGCTGGCCGAGGGCCGCACCGACCCGCGCTACCACGGAGAGGTGCGCAAGGTGCTGCTGGAGGCCGAGGCCACGCACCGCGCGATCCAGCTCGCCCGCGTCGCCGGGGCCCCGCTGTACGTCGTGCACGTCTCCGCCGAGGAAGCCGTCGCCGAACTGGCCCAGGCCCGCGACATGGGGCTGAACGTCTTCGGCGAGACCTGCCCGCAGTACCTCTTCCTGTCCACCGACAACCTCGCCGAGCCGGACTTCGAGGGCGCCAAGTACGTGTGCTCCACGCCGCTACGGCCCCGCGAGCACCAGGCCGCCCTGTGGCGGGGCCTGCGCACCAACGACCTCCAGGTCGTCTCCACCGACCACTGCCCGTTCTGCTTCACCGGGCAGAAGGATCTGGGCCGCGGGGACTTCTCCAAGATCCCCAACGGCCTTCCCGGCGTGGAGAACCGCATGGACCTCCTCCATCAGGCCGTCGTCGACGGGCACATCTCCCGCCGTCGCTGGATCGAGATCGCCTGCGCCTCCCCGGCCCGGATGTTCGGCCTCTACCCGCGCAAGGGCACCATCGCCCCCGGCGCGGACGCCGACGTCGTCGTCTACGACCCGCACGCCGAGCAGGTCATCTCCGCCGAGACGCACCACATGAACGTGGACTACTCGGCGTACGAGGGCAAGCGGATCACCGGCAAGGTCGAGACCGTCCTCTCGCGCGGCGAAACCGTCGTCGACCGGGGCGAGTTCACCGGCCGGGCCGGCCACGGCCAGTACGTGCCCCGCGGCACCTGTCAAAACCTGATCTGAGAGAGAGCCGCCATGGACTTCGGACTCGTCCTGCAGACCGACCCGCCCGCGTCGGCGGTCGTCGGACTGATGAAACGCGCCGAGCGGCAGGGGTTCCGGTACGGCTGGACCTTCGACTCCGCCGTGCTCTGGCAGGAGCCGTTCGTCATTTACAGCCGCATCCTGGAGCACACCGAGCGGCTGACCGTGGGGCCGATGGTCACCAACCCGGGCACCCGCACCTGGGAGGTCACCGCCTCCACCTTCGCCACCCTCAACGAGATGTACGGCAACCGGACCGTCTGCGGCATCGGCCGGGGCGACTCCGCGATGCGCGTCGCGGGCCGCAAGCCCAACACCCTGGCCCGTCTCGGTGAGGCGATCGAGGTCATCCGCGACCTCGCCGAGGGCCGGGAGACGGAGATAGAGGGTGAGACCCTGCGCCTCCCGTGGGTCAAGGACGGGAAGCTGCCGGTGTGGATGGCGGCGTACGGGCCCAAGGCCCTCGCGCTCGCCGGGCAGAAGGCCGACGGATTCATCCTGCAGCTCGCCGACCCGTTCCTGACGGAGTGGATGGTCCGCGCCGTGCGGAGCGCCGCGGAGGAGGCGGGCCGTGACCCGGACGCGGTGACGATCTGCGTCGCCGCACCCGCCTACGTCGGCGACGACCTGGCTCACGCGCGCGACCAGTGCCGGTGGTTCGGCGGCATGGTCGGCAACCACGTAGCCGATTTGGTCGCCCGCTACGGCGAGCACTCCGGTCTCGTCCCCGAGGCGCTGACGGACTACATCAAGGCCCGCGAGGGCTACGACTACAGCCACCACGGGCGGGCGGGGAACCCGTCGACCGACTTCGTCTCCGACGAGATCGTCGACCGCTTCTGCCTGCTCGGCCCGCCCGAGGCACATGTGGAGAAGCTGCAGACGCTCCGCGACCTGGGCGTCGACCAGTTCGCGGTCTACGCCATGCACGACGCCAAGGAATCCACCATCGACGCCTACGGCGAGCACATCATCCCCGCCCTCGCCGGCTGACCCGCCCGGTCCGGCGCCCGCCGGACCGCCCGTCGCCGGAGGGCCGGAACCGCTCCCCGCCCTCCGCCCGACCGTCCCCGTCGTCCCGCCCCGCCGTTTCCGGGGCGGGACGACGGGGAGTTCAGGCACTTCCTCCGCGAACGAACGGCCCCGCCATGACCGATGCCCCCGCCGCCGTGCCGCCGTCCCCGATACAGGCCCACGTCACCCACCCCGACGGCCGGGTGGAGCTCCCGCCCGGCACCGAACTGCCCGACAGCCCCTTCTCGAACGCGGACCTGCGGCCCGTCCCCGTCTCCGGCCGCCACTGGACCACGTACAACTTCGCCGCCCTGTGGGTCGGCATGGCCCACAACATCCCGTCCTGGACGCTCGCCTCCGGGCTCGTCGCCCTCGGCATGGACTGGAAACAGGCCGTTCTCACCATCGCCCTCGGCAACGTCATCGTGCTCCTCCCGATGCTGCTGACCGGCCACGCCGGGCCCAAGTACGGCATCCCGTTCCCCGTCCTGGCCCGCGCCTCCTTCGGCCTCCGCGGAGCCAATCTGCCCGCGCTGATCCGCGCCGCCGTGGCCTGCGCCTGGTTCGGCATCCAGACCTGGATCGGCGGGCAGGGCATCTACATCCTGCTGGGCAAGCTGTTCGGCGGCGGCTGGGAGCGCGCCGGCGAGATCGGCGGCTACCCCTGGACGCTGTGGCTCTGCTTCGTCATCTTCTGGGCGCTCGAACTCGCCATCATCTACCGCGGGATGGAGACCCTGCGGCGCTTCGAGAACTGGGCCGCCCCGTTCGTCCTCGTGGGCGCGCTGGTGCTGCTCATCTGGATCGCGAACAAGGCCGGAGGCTTCGGGCCGCTCCTCGACCAGCCCTCGAAGCTCGGCTGGGGCACCGAGTTCTGGACGGTCTTCTTCCCCGCCCTCATGGGCATGATCGGCTTCTGGGCCACCCTCTCGCTGAACATCCCGGACTTCACCCGCTTCGGCAAGGGCCAGCGCGCCCAGGTCTGGGGCCAGTCCCTCGGCCTGCCCACCACCATGACCGCCTTCGCGATGCTGTCGGTCCTGGTCACTTCCGGCTCCCAGGCGGTCTACGGCGAACCGCTGTGGGACCCGGTCGCCCTGTCGGGCAAGACCGACAACGCCTTCGGTCTGGTCTTCGCCCTGGTGACCGTCCTCGTCGCCACCATCTCGGTCAACATCGCGGCCAATGTGGTCTCGCCCGCCTACGACCTCGCCAACCTGGCCCCGAAGGTCATCAACTTCCGTACGGGAGCGCTGATCACGGGTGTCGTCGGCGTCATCATCTTCCCCTGGAAGCTCACGGAGACGCCCGAGCTGTACATCTTCACCTGGCTCGGCGTGGTCGGCGGACTGCTCGGCACGGTCGCGGGCATCCTCATCGCCGACTACTGGATCATCCGCCGCACCGTGCTGGACCTGGCCGACCTGTACCGGCCCGGCGGCCGCTACTGGTACGCGGCGGGCTGGAACTGGCGGGCGGTCGTGGCCTTCGGAGTCGGCGGCCTGCTCGCCGTCGGCGGCTCGTACTCGGCACCGGGCAAGGGACCCTTCCCCGAGGACGGGCTCGTCCCCTTCCTCCAGCCTCTCGCCGACTACGGCTGGGCCGTGGGCCTGGGGGCGTCGCTGGTGCTCTACACGGTGCTGATGCTGCCGCGGCGGTCGGAGCACCGGGCCCGCTGAGGTCCGCGGTCCGCGCGGGACGGGCGCGGCCGGTGTCTCGTCGCCCCGGCCCCGGCCCTTCGGAGGGCCCGCCTCCTCGTCGGGGCCGCCTTCTCGCAGTGCCCGCCCTTTCGCAGGGCCCGCCTTCTCGCAAGAGGGGCGGGCCCTGCGTGCTGTCCCGGCAGGGCAGTTGGGCGCCGAGGAGGCGGGCTGACGCGTCCACGTGTCGGACTACGGCGTCTCCGTTCCCGCCTCCCTCTCCATCCGCGCCAGCCGAGCCGTGCGCTCCGCCAGATCACTGATGCGCGCGCCGTCGAAGCCGAAGACGGCGCTCCGTACGGTGTCCCGCAGCGGCTCGGTCCACTGCGCCGGGATCGCGGACGCGCCGCACAAGACGCCCGCGACCGAGCCCGCCGTCGCGCCGTTGGAGTCGGTGTCGAGCCCGCCGCGGACCGTGAGGGCGACGGTGGCCGTGAAGTCGCCCCCGCCGTAGAGGAGTCCGGCGGTCAGGACGGCGGCGTTGGGCACCACGTGGATCCAGTGCAGCCGCCCGGTCTCCGTCTCCAGCTCGGCGAGGGTGCCCTCCCAGCTCAGGCCCGCGTCGTGGAGGGCGGCCGTCCTGCGGACCGTACGGGCCAGGCGGGACCCGGCGGGGATGTGTTCCAGGGAGGCGTCCAGCGCGGCGCGGACCGAGGAGGCCGTGAACGCCGCGGCGACGAGCGCGGCGGCCCACATCGCGCCGTAGACGCCGTTGCCCGTGTGCGAGAGGACGGCGTCGCGACGGGCCAGGCCCGCGGCGCGGCGCGGGTCACCGGGGGATGTCCAGCCGTGGATGTCGGCGCGGATGAGGGCGCCGATCCACTCCTGGTAGGGGTTGTCGACGGTCGCCGCGACCGGCGGCTTCAGCCCCCGCGCCAGATTGCGGTAGGTCGCGCGCTCGGCGGTGAAGGTCTGCAGATACGGCAGGCGCAGCAGCCAGAGGTCGCCGACCTGCTCGGTGGTGAACCCGAAGCCGCGGGTCTCCAGCAGATGCAGCCCCAGTACGGAGTAGTCCACGTCGTCGTCGCGCGCGCTGCCGCTGATGTTGCCGCGCGTGCACTCCGGCCACTCGGGGCGCAGCTCGAACTCAAGGGGATCCAGGGGGTGTTCGGGCGTCGGCCCCGGGATGTAGTCGGTGAGGGGGAGGGCGTCCGCGCGGCGCAGGTACCGGTCGATCCGCTGCCGCGTCCAGTGGTCGCCGCGCTCGACGGGCTTGCCGAGCATGTTGCCCGCGATCCGTCCGAGCCAGCCGCCGAGGATCTTGTCGTCGAGGACGTCCGGCGCGAGGGCCACCGGCCCGGGGGCGGCGGTGTGATGGGCAGTCATGTCTCCGGTGTACTCGACCGGGCCGCAGGGGGGACGGATTGGCCCCGTCGTTTCGCGGCGCGTTCGGCGGTGGGGAGGGCCGACGGCCGTGTGGTGACGGCGAGGGGGAGGAATGGCCGTATCCGGGGAGCGGGCGGTCCTGCGCGGGGACAGCGGGCGTGGCCGCATCCGGGGAGCGGGCGGGTACCGGGGGCTCGCCCCGCGCGCCCGGTGGCTCGTACGGTGAGGCCCGTACCGCGTACGGCCCCGTACGGGCAGGGCGCCCGGCTCGTACGGGCGACGCGTAGCGGCAGGAAGGAGCGCCCCGGCGATGTTCACGACCCGGCCGACCCTCCAGGGCACGTTCGGCATGGTGTCCTCGACCCACTGGCTCGCCTCCCAGTCGGCCATGGCGGTTCTGGAGCGCGGCGGCAACGCCTACGACGCGGCCGTCGCCGCCGGGTTCGTCCTGCATGTCGTCGAGCCGCACCTCAACGGCCCCGCCGGCGAGGTTCCGATCATCCTGGCGCCCGCGGACGGCCGCGTGCAGGTGCTGTGCGGCCAGGGCCCCGCCCCCGCGGGCGCGACCATCGAGCACTACTCCGCGCTCGGCCTCGACCTCGTCCCCGGTACGGGACCGCTGGCGGCCGCCGTGCCCGGCGCCTTCGACGCGTGGATGCTGCTGCTGCGGGACCACGGCACGCTGCATCTCGCCGACGTCCTCGGCCACGCCATCGGGTACGCCGAGCACGGCCATCCGCCCGTCGAGCGGATCGGGTCGACCGTCGAGGCGGTGCGCGAGCTGTTCGAGACGGAGTGGACGACCTCCGCCGCGCTGTATCTGCCCGGCGGCAGGCCCCCGCCCGAGGGCGCGCTCCTGACCAACCCCGCGCTCGCCGCGACCTGGCGCCGCCTCGTCGCCGAGGCGGAGGCGGCGGGCGGGGACCGCGAGAAGCAGATCGAGGCCGCACGGCGCGTCTGGCGCGAGGGCTTCATCGCGGAAGCGCTCGCGGAGGCGGCCGCGCGCCCCGCCCTGGACACCACGGGCGAGCGCCACGCCGGCACCCTCACCGGCGACGACCTCGCCGCCTTCTCCGCGACCTACGAGGAACCCGTCCGCCACACGTGGGGCGGCTGGACGATCTGCAAGGCCGGTGGATGGTCCCAGGGCCCTGCCCTCCTCCAGCAGCTCGCCCTGCTCCCCGACGACCCGGCCGAACTGCCCTACGGCACCGCCGAGTACGTGCACCAGCTCATCGAAGGATGCAAGCTCGCGATGGCGGACCGCGAGGCCTGGTACGGGGACGCGCGCGGGCCCGGGACCGTACCGGTCGAAGACCTGCTCGCCCGCGCGTACAGCCGTGAGCGGCGCGCCCTGATCGGCCGCGACGCCTCGTACGCGCTGCGCCCGGGGAGTCCTGGCGGGCGTACCCCGGTCCTGAGCGAGCATGTGCGCCGGCTGATGGCGGGGGAGGCCGACGCCCTCGGGCGGGCCGGTGCGGGGCGCGGCGCGGCGCTCGGCGCGGGGGAGCCGACGGTGGGCGCGGACGGTGCGACGGCGGGCGACACCTGCCACCTCGACATCGTCGACCGCTGGGGCAACATGGTCGCCGCGACGCCCAGCGGCGGATGGCTCCAGTCCAATCCGGTCGTCCCCTCGCTCGGCTTCCCGCTCGGAACCCGGCTCCAGATGGCCTGGCTCGAGGCGGACCTGCCCAACTCGCTCACCCCGGGCCGCCGTCCCCGTACGACCCTCACGCCGTCGCTCGCCCTGCGCGACGGCGTCCCGGTGATGGCCTTCGGCACGCCCGGCGGTGACCAGCAGGACCAGTGGCAGCTGCACTTCTTCCTGTCGGTGGCTCTGCGCGCGGCCGTCCGCGGCGGCCTCGACCTCCAGGGCGCCATCGACGCCCCGAACTGGCACAACGACAGCTTCCCCGGGTCCTTCCACCCGCGCGGGATGCGGCCGGGGAGCGTCACCGTCGAGTCGCGGATCGGGGCGGAGGTCGTCGACGGTCTGCGGCGTCGGGGCCACGACGTGACGGTGGGCGAGCCGTGGTCGGAGGGACGGCTGTGCGCGGTGGCCCGCGACCCCGGGACGGGCGTGCTGTCCGCGGCCGCGAACCCGCGCGGGATGCAGGGGTACGCGGTCGGCCGGTGAGGGTCGGCGGTCGGCGTGCGGCCGGGTGAGGGGCCGGCGGGCTACGGGCGACTGGTTGCGGGTCGGCCGGTCACGGGCCGGCTGTGACGGGCGACTGGTTGCGGGTGGGCCTTGGCGTGGTGATCGGGAGCCGGCGTGGGCGCGTGATCGGGGCCGGGCGGTGCGGCCCGGCGGGCTTCACCTCCACGTCACCCGGCATCCTCCTGCCCGACGACGAGGGTGTCCGCGGTCCGTGGTTCCATGGCGGGGTGATCGATGACTTCCTGTCCGGGCCCGCGGCCGCACGCCATCTGTACGACGTCGAGGAGGCGCTGCGCTCCGCCGCGGCCGCCGAGATCATGCCGCGCTTCCGGCAGCTCGCCGAGCACGAGATCGTCGAGAAGAACGGCCCGCACGACCTCGTGACCGTCGCCGACCGGCTCGCCGAGGAGCACCTCACGGCCTCGCTGACCCGCCTGCTGCCCGGCTCCGTCGTGGTCGGCGAGGAGGCTGTGCACGCCGACCGCGGCGTCCTCGCCGAGCTGAGCGGGACGGCGCCGGTCTGGATCGTCGACCCGGTCGACGGCACACGGCAGTTCGTGCACGGCGACCCCGGCTTCACCACGCTCGTCGCCCTCGCGCACCACGGTGAGGTGCTGGCCTCCTGGACGTACGCGCCGGCGCTGCTCGGCCTCATGGCCCTCGCCGTACGGGGCAGGGGAGCCACGCTGGACGGCGTACCGCTGCGCACGGGAAAGCCCGAGGCGGGCGCGGTGCTGGAGGTCGCGGTCTCGCACCCCGACTTCACGACGCCGAAGGAGGACGCGGCGCTCGCCCGGCTGGAGGTCGACGGCATCGCGCCGCGGCCGTGCGGCTCGGCGGGCCTGGAGTATCTGCGGGTGGCCCAGGGGGCGCTCGCGGCCGTGGCCTTCGGCTGGGAGAACGCCTGGGACCACGCCGCCGGCCTGCTGCTGGTCGAGGAGGCGGGCGGGGCGAGCGCGACGGTCGCGGGCGAGCCGTTCCGGATCGCCGGAGGGAACGCCCTCCCGTTCACGGCCGCCCGCGACGAGGCGACGGCCGACCGTCTCCTGACGCTGATGCGCGGTGCCGGTGCGGGACGCGACGCCGCCCACGCGGGAGCCTGACCCGAGCGCGCGCCGCGCCGCCCGGGACGGAGACTCCCCGCGCCGCCCGGGACGGAGACTCCCGGCGCCGCTCGGGACGGAGACCCCCCGCCGCCCGGGACGGAGACCCCCCCCGCGCCGCTCGGGCCGCTGACGCGACGAGGGCAACTGGCCGCTCCTGGCGCGGCTTGAGCCCCGGACACGACTGAGCCCCGGACACGACTGAGCCCCGAGCGCGGCTGGAGCCGAGGACCCGGGGTGATTCCTCCTTCACGGACCGAGGAGGCGTCTCCGGAAGGGGAGGACGCCGTCCACGGGGAGAACGCCGTCGCCGCCGGGCTCGGCGTGACGGCGCCAAGGCCCGGCCCGTGCGGGCCGCAGAGCCGACGGTGGCGTCGGGCGCGGTGCAGGCGGTGGCCGGTGCGCCGAGGATCAGGGCGCAATCGCCGTGGACGGCAGGGAGCCCCGGCACGTCTCGCGCACCGGCGCGCTCCACGGGGTCACCACCGCGGTGATGCAGGTGGCGCAGGCTCCGGGCTGCTCCCTTGTCGCCTCGCCCGGATCCTGTGCGGCCGGGGCCCCTCGGCCTGGGCCCTGAACGGGCCGGGCCTGTGACCCGGTTCCGAGCGCCTGGGCCCCGAGCGGCCCGGGTTCCGAACGGCCTGAGTTCCGAACGGCCTGAGTTCCGAGCGGCCATGCTCCGAACAGCCCGGGTTCCGACCTGTCAGGGGTGCTCGATGGGCCGACGTCACGGACCGGTCCGCGCCGGCCCCCTCGCCGCGGCCGTTCGCGTCCGCCCGCGTACCCGCCGTTCAGCCTGCCGCGTCGGGCGCGTGCTCGGCGGCGCGCAGGCCCAGCACCCCGGGGTGCCGCGCCGTGTGGCCCGGCCCGGCCGGCCACGCGCCACCGGGCCCGTCGGTCCCGCTGGTCCCTTCGGCCCTTTCGGCGGCGCCGGGCCCTTCCGCGGCCCTTTCGCCGCCCCGCAGCTCGCTCAGCCGCTCCCATCCCGCGTCGGCGCGCTCTCCGAGCAGCACCGAACTCACCAGGACCTCCAGCATCACCGCGTCGTAGGCGTCCGACGTACGCCGGTGGCGCCGCGGGTCGCCCTCGACCAGCGCCCCGGTGATGATCCGGGCTTCACCGTCCCCGGGGCCGCCCGGCACCGGCGCGAACACGGCCTCGTAGATACGGTGTCCCGTCCAACTGCGATGGAGGAAGAGCCGGTCGCCCTCGGCGAAGACGTTCCACCGCTCGTCCATGCCGCGTGCCCGATAGCCGAGCCGGATGCGGTCCCACTCGGCGGACGACCAGACGCGAGCCGGGAGGAGCGGGAGCGTATCCGCCTTCGAAAAGCCATGCACCTTACGGAAGTCGGTGCGGACGATGCGTTCCATGCGCGAGAGGGTAAGGCCTTCCCGGAGGGCGTCAGTAGCTCTCCGGCCAGTGCCGCCGGGGTCGTCCGGAATACGCCCGTCCGGCCCTGCACGCGGTGCTACGTGATCTTTGTCGGCGCCGTCTTGTACCGAGTGGGCACGGGTTGTCCCGCTGCCTCCCGCCGCCCCGGCCTCCGCCGGGACCACGGACTTCCCGTGGAACGGGCCGGAAGTGGACGCCCCGAGCCGCCCGGCCGAACGCGCCGCATATCCTGGGCGGAGCCCGTGGCGGCACGTCGCCGTCCGGGGGACCGGCCGTCGGATGACGAAGGAGTCTCGCGGTGCCGTCGATGCTCGATGTGGTCGTGGTGGGGGCCGGGCCGAACGGGCTGACCGCCGCCGTCGAACTGGCCCGCCGCGGCTTCGCGGTGGCGCTGTACGAGGCCGCGGACGCGGTGGGTGGCGGCGCCCGCACCGAGGAGCTGACGCTCCCCGGCTTCCGGCACGACCCGTGCTCGGCCGTCCACCCCTTCGGCGTGGGGTCGCCCGCCTTCTCCGACATGCCGCTCGACCGCTACGGCCTCGAATGGGCGCATGCGGAGCTGCCGATGGCGCATCCGTTCCTGGACGGCTCCGCCGCCGTCCTCGCCAACACCGTGGGGGAGACCGCCGCATCCCTCGGTCACCGCGACGCGGGCGCGTACCGGCGCCTCGTCGCCCCCTTCATCGGGCACTGGGACACCCTGGCCGCCGACTTCCTGCGCCCCCCGTGGCTCGGATTCCCGCGCGATCCCGCGCGCTACGCCCGCTTCGCGCTCCTCGGGCCGCAGCCCGCCGCGCTGCTGAACCGCCGCTTCCACGACGAGCGGGCGCGCGCTCTGTTCACCGGTCTCGGGGCCCACGCCATCACCGGGCCCGGCACGATCGTCACCGGCGGCATCGCGGTGATGTTCGCCCTGGCCGCGCACGCACGGGGCTGGCCCGTGGCGCGCGGAGGTTCGCAGGCCATCTCGGACGCGCTGGCCGGATACCTCCGCGACCTGGGCGGCACGGTCCACACCGGCACGACGGTCAAGCGCCTCGACGAACTGCCGCCCGCCCGCGCGTACGTCTTCGACACCTCGCCCACCTCGCTCGCGCGTATCGCCGGGCTCGGCAACGCCTACGCGCAGTACCGCTACGGCCCTGCCGTCTTCAAGGTCGACTACGCGCTCTCCGGCCCCGTGCCGTGGACGGCCCCCGAGGCGCGGCGCGCGGGCACCGTCCATGTCGGCGCCTCCGCACGCGAGATCGCCACCGCGCTCGGCCGCGCCGGGCGCGGCGAGCCGCCCGAGACGCCGTTCCTGATCACGTCCCAGCCGACCGTCGCGGACCCCAGCCGTGCGCCGGAGGGCAAGCACGTCCTCTGGGCCTACGGGCACGTCCCGAACGGGTGGGGCGGCGACGCCACCGATGTGATCGAGCGGCAGATCGAGCGGTTCGCCCCCGGCTTCCGCGATCTGGTGCTCGCGCGCGCCGTCGCCGGGCCCGCGGAGCTGGCCGACCGCAATGCCAACTACGTCGGCGGCGACATCGCCTGCGGTGCCTTCGCGGGCCTGCAGGCCGTGCTGCGCCCCAAGCTCGCCCGCGTCCCGTACGCCACGGCGCACCCGGCGGTGTTCCTCTGCTCCTCGGCGACGAGCCCCGGGCCGGGGGTCCACGGCATGTCGGGTCACCACGCGGCCCGCGCGGTCTGGCGCAGGCTCCGGGCGACCGCCGCGGCCTGAACGGACGCGGCGGTCTCCAGGCGGGGGAGTGCCGTCCGGGTCCGGCTGTCCCGCGGCTCCTACGACTCGGCTGCTACGACCCTGGGCGTTACGGCTTGCGGCCTGCCCGTCTCCGTGCGGCGAGCATCACGGCTCCGGTGAGCATGAGAATCCCGAGGGAGCCCCAGACGGCGCTCGGTCCCCCTGCCACCAGGAACCCTGTCGGGCCGCTCGCCATCAGGCCCGGCATCATCTGCAGGAACCAGAAGATGAGCAGCAGAGCGAGTCCGACCCTGGCCACGAACCAGAGGTTCGGACGCCGCGCCTCCTCGAGTTCCTGCTCCATCCGGGCCAGGTCCTCCTCCAGATACCGCTGGTTCTGTTCCAGCGCGGCCACGCGCCGCTCGAGATCGTTCTCCCTCATGCGGTGGATCCTAACGGCGGACCAGAACGGATGTTCGGGAAATGCGTCCGGCTGAGTACCTGCGGAGGGAGGTACGACGCCCCCGGCCGCCCCCGTACGCCCCCAGCGCCCGCCCCCGACGTCGATGTCGGATTCTCGCCAGCCGGGACCACCGTCCGTAGCCGATGCTGGGACCCATGCACACCGAAACCGACCGGTGCGTGCGCGCCGTACAGGCGGAGGACGCCCGCTTCGACGGCTGGTTCTTCACCGCGGTCCTGACCACCGGCATCTACTGCCGTCCCAGCTGCCCGGTCGTGCCGCCCAAGCCGGAGAACATGCGCTTCCACCCCAGCGCTGCCGCCGCCCAGCAGGCCGGATTCCGCGCCTGCAAGCGCTGCCGCCCCGATGCCAGCCCCGGCTCCCCGCAGTGGAACGAGCGGGCCGACCTCGTCGCCCGCGCCATGCGGCTGATCGCCGACGGCGTGGTCGACCGGGACGGAGTCCCCGGTCTCGCCGCGCGTCTCGGCTACAGCACCCGGCACGTCGAGCGCATGCTTCTCGCGGAGGTCGGCGCCGGCCCCCTGGCCCTCGCCCGCGCCCAACGGGCCCAGACCGCACGGCTGTTGATCGAGACCAGTGCGCTGCCCATGGCCGAGATCGCCTTCGCCGCCGGGTTCTCCAGCATCCGGACCTTCAACGACACCGTCCGCGAAGTCTTCGCCCTGGCGCCGAGCGAACTGCGCGCCCGCGCGATCCGTGCGTCCCGGTCCGCGCCCGCCGGGCAGCCGACGCCCACCACGGGGACGATCGCGCTGCGCCTGCCCTACCGTGCCCCGCTCTGCCCGGACAACCTCTTCGGTCACCTCGTCGCCACCGCCGTCCCCGGCGTGGAGGAGTGGCGCGACGGCGCGTACCGGCGCACCCTGCGCCTGCCGTACGGACAGGGCGTCGTGGCGCTGCGCCCCGGCCCCGACCACATCGGCTGCCAGTTGGCCCTCACCGACCTGCGCGACCTCACCCTCGCCATCAGCCGCTGCCGGCGCCTCCTCGACCTCGATGCCGACCCCGAGGCCGTCGACGGCCTTCTCAGGGCCGATCCGCTGCTCACGCCGCTGGTCGACAAGGCCCCCGGGCGACGGGTCCCGCGCACGGTCGACGCTGCCGAGTTCGCGGTACGCGCCGTCATCGGCCAGCAGGTGTCCACAGCCGCGGCACGTACGCACACCGGGCGCCTCGTCCGCGCGCACGGCGAGCCCGTCGACGACCCGGCGGGCGGCCTCACGCACCTCTTCCCCGGCCCCGAGCGGCTTGCCGACCTCGGCCCGGACGAGTTGGCCATGCCCCGCACCCGGCGTACGACGCTCACCACGCTCGCCGGTGCCCTGGCCGCGGACGAGATCGCCCTCGGCGTGGGCAGTGACTGGGACGAGGCCCGGGCCCGCCTCGCCGCGCTGCCCGGCATCGGACCCTGGACGGTCGAGGTGATCGCCATGCGTGCCCTCGGCGACCCCGACGCCTTCCCGCCGACCGACCTCGGACTGCGGCGCGCCGCACGGGAGTCGGGCCTGCCGTCCACCCCGGCGGCCCTGACACGGCGGGCGGCGGACTGGCGGCCCTGGCGGGCGTACGCGGTCCAGTACCTCTGGGCGACCGACGACCACCCCATCAACCACCTGCCGACCGACTGAACCGCCCCGGCACCCTTCCTTCCCAGGAGCCCCGACATGTCCACCCGGCCCACCCCAGACGCCGTAGACGCCGCACATGCCGCACACGCCGCGGACTCTGCGCGCGCGCCCCGCGTCCCCCGCCCCGCGGACGCCGTAGGCGCATCGGACGGTCCCGAGCGCAGCCACACCGTCGTCGGCAGCCCGCTCGGCCCGCTCACGCTCGTCGCCACCGACGGTGTCCTCAGCGGCCTCTACATGACCGAGCAGCGTCACCGACCGCCCCAGGAGACCTTCGGCGTGCCCGACGCGTCGCCGTTCGCGGAGGCGGTGCGGCAGCTCGACGCCTGGTTCGCGGGCGACCGAACCGACTTCGACCTCCCGCTACGGCTGCACGGCACGCCCTTCCAGCAGCGCGTCTGGACGGCGCTGCGAGAGATCCCGTACGGCGGGACCGTTTCCTACGGCGAACTGGCCGCCCGCCTCGGCAAGCCCAGTGCGTCACGCGCGGTGGGCCTGGCCAACGGCAAGAACCCGGTCAGCATCATCGTTCCCTGCCATCGTGTCGTCGGCGCGGGCGGCAGCCTCACCGGGTACGGGGGCGGCCTGGACCGCAAGCGCCGCCTGCTGGACTTCGAGTCCGGGGCGATGCCCCTTGAGGGGTTGGGCTGAGCCTGAGCGGGGCGGGCGGTGCTGTCGGCCGACGAGGAGGCAGCAAGGCGCCAACGGCTCGGTGGTGCTGTCGAGTTGGGCCTCAGGCGGCTGTGCCGTCCTCCGCGATACGGGTGAGGAGGGTCGGCAGCGCCGTGCCGATCGGCTCGCGCACCACCTCGTCCGCCAGGTCGTCGTACGGCGTCGGCTCGGCGTTGATGATGATCAGCCGGGCCCCGTGGTCGGCGGCGATGCCCGCCAGGGAGGCGGCGGGCTGCACCTGGAGGGTCGTACCGACCGCGATGAAGACCTGGCACGCCTGGGCGATGGCCATGGCCTCCCCCAGCACCTCCGGGTCGAGGCGCTCGCCGAACATGACCGTCGCCGACTTGAGGATGCCGCCGCACTCCCGGCAGTCCGGGTCGTCCTCGCCCGCCGCGACCCGTTCCAGCGCCGCGGCCATGTCCGAGCGGGCGTTGCAGCAGGTGCACTGCACGACCCGGGCGGTGCCGTGCAGTTCCAGCACCTTGCGGGCCGGGAGCCCCGCCAACTGGTGCAGCCCGTCGACGTTCTGCGTGATGACCCGGACCGGCACGCCGGAACGTTCGAGCTCCGCGACCGCGTGGTGCGCCGCGTTGGGCTTCGCGCGGAAGGCCGGACTGTTCCGCCGCATCAGCCAGGACCGGCGCCGGATGTCGGGGTCGGACATGTACGAGCTGTACGTCACGAGCTTCTCGGCCTCTGGGTCCTTGCGCCACAGACCGTTCGGGCCGCGGTAGTCGGGGATCCCGGAGTCGGTGGAGATCCCCGCACCGCTGAGGAGGGCCACCAGCGGGCGCGGCGTGCCGTCCGCACCGGTGCGATCCGTTCCGGTGCGGTGCGCTCCGGAACGGTCCGGGCCGGTGCCGTCCGCGTGCTCACCGTTGCTCATGCCGCGAGCCTACGCATGCGGCGACGGCGGGGGCGAGAGCTTTCCGGGAGGGTGAGGGGGGAGGGGAGGGAGAGGGGGAGGATGAGTTGCTGGACGGTGGCTCGGGCCGGTGGGGCTCAGGCCCCCGGGGTGCGGCCGTCCTCCAGCTCCACCGGGCCGTTCCCCGAAGCCAGCGCGCCCAGCGCGGCCCGGATCCGCAGGCCGAGCCCGCTGTCGACCAGATCGTCGGCCTCGACCGGGTGCACCATCCGCCAGGACACCAACTCGGTCTGCTGGAGCCGGACCGCGGCCAGCTGGTCCTCGTCGAGCACCCCGCCGTCGTACAGATACGACACGAGCGGCGGGCGGGCGGCGCCGCGGACCCAGTCCACGGCGAGCAGCCGGCCGACCTCGACGTCGAGGCCGATCTCCTCCGCCGTCTCGCGCCGGGCGCCCTGCCGTGGTGTCTCGCCCTCGTCGGACTCGACGGTGCCGCCGGGCAGCAGCCAGGTGCCGTCCTCGCGGTAGTTGGGCTCGACGAGCAGGATGCGGCCTTCCGCGTCACGGAAGACGACGCCCGCCCCGGCGAGAACCTTCGGCAGTCCGGCGATGTATGTGGCGTAGTCGATGGTCACGGGCGCGAGCCTAGCGTCCGTACGGGCAGCCCCTGACCGCTTCCGGGCTCGTTCCGCATCCGGTGCCTGCCCGGGGCGGGGCGCGCGTGTCCCAGCATGTGGCCCTGCGGATCCCGGCCTGGGCAGGGCGGCTCACCTCCGGATATGGTCACACCCGGCGCGACCGCACGTTCGATGGCAAGGGGTTGTAAGTGGCGGACGCAGCAGTTGAGGCGACGGGACGCGTGCTGATCGCCGCGGACAAGTTCAAGGGCTCGCTCACGGCCGTCGAGGTCGCCGAGCGCGTCACCGCCGGGCTACGGCGGGTGGCCCCGGGAATCGGCGTCGAATCCCTGCCCGTCGCGGACGGCGGGGACGGGACGGTCGACGCGGCCGTCGCGGCCGGGTTCGAGCGCCGCGAGGCGCGGGTCACAGGGCCGCTCGGAGCCGAGGTCACGGCGGCATTCGCGCTGCGTGACGGCACCGCCGTCGTCGAGATGGCCGAGGCCTCCGGCCTGCGGCACCTGCCCCCGGGCGTCTTCGCACCGCTGACCGCCACCACGTACGGCACCGGCGAGCTGCTGCGCGCCGCTCTGGACGGCGGCGCGCGCACCATCGTCTTCGGCGTCGGCGGCTCCGCGACCAACGACGGCGGCGCCGGCATGCTCGCCGCACTCGGAGCGCGTCTGCTCGACCGCGACGGCGAGGAGATCCCGCACGGCGGCGGTCCGCTCCGCGAACTCGTCTCCGCCGACCTCTCCGGGCTCGACCCTCGGATCGCCGAGACCGAGATCATCCTCGCGAGCGACGTCGACAACCCCTTGACCGGGCCGAAGGGCGCGGCTGCCGTGTACGGGCCGCAGAAGGGCGCGAGCGAGGAGGACGTCGAGATGCTCGACGCCGCGCTCACGCACTACGTGGGGGTGCTGGAGGAGGCCATGGGGCCGCGGGCCGCCGACTACGCGCGCTCGCCCGGCGCGGGCGCGGCGGGCGGCATCGGCTACGGCGCGCTGGTCGGGCTCGGCGCGAGCTTCCGGGCCGGGATCGAGGTCATGCTGGACGTGCTCGGCTTCGCGGCCGCGCTGGAGCGGGCGGATCTCGTGATCACGGGCGAGGGCTCGCTGGACGAGCAGACCCTGCACGGGAAGGCACCGGCGGGTGTCGCGGCGGCGGCGCGGGCGCGCGGTAAGCGCGTGGTCGCGGTGTGCGGGCGGCGGACGCTGAGCGACCGCGAACTCGCGAAGGCCGGGATCGGCGGTGTTTACGCGTTGACGGACCTGGAGTCCGACCCGGCGACGTGCATGGCGAATGCGGGGGCGCTGCTGGAGCGGGCGGCTGAACGGCTGGCGGCTCAGGAGATTCGACCCTAGGGGGTTCCGGGGTTCTTGGGGGTCTTGGGGGTCTTGGGGGTCGCCACGTCCGTGGGGGGTTCGGGGGCCCTCCGGGGTATCTCCTCGGGCGGCCGACGCGCGGCTTGGCTGTTCGGCTCTCCGTCGGTGTCCGTCGGCCGCCCTGCGGGGACACCCCTGCACGCCCCCTCCGGCCGTCTCGCGGAAGTCCGGCGGGGACCCCGCCGAATGCCCTTACGCGGCGTCCCGGGCACGACGAGCGGAAGTCCGGCGGGGACACCCATCCCCGCCGAATGCCCTTACACGGCGTCCCGGGCACGACGAGGGGCCCGAGCCGATCCGGCTCGGGCCCCTCGTCGTGGTTGTCGTCGCGCTTCCCGCGGAGCGGCTACGGGAGCTGGGTTGCCCGTGCCTCGCGGCGGTTGTCGCGGAACGTGTTCACCCGGCGGGCTGTCGCGAAGAGCGGGATCACCGCGCCCAGTACGAGCTGCAGTGCGCAGCCGGTCTGGAGCAGCAGCTGCCCGCCCGGGGCGTCGAACGCCCAGGCCGCCAGCATGCCCATGCTGACCACGATCCAGCCGAGCATCGCCACCGCGAGGCGTCCCCGCGGCTTCGGGTACTCGACGCGGCTCACCATCAGCCAGGCGACGCCGATGATGGCCAGCAGCGTCGGGATGAACGGCAGCTCCAGCAGGACGATCGAGACGACCGTCAACGCGCCGAACGGGCTCGGCATGCCCTGGAAGATGCCGTCACGCAGCGTGACGCACGAGAATCTCGCAAGCCGCAGCACCACCGCCAGCAACACCACGATCGCGGCCACCGCCGAGACCCGCTGGTGCGCGTCGTCGGCGACCATGCCCCACACCACGACGAAGTACGCCGGGGCGAGGCCGAAGCTGATCAGGTCGGAGAGGTTGTCCAGCTCCGCGCCCATCGCCGAGCTGCGCAGCTTGCGCGCCACGAGTCCGTCGAAGAGGTCGAAGACCGAGGCCAGCAGCATCAGCATGACGGCCGTGGCCGCGCTGTGCCGGGCCATCCCGCCGTCCTCGCTGCCCGTCAGGTGCGGGATGAGGACGCCGGTGGTGGTGAAGTAGACGGCCATGAAGCCGCACGTGGCGTTGCCCAGGGTGAGCGTGTCCGCTATCGAGAGCCGCGTGGACAGCGGCATGTCGTCCATCTCGTCGGAGTCCGCCTCGACCTCGGGAACCCAGGCGGCGGTGGCCTGAGGTTCGGGATCAATCACGGTCAAGACGTGTCACCCCCGCGATCGTGGGCTGGCCGACCTCGACGTCCACATCGACTCCCTCCGGGAGGTAGATGTCGACACGCGAGCCGAAGCGGATCAGGCCGATCCGCTCGCCCTGCTCCACCTTCGTGCCCTGCGGCAGGTACGGAACGATGCGCCGGGCGACGGCGCCGGCGATCTGCACCATCTCGATGTCGCCGAGCTCGGTGTCGAAGTGCCAGACGACCCGCTCGTTGTTCTCGCTCTCCTTGTTGAACGCCGGAACGAAGCCGCCGGGGATGTGCTCGACGGATGTCACCGTGCCCGCGAGGGGCGCGCGGTTGACGTGGACGTTCAGCGGACTCATGAAGATCGCGACGCGGGTGCGTCCGTCCTTCCAGGGCATGATGCTCTGCACGACGCCGTCGGCCGGAGAGATCACCCGACCCTGGGTGATCTCACGCTCCGGGTCGCGGAAGAACCACAGCATGCCCGCCGCGAGTGCGGTGGTCGGTACGGCGACCGCAGCCCATCGTCCCGAACGGCGGGACCGGGCGAGGCTGAGGGCTGCGGTGGCCACGGTCGGAAGGAGCCACGGCGACGCTCCGCGCGCGAGGCGGACGCGGCCGCGAGGTGCAGAGGAATGGCTGTGGGGCATGGATGACCTTCGTAGCGGATGATGCCGCATGGCGCTGGGGGACGGCACGGCTTTCCGGGATGCTATCGGTAACGCATGGCAACTGGGCAAGCCAGAAGCCGAGTCGATGCCCGAAGACCGGTGACCGGGTGTGATCTTCTTCGCGAAGAAATTGCCCCAAATCGGACATTCACCCCTGGAATCGGTATTCCTCGAGCAGTCGGCGGCCGATGATCATTTTCTGAATCTCGGCAGTACCTTCACCGATCAGCAGCATCGGTGCCTCACGGTAGAGGCGCTCGATCTCGTACTCCTTGGAGAAGCCGTAGCCGCCGTGGATCCGGAAGGCGTCTTCCACGACCTCTTTGCAGTACTCGGAGGCGAGGTACTTCGCCATGCCTGCCTCGAGGTCGTTCCGCTCCCCGGAGTCCTTTTTGCGTGCTGCGTTCACCATCATGGCATGCGCGGCCTCGACCTTGGTACCCATCTCGGCCAGCTTGAACTGGATCGCCTGGTGCTGGGCGATCTGCTTACCGAAGGTGTGGCGCTGCTGAGCGTAGGAAACGCCCAGCTCGAAGGCGCGCTGGGCCACGCCGCAGCCCCGTGCCGCGACATTGACGCGGCCGACCTCGACGCCGTCCATCATCTGGTAGAAACCGCGCCCGGTCTGCCCGCCGAGCACGCGGTCCGCGGGGATCCGCAGGCCGTCCATGATGAGCTCGGTCGTGTCGACGCCCTTGTAGCCCATCTTGTCGATCTTGCCGGGGATGGTGAGGCCCGGGCGGACCTCGCCGAAGCCCGGCTCCTTCTCGACCAGGAACGTCGTCATCGACTTGTGCGGCGCCGTGCCCTCGGGGTGGCCCTCGTCCGTACGGCACAACACGGCCACCAGCGTGGACGAACCGCCGTTCGTCAGCCACATCTTCTGGCCGTTCAGGACGTACTCGTCGCCGTCCTTGACGCCCTTGGAAGTGATGGCCGACACATCCGAGCCCAGAGCCGGCTCGGACATCGAGAACGCGCCACGCACCTCGCCGAGCGCCATCTTCGGCAGGAAGTAGTCCTTCTGCTCCTGCGTGCCGTGCTGCTTGAGCATGTACGCAACGATGAAGTGGGTGTTGATGATGCCCGAGACGCTCATCCACCCGCGGGCGATCTCCTCCACGCACAGCGCGTACGTGAGAAGCGACTCACCGAGGCCGCCGTACTCCTCCGGGATCATCAGCCCGAACAGGCCGAGCTCCTTGAGCCCTTCGACGATCTGTGCGGGGTACTCGTCGCGGTGCTCCAGCTCGGTGGCGACCGGCAGGATCTCCTTGTCGACGAAGTCACGGACCGTGGACAGGATTTCCTGCTGAATGTCGGTCAGTCCGTGGGTCTGTGCGAGACGGCTCATCTCACTTCTCCTGCTGCTTGAGTTCGGGCCGGCCGGGCTGCTCGCCGCCGCGCTCCTTGATGTACGTCTCGGTGGGGACCATCACCTTGCGGCGGAAGACGCAGACGAGGGTGCCGTCCTGCTTGTAGCCCTTGGTCTCGACGTAGACGATCCCGCGGTCGTTCTTCGACCTCGACGGCGTCTTGTCCAGGACGGTCGTCTCGCCGTAGATGGTGTCGCCGTGGAAGGTCGGCGCCACGTGCTTGAGCGACTCGATCTCGAGGTTGGCGATGGCCTTGCCCGAGACGTCCGGCACGGACATGCCCAGCAGCAGGGAGTAGATGTAGTTCCCGACCACCACGTTCTTGCCGAAGTCGGTCGTCTTCTCCGCGTAGTTGACGTCCATGTGGAGCGGGTGGTGGTTCATGGTGAGCAGACAGAAGAGGTGGTCGTCGTACTCGGTGACCGTCTTTCCGGGCCAGTGCTTGTAGACGGCCCCGACCTCGAACTCCTCGTAGGTGCGTCCGAACTGCATGGTGATCACGCCTCCGGGGCCTGGAACGTGGACTGACGGGACATGCCGGCGGCGCGGCCCTTGCCCGCGATGACCAGGGCCATCTTGCGGCTGGCCTCGTCGATCATCTCGTCGCCGAGCATGGCGGAGCCCTTCTTGCCGCCCGCCTCGGACGTGTAGTAGTCGTACGCGTCCAGGATCAGCTCGGCGTGGTCGTAGTCCTCCTGGGAGGGCGAGAAGATCTCGTTGGACGCCTCGACCTGGCCCGGGTGCAGCACCCACTTGCCGTCGAAGCCGAGCGCGGCGGCGCGCTGCGCGACCTCGCGGTAGCCGTCGATGTTGCGGATCTGGAGGTAGGGGCCGTCGATCGCCTGGAGGTCGTTGGCGCGGGCGGCCATCAGGATCTTCATCAGGATGTAGTGGTAGGCGTCCGCCGGGTAGCCGGGCGGCTGCTCACCGACGACCAGCGACTTCATGTTGATGGACGCCATGAAGTCGGCCGGGCCGAAGATGATGGTCTCGATCCGCTGCGAGGCCTGCGCGATCTCGTTGACGTTGTTCAGGCCCTGCGCGTTCTCGATCTGCGCCTCGATGCCGATCCGCCCGACCTCGAAGCCCATCGTCTTCTCGATCTGGGTGAGCAGCAGGTCCAGCGCCACGACCTGCTGGGCGTCCTGGACCTTCGGCAGCATGATGCAGTCGAGGTTCGGGCCCGCGCCCTCGACGACGGTGACGACGTCGCGGTAGGTCCACTCGGTCGTCCAGTCGTTGACCCGCACGACCCTGGTCTTGCCCGTCCAGTCACCCTCGTTGAGGAACTTCACGATGGTGTGCCGGGCCTCCGGCTTGGCCAGCGGCGCGCACGCGTCCTCCAGGTCCAGGAAGACCTGGTCGGCCGGCAGCCCCTGGGCCTTCTCGAGGAAGCGCGGGTTGCTGCCCGGCACGGCGAGGCAGGAGCGGCGCGGCCGCAGGCGGTTGACGGGGCGAGTCATGCGGGGACCTCCAGGGGGTCGAGCTTGTTCGCTGCACGGATCTCGTCGACGATACGGCCGATGATCTCCGTGATACCGAAGTCCTTCGGGGTGAAGACGGCCGCGACGCCGGCCGTGCGGAGCGCCTCGGCGTCCGCGGAGGGGATGATCCCGCCGACGATGACCGGGATGTCCGAGGCACCGGACTGGCGCAGCCGTTCCAGGACGTCCGGTACGAGTTCGGCGTGCGAGCCGGAGAGGATCGACAGGCCCACACAGTGCACGTCCTCGGCCACCGCCGCGTCCACGATCTGCTCGGGCGTGAGCCGGATGCCCTGGTAGACCACCTCGAAGCCGGCGTCCCTGGCCCGTACGGCGATCTGCTCGGCACCGTTGGAGTGCCCGTCCAGACCCGGCTTGCCGACGAGCAGCCGCAGCTTGCCGCTGCCCAGGTCCTCGGCGGTCCTGGCGACCTTCTCGCGCACCGCGGCCATCGGGGAGCCCTCCTCGGCGGCCACCGCGAGCGGCGCGCTGCTGACGCCGGTGGGCGCCCGGAACTCGCCGAACACGTCCCGCAGGGCCCACGCCCACTCGCCCGTCGTCACGCCCGCGCGGGCGCACTCGAGCGTGGGACCGAAGAGATTGGTGTCGCCGGCTGCCGCGGCCTTGAGGGCGGACAGCGCCTCCTGCGCCCGTCCCTCGTCGCGGTTGTCCCGCCATGTGTGCAGGGCGGCCACGACCTTGGCCTCGTTCTCCGGGTCCACCGTCATGATCGCGGTGTCGAGGTCCGCGGTGAGCGGGTTGGGTTCGGTCGACTCGAAGCAGTTGACCCCGACGATCTTCTCCTCGCCGGCCTCGATACGGGCCCGCCGTTCGGCGTGCGAGGAGACGAGCTGGGCCTTGAGGTAGCCCGACTCGACGGCCGCCATGGCGCCGCCCATCTCCTGGATCCGCTCGATCTCGGTCATGCACTCCTCGACGAGCGCGTCGACCTTGGCCTCGATGACGTGCGAGCCCGCGAAGATGTCCTCGTACTCCAGCAGATCGGACTCGTGGGCGAGCACCTGCTGGATGCGCAGCGACCACTGCTGGTCCCAGGGCCGGGGCAGGCCCAGCGCCTCGTTCCAGGCGGGGAGCTGGACGGCCCGGGCGCGGGCGTCCTTGGAGAGGGTGACGGCCAGCATCTCGAGGACGATCCGCTGGACGTTGTTCTCCGGCTGCGCCTCGGTCAGGCCGAGGGAGTTGACCTGGACCCCGTACCGGAAGCGGCGGTGGCGGGGGTTCTCGACCCCGTAGCGCTCCTGGGTGATCCGGTCCCAGATACGGCCGAAGGCGCGCATCTTGCACATCTCCTCGACGAAGCGGACGCCCGCGTTCACGAAGAAGGAGATCCGGGCCACCATGTCGCCGATCTTCTCCTGCGGCACCTGCCCGGAGTCGCGCGCGGCGTCGAGCACGGCGATGGCGGTGCTCATGGCGTACGCGATCTCCTGGACCGGGGTGGCCCCGGCCTCCTGCAGGTGGTAGCTGCAGATGTTGATCGGGTTCCACTTGGGGATGTGGGCGACCGTGTAGGCGATCATGTCGGTCGTCAGACGCAGGGAGGGCCCCGGCGGGAAGACGTGCGTCCCGCGCGACAGGTACTCCTTGACGATGTCGTTCTGCGTCGTCCCCGACAGCTTGGTGATGTCGGCGCCCTGCTCCTCGGCGACCACCTCGTACAGCGCCAGCAGCCACATGGCGGTGGCGTTGATGGTCATCGAGGTGTTCATCTGGTCCAGGGGGATGTCCTGGAACAGCCGCCGCATGTCACCGAGATGGGAGACCGGGACCCCGACCCGGCCCACCTCGCCGCGGGCGAGGATGTGGTCGGGGTCGTAGCCGGTCTGCGTCGGGAGGTCGAACGCGACCGACAGGCCGGTCTGGCCCTTGGCGAGGTTGCGCCGGTACAGCTCGTTGGACGCCTCGGCCGTGGAATGCCCGGCGTACGTCCGCATCAGCCACGGACGATCCTTCTGACGCTCAGTCATCTAGGTGTCTCTCAGACGTTCCTGAAGCGGTTGATGGCGTCGATGTGCTGCGCGCGCTTCTCCTCGTCGCGCACGCCCATGCCCTCCTGCGGGGCCAGGCACAGCACGCCGACCTTGCCCTGGTGCACGTTGCGGTGGACGTCGTGCGCGGCCTGGCCGGTCTCGTCCAGCGTGTACGTCCTGGAGAGCGTCGGGTGGATCTTGCCCTTCGCGATGAGGCGGTTGGCCTCCCAGGCCTCGCGGTAGTTGGCGAAGTGGGAGCCGATGATCCGCTTCAGCGACATCCACAGGTAGCGGTTGTCGTACTCGTGCATGTAGCCCGAGGTCGAGGCGCAGGTGGTGATGGTGCCGCCCTTGCGGGTGACGTAGACGGAGGCGCCGAAGGTCTCGCGGCCGGGGTGCTCGAAGACGATGTCGATGTCCTCGCCGCCGGTGAACTCGCGGATGCGCTTGCCGAAGCGCTTCCACTCCTTGGGGTCCTGGGTCCGCTCGTCCTTCCAGAACTTGTAGCCCTCGGCGTTGCGGTCGATGATCGCCTCGGCGCCCATCGCGCGGCAGATGTCGGCCTTCTGCTCGCTGGAGACCACGCAGATCGGGGTGGCGCCGCCGGCCAGCGCGAACTGGGTGGCGTACGAGCCGAGGCCGCCGCTTGCGCCCCAGATGAGGACGTTGTCGCCCTGCTTCATGCCCGCGCCGTTGCCGGAGACGAGCTGCCGGTACGCGGTGGAGTTGACCAGGCCAGGGGCCGCGGCCTCCTCCCAGCTCAGGTGCTTGGGCTTGGGCATGAGCTGGTTGGACTTCACCAGCGCGATCTCGGCGAGGCCGCCGAAGTTGGTCTCGAAGCCCCAGATGCGCTGCTCGGGGTCGAGCATGGTGTCGTTGTGGCCGTCGGCCGACTCCAGCTCCACGGAGAGGCAGTGGGCGACCACCTCGTCACCGGGGGTCCAGGCGTTCACGCCCGGGCCGGTGCGCAGGACCACGCCCGCGAGGTCGGAGCCGATGATGTGGTACGGCAGGTCGTGACGCTGGGTGAGCGGCGACAGCTTGCCGTAGCGCTCCAGGAAGCGGAAGGTCGAGACCGGCTCGAAGATCGAGGTCCACACCGAGTTGTAGTTGACCGAGCTGGCCATGACGGCGACGAGGGCCTCGCCGGGTCCGAGCTCGGGAACCGGCACGTCGTCCACGTGGAGGGACTTGCGCGGGTCCTTGTCCCGGCTCTCGAGACCGGCGAACATCTCCTCCTCGTCCTTGTGGACCGTGACCGCCCGGTACGACTCGGGGAGCGGCAGGGCTGCGAAGTCGGCAGCGGTGCTGTCGGACGAAAGGATTGCGTCCAGGATCTGGTTCACTTTGGGGCCTCCGGCGAAGCGTCGGGGAACGCTTGAGGGAACGCTCGGGTCGCTGACGGGTCGTGTACTGGCCGTCGGTTCGGCGCTGGGTGGTGCTGTGGCGGCGCGGGTAGCGCTGGAGAGCCTGTGACGCAGGCGTCCGGGCGCGCAGAGTTCTGCGGGGACAGCCGGACGTGGGTGCGATCGCGCCACGTCCGGCCGCCCGGACTCTCCCAACGTATGGCACGGCGTGCCACTCGGCAAGACACTGCGTGCCAACAATTTCTCTCAGATGTCATCCCGCAGGTACGTATGAGCAACAACGGCCGCCCCTCCAGAGGCGGCCGTTACCAATAGTGATGACCCGTGTGCAGTCCGTTCGGATTGTCCCCGAGGGCGGCGCGACGGGCGCCGCGGCCCCCGCCGGAGAGGGCCGTCAGGGTGAGCGGAAGCAGCCGCTTGGCCGGATCGGGGGCGGCCACCTGGTGGAAGCGGGGGTGGCGTGCCGCGAGGGGCGCGGGCCGGGGACACTGCCCTGGCGATGCGGCGCCGACGGGCCGTCAATGCATCCTGATGTGGCGTCAGGGCGCGGCCGACGGTGCGTCAGAACACAATGGTGGCCCGCCTCCACGGGAATCCGCGGAGCCAGGCCACCCGGGTCTCACTTGTCCTTGAGCGCCTGCTCGATGGTGCGCATGACCTCACGCAGCGGGGCGTCCGTACGGGCCACGGTCACGAGCACCTCGCCCGCCGTGGAGACCGACACCGCGGGCTCCCGCTCGGAGGAGGCGGGGCGGCCGGCGCCGATGCCCGTGCCGAAGGTGTCCCGGACGATCGCGAAGGCGTGGTCGAGCTGCGCCTCCACGTCCCCCTGGCCGCCGCTGCGCAGCCAGCGCCGCAGCACGTGGTTGTGCGCGGTGACCACCGCGGAGGCGGCGACCTCGGCGAGCAGCGGGTCGTCGTCGCCGTCGCGGTGCGCCCGCTCGTCGAAGTGGCCCAGCAGATAGCGGGTGAACAGCCGCTCGTACCGCGCGACGGAGGCGATCTCGCGCTCCCGCAGCGTCGGCACCTCGCGGGTCAGTTGATACCGCTCCACCGAGACGCTGGGGGAGGCGGCGTACATCCGCATGACTTCCTTGATGCCCCGGCAGACGGTGTCCAGCGGATGCTCGTGCGCCGGTGCGGCCTCCAGCACCGCCTCGGCCCGGACGAGCGTGTCGTCATGGTCCGGGAAGATCGCCTCTTCCTTGGAGCGGAAGTGCCGGAAGAAGGTCCGCCGGGCCACCCCGGCCGCGGCGGCGATCTCGTCGACCGTCGTCGCCTCGTACCCCTTCGTGGCGAAGAGTTCCATCGCCGCGGCCGCCAACTTGCGGCGCATGGACAGCCGCTGTGCGGCGGCCCGGCGACTGCCCGCGCTCTCTTGGGGCTCCACAGGAGGTGTACGAGGGGACTTAACGGGCTGGGCCATGTGGGGAACGTAACACGACGCACGGACACCGTGCGGGGGCGGACCGCTACCGAGGGGCCTCAGCAGCCCGCCCCATGCCGGGTCCCGGTCAGCGCCGGGCATACTCGCGGAAGCCGCGCCCCGTCTTACGGCCCAGGCAGCCCGCCGCCACCAGATGCTCCAGCAGCGGAGCGGGCTTCAGACCCGGGTCACGGAACTCGCGGTGCAGCACCTGCTCGATGGCCAGCGAGACGTCCAGACCGACCACGTCCAGCAGCTCGAAGGGGCCCATCGGGTAGCCGCCGCCGAGCTTCATCGCGGCATCGATCTCGTCCAGCGACGCGTAGTGCTCCTGCACCATCTTGACCGCGTTGTTGAGGTACGGGAACAGCAGCGCGTTCACGATGAATCCGGCCCGGTCGCCGCAGTCCACCGGGTGCTTGCGGACCTTCCCGCAGACCTCGCGGACCGTGGCGTGCACGTCGTCGGCGGTCAGCACGGTGCGGACGACCTCGACGAGCTTCATCGCCGGCGCCGGGTTGAAGAAGTGCATGCCGATCACGTCCTGCGGCCGCGAGGTGGCGCGGGCGCAGGCGACGACGGGCAGGGACGAGGTCGTGGTGGCCAGGACGGCACCCGGCTTGCACACCTTGTCGAGCGTGGTGAAGAGCTGCTGCTTGACCTCCAGGTCCTCGGCCACCGCCTCGACGGCCAGATCGACCTCGGCGAACGCGTCCAGGGAGCCCGCGGGCGCGATCCGGTCCAGCGCCGCGTCCCGGGCCTCCGCCGTCATCCGGCCCTTCTCGACCGACCGGCCCAGCGACTTGGCGATCCGGGCCTTCGCCGTCTCCGCCTTCTCCAGGCTGCGGGCGGCCAGCACCACGTCGTAGCCCGCCTTGGCGAACACCTCGGCGATACCGCTCGCCATGGTGCCCGAGCCGGCGACGCCGACGCTGCTCACCGTACGGGCCGCGGCGGTCGCGCCGTCGCCCTCGGCCGGGGTCTCGGCGTCCGGCACGACGGTGCCGCTGCCCGGCGCCTCGTACGTGTAGAAGCCGCGGCCCGTCTTGCGGCCGGTCAGGCCCGCCTCGCTGAGCTGCTTGAGGATCGGGGACGGGGCGTGCAGCCGGTCCCCGGAGGCCGCGTACATCGCGTCCAGGACGGTGCGGGCAGTGTCGATCCCGACCAGGTCGAGGAGGGCCAGCGGGCCCATGGGCAGACCGCAGCCGAGCCGCATCGCGGCGTCGATGTCCTCACGGGTGGCGTACTTCGACTCGTACATCGCCGCGGCCTGGTTGAGGTAGCCGAAGAGCAGGCCGTCCGCCACGAAGCCGGGCCGGTCGCCGACCGCCACCGGCTCCTTGCCCAGGTCGCGGGCGAGCTGGGTGACCGTGGCGACGGCGGCGGGCGCGGTCAGCACGGAGGAGACGATCTCCACGAGCTTCATCGCGGGCGCCGGGTTGAAGAAGTGCAGGCCCAGGACGCGCTCGGGGCGCGAGGAGTCGGCGGCCAGGCGCGTCACCGACAGGGCGTTGGTCCCGGTGGCCAGGATCGTGTCGGGCCGCACGACGGCGTCGAGCGCGGCGAAGACCTCGCGCTTGGTCTCGTAGTGCTCCGGCACGACCTCGATGACGAGGTCGGCCTCGGCCGCCGCCTGCAGGTCGGAGAACGTGCGGAAGCGGGCGAGGACGTCCTGCCGCTCCTGCTCGGTGATCTTCTCGCGCTCCACGGCGCGGGCGGTCGAGGCCTCGAGCGCGGAGGTGGCGGCCACGGCCGCGGCGTCGCTGATGTCGATGCCGATGACTTCCCGGCCCGCGCGGGCCAGCACCTCGGCGATGCCGCTGCCCATGGTGCCGAGGCCGACGACGGCGACGGTGCCGAGAGTGGTGGGTGCGGAGGGGGGTTCCGGATTGGACGGACGAACCATCGCGGGACTCCTGAGGGTGTTCCCCGGGCTGCGGGGCCGCGGGGAGAGTGACGACTGGGGGCTGGTTCCGGGTGCGCGGGGATCGGTGTCCTGCGAGGAACCGGATGCGCGCGGGGGCCGGACTGAGGGAATCCGGCCGTGGGCCCGGGTGCACATGCTCCGGGTCGGTGCCCATCGGGGCGCCGGCGAGCGGGTGTGGTGATGGCGGTTGCACGCGGGCAGCTCTGCCCGGTGGGAGAAACCGGCCGGCCCTGTCCCGGAGCCGTGCCGTACTGCGTGCTGTGCAGAACCGACTGCACATGGCGGCTGCGTCACCAGGCCGCCCGAGCGGGTGTGCTCGTGGGCCCACCTTAACTCGCGGGTAACAACTTCGCCAGAGGAAGTTGGTGATCGGTGCTGTGGCACGGGCCACGCGCGGGGAGGGACATTCCATGGACACCGATGACGCACGACGCGCTCTGGCGGAGCGAGCCCGCAAGGAAGTCGCCGGGCCTGAGGAGGCGGCCGAGTACGCACGTCTGATGGCGCTGGTCCGGGACGGCTTACCACCGGCGCGCAAAGACGAGTTGGCCCGCGTCCTGGCCGAACCCGGACGGCCGTTGTGGGCACGGGAGATGGCGGCCTTCGCGCTCGGCTGCGCCGGGGACCGGCGGTCCTTCGAGACGCTGGTGCTGCTCCTCAACCACCGGGACGCACCGCGCTGCTCCTCGGCGGCGCACGCGCTGGCCCGGCTCGGCGACCCGCGGACGGCCCGCGCGGCGGCGGCCCTCGCCACCAACCCGCTGCGCACGGCGTACGCGTTGCACCCGGTCAGGCTGCTGACCGCCCTGCGCGTACCGGAGTCCGTACCCGCGCTGACGTCCACGCTGGAGCGCCTGCTCGCCGCGCGGACACCGTACTGGCCCGTGGCGCTGGCCTGCGTGGAGGGGCTGGGCGCGCTGGGGGACCGGCGGGCGGTACCGGTGCTGAGGACCGCGCGCGACCACGCCCGCCTCGCGGCCCCGGCGGAAGCGGCCCTGGCCCGCCTGGACGGCCCGGCGGACGGGTAGGGGGCGGGCCGCGGCGGACGGCCGTGCGGAGGTATGGGCGTCGGCGCCCGGCCGAGCGATCACGGACGCGCGAATCCCGACGTGCCGATGGCGGTGAACGTCCGTGCGTCATAGGGCACTTCGGGCCGCGCGCCGGTGACCATTCCGTGCCGTGGCCGTTCGTGGAGGACCTCGTCGCCCGCGGGCCGGGGGACACGGACGCCGTGACGTGGAGTGCCCTGCCGGCCGACTCGCAGGACGCCGCCGATCTGGCGCGGATCGCCCCGCCGCTCTTCCCGCGCGCCCAGGTGGCGCACCACGTCTGCGGCATCAGGCGGTGACCGCCCCCTTCGGCCGTGCCGTCACAGCAGCGTGAGCTGAGTGGGCTCCGGTGTCTCCGGATGTGCGTCCGCGCGCGGCTCGGGCTGCGGCGGTCCGGTGACGCGGCGGGACGCGCCCGCGCGGGACGGCCCGATCCCGAACTCCCGCGCGTACTCGTGGACTTGGCGGGTGATCCGGCGCTGGTACCACGTCGGGGCGTACGAACCGCCCGCGTACATCGTCTCGTAACGCCGCACCAGGTGCGGGTGGTGATGGCCCAGCCACTCCATGAACCACTCCCGCGCCCCCGGCCGCAGATGGAGGACCAGCGGGGTCACCGAGGTCGCGCCCGCGGCGGCGATCGCGCGGACCGTCGCGCGGAGCTGCTCGGGGGTGTCGCTGAGGAACGGGATGACCGGGGCCATCAGGACGCCGCACGGGATGCCGTTGGCGATGAGGGTGCGGCAGACCTCCAGGCGGCGGTCGGGCGCCGGGGTGCCCGGCTCGACGGTGCGCCACAGCTCGCGGTCCAGGAACCCGACCGATACGGAGGTGCCGACCTCGGTCACCTGGGCGGCCTGCCGCAGCAGTTCGAGGTCGCGCAGGATCAGCGTGCCCTTGGTCAGGATGGAGAAGGGGTTCGCGTGGTCGCGCAGGGCGGCGAGGATGCCGGGCATCAACTGGTAGCGGCCCTCGGCCCGTTGGTAGCAGTCGACGTTCGTGCCCATCGCGATGTGCTCGCCCTGCCACTTGGGGGAGGCGAGTTCGCGGCGCAGCAGCTCCGGTGCGTTGACCTTGACGATGATCTGCGAGTCGAAGCCGGCGCCGGTGTCCAGGTCCAGATAGCTGTGCGTCTTGCGGGCGAAGCAGTAGACGCAGGCGTGCGAGCAGCCGCGGTACGGGTTGATCGTCCACTCGAAGGGCATCCGGGAGGCGCCCGGCACGCGGTTCACGATCGACCGGGCGCGGATCTCGTGGAACGTGATCCCGCGGAACTCAGGGGTGTCGAAGGTGCGTGTGACGGCGTCCGTGCCGAAGAGGGCGGGCGTCGTCGCGGTTCCGTCGTTCGCCAGAGCGTCCCAGCGCATGGTGCCTCCCTCGGTCGCACCCGTTCTCTCCGCGCCCCGCGGGGCACGTTCGCCACGCTAGAACACATTTTCGATTTGCGCCACCGGGTGGCCGGATCCCGACCCCGATTTGGGCGGGCGGGGCGCCGGTGGTTGGCTTGACGGCCAGGACGCACCGCGGACCGGCACGGCCCGCGGTGCGTCGACTCGGCTCATGGGAAGGGAACAACGATGGCGCAGGTAGAGGCCACGACCGAGCGGATCATCGCGGCGGACCCCGAGACGGTGTTCCGCGCGGTCTCCGACTACTCGGGCACCCGCGCCAAGCTGCTGCCCGAGCACTTCAGCGAGTACGAGGTGCGCGAGGGCGGCGCGGGCGAGGGCACCCTCGTCCACTGGCGCCTCCAGGCGACCGGCAAGCGGGTCCGCGACTGCCTGCTGGAGGTCTCCGAGCCGACGGCCGGACAGCTCGTCGAGAAGGACCGCAACTCCTCCATGGTCACCACCTGGACGGTGACCCCTGCCGGTGAGGGCAAGGCGAAGGTCGTCGTCACCACCGTCTGGAACGGCGCGGGCGGCATCGGCGGGTTCTTCGAGAAGACCTTCGCGCCGAAGGGCCTGGGCCGGATCTACGACGCCGTGCTCGCGAGGCTCGCGGCCGAGGTCGAGAAGTAACCCCGGCGCCTCACCGGAACGAGTGGTTTTCGCCCGTGAACCGGCGTGCGCCGCGGGCGCGCGCCGGAGGCGAAAGCCGCTGATGAGCGCTCGAAAGGCGCCCCGGGCAACGTAGTTGGCCCGCGTTTCCGCAGCTCTCCCCGAACCGCGCCGCGCTTGCTCGCAGTTGTCGCGTAATGCGAGAAATGGGCGCGCGGTGCTGGTGCGACGAGGGGAGCGGTACGTGCGCGGGACCACACTCGTGAAGGAACGCGGCGAGCAGGCGGCCGCCGTCCCCGCCCCGGGCACGCCCGACGGCTCCGGCCCCGGGACGGCGGAGGGGGACACCGCCGGACTGTCCCCGCGCCGCGTCCGCATGGTCTTCGTCGGCCTGATGCTGACGCTGCTGCTCGCCGCCCTGGACCAGACGATCGTGGCCACCGCGCTGCCGAAGATCGTCGGCGAGCTCCACGGCCTGGACAAGATGTCGTGGGCCGTCACCTCGTACCTGCTGGCCTCCACCATCGGGCTGCCGGTCTACGGCAAGCTCGGCGACCTCTTCGGCCGCAAGGGCGTCTTCCAGTTCGCGATCCTGGTCTTCGTCATCGGCTCCGTGCTCGCGGGCTGGTCGCGGACCATGGAGCAGCTCATCGCCTTCCGCGCGATCCAGGGCATCGGGGGCGGCGGCCTGATGATCGGCGTCCAGGCGATCATCGCCGACATCGTGCCGCCGCGCGCCCGCGGGCGCTACATGGGCCTGATCGGGGCCGTGTTCGGGCTGGCGTCGGTCGCGGGGCCCCTGCTCGGCGGCTTCTTCACCGACCACGCGTCCTGGCGCTGGTGCTTCTACGTCAACGTCCCGTTCGGCATCGTCACCATGGCCGTCATCGCCGTCGTCCTGAAGCTGCCCAAGCCCGACGTACGGCCGCGGCTCGACGTCCTCGGCACACTCCTGCTCGCCGCCTGCTCCACCTGCCTGGTGCTGCTGACGAGCTGGGGCGGCACGGAGTACGCGTGGGACTCCCGGACGATCCTCGGGCTCGCCGCGGGAGCCGTCGCCACGGCGCTGCTCTTCGTCCTCCTCGAGCGCTTCGCCGTCCAGCCCGTCATCCCGCTGCGGCTGTTCCGCGACCCGGTCTTCACCATGACCGGGCTCATCGGCGCCGTCGTCGGCGTCGCGCTCTTCGGCGCCGCCAGCTATCTGCCGACCTTCCTGCAGATGGTCGACGGCGCCAGCGCCACCGAGTCGGGACTGCTGATGCTGCCGATGATGGGCGGCATCGTGATCGCCTCCATCGTCTCCGGCCGCATGATCAGCCGTACGGGACGCTACAAGGCGTACCCCGTCGTCGGCGGGGCCGTCTCCGCGGCCGGCATGTGGCTGCTGTCCCTGCTGGACGCGGACACCTCGCGGCTGGAGTACAGCGTCTGGATGGCCGTACTGGGCACCGGCATCGGCCTGGTCATGCCGGTGCTCGTCCTGGCCGTGCAGAACTCCGTACCGCCCGCCGACCTCGGCGTGGCCACCAGCGCCAACAACTACTTCCGGCAGATGGGCGGTTCGGTCGGCGCCGCCGTCTTCGGCACGCTCTTCGCCGACCGGCTCGCCGACCGCCTCGCGCACGAACTCCCGCCCGGTGCCGGACTGCCCGAGCCCGAGTCGATCACCCCGCAGATGGTGCACGCGATGGACGCGGCGCTGCGCGACGGCTACATCCGGGCCTACGCGGAGGCCATGCCGCGCATCTTCCTCTACCTCGTGCCGGTGCTCGTCCTCGGCTTCCTGCTCGCCTTCCTGCTGAAGGAGAAACCCCTGGTGTCCCACAACGCCCCCGCCGCTCCCGGCCCTTCCACCACGTCGACGACGATCGTCGTCGACGCCGCCGGGGCCGTCGAAGCCGTCGAAGCCGGGTCCGTGCCGTCCGCCCGTTCAGGAGCGCCCGGCCGGCATCAGGACCCGTTCCTGGCCGGTGTCCCGGTCTGCGGCACGGTCCAGCACTACGACGGGAGCGCCGTGCCGCGCGCCGCGCTCACCCTCATCGACGTCGGCGGCCGCCAGATCGGGCGCGGCGCGGCGGGCGAGGACGGGCGGTACGCGCTGAGCACCCCGGGCGCCGGATCGTACGTCCTGATCGCGGCGGCCGGGGGCCACCAGCCCCAGGCGGTCAGCGTCACCGTCGGGGAGCGGCCGGTCGAACTCGATGTCGTGCTCGGCGGCGCGGGCCGGCTCGCGGGAGCCGTGACCACGGCCGACGGGACCCCCGTACGGGACGCCACGGTGACCCTGACGGATGTGCGCGGCGATGTGGTGGCCTCCACGCGCAGCGGGCGCGAAGGCGGTTACGTCATGCCGGAGCTGGTGGCGGGGGAGTACGTACTCGCCGCGAGCGCACCGGCGTTCCGTCCGGCCGCCCTGCCCGTCACCGTGCAGGCCGCGCGCGAGACCCGCCGGGACATCGAACTCGCGGGCGGGGCGGTCCTGCGCGGCACCGTACGGGCCCATGGGGGGCGGCCCGTCGAGGACGCGCGGGTCACGCTGCTGGACGCCGCGGGCAACGTCGTCGACACGCTGACGACGGGAACCGACGGCATTTTCCTGTTCGTCGACCTGTCGGCGGGCGAGTACACGGTGATCGCCTCGGGCTATCCGCCGGTGGCCACGGTCCTCCAGGTCTCCGGCGGCGGCCGTACGGAGCGGGACCTCCAGCTCGGTCACGAGGACTGACCGGGGCCCGGGACCGGGGACCCGGCAAAGGGGGACGCGGGGGACGGGGTTCGGGGAGGGAGCGGAGTGCGGGCGCGCGGGAGACCCGTGATGACACCGGCGCACCACCCGCGCGCGGCAGCTTCGGCAAACACGCCTCGCCGAACCCTACTCGCCCGTACGGTGGTGACGGTGCCGCACGTCATGCGGCAGGGGAAGGAGCCTCCCGGCCATGGACAGTGGCATTCCGCCGCAGGTCGCGCCGCAGAGCGCCCTGTCCGGCAGGATCCCGCTCGCGGTTGTCGTCGTGGACGCGGACGGCCTTGTCTCCCACTGGAGTTCCGGCGCGCGGCGGCTCTTCGGCAGCAGCCGTGACGAGGCCGTCGGCATGCCCGCAACGGATCTCCTGCCGGTCGCCGGTGTCCTCGCCGCCGGCGCGGACGCCTTCGCCGGGCCGGAGGAGGAGGACCCGGGCTTCGGCCTCGGGGACACGCTCAGCGGGCGGATGCCGTACCCGGCGGCGGGCCGCGCCCGGATGCCCGGCCCCGGAGCGGACCGGTCGGGGGACGTCGACCCGTCCGGGAGTGCGGACCCGTCCGCGGGCGCGTCCGGGGGTGCCGAGCGGATCGATGTCGTGTGGTGGGCGTATCCGCTGGTCGGAGCAGGCCCCGAGCGGCTGCTCGTCCTCGCCGCCGACGCCCTGGGGCCGGCCGGGGGCGCCGAGAGCCGGAATGCCGAGAGCCGGAAGGCCGAGAGCGGGAAGGCTGAGAGCCGGGGCGGCGACCCCCGCGGCGAGAGTGCGTACGCCGCCGGCGGGGAGCGGGACGTGTACGGCGGCCGCCGGCACGGCCCGACCGTCGCACCGGGATTCGCGCTGCACACCGAATTCCCGGGCGCCGACGACCTGGCGGCCGGGCTGCCCGAGATCCTCCCCGGCATGAGCGTCGCGCTGAGCACGAGGATCGCGGGCCAGGTGCTCGAACTCGGCTATCCCGTCCTGGAGTTCAGCCACCACGACCGCGTCCCCGTCACCCCCGACTGGGGCGTTCCCCGCCGCCCCGGGCGCCCGCTCCGGCTGCTCGACGAGGCCACCGCCCCCGTGCGGACCGCCGCCGTGACCCCCGCGCCGCCCGAAGCCGGCCCGGACTCCGCGGGGGACCCGGACCACGAGCAGGACCTGGAGCACGCGGCCGTACGGGAGCGGCTGGAGTTCCTGAACGAGGTGAGCAGCGGCATCGGTTCCTCCCTCGACCTGGAGCGGACGATCCGCGAGGTCACCAGCGCCGCCGTCCCCCGCTTCGCCGACTTCGCCGGGACGCATCTGCGGGCCGCGGTGCTGGCGGGCGAGGAATTCCCCGACGGCGCACCGGACATCACCACCGTCTGGCACCGCGTCTGGGTGGAGCACAACGACGAACCGGGCCGCTGGGACGACACCGTCCCGATCGGGGAATGCCTCACCTTCCCCGAGCACACCCCGTTCTCCCGGTGCATGGCCACCGGCGAGCCGGTGCTGATCCCGCGGATCAACGACGATGCCGGCGACCGTGCCTCCGAACGGTTCGACAAGCGCGACCTGCGGCCGCTGATCAACGGCCGGTCGCTGCTCATCGTGCCGCTCAAGGCGCGCGACGCGGTGCTCGGCTTCATGGTCCTGATGCGCAGGTCCGACCGCGACCCGTTCGACGCCATGGACCGGGTCACCGGCGCCGAACTCGCCGCGCGCGCCGGGCTCGTACTCGACAACGCGCGGATGTACACCCAGCAGGAGCAGGTCGCCGAGACCCTTCAGGACAGCATGCTCCCCCAGGTGAGCCCGCGGCTCCCGGGCTGCGACACCGCGACCCGCTATCTGCCGGGGACGCGGCTGGGGCGCGTCGGCGGCGACTGGTTCGACACCATCAAGCTGCCCGGTTCGCGCACCGCGCTCGTCGTCGGCGACGTCATGGGCCACGGCATCACCTCGGCCGCCATGATGGGCCAGCTGCGCACCGCCGTGCAGACCCTGGCCGCGCTCGACCTCCCGCCCGCCCAACTGCTGCGCAGTCTGGACGACTTGGCGCAGCGGCTCGGCGAGCACTACCTCGCCACCTGTCTGTACGCGGTCTACGACCCGATCCGCTCCGAGCTGCGCATCTCCAACGCCGGCCACATCCCGCCCGTGCTCGTGAGGGCCGCCGACGGCCGCGGCGAGCTGCTCCAGGTGCCCACGGGCGCGCCGATCGGAGTGGGCGGTGTGCCCTTCGGGACGGCCACGGTGCGCGTGGCGCCCGGCGACCGGCTCGTGCTGTGCACGGACGGCCTGGTGGAGGTGCGGGGCCAGGACATCGGCGCCGGGCTCGCTGCGCTGTGCGAGTCGGCCGCGCACCCCGCCGCCTCCATGGACGACGCCTGCGACGCCGTCATCCGCGCACTCGCCGCCACCTCCCGCGACCAGGACCTCGGCCGCAAGGACGACGTGGCCCTGCTGATGGCGCGGCTCAACGGCATCCCGCACGAGCACGTGGCCACCTGGCGGCTCGGCACCGACCCGCGGGAGGCACGCCGAGCCCGGCGCCTCGTACGGGAGCGGCTCACCGGCTGGGGGCTGGACGAGGCCGTGGAGACCGCCGAACTGCTGGTCAGCGAGGCCGTCACCAACGCCGTCCGGCACGCGCGGACCGACCGGGTGGAGCTGCGTCTGGTGCGCACGGACGCGCTGCTGTGGGAGGTCTCCGACGACGACCACGCGCTGCCCGCCCTGCTCGAGGCCGACCGCGAGGACGTGCACGGGCGCGGGCTGCGGGTGGTCGGGTCCCTCACACGTGAATGGGGCACCAGCTCCTCGGTGCGCGGCAAGACCGTGTGGTTCGAGCAGTCACTTCCCGGGCCGCCGGTGCCGTCCCGTACCGCCGGGCTCACCGCGGCCCGCTGAGACGGCCGCTGACGGATCCCCCGTCCCTGCCCGCCCTTGCCGCGCGCACCCCGTGCCGCGTTTCCGTCCTCGTACGCCGTCGCAGGCGCGGAGCCCGCGGGAGGCGCACGATGGAGACGGCGGGCGAGGGACACGGCGGAGCCGTCCGCGCCTCCCCGCCGAGGGCTCCCGACGTGGTGAGGGCAGCAGCGATGGTCGACCAGCACTTCACGGCGACCCTGCGGAAGAACCCCGACAAGGGCGGCTGGACGTATCTCGTGTGGCCCGAATCGGTGGACTTCTTCGGCACCCGGGGCCTGGTCAAGGTCCGGGGGACGATCGACGGCCACCCGTTCCGCAGCTCGTTCATGGCCCTGGGCGACGGCACGCACATGCTGCCGGTGAAGGCCGAGGTCCGCCGGGCGATCGGCAAGGAGGCGGGGGACACGGTGGCCGTGGTCCTGGAGGAACGGGTGGACGGCACGCCGTAGCGACGCATCCCGCCCCGGCGAAGCTCCATGCCGAGCAGCGGTGTCCATGCGCTCGTCCGGGCGACTCGCCGTGCACCGCGCTACGCGCGTTCCAGCGCCTCGATAGGATCACCCGGTTGTCGGGCTCGGACCCAGGGGATCCGGCCCAGGCACCGGCGAGGTGCCCGGCGTGCGTGACCGAGCTGCCGGCCGCGCCGGCGTGACGGTTCCGGCAAGGGGAGGGGCACACGTGTCGTCACCACGCATGTCCCACCGCACACCCGGGCAGCGATCGTCCGTGCAACGACAGCCGGAGACGGGAAGGCGGCCGGGTCGACGATCCCCGGGACAGCGATCCTCAGGGGACCCATCGGGGCGTACGACGCGGCGTCACGCGTTCGCGCGCAGCAGGATGTCGTTGAGCATCACCCGGGGTACGACGAGACTGATGCCGGCCACGGAGGCCGGGCCGCCCCGGGAACATCACGCCGGCGAGGGAAGACGGAGGCATCCTTGAAGATCCTCATCAGCGCGGACATGGAGGGCGCCACCGGCGTCACCTGGCCCGCCGACGTACTCCCCGGCAGCGAGCAGTGGCAGCGCTGCCGCCGGATGTTCACGTCCGACGTGAACGCGGCGGTGGCGGGGTTCTTCGACGGCGGCGCGGACGACGTGCTCATCAACGAGGCCCACTGGACCATGCGCAATCTCCTGCTGGAGGAGCTGGACGGGCGCGCGCAGATGCTCACCGGCCGCCACAAGGCGCTCAGCATGGTGGAGGGCGTGCAGCACGGCGACGCGGACGGCATCGCGTTCGTCGGCTACCACACGGGCGCCGGCACCGAAGGCGTCCTCGCCCACACCTACCTCGCCAACTCCGTCACCGGGGTGTGGGTGAACGGCACCCGCGCGAGCGAGGGCCTGCTCAACTCCCTGGTGGTCGCCGAGTTCGGCGTCCCCGTCGTCCTCGTCACCGGCGACGACCGCACCTGCGAGGACGCCCGCGGCTACGCCCCGCACGCCCGCGCCGTCGCCGTGAAGGACTACGTGTCGCGGTACGCCGCCGTCTGCCGTCCCCCGGCCCGTACGGCGGCGGACATCCGGGCGGCCGCCAAGGAGGCCGCGGCGCTCGCGGTGCGGACCGCGCCCCTGGAGGACGGACCGTTCACCGTGGAGCTGGAGTTCGACGCCGAGCATCTGGCGGGGGCGGCGACCGTCGTGCCGGGCGTGATCAGCAGCGGTGAGCGCAAGGTCGCTTACACCGCGGAGACCATGTACGACGGCATCCGGTGCTTCAAGGCCGTGACCACGATCGTGTCGTCCGCAGTGGAGGAGCAGTATGGCTGAGGCCGTCGACGACCAGGCGCTGGACGAGGTGGTGCGGTTCACCTCCGAGCTGATCCGCATCGACACCACCAACCGGGGCGGCGGGGACTGCACCGAGCGCCCGGCCGCCGAGTACGCGGCGGAGCGGCTCGCCGAGGCGGGGCTGAAGCCGCAGCTCCTGGAGAGCGCCCCCGGCCGGACGAACGTGGTGGTGCGGATCGAGGGGTCGGATCCGGGCGAGGACGCCCTGCTCGTCCACGGCCACCTGGACGTGGTGCCGGCCGAGCCCGCCGACTGGAGCGTTCACCCGTTCTCCGGCGAGGTCAGCGACGGCGTCGTGTGGGGCCGCGGCGCCATCGACATGAAGAACATGGACGCGATGATCCTCGCCGTCGTCCGGGCCTGGGCCCGCGCGGGCGTCCGGCCGCGGCGCGACATCGTGGTGGCGTTCACCGCCGACGAGGAGGACAACGCGGCGTACGGGGCGGGTTTCCTCGTCGGCCGCCACGCCGGGCTGTTCGAGGGCTGCACCGAGGGGATCAGCGAGTCCGGCGGCTTCACCTTCCACGACGGCGACCGGCGGCTGTACCCCATCGCGGCGGGCGAGCGCGGCACCGCCTGGCTCAAGCTCACCGCCCACGGCACGGCCGGGCACGGCTCCCGGGTCAACCGGCGGAACGCGGTCAGCCGGCTCGCCGGTGCCGTCTCCCGGATCGGCGAGTACACCTGGCCCGTCCGGCTCACCCCGACCGTACGGGCCGCCGTGTCCGCCCTCGCGGACCTGCACGGCATCGAAGCGGACCTGACGTCCGAGGACCCGGCCCGGCTCGCCCGTGAGGTCGACGAGGTGATCGCCGGTCTGGGACCCGCGGCCAAGCTCGTCGAGGCGACCGTGCGCAACAGCGCCAACCCGACGATGCTGGACGCCGGTTACAAGCTCAACGTCATCCCCGGCAGCGCGACCGGCTTCGTCGACGGCCGGATGCTGCCCGGGGGCGAGGAGGAGTTCTCCGAGACCCTCGACCGGCTCACCGGGCCCGATGTGGAGTGGGAGTTCCACCACCGGGAGATCCCGCTGCAGGCGCCCGTGGACTCGCCCACGTACCGGGCGATGAGCGAGGCCGTCGAGCGGTTCGACCCCGGCAGCACCGCCGTGCCGTACTGCATGCCGGGCGGCACGGACGCCAAGCAGTTCTCCCGGCTCGGCATCACCGGCTACGGCTTCTCCCCGCTCAAGCTCCCCGAAGGGTTCGACTACACGGCCCTCTTCCACGGGGTCGACGAGCGGGTCCCGGTCGAGGCGCTGCACTTCGGTGTGCGCGTGCTCGACCACTTCCTGAGGAACAGCGCCCCGAAGGCGGCCACCGCGGACGCGGGCGGCCCGGCCGGTGGCGGGCACGGCAGCGGCACAGCACAGGAGGCGTGAGGAACATGGTGTCCACGGCCCCGTACGGCGCCTGGGAGTCGCCGATCGGAGCGGCGATCGCGGCGTCCCACGACGGCATGCCGGAGTTCGTGGGTGCGGTCGGCGAGGAGGTGTGGTGGACCGAGCCGCGCCCGGAGGAGTCCGGGCGCAGAACGCTCGTCCGGCAGCGCGCCGACGGCACCGAGGAGTCCCTGCTGCCCGCGCCGTGGAACGTCCGCAGCCGGGTCATCGAGTACGGCGGGCTGCCCTGGGCCGCGGTGCCCCGCGCGCACGGCGGCCCGCTCGCGGTCTTCGTGGACTTCGCCGACCAGCGGCTGTACGCGTACGAGCCGGACGCCCCCGGAGCCTCCGCGCCCCGGCCGCTCACCCCGCTCTCGGCGGTCGGTGCCGGACTGCGCTGGGCCGATGCCGAGATCCACCTGGAACGCGGCGAAGTCTGGTGCGTGCTGGAGGAGTTCACCGGCGACGCCCCGACCGACGTACGGCGCGTCGTGGCGGCCGTCCCGCTCGACGGCTCGGCGGCCGAGGACGGCGGCGCGATCCGCGAACTGACCGACGACCGGCACCGTTTCGTCACCGGCCCGCGGCTGTCCCCGGACGGCAGGCGCGCGGTCTGGATCGCCTGGGACCACCCCGGGATGCCCTGGGACGGTACGGAGGTGATGGTCGCCGACGTCACCGAGGACGGGCGGTTCACCGGGGCCCACCGGGTCGTCGGCGGGACCGTCGAGTCCGTCGCCCAGGCCGAGTGGGCCCACGACGGCTCCCTCGTCATCGCCAGCGACCGCAGCGGCTGGTGGAACCTCTACCGGATCTCCCCGGAAGACGGGCTGGCCACCGCGCTGTGCCCCCGGGCCGAGGAGTTCGGCGGCGCGCTGTGGAAGATCGGCTCCCGCTGGTTCGCGCCGATGCCCAGCGGTCTCATCGCCGTCGTGCACGGCCGAGGCACCACGGCGCTGGGCGTCCTGGACCCCGAGACCGGCGGACTGTGCGACGCGGCCGGGCCGTGGACGGAGTGGGCGCCGAGCCTCGCGGTGACGGGGACACGGGTCGTCGGCGTCGCGGCGAGCCCCCGCAGCGGCTACCAGGTGGTCGAGCTCGACACCGCGACCGGCCGCACCCGGGTGACCGGCGCGCGCCACCGCGACCCGGTCGACCCGGCGTACTACCCCGAGCCGCAGATAAGGATCTTCACCGGGCCCGGCGGACGTGAGATCCACGCCCACATCTATCCGCCGCACAGCCCGGACCACACGGCCCCGACCGGCGAACTCCCGCCGTACGTGGTCCGGGCGCACGGCGGTCCCACCGGCCACGCACCGCTCGTCCTGGACCTGGAGGTCGCGTACTTCACCTCCCGCGGCATCGGTGTCGCCGAGGTCAACTACGGCGGCTCGACCGGCTACGGCCGCGAGTACCGCAACCGGCTGCGCGGCCAGTGGGGCGTCGTGGACGTCGAGGACTGCGCGGCCGTCGCCGAGGCGCTGGCCGCCGAAGGCACCGCCGACCGCGACCGGCTGGCCGTCCGCGGCGGCAGCGCCGGCGGCTGGACGGCCGCCGTCTCGCTCGCCACGACCGACGTCTACGCCTGCGGCACGGTCATCTACCCGGTGCTGGACCTGGACGGCTGGTCCGGGGAGAACGGCACGCACGACTTCGAGTCCCGCTACCTCGACGGCCTGATCGGGCCGCCCGACGAGGTGCCGGGCCGCTACCGCGACCGCTCGCCGCTGCACAACGCCCATCGCATCACCGCGCCGTTCCTTCTCCTCCAGGGCCTGGACGACGTGATCTGCCGGCCGGAGCAGTGCGAGCGCTTCGTCGCGGAGATGGCCGGACGCGGCGTCCGGCACGCCTACATCGCATTCGAGGGAGAAGGCCATGGATTCCGCAGGGCTGACACGATGACGGCAGCGCTGGAGGCCGAACTCTCCCTGTACGCCCAGACGTTCGGCATCGCCGCCCCCGGCGTCCCGGTCCTGGAGCTGGCCAAATGACGCCCATGGTGAGGCCGGGACCGGCCGCCGGACCGCAGCCCGAGCGCCCCACCGGTGCGCACGAGGGGCAGCGTCCCGCTGGTGCGCAGGCCGGAGAGCGGCCCGCCGGTGCGCGGGCCGGAGAGCGGCCTGCCGGTGCGCACGAGGGGCAGCGTCCCGCGTTCGCCCCGTACCGCTACGGCACCGACCCCCTCCCCGGCCCGCGGACGGCCGGGGCGGCGCACGTCTGGCTGGTGGACGTCTCCGCGCACGCCGGGGCCGCGGCGGGGGAGTCCCGTCTGCTGGACGCCGGGGAGCGGGAGCGCGCCGGGGCGTTCGTACGGCCGGCCGACCGCGACCGTTACCAGGTCGCGCACGTGGCCCTGCGGCGCCTGCTCGGCGGCTACCTCGGCCGTGGACCGGCGGAGGTGGAGTTCCTGCGCGAACCGTGTCCCGGGTGCGGGAAGCCGCACGGCCGCCCGGCGCTGCCCGGTGAACCGATGCACTTCTCGCTCTCGCACTCCGGCGACCTGGTGGGGATCGCGGTGGCGGACACACCGGTCGGCATCGACGTCGAGGAGCTTCCGGGGCTCCACACGGTGGCCGAGGTGGCGTCCGTGCTGCACGCGGACGAGCGCGCCGAGATCGAAGCCCGGCCGGAGGCGCAGCGGCCCGCGGTGTTCGCCCGCTGCTGGACCCGCAAGGAGGCCTACCTCAAGGGCACGGGGATCGGGCTGGCGGAGGACCTCTCGGTGACGCTCGTGGGCGCGGGACCGGAGCCGGTCGATCCGCCCGGCTGGGTCCTCGGGGACGTGCTCCTGCCGCGTGACCTCGGAACGTACGCGGCGGCCTGCGCGGTACGCCGGGCGGCCGGGTAGCGGGAACCGGTGGCGGACGGCCCGGGTCGTGCCCGCCGCGGGACGCGATGCGGGCGCCGGAGGCGCATGCTGGAACCGAGGGGCGGGGGGCAACCGCAGGGAGGTGCCTTCCATGAGTTCCCGGACCTCGACGAGCAGGATGTCCCGCGGCCGGCGCGGCGGCATGCACGGATCACGCTGGGGTGACGTTCTTACCCCGGGCAGGGTCGTCGTGGGCGTGCTCCTGATCCTCTGCCTGGTGTTCATCTTCGAGAACACCGGTGAGACCAAGATCCGTCTCCTGATCCCCGAAGTGATCATGCCGCTGTGGCTGGCGCTTCTCGCAGTAGGCCTCATCGGCTTCATCTGCGGTGCGTTCCTCTTCTTCCACCGGCGGCGGTAGGGGGACGCTTCAGCCTCCACCGGCGGAGGCGCCGCTTCCACCGGCGGAGGCAGCCCCGTCCACCGGCGGGGGCGGGCCGCGCGCGGGCGCGGGCGGGGCTTCATAGGATGGGCGGATGCCGTCCGACCGTGTCTATCTCGCCGTGGGCCCCCGTGTGGCCATCCGGCCTATCGAGCGCCGGGACCAGGAGGAGTTCACCGCGAGGGTGCGGGAGAGCACCGAGCTGCACCACCCGTGGGTGTTCCTGCCGTCCACGGCCGAGGAGTTCGAGCGGTGGTCGGCCAAGTTCCGCACGCCCGCGGGCGAAGGCTACGCGGTGTGCGACCGCGAGACCGGCGGGATCGCGGCCGGTATCGCCATCAACAACATCGTCCGCGGCGGCTTCCAGTGCGGGGCCGTGGGCTACGGGGCCTTCGCGCACGCCGCCGGGCGCGGCCTCATGACCGAGGGCCTGGGACTCGTCGTCCGGCACGCCTTCGGCCCGCTCGGCCTCCACCGGCTGGAGGCCAACATCCAGCCGGGCAACGAGGCCTCGCGCCGGCTCGTCCAGCGCCTGGGCTTCCGGCTGGAGGGCTTCTCGCCGGACTTCCTCTTCATCGGCGGCGCGTGGCGCGACCACGAACGCTGGGCCATCACCGCTGAGATGGCGGGCAGTCAGGCACCGGGACAGGACTGAATCGGTCGGCTCGCACGGGGCGCACTGCCGTCCGCCCGCCGCCTGCTCCGGTCCGGCGCAACGCCACGTGGCCCGCGCACCGCCGTACCCACCCGCCCCTCGTCCGCGCCCGGGTCGCACCCGTCCCGCCGCGCTCCGGCTCCGCCCGCCGGGCGCCCCTGGCCCGCCTCGCCCTTTGCCCAACCCTGACCTGGGGCGGGCCTGGTCAGTCACGCCGCGAGCGTGTTCCATGGTCATCGGGGGCGCCCGGTCCGGCGGCGGCCCGTACGAGGGAGCGAGGTTGCCGTGTCCACGACCGTGCGACGCACCGTACTGACCCTGCCCGGCGCACCTGTCGGGCCGGAGAACCCGCTGCCCGCACTCCGGCCGCTCGACGAGGTGCACACCATCGGCGAGCGTGAACGGGCCGTCCTGCCCGCGGACATGGCCCGTCAGGTCGGCTACGCGCCGCTGCGATCGGTCCTGCCCGTTCGGCTTCTCGACGGCTACGCCCGTGACCGCGGTCCGGTCGACCTCGACGCGCTCGTGATCGAGAACGACCGGCTGCGCGCCACCGTCCTCCCCGGCCTCGGCGGCCGCGTGCACTCCCTCCACCACAAGCCGACCGGGCGTGAACTCCTCTACCGCAACCCGGTGTTCCAGCCCGCGGCCTTCGCGCTCAACGGCGCCTGGTACTCCGGCGGCATCGAGTGGAACATCGGCGCCACCGGGCACACCACCCTCTCCTGCGCCCCGCTGCACGCCGCCCGCGTCCCGGCGCCGGACGGCGGCGAGATGCTCAGGCTGTGGGAGTGGGAGCGGCTGCGCGACACCCCCTTCCAGGTCGATCTCTGGCTGCCCGACGGTTCGGACTTTCTCCACGTCGGCGTCCGGGTCCGCAATCCGCACGACCGGCCCGTCCCCGTCTACTGGTGGTCCAACATCGCCGTGGAAGAGCACCCGACCACGCGCGTCCTCGCACCCGCCGAAGAAGCCTGGCACTTCGGCTACGAGCGCAGCCTCCAGCGCGTACCGGTCCCCGCGTGGCAGGGCGCCGACCGGACCTACCCGCTGCGCAGCGAGTTCCCGGCCGACTGGTTCTACGAGGTGCCGGACGGCGCGCGGCGCTGGATCGCGTCCCTGGACGGGGACGGCCGGGGCCTCGTCCAGACGTCGACCGATCTGCTGCGCGGCCGGAAGCTCTTCGTCTGGGGCGCGGGGCGCGGCGGGCGGCGCTGGCAGGAGTGGCTGACCGAGCCCGGCACGACCGGCTACGCGGAGATCCAGGCGGGGCTGGCCCGCACCCAGCTGGAGCACGTACGGCTGGAGGCGGGGGCGGAGTTCGCGTGGCTGGAAGCGTACGGCCCGCTGGCCGCCGACCCCGGCGCGGTGCACGGCGCGGACTGGTCCACAGCCCGGGCGGAGGCGGAGGCCCGCCTGGAGGAGGCGCTGCCGCGCGCCGACGTCGACGCGGCGTACGCGGCCTGGATGCCGTGCGCCGACACCGAGCCGAAGGAGATCCTGGCGCAGGGCTCGGGCTGGGGCGCGCTCGAAATGGCGCGCGGCGCCTACGAGTTGCCGGGCACGCCGTTCGACGCGTCCGGCCTCGGCGAGCAGCAGCGGCCGTGGCTGGAGCTGCTGCGGACCGGTTCCCTTCCGGCCGCTCCCGCGTCGCCGCACGACCCGGGGCCCACCCCCGTATCACCGCCCTGGCGCGAGATCCTGGAGACGACCGGGCCCGGGGCGCTCGCCGACTACCACCTGGGCGTCGCCCGGTGGCACGCCGGGGACCGCGCGCAGGCCGCGCGGAGCTGGGAGTGCTCGCTGGCCGCCGCGGAGACGCCCTGGGCGCTGCGGTGCCTGGCGGTCGCGGCGGCCGAGTCCGGCGACACCGACCGCGCGGCCGGACTCCTGGCGCGAGCCGTCCACGTGGCGGCGGAACGGGCGGCGGCCGGGGCGGCAGCGGATGCGGGGGCCGCAGGGGACGCGGGGGACGCGGGGGCCGCGGGGACGCGCCCGGAGACGGACTCCGGTACGGGCGCGGGCAGCGGGCCCGGGGCCGGCCAGGCCCTGGCGGACGCGGAGGAGGCGCTGTCCGCCGGACACGCGCTGTCCGCCGCGCTCGCCCGGGAGGCGATTCCCGCGCTGCTCGTCCGCGGGCGGGCGGCCGAGGCCCGCGGTGTGCTCCGCGGCCTGCCGCGGCATCTACGGGAGCGCGGCCGGTTCCGGCTCCTGGAGGCCAGGATCCTCCTCGCGGAGGGGGACGCCGCCGCTGCGCGTGCCGTCTTCGACGCCGGGTTCGAGGTCGACGACCTGCGGGAGGGCGACGAGGCGCTGGAGGAGACCTGGTACGCCATCGCCGAGCGGCTGCTGCCGGACGGCCTCGGGACCGACCTGCCCTCGACCGGCCGACCCGGAACGGGCGAGCCGCCGGAGACCCTGCGGGCGCGGGCCCGCGCGGAGCACCCGCTGCCGCGCCGGTACGACTACCGCATGCGGCCACAGAGCTGAATCCTGACGGGGACCGCGGATCGGGAATGATCGGCTCCGCTCCGCGGTTCTCCCGGGCATGAAGGCAGCCACGATCAACGCCTATGGCGAGACCCCCCGGGTCACGGAACAGCCGGAACCCAAGGTCGGTCCGGACACCGTGCTCGTCCGCACCAAGGCCGCCGGGGTCAACCCGGTGGACTGGAAGATCACGGAGGGGTATCTCGACCCGCTGGTCTACGCCCACTTCCCGCTCGTCCCCGGCTGGGACATCGCCGGTGTGGTGGAGAAGGTCGGTGTGTCCGTCACCGAATTCGCGCCCGGGGACGAGGTGATCGCCTACAACCGGCAGGACCACGTCCAGAACGGCACGTACGCCGAGCTGGTTCCCGCGCCTGTCCGCGTCCTCGCGCGCAAGCCCGCCTCGCTGAGCTGGCAGCAGGCCGGCGGCCTGCCCCTGGCGGGCCTGACGGCCTATCAGTCGCTGCGTGCGGCGGAGGTCGGGAAGGGTGACACGGTTCTGGTCAACGCGGCGGCCGGAGGCGTCGGTTCGCTCGCCGTGCAGATCGCCGTCGCCCGGGGCGCGCGTGTCATCGGCACCTCCAGCGAGGCCAAGCACGACTATCTGCGGTCGCTCGGCGCCGAACCGGTCACCTATGGCGAGGGACTGGCAGACCGGGTTCGGGCACTGGCGCCCGAAGGGGTCGACGCCGCCTTCGACTTCGTCGGGGGTGACGCCCTGGCCGCGTCGCTGGAGCTGGTGAAGTCCCCGTCCCGGGTGGTGTCGATCGCCGACCACACGGTGGCCGAACACGGCGGCCGCTATCTCTTCGTCCGCCCGAGCGGCGAGGACCTCACCGCGCTCGGCGAACTGGCCGACGCCGGGAAGCTGACCGTCCACGTGGAGACGGAACTCCCGCTGGCGGAGGTCGGCGAGGCGTTCCGGATCAGCCAGGAGGGCCGTACGCGCGGCAAGATCGTCCTGCTGGTCTCCTGACGCGGGCCGCCCTCGGGGGCTGCCGTGACCGCGTTCGGCGACGCGGCTCCGGCAGCCCCTCGTACGTTGGGCGTCGGCAACTCCAGGTACTTCGCGCGCGGTGCCGGGGGAGCGCCCTGTGCCGGGGCGTCAGGCCGCGGACCCGCTCCGGTCGACGTACTCGAAGATCGAGCCGTCCGGATGACGGGCCACCAGATTGCGGCCGACGGGCGTGGGCACGGGCCCGGCGATGATCTCGGCGCCCACCTCGGACAGGACGGCCCGCGCCTCGTCCACGTCCTTCACGGCGATGGTGGCCGTGACCTTCCGCAACACCTCGAGTTCCCACTCGGGACCACTCATCAGCAGGAAGGCGCCGACCGCGGCGACGGACACGCCGCCGCGGTCGAAGCGCACCGCCTGACTCCCCGTCAGGCGCTCGTAGACGCCGACGGCGTGATCGAGATCGTCGACGCAGACGCGCAGTGAAGTACCCAGGATCTCCATACGAACGAGCGTAGTCGGCCGGGCCGGAGCGGGTGATCGCATCCCGGACGGGCGGCCTTCTCCGGGGTCAGCGGTGTCCGGCGGCGCGACGGGTGAGAGTCCCGTCGACCCGCCACCCACTGCCAACAGCCCGCACTTGTACGGCCGTTGGAGCGTCGCTGCGGGGTGTGCGGCTCAGCGGCGGCAGAGGATTTCGCCGTGGAGCACGGCGAACCAGCCGTCCTCCCGCCGTCCCCACTCCCGCCACGCGTCCGCGATCCGCCGCAGCTCCTCCGGGGTGGCGTGGCCGCCGTCGACGGCCCGGCGCGCGTACGAGGACTCGGTCGTGCGGTCCGCCCACAGGCCGCTCCACCACGCGCGTTCCTCGGGCGTCGCGAAGCACCACGTGGCCGCCGTGGGCGTGACGTCGGTGAAGCCCGCCTCCCGCGCCCACGCCAACAGGTGCCGCCCGGCGTCCGGTTCGCCGCCGCTCGCCCGCGCCACCCGTTCGTAGAGACCCAGCCATGCCTCCAGACCCGGTACGGCGGGGAACCACGTCATCGCCCGGTAGTCGGAGTCGCGCGCCGCGACGACGCCTCCCGGCCGGCAGACGCGCCGCATCTCGCGCAGGGCCGCCACCGGTTCGCCGACGTGCTGGAGCACCTGATGGGCATGGACGACGTCGAAGGAGGCGTCGGGGAAGTCCAGGGCGTGGACATCGGCTACGGCGAAGTCCACGGTGTCCAGGCCGCGTTCGGCGGCGGCGCGGCGTGCGTCGTCCAGGATGCCGGGTGCCGCGTCGACCGCGGTGACGCGGCCCGGGGCGACGAGCGCGGCGAGGTCCGCGGTGATGGTGCCCGGGCCGCAGCCCACGTCGAGCACGGAGAGGCCGGGGCGCAGTTCGCCGAGGAGATAGGCCGTGGAGTTCGCGGCCGTGCGCCAGCGGTGGGAGCGGAGCACGGACTCGTGGTGCCCGTGCGTGTAGACGACGGCCTTCTCCGGCTGCGGGGTCATGGGCGGTCCTCCCTCGGGCTACGGGGGCCCACGGCGCTGTCGGCCTCCGCTCCGCAGCGTACGCCTCCGTCTCGCATGGCGAGAGATGCGTATCACATGCCGGACGGCAGCTCGGTCGGGCGGTAGACCGTCAGGGCCTCGACCGCCTTGTCGAGGAGGAACGCCGAGGGTGCGGGCGCCACTTCGCCGTCGTACGCCAGGTGCGTGCCCGGCGGCAGGCCGGAGACCCGCAGTGTGCGCACCCCGCCCGCCGAGTAGACGGGTGAGCGCCGGGGGAGTCCCGTCACGGCCGCAGCGAGCAGCCGCGTCCGCGCGAACCGCCCGCCGTGCGCGATCCGGATGTCCAGCAGCCCGTCGGCCAGGTCGTAGCGCCACGCCGGGGCCAGGCCGACACTGCGGTACGTCCCGTTGCCGGCGAACAGCAGCCACATCGAGCGCCGCCGCCCGTTCACCTCGGCCGTGACCGGCCGCGCGGTGCGCAGCACGTGCAGCGCCCCGAGCAGGACGGCCGGGGGAGCGCCGAGCCGCGGGGCCCACCGTTCCCGCGCCCGTACGAGATCGGGGTACGAGCCGATGCTGAAGGTGTTCAGGAAGTGGACCGCCGCATCGTCCCCCCGCTGGTCCGGGGCCGGAGGCCCGTCCGGAGTCGTCGGCTCCGGGGTCATCCGGCCGACGTCCACCCGTACCGCGCTGCCCGTCACCACCGCGCCGAAGGTGTCCTCGCAGCTCTCCACCCCGAGATCACCGGCGAAGTGGTTGAACGTGCCGTTCGGCAGGACGGCCAGCGGCACGCCGTACCGCATCGCGACGCCGGCCGCCGCGTTCACCGTCCCGTCGCCGCCGCACACGCCGAGCGCCCCGCCGCGGCTCGCCACATCGGCGGCCGCCTCCTCCAGGGTCCCGCCGAGCGGGCCCGCGTCCGGCTCGTGGAAGACCACCTCGGCCTTGGGCAGGGCAGCCCTCAACTGCCGTACGCGGTCGGCCAGTGCGGCCGGTGGGCCCTGACCCGAACCGGGGTTGACGACCACGGTCAGCCCGTCGCCGCCGGTCAGCGCGGGCGCGTCGGCCCGCGGCCGGGCAGGCGGCGGAAGTTGACGGCGCGTCGGGACCAGCCCGCGCACGGCGAGCGCCGCGCCCGCGCCCAGTGCCGCACCGGCCACCACGTCGCTGGGGTAGTGCACGCCCGTGTAGATCCGGGAGAACGCCACCGAGGCGGCGACGGGCGCCAGCACGGCGCCCCACCGTCGAGACTCCAGCGCCGCGCCGACCGCGAAGGCGGCGGCGGAGGCCGAGTGACCCGAGGGGAAGGAGGTGGTGATCGGCTGCTGGGCGAGCCGCCGTACCAGCGGTACGGCGTGCAGGACCGGCCGTTCGCGGCCGAACGAGCCCTTCACCACGGTGTTGACGGTCGCCGAGGCCAGCGCGAGCGACGCGATCCCGCGCGCGGCGGCGCGGCGGGAGCGCGGATGCCCCAGCGCCCACATCGCGCCCGCGATGCCGAACCAGAGGCGGCCGTGGTCGGCGCTCCGGGTCAGCCGGGGGAGTACGCCCTCGGCGCCCGGCCAGTGGCGGGAGGCGACGTGGTGGAAGAGGGCCCGGTCCACCCGGCCCGGCCACCGTCGGCCCCGTCGCTTCGTCTGTGCGTACCCGAACAGCGCGTGCCTCCTCGGACGTCCTCATACGGTCGCGCCCCGGTCCCGCCGACCGGACGGCGGCCGTCCCGGGGCTCCTGTGTGACGCGTACCCCGCCGGCCCGGATTTCACGGCTGGTGATCGATCAGCGGGGCCGGGCCGGGTTCCACCCGGTCGTGCCCTGCCCATGGCGCGTGCGGCTGCACGGCACACCCCCTCGCCCCCGTTCCCCCGCCGTCCCGGGGCAGGACGGCGGGGGGCAGCCGCGTCGGCCGCGGCGGTCGTCGTGCTAGGCGTACGTCGACCGGCCGAGGGCCTCGACGACCTCCTGCACGTTCCTGTACGTGTCCTGCGGCGGAAGATCGCTCACGATCTCCCCCAGCCGGTCGGGCGCGTGCCGCTCCTCCAGCGTGTGAAGGAGCTGCCGTCGCTTCGCCGGGAACGGCGTGCGGGCCAGATGCCGCGCCAGCTCGAAGCGGAGTGTCTCCGCGTCGCCGATCGACCCGCGCGCCGGGACCGGGCCCCAGGTGACCTCCGGGTCGTCGTCCGCGGCGGGTTCGGGGTCGTGCCACTCCTCGGCCCGGGTGGGGTGACCGGAGCGAAGCAGGCCCTGCAGCTCGTGCTTCATCTCGTCGTCCCGGTGCACATTGAGCCGGTTGCTCCCACGCTCCATGGAGTCCTCTCGTCCTGATCGGTCGACCGGTCCGCGGGGGCCGCGGACCGTCGGTCGTATCGATCCGTCGGGATCTGCTTCGGTCGTGCGACGCGGGTACCCGTCGTGCGGACAGCAACACGGCTGCGCTGCGTGGCCGCCCGGCCCGCGCAGGTGAGGGAAGGGAGTGGCCCCATGGCCGACCTCGGACGGCGGGGAGGCGGCGTCGACCCGGCCGCGCTCGACGAACCGCAGCTCATCAAGGAGCTCGAGACGATCCACCGCACCCGCCACGAGACCCTGATGTACGGGTCCCCGGACGCCCTGGACCGGCACACCTCGCGCATGGCGGAGCTGGAGGCCGAATATCTGCGGCGGCACCCGGACCGGTACGTGGCCTCGGGCCGCACCCGGGACGGCGCCAGGGCCAGGACCTGCGGCTGAGGGCCTGAGGGTGGGCGATCCGGGGACGGGGGACGTTCGCCGGGCGAGTTTGGGGGCAGACGGGTGGGCAACCCGGAATCCGGCCCGAGCGGCCGTGAGTTGGGGAGAAGAGGGACTCCGGGCCCGGGACTTCAGGGATCCCGGGCCCGGAGTATGTTTCGGGCATTTAGGACGTTTGGTGATGGTGAGCGGGGTCACTCGGTCCTGAGTCCGCGGCGTTGTCCACCAGCGCGCGCGGGCGCTCAGGGAAGGGACAGGGCCCATGGCGTTGTTGCTCGCCCTACTCATGCCGATCGTGATGCTCATCGTGGTCTGCGCACTCGGCCGCTATGAGGAAGCGCTGCTGAAACCTCCGGCAGGGCTGGTCACGACTCCCCCGTCGTTCACGCCTGAAGAAGGAGGCGAGGACACGTGACGGACACCTCTCAGGGCACGAGATCCACCACCTCACAGGGCACGAGATCCACCCGCCCCGCGGAATCCGAGGCCCGGAAGACCTCGGCGCCCCCGGCGGCCCCGGTGGAGGCCCAAGGGAACGGACACCGTACGAGCCCCTCGCAGGACGGAAAGTCCGTCGGCGTACTCGTGAAGCAGGCATCGGAACAGCTGTCCGACCTCGTCCGCAGCGAACTCCGACTCGCCCAGGCAGAGATGGTCGCCAAGGGCAAGCGCGCCGGTCTGGGCGGGGGATTCTTCGGCGGGGCGGGCCTCATGGCCTTCCTCGCCCTGCAGGCGCTGGTGGCCGGAGGCATCGCGGCCATCGCCCTGAAACTCCCCGTCTGGGCGGCCGCGCTGATCATGGCCGGCGGTCTGCTGCTGCTCGCGGCCGGACTCGCACTGTTCGGCCGGATGGAGACCCGCAAGGTCACACCGCTCAAACCCGAGCAGGCCATCAGCGGGGTCAAGGCCGATGTCGAACGCATCAAGGAGAGGGCACACCGATGAGCGAGAGCCCCGAGGAGCTGCGCGGACAGGTCAACGAGGCCCGCGAACGACTGGGCGCCACGGTGGAGGAGCTCGCGGCCAAGGCCGACGTCAAGGGCAGGGCCCAGCACAAGGCGGCGGAGGTCAGGGAACGCATCCAGGCCCGGGCGGCCGAGGCCGGCCAGCACGCCAGGGACACCGCCTCGCACGCCCGCCACGCGATGCAGGACCGCACGTCGCAGGCGCGGCACACGGTGCAGGACCGCTCGTCCCATGCCCGTCACGCCGCGCAGGACCGTGCCTCGCACGCCGCCCACGAGGTGCAGGAGAAGACCTCCCGCGCCCGTCATGCGGCACAGGACCGTACGTCCGGTGCGGCGCACGCGGCGCGGGACCGTACGTCCGGTGCGGCGCACGCGGCGCAGGACCGGACCTCCCGTGCGGGGCACGCGGTGCACGACCGGACCCCGGACCACCTCTGGTCCGCGGCCTCCCGGGCCGCCAGGAGCGGGCAGGAGCGTCCCGTACCGACCGCTGTCGTCGGCGGCCTGGTGGTGCTCGCGGCGGTGGCGGCCACGCGCGGGATGCGCGGACGGCACGGCGGGCGCGGCGGCCGTCACCACGGCTGGGGCACCGGCCCCGGCGGGAGGTGGTGAGTCATGGGCAGGATGCTCTACAAGGTGCTGGCCATGGTGTCCGGCATCGTCGGCGGGATGGTCGCGGGCGCGATCTTCAAACGGGTCTGGCGTCTGCTGCCCGGCCAGGACCGGCCACCGGCCCCCACGGACGAGGACCGCACGTGGCGCGAGGTGCTGCCCGCCGCGGCCCTGCAGGGGGCGATCACCGCGGGCGTGCGCGCGGGGGTCAAGCGGGGCGAGGCCAGCGGGATGCGCCGCCTGACGGGCACCTGGCCGACCTGAACACGGCGCGGTCCGGGCCCGTGCCGGGCGGTCACCCGGAGCCCGGCCGGAGCCTGGAGCCCTAGGCCCGGGCGGTGGACCCAGGGCCCATGGCCGCGGCCCCGGGACCGCGGAGCCCGGGGCCGCCCCCGGCGCCCTGAGCCGCCACCGCGCCGGCCGCCTCCGGCGGTCGCCCGGTGGAGTGCGGATTTCCACCCGTCCGGATGCGTCCGCCGCCTCTCGTGGCTACGTTGGAGGTAGTCCCGCGACCGTGGTTCACGCCCATCGGCCGGGCAGCGAAACCGTGCTTCGGACCGGAGGCACGCCCGCGGGAGCAGCTGCGCCCGCCCGGGTGTCCCTGGCCCGTCCCGGGCGCATTCCTCAGCTCCCGCGGTGAACAGAACCGCGTAAGGGGAGCTGTTCTCATGACGACCGTACGAGCACGGGGCAAGGCCCAGGCCAAGCGCCCCTCCGCGAAGCACCCGCATGACGACGCCCCCGACACCACCGCCGAGTTCCAGGTCCTCGCCGACCTCCCCGACGGCCCGGAGAAGGAGGCCCTGCGGCAGCAGGTCGTCCAGGCATGGATACCCATGGCCGAGCGTCTGGCCCGGCAGTTCCGCAATCGCGGTGAATCGCTGGAAGATCTTGAACAGGTCGCCGCCCTCGGTCTGGTGAAGGCCGTGATCCGCTACGACCCGGCGCGCGGCACGGCGTTCGAGAGCTTCGCCGTCCCGACCGTGGTCGGCGAGGTCAAGCGGCACTTCCGCGACCACATGTGGGGCCTGCACGTGCCCCGCCGCGTCCAGGAGCTGCGCAACCGCGTACGGACCGCCCACCGCGAGCTGTCCCACTCCCTCGACGGACGCGGACCGGACGTCCAGGAGATCGCCGAGCACACCGGGCTCACCGAGCAGGAGGTCCGGGTGGGCCTGGAGGCCCTGGACAGCTACACCCCGCTCTCGCTCGACGCCGAGCTGCCCGGCTCCGAGGACGGCTACGCCCTGCTGGACACCCTCGGTGACCAGGACGCGGGCTACGACCTGGTGATAGACCGTGAGGCCCTCAAGCCCAAGCTGAGCAAACTGCCCGAGCGCGAACGGCAGATCCTCTACATGCGGTTCTTCTGCGACATGACCCAGAGCTGCATAGCCGAACAGCTCGGGATCTCCCAGATGCACGTCTCCCGGCTCATCAGCCGTACCTGCGCCTCGCTCTGCGACCAGGTCATGGCCGACGCGAACTGACGCCGACGCCAGTTGGCACCGGCGCGAACCGGCACCGGCGCGAACCGACACCGGCGCGAACCCGCCCCCGTGGGCGTGCCGCCGCCGGGCCGCCGGAACGCGCCACCAAGCGGTTCCTCCCGTTGCCCGCCGTCACGTTGCCGCCCGTCGGCGATCTGCGAGGGTGGAGGTCCGGGCCCTTCGGTGGAGGGGGCACCGGGCGCGGACCGACCCTGCGGAGGTGGGTGATGGAGCGGCGGACCGCACCCGTGGCACGCGGCCCGGCGCCGTTCGGGCCGCCGGAGTCCGAGCCCGGCCTGCCGGTCCTGCCGGAACTGGCCGCCCTGCTCGCCGGGGCGGCGAGCGTGGAGGGCCCCGAGCCCGTCGGTGGCGGACCCGCCCTGCGCGAAGCGGCCTGCGGCTACTGGGCACGGCGCGGGCTGCCGACCGACGCCGTGCACGTCGCCGCCGCCCCCGGCGCCGAGTCGCTGCTCCTCGCCCTGCTCGCCGCGACGGGCGGGGACATCCTGCTGTCCCGCCCCTGCGCCGCCTGGTACGTCCCGCAGACCCGCATCCTCGACCGGCACGCCTACCACGCCCCCGTCCCCGCCGAATGCGGCGGCGTGCCCGACCCGTTCGCGCTGCTGGAGACCGTACGGCGGGTGCGCCGCGAGGGCGGCGACCTGCGGGTGCTCCTGCTGTCCGTGGCCGACGACCCGACCGGGACCATCGCGCCGCCCGAGCTGATGCACGAGGTCTGCGAGGCCGCGGTCGAGGAGGACCTGCTCATCGTCAGCGACGAGACGTACCGGGACACCGTGCACGACCGCGGTGGTGCGGTGTTGCTGAGCCCCGCGGAGATGCTGCCCGACGACGTCGTCGTGCTCTCCGACCTCGGCGCGGCCCTCGTACCGCCCGCCTGGCCCTCCGGGATCGCGCGGTTCCCGCACACCCCGCGCGGTGCCGAACTGCACGCCGCAACGCTCGACGCGCTGTCCGGCCTGCGCGCCGTCCTCGCCGGACCCGTCGCGGCCGCCGTCACCCACGCGCTCGCCGAGCCCGAACCCGTCACCGCCCGCAGAGCCGCCGCGGTCCGCCTGCAGGCCGTCCTCGCACCGGCCTTGCACCGCACGGTCACGGCCGGCGGCGTCCTGGCCCGTCCGCCCCGTGCGGGTACCCACCTCTACGCCGATCTGGACCCGCTGCGCCCCGCCCTGACCGAGCGCGGCATCACCGACTCCGTCGAGCTGGAGGACCACCTCACACGCCGCGTCGGTGCCCCCGTCCCGGGCGGCCACCGCTTCGGGGACGGACCGGACGGCCTGCGCGTGCGCTTCTCGACGGCGCCCCTCCTCGGCAGGACCGACGACGAGCGCCTGCGCACCCTCACCGCCCCGGACCCTCTCGAATTGCCGCACGTCGAGGAGGCCTTGAGGCTGTTCGGATCAGCACTCGCTGAACTGAACGGAGGTCCGCGATGACGGAACGGACCGAGCGTCCCCTCGCCGGGACCCCCGGACACACCGGGACGCCCCATGAGTCCGGAGCGGGCTCCCGGCCCGGCGCGGGCTCCGCCACCACCCGTCCCGCACCGCGTACGCCCGGCGAGATCCGCGTCTGGCCCAGGTCGTTCGCGGGACGGCTGACCGCACCGCTGCCGTGCGTACGGGATTTCGTGCGCATGGCGCGGGAGGGCGGGATGCGGCCGGCCGGAGAGGAGGCGCGGCGCGACATCCCGCGCATCCCCGTCGAGCCGGCGCCGCTGCCCGAGGCGGGGCCGGAAACCGTCACCGTCACCTGGGCGGGCCACGCCAGTTGGGTGCTGCGCATCGGCGGCCTGACCGTCCTCACCGACCCCGTGTGGTCCCGCCGCATCCTGGGCACGCCGGCACGCATCACCCCCGTCGGGGTCCGCTGGGAGGACCTGCCGCGGATCGACGCGGTCGTCATCAGCCACAACCACTACGACCACCTGGACGCGCCCACGCTCCGACGGCTCCCGCGCGACACCCATCTGTTCGTACCGGCGGGGCTCGGTGCGTGGTGCCGGCGCCGCCGCTTCATCCGCGTCACCGAACTCGACTGGTGGGAGGCGGTGGAACTGCCGTCCGACGAGGGCGGCGTGCGGTTCGACTTCGTCCCCGCCCACCACTGGAGCAAGCGGACCCTGACCGACACCTGCCGGTCCCTGTGGGGCGGCTGGGTGCTCACCGACGCGCGGGGGCGGCGCGTCTACTTCGCGGGCGACACCGGGTACGGCCACTGGTTCCGCGAGATCGGGCGCCGCATCCCCGGCATCGACCTGGCCCTGATGCCCATCGGGGCGTACGACCCCGGCTGGATCCTCCGCCCCGTGCACACCGACCCCGAGGAGGCCGTCCTGGCGGTCCGGGACCTCGGCGCGCACGTCATGGCGCCCATGCACTGGGGGACGTTCCTGCTCTCCGCCGAGGCGCCGCTCGAACCGCTGACGCGCGTCCGCGCGGCCTGGGAGGCGGCGGGGCGGTCGCGCGAGGACCTCTGGGACCTGCCGATCGGCGGCTCGCGCGTCCTGGGCGCCTGAAGACGCGTCCTGGGCGCCTGGAGACGCGTCCTGGGCGCCTGGGACCGGCCCGCTCGCGCGGCCACCTCGGACGCCGTCAGCCCTCGCCGGTCCGGCGATGCGACGCCAGGCGCCGCCACACCCGCGGCACCGCGCTGATCAGCAGGGTCAGGGCCACCGCCGCCAGCACGCCCTCCCACGGTTCGGCGAACAGCGAGCCGCCCGCGATCCCGATCAGCCCGTACGCCGCCGCCCACGCCAGAGCGGCCGGTGCGTCCCCGTGCGCGAACCCCCGCAGCGGCATCCGGGCCAGCAGGCACGCCACCATCACCGGGATACGGCCCGCGGGCAGGAGCCGGGAGACCACCAGGACCGGCACGGCGTGCTCGCCCAGCTTGCGCCGCGCCGCGTCCAGCCGGCCGGGGTCCGCGCGGTCGCGCAGCCGGTCCAGCAGACGCGAGCCGTTCTCCGAACGCACGCCGCGCAGCCCCAGCCAGTACAGGGCGACGTCGCCGAGGAACGCCGCAAGCGCCGCCACGGCGAAGACCGCGAGCAGAGCCGGGGGCGAGCCCTGGTGGAAGGCGACCACGGCCGCCGTGCTGACGAGGGCGCCGGTCGGCAGCACCGGGACCAGCGACCCGAGGGCTACCAGCACGAACAGCGTGGGGTAGCCGACGGCCTGCTGGGTCGACTCCGGCGGGACCGCGTCGACCACGCCCTGTGCCGCCTCCCGCACCGCCTCGGGGAACAGCGCGAGGATCACCGCGCCACCCCCGGCCGTACGCTCTCGCCGTGCGCCAGCCGGTGCACCACGACGTCCGGCGCCAGCCGCCCCGCGTGGCGTACGAACTCCTCGCCCGGCGCGTGGAATTCATGCGGCCTGACCGGGTCCATCCCGATCGGCCAGTACGTGCCGTAGTGCACCGGAACGGCGCTGTGCGGGGTCAGCCGGGCGAGCGCCTGCGCTGCCCGTGCGGCGTCGAGGTGGCCGGGTCCGAGGTACGGGCCCCAGCCCCCGACCGGGAGCAGCGCCACGTCGCACGGCCCGACCTCCTCGGCCATCTCCGCGTAGAGACCGGTGTCTCCGGCGAAGTACGTCCGGGCCTCGCCGTGCACGACGTAGCCGAGCGCGGGGGACCGGCGCGGCCCGTACGGCAGTCTGCGCCCGTCGTGGGCGGCCGGCACGGCGCGGATCACCACATCGCCGACCGCGACGTCGTCACCCGGCACCACCTCGGTCAGGTGCAGCCCGGCGCCCCACAGCTGCCGCAGGCGCGGCACCGCGCGCTGGGCGCCGTAGGGCAGGACGAGCCGGGTGCCGGGCGCGAGCCGCGCGAGGGACGGCAGATGGAGGTGGTCGGCGTGCAGATGGGAGACGAGAGCGACGTCCGCGACGGCGGCCTCGGGCGGCGGCAGCGCTCCCCTGCGGCGGCGGAGATGCGCCAGGCGCCGGACGAAGAGCGGGTCGGTGAGCACCCGCACCCCGGAGTCCACGACGGTCGCGGTGGCATGACCCCACCAGGTGATCTCCACCGGCATGCGCCACCTCCCGCTGCTCACGCCCCGGCCCGTCCGGCCGCCCGTCCGGGATCCGCTCCGGCCGTCGGGCTCCGCCGCGGGCCGCGCGTCGAGGCGGGCTCGCGCACTGTCGAGCGTAAGCGCTGCGGTGGCGGTGATCCCCGGCCTCTCGTCCCTTTCCCGGGCGGAGTGCGCCGGGAACGCCTCGGCACCCCGGATTCCGGCCTGCCGGGAACGAGGGCTGCACGAGGCGCGGGCGGACCATAACCCCCGTCCGTGTGACGCTCGGTCCTCCGCGCGCCGAACCGGCCCGCCCGCCGGGGGAGTTGTCCGGCGGACCGGTGCGGTCGCGTCCGGCGTGCCGGACCTTCTCGTACAGCCATGTCGTCGTTCCGCCCGACGGCCGCCGTCCGGACCCTCCTCGCGCCTCCCCGGGCGGCAGCGGCGACGGGCTTCTTTGGCACGATGGTCGCGGGGGCGCGGACCGTGCCGCCGCGCAGGCCGGGGGACCGAACGCCAACTCGCCCCGGCCGCAGCCCAGTTGCCGCACCGGCCGACTTCCGGAGGATTGCGTGAACGCGACACCCAAGACCGTGGCCGTGCTCGGACCCGGTGGGGTCGGCGGGTTCGTCGGTGCCCTGCTGGCCCGCGCCGGACACCGCGTCATCTGTCTGGCCGGGGCGGACACGGCCGGGGTGCTGAGTCGCGACGGGCTGAGCGTGACCAGCGCGCGCTACGGCGACTTCACGGTGCCGGTCGCCGCGGGCACCGAGCTGACGGAGCCGGTCGACGCCTGTCTGATCGCCGTCAAGGAGACCGCGCTCGAAGCGGCCTGCGACCGGGTACCGCCGGACGTCCTCGGCTCCGGCACGGTCGTTCCGTTCCTCAACGGCATCGAGCACGTCGCCCGGCTCCGCGAGCGTTATCCGGCCGAGCAGGTCGCCGCGGCCACGATCATGGTCGAGTCCACCCGTGTCGCGCCGGGGAGGATCGAGCACACCAGCCCGTTCGCCGCGATGGACCTGGCCGGCGCCACCGTGCCCGGGGAGCGTCTCGCCGCGACCGGGGAGCTGCTGGCGGACAGCGGGATGAGGGTGACCGTGCGGGAGGACGAGGAGGTCATGCTCTGGGACAAGTTCGCCCTGCTCGCCCCGCACGCGCTGCTCGCCACGCGCTACGGGACGCCGGTCGGCGGCCTCCGTACCGACCGGCGTGCGGAACTGCGCGCCGTTCTCGACGAGATCACCGGCGTGGCGCGGGTGGGCGGGTCGGCGGTCGAGGCGGAGCAGGTGCTGGCCGCCTTCGACCGCATGCCCGCGGGGACGAAGCCGTCGATGCTGCGTGACGCCGAGGCCGGGCGGCCGCTGGAGCTGGAGGCCATCGGGGGCGCGCTGCTGCGGGCGGCGGAGCGGTACGGCGTCGAGGTGCCCCTCACGTCGCGGATCGTCGCGGAACTCCGCGCCCGCTGAACGGGCCACGGGGCCACGGGGCCACCGGGGCGGGACGGAAGCCCTGGCCGTGCGGGTGCGCCGGCGCGCCGCGGAATCCGTTCCGGACGGATCCGCGCGGACGGGAATGCGCCCCGGCCGAAGATCGTTGAAGCGGGGAGCAACTGTCCGACGAAAGAAGGATCGCCTCTCGTGAGCAAGGTCCCCGAGATCCCCCTGAACAACGGCGTCCGCATGCCCCAGATCGGATTCGGCGTCTGGCAGGTGCCGGACGCCGAGGCGGAGCGGGCGGTGGGCATCGCGCTGGAGGCCGGCTACCGCAGCATCGACACCGCCAGGGTGTACGAGAACGAGGAGGGCACCGGGAGGGGCATCGCCGCCTCCGGCGTCCCCCGCGAGGAGCTGTTCGTCACCACCAAGCTGTGGAACAGCGCGTCCGAGACGTGGACGCGGGACAACGTCCTCCGGGAGTTCGACGCCTCCCTGGACCGGCTCGGTCTGGACTACCTGGACCTCTATCTCGTCCACTGGCCGCGTGCGGTGCGCGAGGACTACCTCGACATCCTTCGCGCCTTCGACGAGATCAACAAGAGCGGCAGGGCGCGGGCGATCGGCGTCTCGAACTTCAAGCCCCCGCACCTGCGGCGGGTCATCGACGAGACCGGGGTCGTCCCCGCGGTCAACCAGATCGAGCTGCACCCCTATCTGCAGCAGGCCGAGTCCCGCGCCTTCCACGCCGAGCACGACATCGCGACCGAGGCCTGGTCCCCGCTGGGCCAGGGCAAGGACCTCCTCGAGGACCCGGTCGTCGCCGGGCTGGCGCGCAAGCACGACCGTACGCCCGCGCAGATCGTCCTCCGCTGGCATCTGCAGACCGGGAACGTCGTGATTCCCAAGTCGGTCACCCCGGACCGGATCCGCGAGAACATCGCCGTGCTCGACTTCGAGCTGGACGCGGACGACGTCGCCGCTGTGGCGGGCCTGGACAGCGGGAAGCGGTTGGGGCCCGACCCCGACACCTTCGACTGGAACTGAGCCCTCGCCGGCGACCCCACGCCGCCGCATGACGGCGGGACGCAGAGTGCCGCCCGGTGGGAGCCGGGCGGCACCTCGCCCTCGCGGCCTCTCCGTGGCTACAGCGGTACGACGTTGAGCGCCCGCAGGTCGCCCCCCGCGTCCTTCGTCAGCTCGTACGACACATGCTGATCCTTGGTCAGGTTCGCGATCACGTTGAGCGCGGTCTCGTCCACGGCGACATCGGGGCTCCCGTCGTCCGGAACGAGGTAGCCGAAACCTCGGTCGGCGTCGTAGAACTTCACCGTTCCTGTGGGCATCGCGTCACTCTTCCCGTGGCCCGTCCGCCGGCCGCCGGGCAATCGATGCGGCGCCGGGCACCGCGGTCGGCGGTGCGATACCCGTGTCCCCTCTCGTGCCGTGACGGAATCCCCGAGCGCCACCCACAGCACCCGGATGAACGAATCCGGTGAAGATTGTGGTGTGCGCTGCCAATCCGCGTACGCTCCGGCTCCGAATGATCTGCGGAGCCTGCCGTCGAAGCGGGCCTGCCGGCAGGACGTACGGGCGGCGACGGCCGCCCCGTAAGGGGAGGACACATGGCGCCCGCTGATCTCCGCAGCCATCCCAGGCCCGGACCCGCCGGGCCGGACCTGCAGGAGTTGCTCGGCATGGTGGCCCGGGGCGATCAGGAGGCGTTCAGCCACCTCTACGACGCCGTATCAGGCCCGGTGTTCGGCCTGGTCCGCAGCGTTCTGCGGGATCCGGCCCAGTCCGAGGAGGTCGCGCAGGAGGTGATGGTGGAGGTCTGGCGCACCGCGGCCCGCTACCGGCCCGACCGGGGCGGTGCCATGGCGTGGGTGCTCACCCTCGCCCACCGCCGCGCGGTGGACCGGGTACGGGCGGCGCAGGCGGCGGCGGACCGCGAGCAGCGGGCGGCGCTGCTGGAACGGACACCCGCCTTCGACGACGTGACCGAGCAGGTCGAGGCGCGGCTGGAGCGGGAACAGGTGCGCCGCTGCATCCGTACCCTCACCGAGCTGCAACGGCAGTCGGTCACCCTCGCCTACTACCGCGGCCTGACCTACCGCGAGGTCGCCGAGCTGCTGTCCCTGCCTCTGGGCACCGTCAAGACCCGCCTGCGCGACGGCCTCATCCGTCTGCGCGACTGCCTGGGGGTGAGCGCGTGAACGCCCCGGACCTGCATCTGCTGACGGGTGCCTACGCCATGGACGCGCTGCCGGAGGGCGAGCGCGCCGCGTTCGAGCGGCATCTGGCCGAGTGCCCCTCCTGCGACCAGGAGGTACGTGAACTGACGGGCACCGCCGCCCGGTTGGGTCTCGCCGTGTCGCTGGTGCCGCCGCCCGGCATGAAGAACCGGGTGATGGCGGGCGCCGCCGCCGTACGCCAGGAGCCCCCGCGGATACCCGGGCAGCAGCAGGCGCAGTCGCATCCGCAGTCGCCCGCGCAGTCCTGGTCCGGCGGCCACGGTCGGCGCCGTCCGCGGTCCGCCCTCCGCTATGTGCTGGCCGCCTGCCTGGCGGCAGCCGCGGTACTCGGCGGAGCCGTCGCCGTGACGAGCCGCCAGGACGCGCAGGAGGCACGGCAGCTCGCGCACGACGTCCGGAAGGAGGCCCGGGAGGACGCGAAGCGTTCCGAGCGCAGGAACGAGGAGCTGGCCCGGGTGCTCGCCGCCCCGGACGCCTCCGCGGGCAGCGGCCGGCTCAAGAGCGGAGGGACCGTCACGGTCGTGGTGTCCCGGGAGGAGGACCGGGCCGCGTTCCTCATGGGGCACATGCCCGAGCCGCCGTCGGGAAAGGTCTACCAGCTATGGTTCGACGACAACGGCTCGATGCGCCCCGCAGGTCTGCTGGACGCGTCGAAGGACACGGCCGCGACGCTGATGCACGGCTCCGTCGGCGATGCCTCGGGGATGGGCATCACCCTGGAACCGGAGGGCGGATCGAAGCAACCGACCACCGAGCCGCTGGCCCTGATGGACCTTCCGCCCGCGCGTAGTACGTAGTAGGAGCACAACCCATGCGCGTGTCGATCGCCCTGTTCACCTCCGACCTCCGGTTGCACGACAACCCGGTGCTGCGCTCCGCGCTGCGCGGCTCCGACGCCGTGGTGCCGCTGTTCGTCGCCGACGCGGGCGTACGGGAGGCCGGGTTCGACGTACCCAACCGGCGTGCCTTCCTCGCCGACTGCCTGGCCGACCTGGACGCGGGGCTGCGCAGACGCGGCGGCCGGCTCGTGGTGCGTACGGGCGACGTGGTGGAGCAGGTGAGCCGGGTGGTGTACGAGTCCGGTGCGCGCCGCGTGCACATCGCGCGCGGGGCGACCGGCTACGCCCAGCGCCGCCAGGAGCGGCTGCGCACCGCGCTGGCCGAGGAGCGGTGCGCGCTGCAGGTCCATGACGCGGTGAACACCACGCTCCCGCCGGACGCCGTGCGGCCCGACGACGCCGATCACTTCTGGGCGTTCGGGCCGTACGCCGAGCGCTGGGAGCGCGCGGTGCCCCGGGACCCGATGGGCGCCCCGCGCATCGTCCGGGTGCCCGGCCCCATCGGCTCGGACGACCTGCCCGCGCGCAGCGACGTGCTGGGAGTCTCACCGGGGCTCGCGCAGGGCGGTGAGACCGCGGGGCGGCGGTGCATGACGACATGGACGGCCGGGCCCGTCGACACCTACGCCGACCGGATCGACGACCTGGCCGCCGACGCCACGTCACGCCTCTCCCCGTATCTGCACTTCGGCTCCCTGTCGCCGGTCGAACTCGCCCACCGCGTACGGAAGTCGGCGGCCGCCGGCGCGGACGCGTATCTGCGGCAGCTCGCCCGGCGGGACTTCCACCAGCAGGTCCTGGCCGCGCGTCCGCGGGCGGCGTGGCAGGGCCGCGCGGAGTCACCCGGCGGTGACGGGGACCCGGAGCGGACCGCGGCGTGGCAGGACGGCCGTACCGGCTGGCCCGCGGTCGACGCCGCGATGCGCCAGCTCAGGTACGAGGGCTGGCTACCGGGCCGGGCGCGGCTGCTGGCGGCGGGCTTTCTGACCGGTACCCTGCGCACCGACTGGCGGGTGGGCGCACGGCACTTCCTCGGGCTGCTGGTGGACGGGGACGTGGCGGAGAACCAGCTCAACTGGCAGACCGTGGCGGGCAGCGGCCCCAGCCCTGAGGGGCCCGGACACGACGGCGGCCCGGGTCCGTGTCCGCTGGTGCAGGCGGAGCGCTTCGACCCGGACGGCACCTACGTACGGCGCTGGGTGCCCGAACTGGCCGTGGTGGAGGGCGCCGCCGTCCACCGGCCGTGGCGTCTGCCGCGGGAGGTCCGCGAGCGGCTCGACTACCCGGAGCCGGTCGTGGCGCCGGGCGCCGCTGTCACGGCACCCGGCGACGCCTTCACCCGCCCGCGCGTGGACTGACATCCGCGCCTCGCCTGACGCCGGGGGGACTGACGCCCCGCCGCGGGGCCTTGCGGCCACCCCTGGCCTGACGCCCGCGCGTGGACCGACGCCCCGCCGCGGGGCCGGGCGGCCTGCCCCGGGGCCGTGTTCCGTTCCGGGTACGCGAGGAGTCAGCCTTCGTCCCCGGGCCGTGCGAGCAGCAGCTGCTGCACATCCAGCCGCTGCGACCGGAAACCGGCTTCCGCACAGGCCAGATGAAAGGTCCACAGACGCCGGAAGGTCTCGTCGAGCCCGATCGACGCCAGCTCCCCGGAGGTCCGCTCGACGAAGCGTTCCCGCCACAGCCGCAGCGTCTCGGCGTAGTGCGCGCCGAACCCCTCGCGCGCGGCGATCCGCAGACCGGTGTACGCGCCGGTGACCTGCTCGATGGCCTCGACCGAGGGGATCCCGCCGCCCGGGAGGGCGTACTTGCGGACCCAGGAGGGCGTCGAGCGGCAGGCGGTGAGCCGGTCGTGCGGCATGGTGACGGTCTGCAGCGCGATCCTGCCGCCGGGCGCCAGCATCCGGTCCAGCAGCGTGAAGTACTCCGGCCAGGACGCCTCGCCGATCGCCTCGACCATCTCCACGCTGACGATGGCGTCGAACGTGCCCAGGAGCCGCCGGAAGTCGCGGCGGATCACGGTGGCCCGTTCCGCCATGCCGGCCTGCTCGATGCGCCACCGGGCGGGTTCGAGTTCCTCCCGCGACGCGGTGACGGTCAGGACACGGGCACCGCGCGCCGCGGCGCGTACCGCCAACTCGCCCCAGCCGGTGCCGATTTCCAGGAGCTGCGTGCCGGGTCCGACGCCGGCCAGGTCCAGCAGCCGGTCGATCTTGTACTGCTGGGCCGCGGGCAGCGTGGCGTGGTCGGCGGGGAACCCCGGGAAGACGGCCGAGGAGTACGTCATCGTCCGGTCGAGGAACCCGGCGAACAACTCCTTCGGCAGATCAGTACGGTGTGCTGTCTCGCGCGGACGGGCCACCGGCGTGTCCGGACTCTCCGCCGGACCCGGGGCCGGCCTCCCCCGCAGCCGCCGGTGCCGCCGCGGGGGCTCCGGCGCCTCCGCGGTGAACGCGCCATCGAGCACTGCGAGTTGGGCCAGTACGCCGACCAGATCGTCGGCTTCCCACTCGCGCGCCATGAACGACTCGCCTAAGCCGACGGGGCCGCACGCCCCGATCCGGCGGAAGAACGCGGCCGGGTCGTACACATGAAGCGTCGGGCCCGTCGTCCCGATGACCTCCCCGGCGCCGAGCCGTACCCGCAGCGGCAACCGGGCCGCCGCGCCACGGACGGCCTTCTCGGCCGCAAGCGCCCGGGCGCGGGAACAGTCCGGCACCTGCGCCACGTCGGGCCAGCGCCGTGGGTCGACGGCCGTGGCCACCGTCTCGTCCATCAGGGCCGCCGGATGCCGTCCCACCGTCATGCCGCTCCCCTCTCGCACCTTGCCGCGGGCTCATGCCCCTCGGCCGCTATTCGGAGCCGGGGCGGCGGGGGATTGGTGCGGATCGGCGGGAATGCGGTACGGGATGCAACAGGCCCGTGGCGGGCCCCTGCCGGAGGGCGCTCAGGGACCTCTCGACGAGGGACTTCCGGAGGGGGCTTCGGGGGGGGCGCTCGGAGAGCCCCGGGGGAGCAGCCGCCCTCCGGGGCCCGTCCCGGCCCCTCAGCCCTTGGTGGAGCCCACCCCGTGCTCGGCGGCGATCTGCTCGATGCGGTGGGCCAGTTCGAGGTCCAGCTCCGTCACCTTGCCGCCCGCGCTGTGCGTGCTGGAGGCGACGGTGAGCTTGTTGTACGAGAGCGTCAGATCGGCGTGGTGGTTCAGGGCCTCCTGGACGCGGGCGATCTGCCCCACGATGGCCGCCGCCGCGAGGTGCCCCTCGAAGGTGTAGGTCCGCTCGATCCGGTCGCCGTTCGCCGCCCAGCCGGGGAGCTCGGCGAGCGCATCCTCGATCTCCTGGGGCGACAGCGCTTTCGGTGCCATGTCTGAGCCTTCCTTCGGGGCCTACCGGATCCGCTCGGGGTGCCGGGTGCGTACTCCCAGCCTGCCACCGGACAGGGTCGGTTTCGCGTCAATGTGCGTCCGGCGTGGGCGTGTGCTTCCCGCCGCCCGGGACGGCTCATAGGCTCCTGCGCCGTACCCGACCATACCGGCGAGTAGCAGGGGGAACGTGACCATGGAACGCCATCCCAGTACCAGACGCACGTTCGTCACCGGCGCGGCAGCGGCGGGCGGCGCCCTGGCCCTCGGGGGCACCGTCTCCACCGGCCGGGCCGAGGCAGCCGCACGCAGCGGGCCCCGGGCCGGCGCGGCCGGACCCACCGTCGCCGTCCTCGGCGGAGGCGTCGCCGGGCTCACGGCAGCCCATGAGCTGGCCGAGCGCGGCTTCGCGGTGACCGTCCACGAGAAGAAGGCCCTGGGCGGCAAGGCCCGCAGCATGGACGTCCCGCACAGCGCCACCGGAGGCCGCAAGCCGCTGCCCGGCGAGCACGGCTTCCGCTTCATCCCCGGCTTCTACCTCAACCTCCCCGACACGCTGCGGCGCATCCCGTACCCCGGCAATCCGAACGGCTGCCACGACAACCTGGTCGCCTCCACCGAGGTGTTGTTCGCCCGTACGGGGCGCGAGGACATCCGGCTGCCGTTCGCCACGCTCGGCACCCCGCCGGGACCGATGACCCCCGACGATCTGATCCGCATGATCCGGGGGCTGCTGATCACCGCGTGCAAGCTGCCCGTTCACGAGGCCCTGTACTTCGCGAACCGTGTGCTCGTCTTCCTCACGAGCTGCGAACGCCGCCGCCTCGACGCCTGGGAGCGCACGCCCTGGTGGGAGTTCATCCGGGCCGAGCGGATGTCGCCCGAGTACCAGCGGCTCCTCGCCATCGGCATCACCCGCAACATCGTCGCCACCAAGGCCGAGGTCGCCAGTACCAGGACCGTCGCCAACTGCCTGGAGGCGTTCGTCTTCAACATGCTGGGGCGCGGCGCCGACGGTGAGCCGGACCGGGTGCTCAACGCCCCCACCAACGAAGCCTGGATCGACCCCTGGGTGACGCATCTCCGCGGTCTCGGCGTCCGCTTCGAGGTCGGCTCGGCGGTCGTCGACCTCCCGTACGCGGACGGGCGCGTCACCGGAGCCGTGCTTCAGGACCCGGACGGCACCCGGCGGACCGTCACCGCCGACCACTACGTCTGCGCGATGCCCGTCGAGCACGCCCGGAAGACCTGGGGCCCGGCGCTGCGGGCCGCGGACCCCGCGCTGAGCCGCGCCGACGCCCTGGAGACCGACTGGATGACGGGCCTTCAGTTCTACCTCACCGAGCCCACCCCGGTGGTCCACGGCCACGTCAACCACCTCGACTCGCCCTGGGCGCTGACCTCGGTCGGCCAGGCCCAGTACTGGAAGGGCCGCGACATCCCCGCGGAGTACGGCGACGGCCGGGTCCGCGAGTGCTTCTCGGTCGACATCTCCGAATGGGACCGGCCCGGCATCCTCTACGGGAAGACGGCCAAGCAGTGCACACGCGACGAGGTCGCCCGCGAGGTGTGGGCCCAGCTCAAGGCGGCACTCAACGACACCGGCCGTACGGTGCTGCGGGACAGCACCCTCCACTCCTGGTTCCTCGACCCGGCCGTCGACGGCATCGGCACATCCGAGCCGCGCAACGACGAACAGCTCCTCATCCACCCCACCGGCACGTGGTTCGACCGCCCCGCCTCCGTTACGAAGATCCCGAACCTCTTCCTGGCCGGCGACTACGTGGCCGTCGACATCGACCTGGCCACGATGGAGGGCGCCAACGCCTCAGGACGCCAGGCGGTCAACGCCCTGCTGGACGCGGCGGGTTCGACGTCTCCGCGGTGCGAGGTGAAGCCGCTGTACCGCGCCCCGGAGTTCGAGGACCTCAAGCGCCACGACGCGTTCCGCCATCGCATCGGGCTGCCGAACGTCTTCGACCTCGGCTGACCCGGGCGCCGGGGGCAGGCGGCTCGCCGGCTCGTGGCGTGGCGGGGCCGGCGGTCACCCCGGCAGCGGGGACACCCCTCGCGCGCCGGGGCCCGCGCCCGGCTCCTCCTCGCCGGACGGCGTACGGCCCCGCGCCTCCGGCACCCGTCCCGGCTCCCGCCCATCGCCAACTGCGCTGCCGTGCACGGGCACTGACGGAACCTCACCCAGCGCGGGGTCGCCGGACCGCGGGCCCGTCAGCGGGACCTCCGGGCCGCTGGCCTCACGCAGCCAGTGGCGCAGCACGCCGTGGACCGCCTCGGCCCCGCACAACTCCTCGCCGTCCGCCACCGGGGGGCTCAGCTCGGCCGGCCACAGCAGGAACGCCCGGTTCTGGCAGCCGCCGAGGCCGCCGTGGGAGCCGATCTGCTCCTCGAAGGCGTACACCTCACCGGACTTGGGGTCGTACGCGGAGTTGACCATGACGTCGGCCGCGTGCGGGAAGCCCGCGGTCCGCCGCACCGCGTCCTCGGCGCCGGGTCCGAACCGGGCGAGCGGGTTCTCCGCCGGGACGCAGCCGTCGACCGTCAACTCGCCTGTTTCGAGCCGTAGTTCGGCTCCGCCGGCGCCCAGCACCACGGGCCCGTGCTCCTCGCTGCGCACCAGGAGGAACCCGACGCCCGGGTGCTCCGCCAGGGTGCGCAGCAGCGCGGGGTGGCGGGCGTCGATCTCCTCGCGGCTCGCCCGGCCCAGGATGCGGGGGAACGAGACGAGCCCGAGGTTGCCCGACGCGAGGACCACCGGATCGCTCGCCCGGGCGCGTCGCGGCCGCTGCTCCCCGTTGTCCTTCTCGCGCCGCCCCAGCGCCGCCCGCGCCGCCGCCCGCGCCTCCGCGCCGCTCGCGGAGCGCTCGGCACGCCGCGGGACGGCGAGCCCGCACCCGGCGCGTACGAGGTCCTGCAGGGCCAGGCCGTAGGTGCCGGCGAAGGTGGGGCCAGGGCTCTGCCCGTGGTCGGAGAGGAGCACGATCCGGTACTCGCGCGGCGCGTGCTCGGCGACCTTGGCGATCAGCGCGATGCTGCGGTCGAGCCGGGCGAGGACCTGCTCGGCGTCGCGGCTGCGCGGGCCCGAGTGGTGGGCCACCTCGTCGTAGCCGACCAGGTCCGCGTAGACCGCCGTACGGCCCGCCAGCATGTCGCCGATGACGGCCGCCACGACCACGTCCCGTTCGACGACCGTGGCGAACGCCCGGATGAACGGGTAGAGGCCGCCCCGCCGGACCCGCGGTTCCTCGCGCCGCACCCGCGCCCGCGCGGACTGGCCGATCTCCCGGCAGACCTCGGCGACGTAGGAGAGGGCGGTGCGGGTGGCGTTGGCGGGGTCGGAGAAGTACGCGTAGTAACCCGAGCGGGAGCGGTTCCGGCGACCGCGCCGGGCCGCGACCGACAGCACGAGCGCGAGCTGGTCCGCCCCACCGCTGAACAGATTGCCGCGGCTGGCCCCGTCGACCGTCAGCAGCCCGCCGTCCCGGGTGCGGGCCACGGCCCGCCGCTGCAGCTCCGCGACGCTCGTCGGCCGGCTGCAGACCATGACCTCGCCGGTCTCCTTCTCGTACCAGCGGAAGGCGGGCACGTCGTCGTTGGAACCGTGGAGGATGCCGAGCTGGCTGGCGCCCGTCTGGCTCGACCAGTCGGTGCGCCAGGGCGTCAGCCGGTGGCCGCCCGACGCGTACCAGGAAGCGACCGTCTCCATGACCGGCGGCACGGGCTTCCCGGACGGGCCGTGCGGGGACCGGTCGCGGACGGCGTCGGCCAGGACGTCGAACCCCACCCCGTCGAGCTGGAGGAAGACCGTGCCGGGCGCCGTCGACCGGCCGCGGCCGCCGACGCCGCGGCGCCTGCGCCGGTCGGCGAGCCGGTGGAGCCGCCGCCGGTACGCGCCGTCGTCGCGCACGGCGAGCGCCGTGCTCGTCGCCGAGGCGACCGCCGACATGACCGCGGCTACCACCACCGCCGTCTCGGGTGTGAGCTCGCCCCGGTCGTCCGGGACAAGCCGCAGCGCGGCCAGCAGCACGGTCCCGTTGAGGAAGAACACCAGCAGCCCGAGGACGAAGGCGGGCACCAGCAGCAGGGCCCTGACGAGCGCGGGCCACACCAGGGCGCTGAGCAGGCCGAAGGCACCCGCGCCGAGGGCGGCGGTGACGGCGATCCGCGTCGCGCTGTCGCCGTCCGCCGACTGGAGCCGGAAGTCCGGGAGGATCCCGGCGAGGGCGAGCATCGTCAGGGTGCTCGCCCCCCAGACGACCAGCACCCTCAGGACGGCACCGCCCAGCGCCCGCCACGTGCCCATGACCACGGCGTCCCACCTCACCGGCTCGCCCGCGCGACGGCGGGCACTCTCCCCCCCACCAGCGTGGCACAACGGTGCGCGCCCGAGGGCGGGATGCAGGACGGGGGACCGGCCCGGGTGACGGGTACGCGAGCGGTCGGCGGCGGGCAGGCGCGGCGCCGACGGAGCCGCTGGTGTCAGGCGTCGCCCCCGGCCTCAAGGCGTCGTACGGCGGCCTGGGGCGTCACCCCCGGCGGCATGCGTCGTGCGCGGCGTCCTCAGGCGTGAAACCGCGATCTCAGGCGTGGTAGAGCGCCTCGACCTCGGACTCGTACGCCTTCTCGATCGCCCGGCGCTTCAGCTTCAGCGAGGGCGTCAGCAGCCCGTGCTCCTCGGAGAACTGCCCCGCCAGGATCCGGAAGGTGCGGATCGACTCGGCCTGGGAGACGAGGGTGTTCGCCGCGACGACCGCGCGCCGGATCTCCGTCTCCAGGTCCGGGTCCCGTACCAGCTCCGCGGGCTTCAGCTTGGGCTTGCCCCGCATCATCAGCCAGTGCTCCACGGAGTCCGGGTCGAGCGTCACGAGCGCGGCGATGTACGGGCGGTCGTTGCCGACGACGATGCACTGGCCCACCAGCGGATGGGCCCGGACACGCTCCTCCAGCGGGATGGGCGAGACGCTCTTGCCGCCCGAGGTCACCAGGATCTCCTTCTTGCGCCCGGTGATGGTCAGGTAGCCGTCCTCGTCGAGGGCGCCGAGGTCGCCGGTCGCCAGCCAGCCGTCCCGCAGGACGGCCTCGGTCGCCTTCGGGTCGTTGAGATACCCGTCGAAGACCTGCCCGCCGTGGATCCACACCTCGCCGTCGTCCGCGATGTGCACGGTGGTGCCGGGGATGGGCTGGCCCACGGTGCCGTACCGGGTCCGGCGGGGCGGGTTGGCGGTGGCGGCGGCGGTCGACTCGGTGAGCCCGTAGCCCTCGTAGACGGTCACGCCCGCGCCCGCGAAGAACAGCCCGAGCCGGCGGTCCATGGCGGAGCCGCCCGACATCGCCGTGCGGATCCGGCCGCCCATCGCCTCGCGCACCTTGCTGTACACGAGCTTCTCGAAGAGGCCGTGCTGCACCCGCAGCCCGGCGCTGGGGCCGTGCCCGGTGCCGAAGTCCCGGTTCTCCTGGGCCTCCGCGTACCGCACCGCGACGTCGACGGCCTTGTCGAACGGCCCGGCCTTGCCCTCGGCCTCGGCCTTGCGCCGCGCGGCGTTGAAGACCTTCTCGAAGACGTACGGCACGGCCAGGATGAAGGTCGGCTTGAAGGCGGCGAGATCCGGCAGCAGCTCGGTGGCGCTGAGGTTCGGCTGGTGGCCCAGCTTCACCCCGCCGCGTATCGCCGTCACCTGCACCATGCGGCCGAAGACGTGGGCCAGCGGCAGGAAGAGGAGCGTGGACGCCTCGTCGCCCGGCTTGGAGTGGAACACCGGCTCCCAGCGCTCGACGAGGGTGTCGCACTCGTACATGAAGTTCGCGTGCGTGATCACGCAGCCCTTGGGGCGGCCGGTCGTGCCGGAGGTGTAGATGATCGTGGCGGTGGAGTCCGGGGTCACGGCGAGCCGGTGGCGGTGGACCGTCTCGTCGTCGATGTGGGCCCCGGCGGCCTTCAGTTCGTCCACGGCGTCGGCGTCGAGCTGCCACAGCCTGCGGAGCTGGGGCAGCCGGTCGATCACCGAGCCGATCGTCATCGCGTGGTCCTCCTGCTCCACCAGCACGGAGGAGACCCCCGCGTCGTGCAGCATCCAGAAGGCCTGCTCGGCGGACGAAGTCGGATAGACCGGGACGGACTGGGCGCCGACCGTCCACAGCGCGAAGTCGAAGAGCGTCCACTCGTAGCGCGTGCGGCACATGATGGCCACGCGGTCGCCGAACCGGACGCCCTGGGCGAGCAGGCCCTTGGCGATGGCGAGAACCTCGTCGCGGAACTCGCCCGCCGTCACGTCCTGCCAGACGTCGTCGACCTTACGGCCGAGAGTCACCCGGTCGGGGTCCTCAGCGGCACGATCGAAGACGGCATCGGCCAGACCTCCGGTCCGGTCGGCCGTCACCACGGGAGGGGACATGAACTCGCGCAATACCTGCTCCTCAGCGTGCTCCGCACAGCGCGGTGACCGTACCTGATGAATCCCCTGGAAGGGAGACCTGTTTCACACCCGGGATTCGGTACAAAACGGCTGGTCAGGAGGTGATCTGCGGTCCATGCAGGGAGATTGGGCGCTCCGCCTGACTCACGAGTAAGGTCCGTGGCCGGAAATCTCCACTGAATCCGCGCTCAGTAGTCACCTGCGCATTACAGCTAACGGCTCTTTCCGGCCGTTCCGGGCAAGGGACTTCGGATTCCGCTTTCGTCCGCTCTTGTCCCGCTCGGGGTGCTGAGGAGTTCGCCGAAAGGCGCCACATTTCAAGACGGTCAAGGTCCCGCGGAGGTTGCCTCGGGCGCCCGGCCTTTTCTGCGGGCGCCGTCCGTTCGCCGTCCGGAGCCCTTCGTGGAACGGATTGCGCAGGTGGCTCTGCGCGCCTCAGCACGCGGTGGTGCGGGACCGGCGGGACGGCCTCGGTCCTGCCCGGTGCAGGGCAGGACCGAGGCCCCGGAGTGAACGGGACAGGAGGCGGGTCAGGAGCCGCCCGTCCGGTGGTCGAGCGGGAGCCACAGGACCGCGGCGCCCGCGACCGGGCCGTTGGACTCGCGTACGCGCGCCAGCTCCTCGTCGGACAGGGCCCGGCCGTAGACCCGGACCTCGTCCAGCGCTCCGGTCAACCAGCCCCGGCTGTCGGCCTTCTGGCCCAGGTGCACACCGAAGGTCGAGCCCCGGCTCACCGTGCCCGGCACATCGGGCACGGCCGTCTCCGCTCCGTCCACCGCCAGCCGGAGCTGACCGCCCGAGCGGCGCAGCGCCAGGTGGTGCCACTGGCCGTCGTTGTACGGCCGGGTGGTCCGTACGGAGGCGGTGGCGGCGGGCGCGGCCCCGTTCACCGCGGTGATGAGGGCCGTGACCCGGCCGCGGTCGGGCTCCCCGCGCACCCACACCTGCGGGCTCCGGGTCCCGACCCCGCCCATCCACAGGAACGGCTGGTCGCCGGAGGCCGCGCTGTAGCGGAACCACAGGCTCGCGGTGAAGTCCCGGTCGCCCAGCGGCAGGGCGTCACGGAACGGCAGCCGGACGGCGTCGTCCCGGCCGTCGAACGACAGGGCCCGTCCGAAGCGGCCGTCCGTCAGCGGCGCCCCGCCGATGACCGCCGCGCCCTGGGCGTACGGTGCCCGGTCCGGTGTCGTCGGGTCCGGCGCGCGCCGCGGCCCGAGCCAGTCCTCGGTGAACCGGGCGAAACGGATCTCGTCGCGCGCGTCGACGGCCCCGCCCTCGTACATCAGGCCCACCTCGCGGTCGGAGAGGGCGACCATGTCGGAGTAGCCGGACCAGTCGGTGGTCACGACCGCGCCGCGGTCCACGCCTTCCCAGGTGCGGCCGTCGTCCCAGGAGGAGCGGACCGTCATCGTGCGGCGCCGGTCGGGGTCGGCCGGGGCCGAGAACAGCAGCCGCCCGCGCCCCGCGTGGTCGCCGGGCATACGCAGCACGGAGGCCTGCACCATGGGGGAGTAGAGGCCGGGGAGGGCGCGGAAGGGAGCCGCGAAGCTGTCCCCGCCGTCCCGGCTGACGGCGTACGTGCGGTGGCCGAGGTCGGTGCCGTCCTGCTCGCGCCCGTTGACGTGGACCGAGCCGTCGGTCCGCTCCACCAGGGTCATCTCGGACGGCTTCTGGCGGAACAGCCCGTCGGGCGCTGTCGGCCGGGTGTCCACCGCGCCGATGCGCCAGGTCCGGCCGCCGTCGTCGCTGTGCACCAGGGCCGCGTGGTTGGCGGTGACCCGGGTGCCGTCGTGGCTCTCGGTGTTGACGCCGAGGACCAGCCGTCCGGCGTGCCGCCCGCGGGCGAGCTGGATGCCGTGTACGGGCCCGGTGGCGTACCAGGAGTTCCAGTCGGGGCGGCGGATGGCGTCGGTGAGGTCCCGCGGCGGCGACCAGGTCGCGCCGTCGTCGTCGCTGTATTGCAGATGCGGTGTCCGGTCGCACGGCACGTCGCAGGGCAGCGAGTCGTCACGGCCCTTGTTGTACGTGGTGGCCAGCACGATCCGGCCGGTCCTGCGGTCCACGACCGGGGCGGGGTTGCCGTGGGTGTCACCGCGGCCTTCGTCGATCACCTGGAGCGGCCCCCAGGTGCGGCCGCCGTCGGTGGAGCGTTTGAGGACGAGGTCGATGTCCCCGGCGTCGCCGCAGTTGTCCACCCGTCCCTCGGCGAAGGCCAGGAGCGTGCCGGCCCGGGACTTCACGACGGCGGGGATGCGGAAGCAGGCGTAGCCGGGATCCTGGTCGGCCGTGAAGAGCACCTGCTGCTCGATGCCGGTACGGGCGGCGGCCGGGGACCGCTCCGCGGCGGCGGCGGCGCGTGCGGTGAGGACGGGGGCGAGGAGCACCGGGACGAGGAGCAGGGCCGCGAGGCGGCGCCGAGGGGGGCTGGTGTGTGCACGGACAGGGAGAACTGACGGCATGACACATCCCTTCAGCCGAACGTCCGGACATGGGACGTGGGATGTCCGGACGTCGAAGGTAGGTGCAGGGAATGCTTCCCACAAGCCTCCGAACCACTCGGCCGGCGGCGGATCCGTCCCGCCTCCGGACGGGTCCGCGTCCGCCGGGCTCATGGGCCATCTCGCCCTCCTGCGGGGGGAGTTGGTGTGTCGCGCGCGCAGCGGATGCGTACGGCGGGGGCGTGCCGCGCCCTCCATGCCTGTCACCGCCGGGTCGCGTGTACGCCGTTCCTCCCGCGGAATCGCCCCACGGCCTGAACCGGAGGCCACCAACCGGCCGAACGGGCGGGGAGCGTCGCCCGGGCCGGTGCGGTCGCGCACGGTGCGGCGCGGAGGGCGAGGTGACGGGCCGGGGCCGGTTCTCTCTGACCGGAATCGACCAACTCGCCGTCATACTGGCTCAGTTGACGGAACGCCGCGCTCGATCCGGAGGGAAGCGCCCTCGGCACCCCCGAAGGCGCTCAGCACCACCGCACGGCCCAGCACCACACGCCCTCAGTAGCCCCGCACGCCCCGCAACCGCTCCGGAAGCCGGCCGCTTCCCGGAACCGCTCCAAAAGCCGGTCGCTCCCCGAACCGCTCCGACCCACGAAGGGACCCCATGTCCACCGCGAACCGCAGCTCCGCACCCGCCTGCCCCCTCGGCCACGACCAGCACGCCGACAACGCACGGCTTCGCGAGGCCGGAGCCGCCGCCGCGGTGGAACTGCCCGGACGCGTCCCCGCGTGGGCGATGGTCCGTCACGACGCCCTCCAGGCCGTCCTGTCCGACCCGCGGTTCGCCAAGTCCCCCGCCCACTGGGCCGCGCTCGCCGCCGGCGACGTGCCGGCCGACTGGCCCCTGATGACCTTCATCGTCAACAAAGGCATGACCACGGCCGACGGCGAGGAGCACCGGAGGCTGCGCGCCCTGGTGACGCAGGCCTTCACCCCGCGCCGGGTGGCCGCGCTGCGCCCGCGGGTCGAGCAGCTCACCGAGGACCTGCTCGACGCCCTGGCCGCGGCAGCCGCGGACGGCCGCCCGGTCGACCTGCGGGCCCGCTACGCGTACCCGCTCCCCATGAACGTCATCTCCGAGCTGCTGGGCGTACCCGAGGACCGCAGGGACGAGCTCCACCGGCTGTGCGAGATCCTCGTCAGCAGCGAGACCGCCCCCGACGAGGCCGTCGCGAACGTCCGCGCCCTCCACGGCGCGCTCGCCGGAGTCATCGAGAGCAAGCGGCAGGCCCCCGGCGACGACCTCACATCGGCGCTGATCGCGGCCCGCGAGGAGGACGACCGGCTCAGCGAGGAAGAACTCGTCGGCACCCTGCTGCTGATGTTCCTCGCCGGGCACGCCACCACGCTCAACCTCATCTGCAACGCCGCCGCCGCGCTCCTCACCCACCCTGCCCAGCTCGCGCTGGTGACCTCGGGACGGATGCCGTGGAGCGCGGTCGTCGAGGAGACCCTGCGCTGGGACAGCCCCGTCGGGCAGTTCCCGATGCGCTACGCGACGGAGGACGTGGACGTGGAGGGCACGCTCGTCCGCAGGGGCGAGCCGGTCCTGGCGTCGTACGCCGCCGCGGGCCGCGACCCCCGCAAGTACGGCCCCGACGCGGAGGGCTTCGACATCGCCCGCGGCGTCACCCGCCACCTGTCGTTCGGGTTCGGGGCCCACTTCTGTCTGGGCGCGGGACTGGCCCGGATGGAGGCCGAGTCGGCGCTCTCCCGCCTCTTCGCGCGCTTCCCCGGTATCCGGCTCGCGGTGGACCCGGGAACGCTGGAACGGCTGCCCTCGATCGTCTCGAACGGCATACGGACCCTGCCGGTGCTGCTGCGCTGAGGGGCGTCGCCGGGTCGCGCGAACGCCGGGCGCTGTGGTGCAGGGGCGGGGTCCCAGGAGGAAACGCCGGACGGTGCCCATGGCCGCGTCAACAGTTCGGGCACCCGCGATCGGCCCTCACGCCGGGACGGGACGGGGAGCCGTCTCCGATGTGGTGATCGTCTGCCGACGTCGTGCCCCATGAGCAGCACAAAGGGACCTGCGGGCTTCCCCGGTCGATCTTTCCGCCTCATGGCCAGGTCTTGTAAGTTCGTGTGTGCATGGGGCTGTTGGATGTGGGTGCGCAACGGGGGTTGCTCGGGTGGGGAATCGGCCGACGGATTGGCATGTCCTGGATCTGGAGGAGGATCCGGTTCCGGGTGATCCGGAGCGGGTGAAGTCTCTGGCGCGGCGTCTTCATGATTTCGCCGATGATGTCGGGGATGCTCTGCGTCAGATCAAGGGCATGGCCGGGGATGATGCGCTGCTGAAGTGGGCGGGGAAGTCCGCTGATGCATTCACATCCGAGTTCGAGGATGTTCCGAAGAATCTGCGGAAGCTGAAGAAGTCCTACGACTTGGCCGGCGATGCCCTCGCGGCTTACTGGCCGGACTTGGACAAGGGCCTGTGTGATCCGGCGGACGTTGTCCGGGCTCCGCCGGATCTGGACGTACACCTGGGATGCCGAGGACCGGCTCACCGAGGCGGCGACGCCCAGCAGCGGTGTATGGCGGTACCGCTACGACGCACTCGGTCGGCGCACTGCCAAGTTCCGTGTGGACGAGGACGGTTCGGTCGCCGACGAGACCCTCTTCAGCTGGGACGGCACCGATCTCGCGGAGCAGCAGACGCTCCGCGGGGACGTGGTGGAGACCGACACCTGGGACTGGGAGCCGGGCACCCACCGCGCGGCGGTTCAGATGCGCAGCCGGTGGCGCACCGCCGACCCGGATGAGGTCAGCAGGCAGTTCTACGCGATCGTCTCCGACCTGGTCGGCACCCCCAGCGAACTCGTCGGACAGGACGGCGCGATCGCCTGGCGATCCGTCACCAGCCTGTGGGGAAGGCCCCTGGCCGGTGACGACGGCGGCCTGTGCCCGTTGGCCTTCCCGGGGCAGTACCGCGACCAGGAAACCGGCCTGCACTACAACCTGTCCCGCTACTACGACCCGGACACCGCGAGCTACCTCTCGCCCGACCCGCTCGGCCTGGCCCCCTCCCCGAACCACCACGCGTACGTCGACAACCCCTTGCGCTGGACCGACCCACTCGGCCTTGAGGGCGACGAGCCGGTCCGCGTCTACGACGACTCGGAGTACACCAAGCACGGTTCAGGCAGTAGCTCGTCGGCCAAGGGTGAGGTGAGCCGCGCTCCCGCTAATGGCCAAGCCGCGCTGGACCGTTCCATCCCCTTGGGCGACCCGAATAACCCGAATAAATTCCGGCGTTTCGGAGTGGATCACGTCAACAACGAGATCGTTGTCCTGGACCGACATCGGGCGATCACCGACAAGGATGGCAATATCGTCAAGGAGATCTACCACGGCCACGTCCGGTCCTCTTACCCGGGGGACGGCATCACAGAGGGCGATCTCAACAAGCTGAAACGTGCAGGCATGATCAACAACATCAAGAAGCAGAAAGTGCTCCCGCCCAAGTGCGATGGGTGACAGGCGGAGAAGAAAGGTCGGCCATGGCATCCGGGTGGGACTGGGAGAGCGGCGAAGGCCTGCTGGGGATCGACGACCCCGCAGAGTGGGACACGGCCTACGAACGCAAAGAACGCAGTCTTGGTACTGCAGCAATCGGCCTGGCCTTCAATTGCCCTCTGGCCGAGGCCTCACCGCGGATCGCCAAGGCGATGCAGTTGCCGGACGCCGAGCAGCGAGCGTACGCGTTCACGGCCGTCGGCACCGCAGCGCGGGTCAACGGCGAGCTGACGCCGGAGCTGTATGAGGCGCTGCGTGTGGAGGGGCACAAGGGCCTCGCCGAGTACGCCATCGATGACACGCTGGCCTTTGTACCGTTCCGGCGGCTGCCGTCATGGCTCAAGCGGCGGAAGGTCGTGACGAGGGTGCGCAACAAGTTGGAGAGCTGGTGGCTGCGGTCGGGGGAAACGGTCGAAGACGCCTGGAAGGCGCTGCGCCGGCGTCGCTGACACGGGGAGAGTCGGACATGGCCGCCGAATGGGACTGGGAGAGCGGCGAGGGGCTTCTGCGGATCGACGACCCCGCCGAGTGGGATGCCGCTTTCGAGCGGGGTGAGCCCAAGATCGGTACGGCGGTGATCGGGTTGGCCTTCAACTGCTCACTGGACGAAGCGTCACCCCGGATTGTCAGGGCGATGCAGCTGCCGGACCCCAATCAACGTGGGTTCGCCTTCGCCGCGGCAGGTGCTGCGGCCCGGCTCAATGGGTGAACTGACCCCGGAGCTGTACGCCGCGCTGCGCGCCGAGGGCCGCGGCCGCTTCGCTGAACACGCCATCAGGGACACCTTGACCTTCGTGCCGTTCCGGAAGCTGCCGCCGTGGTTCAAGTGGCAGATGGTGCGGACAACCGTGGTGGACAAGGTAGAGGCCTGGCGGCTGACCGCCAAGTACGCGGTCGAGGACGCCTGGAAGGCCCTGCGCCGACGGCGCTGACGCAAGGGGGCAACTGTGGCCGCCGAATGGGACTGGGAGAGCGGCGAGGGGCTTCTGCGGATCGACGACCCCGCCGAGTGGGATGCCGCTTTCGAGCGGGGTGAGCCCAAGATCGGTACGGCGGTGATCGGGCTGGCCTTCAACTGCACGCCGGCCGAGGTGTCGCCGCGGATCGTCAGGGCGATGCAGGTGCCGGACCGCGATCAGCGAGGGTACGCGTTCACCGCGGCTGGCACTGCGGCGCGGCTGAACGGTGAGTTGACGCCGGAGCTGTACGCCGCGTTGCGTGCGGAGGGTCATCGTGGCCTCGCCGAGAACGCCATCGACGACACACTGACGTTCGTGCCGTTCCGGGATCTGCCCCCGTGGTTCAAGTGGCGAAAGGTCGCTTCAAGGGTGGGGGACAAGCTGAAGACTTGGCGGCTGACCGCCGCGTACGTGGCTGAGGACGCAGGGAAGGCCCTGCGTCGACGGCGCTGACGGAAGGCGGCCGGCCGTGGCGGCCAAGTGGGACGCAACGAGCGGGCGGTGGGGGCCGGTCGGCGCAGGGGGCGCTCCCCGCCGATCGGCCCGCCGCGCCCCGTGCAGCAGACGATCACGCCTCAGTGCCCGGCGGCCGCGGTCCGCAGGGTGACGCGCTCCTCACCCGCGTACACGTTCATGGAGCTGCCGCGCAGGAAACCCACCAGCGTCAGCCCGGTCTCGGCCGCGAGGTCCACGGCCAGCGACGACGGCGCCGAGACGGCTGCGAGCACCGGGATGCCCGCCATCACCGCCTTCTGCGCCAGTTCGAACGACGCCCGCCCCGACACGAGCAGGATCGACCGGGACAGCGGCAGCGACCCGGACTGCAACGCCCGGCCGACGAGCTTGTCCACGGCGTTGTGGCGGCCGACGTCCTCCCGCAGGTCCAGCAGGTCGCCCTCCGCCGAGAACAGCCCCGCCGCGTGCAGGCCCCCGGTCCGGTCGAAGACCCGCTGAGCCGCCCGCAGCCGGTCGGGGAGGGCGGACAGCAGAGCGGGCTCGACGCGGACCGGTGGAGCGTCGGCGATCGGCCAGCGGGCCGAGGTCCGAACGGCATCCAGGCTGGCCTTGCCGCACAGCCCGCACGACGACGTCGTGTAGACGTTCCGCTCCAGGGTGATGTCGGGGACGGGCACCCCGGGGGCGAGCTGGACGTCGACCACGTTGTACGTGTTGGCCCCGCCCTCAGCCACCGCTGGGGGTGCCCCCACGGAGGTGGCGCCCGCGCAGTACACGATGTTCGCCAGCTCCTCCGCGCTGCCGATGACGCCCTCGCTCACGAGGAATCCGGCGGCCAGCGGGAAGTCGTCACCCGGCGTGCGCATGGTGATCGCCAGCGGCTTGCCGTTCAGCCGGATCTCCAGCGGCTCCTCGGCGACGAGCGTGTCGGGGCGCGTGGTGACGGACGCGTCGCGGATGCGCAGAACGCGGCGTCGCTCGGTGACCCGTCCCATGATGATCCTCACCCGTTTCGGTCGGCGCCGCGTACGTGCTGGTAGCCGAAGCGGCCCTTGATGCAGAGATTGCCGTGGGTCACCGGGTCGTCGTGCGGCGAGGTGACCTTCACGATCTCATTGTCCTGCACGTGGAGGGTCGGAGAGTGTCCGGACGGCAGCCGACGGCTGCGGCGACGGCCAGGGTCTCGCGCATCATCGCCTCGACCAGGGCCCGGGTCTCGCGGTGCCGGCAGATCTGGGCCATGGTGGCGCGCGCGAGGGCGCTGACGGGGTTGAACGAGATGTTGTCCAGCAGCTTGATCCAGATGTCGTTCCGCAGGTCCGGCTCCACGGGGCACTTCAGGCCGCCGGCCCGCATGGCGTCGCTGAATTCGAGACAACCCGGGGAGACGGTCATGTCCGGTTCCCCGATGGAGAACCGGGCGCCTTGCAGATGCCGTACGACACGGCGGCGGCGAATTCGGTGGCCGCGTGGACGACACGGCCCGGCGGGGCGGCAGCGTCGCGTTGACCGAGCCGCCGGGGTCGACGCTCTCGATGTGGTGGTCCCGCAGCGGGCCGGGCAGGCCGTGGAAGTACCACCAGGGGATGCCGTTCTGCGCGGCGAGCGGCGATCTCGGCGGTGCGGTCGTGGAGCAGCGGGTGCGCCAGCGGCCGCAGGACGGGCAGGAGTTGGCCTTGAGCCCGGGGAACACGCAGTCCACCGGCCCGACTTCGGACGGGTCGTTGGTGGCGGCGGTCCGCGCGGTGAAGTCCCCGCGCGGACCGACGACCGGGCTCCGATCGGTTGAGGGGACCGAGAGGGGGCTCGAACAGCATGAGGTGGACAGAATATTGTCTACAATATCCTGTAAGGGGGGTCAAGATATGTGACGTGCTCCGCAGGCCGATTGCGTACCCTCGGTCCCGGCGTGTGTCGTACAGTGCACGCCTCGGCGATTGGGGGCGGGGTTCGAGGGTGTGGCCGCGCGCGCCTCGGCCGTCCGTGAGCCCGACGTCACCACATCTGGAGCGCACATGGCCTTCCGCAGGCAGAGAACCATTGCGGGCGTCGCCGCCTGCCTCGCCGTAGCCCTCGCCGCGACCGGCTGTGCGGACTCGGAGCCGGAGGCCAAGGACGACGTCTGGGTCGTCCCCAACCCCACGTTCGAGCCCGGCTCCTCCATGGAGAAGCTGCACGAGAAGGACCGGCTGACGATCGGGGTCAAGATCGACCAGCCCGGTGTGGGCATGAAGGAGCCCGGCGACAAGGCGCCGGAGGGCTTCGACATCGAGATGGCGAAGATCATCGCGGGGAAGATGGGCATAGCGCCCGGGAAGATCCGCTGGGTCGAGGCGGTCCCGGAGAACCGTGAGAAGTACCTGCAGAACGGGACCGTCGACCTGATCCTGGCCACGTACTCGATCACACCGGAGCGCCGCAGGACCGTCGGCATGGCCGGGCCGTACTACGAGACCGGGCAGCAACTCCTGGTGCGCAAGGACGACTCCGACATCAAGGGCCCGAGCGACGTGGACGGCAAGCGGGTCTGCTCGGTCGCCGGTACGACGTCGATCCAGCGCGTCGAGGACGAGTACGGCGCCGAGCCCGTCCCGGACAAGACCTACACCGCCTGCGTGGACCAGCTCCTCGACGGGGCGGTCGACGCGGTCACCACCGACGGCGCGCTCCTGCTCGGCTACGCGGCCGAGAAGCCCGATGAACTGAAGGTCGTCGGCGACCCCTTCAGTACCGAGCGGTACGGCGTGGGCTACCGCAAGGGCGACGACGAGATGTGCGAGTTCCTCAACAAGGCGCTGAATCGTTCCTACAGGGACGGCACCTGGGTCGACGCGCTGTCGAAGACGCTGTGGAAGACCACCGGCGCGGTGCCCTACCCGGACACCGACCCCTGCCCGGGCGCGAAGGACTCCTGAGGCTCAGGCGCCGGCACCTGAGGTTCCGGCGTCCCCCGCGTCCCCCGCGTCCCGGGCAGGCGCTGCGGGGAGCGTTCAGAGCCGGGCCTCGCGCGCGCCCGGCTCGTACCACATCGGCCACATCGGCGGGCCGTCGGGAAGCTGGACCGTCCGGTCGGTGACGGTGAAGCCGAGGCGTTCGTAGAGCACCTTGCTCCGTGCGTTGCTGGCCTCCAGATACGCGGGCGTGCCCTCGCGGTCGCAGCGGTCCAGCGTCCGGGCCAGCAGCGCGCCGCCGAGGCCCTGGCCGTGCCGGGACGGCGTCACGGCGATCAGCGGGAGGTAGTGGTGCGCCCGGTCGTCCGGGTGGGCCTCCGAGGTCAGCTGTCCCACGATGCCGGTGCGCTCGTTGCCCGGGTCGGCCGCCTCGAACCGTGCGGCCATCTCGTCCTCCCCGTCCTCCTCCCCGCCGGACCCGGCAGGCGTGGGCAGCCACAGCGCCGCCGCCGTCAGCTCGTCGGTGACGTCGACCCAGCCGTGCTCCAGGGCGGCGTCCAGGAAGACGCCGAAGAAGCGGGGCTGGACGGTGTGGCGGTGGGCCGGGTCCGGGAAGACCCACCGGCTGACCGGGTCCTCCATGAACGCGTCGCTCAGCAGACGGCCGACCGCATCCCGTTCCTCCTCCTGTGCGCGCCGGATCCGCGGCGTGACGCCGGCAGACTGGTTCACGAGCAAAACCCCCTCCATGGTCGAATACCCGTGCCCGGTATATCAGTTGGGCACTTGCGCGGGGTATGCCGGGATCGGCGGCCAGGGGGCGGCCAGGGGGCGGCGCGGAGGCGCCGCGGCGGGCGCACGTACGGGAGAGGGCGCACGGGGCGGGTGCACCGGGGAGGCGCCCGGGAGAGGTCCGCGAGAGAGCCGCGCGAGAGGCATGTGCGGCACACATGGGCTGCGCGGCGGAGTGCGGGCCGCCCTCACTCGGTAGACTGTAGACATTAACCAATTCGGCCCCGCCGAGTCCCAAGGGGGACCTCGATGCCGTCCGCAGGACTTCCGCACGGAGCTGTGCCCAGGCTCGAACGTCCCGGTCCGCTCCGCGAGCGGGTCTACGAGGCGCTGCTGGAGCTGATCACCACCCGCTCGCTCCAGCCCGGCCAGCATCTCGTGGAGAGCGAGCTGGCCGGTCACCTCGGTGTCTCGCGGCAGCCCGTGCGCGAGGCGCTGCAGCGGCTGAACACCGAGGGGTGGGTCGATCTGCGGCCCGCGCAGGGCGCGTTCGTCCACGAGCCCACGGAGGAGGAGGCCGACCAGCTCCTCACCGTCCGGACCCTGCTGGAGGCGGAGGCCGCCCGCCTGGCGGCCGCGAACGCCACCTCCAAGGGCATCGCCCGGCTGGAGAAGCTGTGCGCGCAGGGCGAGGAGGCGGTGGAGCGGGATCAGATCGACGTCGTCGTCGACACCACCGCGGCCTTCCACGCCGCGGTGATGGAGCTGGCGGCGAACGCGGTGCTGGCGGAGCTGGCCGCGCGGGTCGGCCGCCGCGTCCGCTGGTACTTCACGCCGGTCGCGCGGCAGCGCGGCAAGCAGTCCTGGATCGAGCACCGCGACCTGATCGCCGCCATCGCGGACCGGGACGAGCAGCGGGCCACACGGATCATGCGCGAGCACACCGAGCACACGCGCACCTCGTACCACGCGCGCAACTCCGGCTGACGGCAGCTGTGTTCGGGCCCGCAGAGCCGGGCGGGCCCGAAGGGCCGTGGCGCGTACGCGGTCGGGCTTCGCCCCGCGCCGCGCAAGCGGCCGGGTCCTGAGCCCGCGAGGCGGGCCCGGACCGGTGTGGCCATCCCGGGCCTGATCAGCCCCGCCCGGTCAGACGCCGGCCTCGTCCCGGCCGATATCGCGCCTGACCCCGGGCGGATCGGCCTCGCCTCCAAGTCCGGGAGGCTCACCTGCCAACTCATGGACGGGCTGTGGGAGATCGGCTTCTCCTTCTGCGTCGGCATCGGCGGCGGCCCGGTCATCGGCGCCACCCGCATCGACGGTCTCGCCGCGTTCGAGGCCGACCCCGACACCGAACTCGTCGTGCTCATCGGCGAGATCGGCGAGATCGGCGGGGACGCGGAGGAACGTGCCGCCGCGCACGCCGACGAGCACGTCACCAGGCCGGTCGTCGGCTGCATCGCCGGGTTCACCGCGCCCGAGGGGAGGCCCATGGGACATGCGGGAGCCGTCGTCCTGGGAGCCATCGTCCTGGGTTCCTCCGGTACCGCGCAGGCGAAGAAGGACGCCTTGGAGGCGGCCGGATCCCGGTGGGCGGGACCCGTCGGAGGCGGCCGCGCTCGTCCGTGACCGGATCGCGGCGCTGAGTGACCTCACTCATAGTTGAGGTGGACTCCGTTCACGGATCCCCGACCGGTCACTACCGTCCGGTAGACAATTACTGGCGGGTAGGTAGCGCGGTGCGCGCCGCCCATCCGCCGCAAGGACCCGCCCGTCCGTGCAACGAGAGCGGAGACACCTGATGGCATCCACCCTCACCCTCAAGCCCGGAACCGCCTGGTCCGACGCATGGCAACGCTGCGTCGCACTCGCCCCCGAGGCCTTCCGCGAGGACCGCGTCCTCAACCTCTGGGCCGGGAACTGGCAGGTCGACGGTCACCCGCTGCCGGCCTCGACCCCCGTCGACGGCAGCCCCATCGCGGGACCGCCGCGGCTCGACTCCGGAACCGCCCGGGAGGCCGTACGCGCGGCACTGGACCAGCACCGCGGCTGGCGGCAGGTACCGCTGGCCGACCGCAAGGCCCGTATCGCCGCCGCCCTCGACGCGCTCACCGAGCACCGCGAGCTGCTGGCCCTGCTGCTCGTCTGGGAGATCGGCAAGCCCTGGCGGCTCGCCCAGGCGGACGTGGACCGGGCGATCGACGGCGTGCGCTGGTACGTCGACGGCATCGAGGACATGCTCGGCGACCGCGCCCCGCTGGAGGGCCCGGTCAGCAACATCGCGAGCTGGAACTACCCGATGAGCGTGCTCGTGCACGCCATGCTCGTCCAGGCTCTCGCCGGGGACGCGGTCATCGCCAAGACCCCCACCGACGGCGGACTCGCCTGCCTCACCCTCGCCTGCGCGCTGATGCACCGCGAGGGCGTCCCCGTCACCCTGGTCAGCGGCAGTGGCGGAGAGCTGTCCGAGGCCCTGGTGCGCTCGCCGGAGATCGGCTGCGTGTCCTTCGTCGGCGGCCGGGACACCGGCGGCCGCGTCGCCTCCGACGTCGCCGACCTCGGCAAGCGCCACATCCTGGAGCAGGAGGGGCTGAACTGCTGGGGCATCTGGGAGTACAGCGACTGGGACAAGCTCTCGGCCGTCATCCCCAAGCTCTTCGACTACGGCAAGCAGCGCTGCACCGCCTACCCCCGCTTCATCGTCCAGCGGTCCCTCTTCGACGAGTTCCTGGCCGCCTACCTCCCGGCCGTGCGGCGCGTGCGGCTCGGCCACCCGCTCGCGGTGGCCTCGCCCGGCGACCCGCTGCCCGAGCTGGACTTCGGCCCGCTCATCAACGCGGCAAAGGCCAAGGAGCTCAACGACCAGGTCGCGGAGGCGATCGACCGGGGCGCCGTACCGCTCCACCGCGGCAGCCTCGACGAGGGCCTGTTCCTGCCCGGCCAGGACACCTCGGCCTACGTCCCGCCCGTCACGCTGCTGAACCCGCCGTCCAGTTCGCCGCTGCACCACGCCGAGCCGTTCGGCCCCGTCGACACCATCGTGCTCGTCGACACCGAGGCCGAGCTGCTGGCCGCGATGAACGCCAGCAACGGCGCGCTGGTCGCCACCCTCTCCTGCGACAACGAGACGACCGCCGAGCGGATCGCCTCCGAGGTGCGGGCGTTCAAGGTCGGCTTGGGCAAGCCCCGTTCGCGCGGCGACAAGGACGAGCTGTTCGGCGGGTTCGGTGCGTCCTGGCGCGGGGCGTTCGTCGGCGGTGAACTGCTCGTCCGGGCCGTGACCCAGGGACCGGAGGGCGAGCGCCCGCCGGGGAACTTCCCCGACTACCACCTGATGCCGTAGGGACGGCGGCGCTTCGGTGAGTCGCGGGGCCTGGCCGTCACGTGACGGCCAGGCC